>NZ_JBIVKZ010000003.1:137499-697117 GCF_044751025.1 Streptomyces sp. NPDC088747
GCGCCCCCCCCCCCCCGGGGCCGCGCCGGTACATCCGCCCGCATCCGGACGGATCTGCTGTGGGCTGGAGGGTGGGCGGTGTTGGGGATCCGTCCGGATGCGGGCATTTGATGTACCGACACGGCCCCTTCCGTAGTACGGCGGCTGCCGCTGCGATTCCGGCTGGCGATGCGATTTCGGCTTACGGCGCGACTATGGCTTGCGGCGCGATTACGGCTTACGGCGCGACTATGGCTTGCGGCGCGATTACGGCTGCCGCTGCGTTGCGATTGCCGCTGCCGCTGTCGCTGTCGCTGTGTTACGGCCGCGGCTGCCGCTGCGTTACGGCTGCGGCCCGTGGGGGCGGGGTGGCGGGTGGGCGGCGGGTTTCGTCGGGGTGCGGGGGGGGTGGTGGGCGGCTGGGGGGCGTTCGGGGGTGGGGCGGTTACGCTGCCCGGCATGACCTCTGCGGCTCCCACACCTGCTTACCGTCGGCTCAGTGTCGAGGAGCGGCGTAGTCAGTTGCTTGAGGCGGCCTTGTCGCTCTTCGCCCAGCGGGCGCCCGAGGAGGTGTCGCTCGATGATGTGGCGGAGGCGGCGGGGGTGTCGCGGCCACTGGTGTACCGGTATTTCCCGGGCGGGAAGCAGCAGTTGTACGAAGCCGCGTTGCGGTCGGCGGCCGAGGAGCTGGAGCAGTGCTTCGCGGAGCCTCCCGAGGGGCCGCTGACGCAGCGGCTGTCCCGGGCCCTCGACCGGTACCTCGCGTTCGTGGACCAGCACGACGCCGGGTTCAGCGCGTTGCTGCACGGCGGGAGTGTCGTGGAGACCTCCCGGACCACGGCCATCGTGGACGGGGTACGGCGGGCCGCCGCACTGCACATCCTCGATCATCTGGCCGTGCGGGACCCGGGGCCGAAGCTGCGGATGACCGTGCGGATGTGGATCACGGCCGTGGAGGCCGCCTCCCTCATCTGGCTCGACGAGGGGAAGGAACCGCCGCTGGACGAGTTGCGGGACTGGCTCGTCGAGCAGTTCGTGGTGGCGCTCATGGCCACGGCGGGACGGGATCCGCAGGCCGCCGGTGTGGTGCGGGCCGCGCTGGGCGCGGAGTCGCGGGACGGCCTCGTCGGATCGCTGGTACGGCGGGTGCTCCCGGTGATCGGTGACGCCGCGCACCTGCTCTGACGGTGGTCTTTGTGACACTGGTGCGGTGAAGAGCGAAGACACTCCCTTTGTCGGCGGTCCGCTGGACGGGCGGGTACTGCCCGTACTGCTCGGAGCCACCGGGCATCCCCCCAAGGTCTACCGCGTTCCGGTGCCGGACCCGGACGGCGGACCGCCCACCGTGCTCGTCTACCGGCGGGTCCAGGCGGGGCAGAGCAAGCGGCTCGGGCTGCACCAGGGATGGCGCTACGAGTACGACCCCGAGGGAGCCCCCGGGCGCGGGCTCAAGTGGCCATGGTCGAAATCCGCCCGCGAACCCGACGCCACGCCGGGCGCCAACGCCGACGAGTGACCTTCTTCGGCCGATCCGACCACCCGGCGCGCGCTCCGGAGGCATCCGCCCGATCCTGCCGGTGAGAGGTGGACGGACCACCCCCGCAACGGAGGTGATGGCGTGTCAGGAAGGTTTGCGCGGTTGGGTTCTACCGCGGTCGTGGCGTCGGTGACCATGGGGGCGCTGCTGGGGCTCTCTCCGGACTCCTCGGCCGCCCCCGAGCCACCCGAGACCGGTTCGCGGTCCGTCGCCGAGCTGCTGACGGACCTTCAGCGGCTTTACCGGGACGCCGAGCGGGCCACAGAGACGTACAACGGGACCGAGGAGAAACTGCGCAGGCAGCGGGCCGAGGTCGTCCGGCTCGACAGGGACCTCGCGAAGGCCCGGCTGACGCTGCACGACAGCCGTGGCGCCGCCGGCCGGCTCGCCCGGCAGCAGTACCAGGGCAGGACCGAGATCTCCTCGTACGTACGGCTGCTCCTGGCCCGCGATCCGCAGCACGCGCTCGACCAGGGGCATGTGCTCAGGCAGCTCTCCCTGGACCGGGCCGAGACCGTCGAGCGGGTGGTGGTGAACGAGAAGCGGATCGACGGGCTGACCCGCGCGGCACGGAAGGCGCTGGACGGGCAACTCACCCTCGCCGGGCGGCAGAAGACGGCCCGTGACGAGGTGAGCGGGCGGCTGGACAAGGTCGAGGAGCTGCTCGCCTCGCTGACCGTGGGGCAGCTCGCCGAGCTGGCCGAGTTCGAGAAGTCGGGCGAGGCGGCGGCGCAGAAGCGGTTCATGGCCTCCGGGGCACTCAGCAGTACCGCCCGGCGGCCCTCCCGGGCGGGCGAGGACGCGCTGCGCTACGCCGTCGAGCAGATCGGGAAGCCGTACAAGTGGGGAGCGGAGGGGCCGAAGTCCTACGACTGCTCGGGGCTCACCTCACAGGCCTGGCAGCACGCCGGGCGGCCCATCCCCCGCACCAGTCAGGAGCAGTGGGCCCAGCTGCACCGCATCCCCCTGAGCAAGTTGCGGCCGGGCGATCTGGTGATCTACTTCCCCGAGGCCACCCACGTCGCCCTCTACGTGGGTGACGGCATGGTCGTACAGGCTCCCCGGCCGGGGACGAAGATCAAGGTCTCGCCCATCGCCGCCAATCCCGTGCTGGGAGCGGTGCGCCCCGATCCCCGGGGCAAGCCGCTGCCGAAGAAGCAGTACACGCCGCCGAAGCTCCCGAAGGGGTCGCTGAAGGGGGCGGACACCGGCTACAACGGGGCCCGTTAGGGCGCGGGGGGTTTGTGGGCCACCCGCGCCGGGGGCGACCGGTCAGCCGGCGATCACCGAGGCCAGGTACGCCTCGGTCTTCTCGGGCTCGAAGAAGAAGTTCTCGAAGTCCGCCGGGTCGTTGAAGCCGTTGGCGAACCGGTCGGCGACCGGGGGGAGTTGGCCGGCGGCGCCGATGAGGTTCAGGACGTGCTCCGGCGGGACGCCCAGCATGGCGTTCGTCCACTTCGTCACGTGCTGGGCCGTGTCCCAGTAGCGGTCGAACGTCGCCCGCATCCAGGTCTCGTCGAACTCCTTCTCCCCGTGCTCGACGATCGAGGCGAGGTACGCGGCGGCGCACTTGGAGGCGGAGTTGGAGCCCTGGCCGGTGATCGGGTCGTTCGCCACGACCACGTCGGCGACGCCGAGGACCAGTCCGCCACCGGGCAGCCGGCCGACGGGGTTGCGGACGGTGGGGGCGTAGCGGCCGGACAACGTGCCCTGCGCGTCGGTCAGTTCGACCTTGGTGGCCCTGGCGTACTCCCACGGCGTGAACCGCTCCATGAGTTCCAGCGTCAGGGAGAGGTGTTCGGCCGGGTCCTTCACGCCCTGGAAGACGTCCAGCGGGCCGCCGGGTATGCCCTCCCAGAAGAGAATGTCGGCGCGGCCCGAGGTGGTGAAGGTCGGCATGATGAAGAGCTCGCCGACACCGGGGACCAGGTTGCAGCGGACCGCGTCGTAGTCCGGGTGCTCCGGGCGCGGGCCCAGCCCGTGCACGTACGCCACCGCGAGCGCGCGCTGCGGCTCGGAGTACGGCGAACGCGAGGCGTCCCGGCCGAACATGGACACCAGCTCGCCCTTGCCCGCGGACACCAGCACCAGGTCGTACGTACGGGCGAAGTAGTCGAGGTCGGAGACCGCGGCGCCGTGGATGACGAGCTGGCCGCCGCGCTGGGCGAACGTCTCCATCCAGCCGGCCATCTTCACCCGCTGGTCCACCGACTGCGCGTACCCGTCGAGCTTGCCGACCCAGTCGATCGCGCGCTGCGAGGGGCCCGGGTCGAAGGAGCCGGGGGCGGCGACCGACACGCCGAGGCCCTCGATCTTCGGGGCCTGGGACTCCCAGAAGTTCAGCTGGAGATCGCGCTCGTGCTGGAGTGCCGTGTCGAACATGCACTGAGTCGACATGACACGGCCGGAGCGGATCTCGTCCGCCGTCCGGTTCGACATCAGGGTGACCTCGTACCCCTGCGACTGGAGGCCGAGGGCGAGCTGGAGTCCGGACTGGCCGGCTCCGACGACGAGTATCTTCCGCATGCGGGGGTGTCTCCTACGTACGTGGGCGTCCCTGTTCGGGGCCGTTCCCTATTCGGGGCTGACTGCGAGCGCGTGGCCGACCAGGGCCAGCAGGGTCTCCACGACCGAGATCCGGCGGCGCGCATCCATGATCATGACAGGTATGTGCGGCGGCACCGTGAGGGCCTCGCGTACGTCGTCGGGCTCGAAGCGCTCGCTGCCGTCGAAGTGGTTCACCGCGACGACGTACGGCAGTCCGCAGCTTTCGAAGTAGTCGAGCGCCGGGAAGCAGTCCTTGAGGCGGCGGGTGTCGGCGAGGACGACCGCGCCGATCGCCCCGCGCACCAGGTCGTCCCACATGAACCAGAACCGCTGCTGGCCCGGTGTGCCGAAGAGGTAGAGGACCAGGTCGTCGTCGAGCGTGATGCGGCCGAAGTCCATGGCCACGGTCGTGGTCAGTTTCTCGGGCGTCGCGCTGAGGTCGTCGGTCTCCTCGCTGGCCTGGGTCATCAGCGCCTCCGTCTGGAGGGGCGTGATCTCGGAGACCGCGGTCACGAGCGTGGTCTTGCCCACGCCGAAGCCGCCCGCCACCACGATCTTCGTCGCGATCGGGGCACGGGTGCGGTCGGTCTGCCAGGCCTGGAGGTTCTCGTCGGCGTCGGGGCGCGGCGATACCGGCTCAGGAGCGGCAACTGCGTTGGGGAAGGCGGTTCTTGGCGCGCCCTCAGAGACGACGGAGTCCACTCAGCACCCTTTCCAGCAGAGCGCGGTCAGGCTGTCCGGGGCCGTGACCGGTTCCGTACACACGGATCTTTCCCTGGTCCGCCAGGTCGCTCAGGAGCACCCGGACCACGCCGAGCGGCATCCTGAGAAGGGCGGCGACCTCCGCCACCGTCCGCATCCGGCGGCAGAGTTCGACGATCGCCCGCATCTCGGGCATGACCCGGGTCTCCAGCGAGCCGTTGGTCAACTCCCGCCGTTCCTCCGGTGCTTCGAGCGCCGCGACGAACGTCTCCACGAGCAGGACGTGCCCGAAGCGGGTACGGCCGCCGGTGAGCGAGTAGGGGCGTACGCGGGCGGGCTTGCGATCGCCGCCGCGGACGGGGAGTCTCGGTGTGCTGCTACTGCTCATCGGGCGCTCCCCGTCGGCTTGTTCGCGCTCGCGGTCCCTGTCATGTCATCGGGACCGTCCTCGGTCTCGATGGACTTGCGGAGTTCGATGCGGAGTTCGGGGGTCAGCACGTGTCCGGCACGGCCCACGAAGAGCGCCATGTGGTACGCCACCACGCTCATGTCGCAGTCCGGGGAGCCGTGCACACCCAGCAGCGAGCCGTCGCTGATCGACATGACGAAGAGACTGCCCTCGTCCATCGCGACCATCGTCTGCTTCACGGCGCCGCCGTCCATCAGCTTGGCGGCGCCGATGGTGAGGCTGCCGATGCCGGAGACGATGGTGGCCAGGTCGGCGGCGGATCCCTTGGGGCCGCTGGGACGCCCTTCCCTCGCCTCCCGGGCCGCCGCGTTCCTCCCGGGGTCGGAGGAGAGCAGCAGCAGTCCGTCGGAGGAGACGACCGCGACCGAGAGCAGGCCGGGCACCTCCTCGACGAGGTTCGTCAGCAGCCAGTGCAGGTTACGGGCTTCACTGCTCAGGCCGAAGGTACTGGGCGCGGTCAACTGCTTGCCTCCTCGACTGTGCCCCCCGATGGTTCTACGTCCTGTGCGTGCGGTGGCGCGGCATGCGCGGGCGTGTTGAGCTCCGCGGTCTGGTCGGCGATCTCCGCCTCCACCTCCCGGCGGCCCTCCTGCGCTCCCCGGTGGAAGCCGCCGAGCCTGCGGCGCAGGGCGTCGGCGTCCACACCGCCCGCGCGTGGCCGTGGGGTCGCCACCGGCGCGGAGATCTTCGGCGTCCGCTTGGGCAGGCCCTTGTCGGTGACCCGCTCGTCCGCGTCCGCGACCCGCTCGTGGCTGTCGGGGCCGATGGCGTAGGGGTCGGCGGCGTGCGACGCCTGGGTGGGGAAGTTGGGGATGGGCTGGTGGTGCGGGGCGGTCTCCGGGTCCTCGGCGACCCCGGCGATCTCGGCGGCCTCGGCGTTTTCCGGGCCGGTGAGCGGTCCGGATCCGAAGGCACTCGCCGTCTCGGAGGCGGGGCCGGACGTCCAGGGGGCGGAGGGCGCCGTCCAGGTGGCGGAGGGCACAGAAGGCGTCGGCGCCTCGGACGGTGCCGAGGAGGGCGTCGGCGCCTGGGGCGCCGGTGCCGTCGCGTCCGTGCCGGTGGGCCGACCCGTCCACGGCTCTTCCTCGGGTTCGGGTACCGGAGCCAGGAGCTCCATCGTGGTCTCGGGCGTGGCCTCGGGCGTCGGCTCGGGCTTGCGCTCGAAGGTCGGCTCGGGCCTTCGGTCGAAGGTCGGCTCAGACGTCGATTCGGCCGTCGGCCCGTCCACGTACTGTCCGGACCTCGGCCCGTCCACGGACTGCTCGTGCGTCGGCTCGGGCTTCCGCTCGAAGGTCGGCTCAGACCTCGATTCGGCCGTCGGCCCGTCCACGGGCTGCCCGGACCTCGGCCCGTCCACGGACTGCTCGGGCGTCGGCCCGTCCACGGACTGCTCGTGCGTCGGCTCGGGCTTCCGCTGGAAGGTCGGCTCGGGCCTCGGTTCGGCCGTCGGCCCGGGACTCGGCCCGTCCACGGACTGCCCGGACGTCGACTCGGCGACCGGCTGCCCGGACGTCGGCTCGGCGACCGGCTGGCCGAACAGCGGCTCGGTGACCGGCTCGGGCTCCCCGGCCTCCCGTGCCGTCCGCTCCGCCGCCGCGATGAGGGGGTCCTCGTCGGGTGCCGCGGTCAGCGGGTCCTCGGCGGCGGCAGGCGTTGGCGCCGTGAGCGCCGAACGGCCGTAGATGACGTTGGAGTTGGCCTCGGCGTCCGCGCCGGGCAGGGTGACGGACGGGGCGCCGCCGGTGACCGGCGCGGCGGAGGGGGCCGCCGTGGAGGGGGCGGCGGCCAGCAGCGCCTTGGGCAGGACGGCGACGACCGCGGTGCCGCCCTGCTTCTGCTCGCGCAGCCGCACCCGCACGCCGTGCCGGTGGGCGAGCCGGGCCACCACGTACAGGCCGAGGCCGAGGCCCTCTCCGCTTTCCTGGTCGTAGGCGTCCTCGGGGTCGAACTCCGCGAGGCGGGAGTTGAGCTGGGTCATGCGCTCGGCGGTCATGCCGATGCCCTCGTCCTGCACGGAGAGCATCACCTCGCCGTTCTCCAGGAGCCAGCCGGAGACCTCGACGGCCATGTCGGGCGGCGAGAACGACGCGGCGTTCTCCAGGAGTTCGGCCACGAGGTGCGAGATGTCGTCCGCGGCGAACCCGGCGAGGTGCGCGTGCGGCGGCAGCGTGGCGATGCGGACCCGCTCGTAGCGCTCGATCTCGCTGACGGCGGCGCGTACGACGTCGACGAGCGGGACGGGACCCGCGTGCTGCTGGCCGTGCTCGGCGCCCGCGAGGACGAGCAGGTTCTCGCTGTGGCGCCGCATGACCGTCGCGAAGTGGTCGAGCTTGAAGAGCGTGGCGAGCCGGTCGGGGTCCTGCTCGCGCTCCTCCAGGCCCTCGATGACGCCGAGTTGGCGCTCGACCAGGCCCAGGGTGCGCAGCGCCAGGTTCACGAAGGTGCCGTGGATGCTGCCGCGCACCTGCTCCAAGTGGGTTGCCGCCGCCGCGAGTTCGGTGCGGAGCTTGTCGCGTTCGTCGGCCATCAGCTGGCGCTGGCCGATGAGGTGCTTGCGGTCGCCTTCGAGGGTGGCGGTGCGCTCAAGGACCGCGGCGGCGTGCGCGTGCAGGGCGTTGACGGAGCGGACGACCTGGGCGAACTCGTCGTTGCGGCCGGTGAACTTGACCGGCTCCTGCGTCCCCGGTTCGGCGGCGAGGCGGGCCGAGCCGAGCCGCAGGACGGCCAGCGGACGGGTCAGGCTGCGGGCCATGCCCATCGAGACGCCGACGGCGACGAGCAGCAGGGTGCCGATCACCGCGATCCGGATCTCCAGCGCGGTGACGTCGTCGTCCCGCATTGCTTCGAGGTCCTTGATGCGGCGGCTGTTGAGGGACGCTTCGGCGCCGCGCATCAGCTCGACGCGGGCGGACAGCGCCGTGTCCAGCTTCTTGGGGCTGGTGTCCAGTTCGGCGCCGGAGATCGTCGGCTGGTCGGTGAGCCCCGAGAGATACTTGTCGGCGTTGGTGACGTCGGGCCCGGTGACCGTGGAGTCGTAGGAGGTCTTGTCGGCCTTGGGCGCGTTCTCGCGGAACCCGGCGAGGGCCGCGTCCGAGCGCACGCGGGCCTGCTGGGCGGCGGCGCTGAGCGCGTCACGCTGCCTGCTGTCGGCGTCCGAGGAGACGCTGGTGGTGGTCGTGAGGCCCGTGTACGGGTCGGTGGTGGTCTGGGTGCTGCGCGGGACGCTGAGGGCCGCGAGGAGCAGTCCACGGGCGGCGGCGGACTGCTGTACGGCGGAGTCCAGCTCGGCGAGGGAGTGCGCGCCGGAGCCCGCGCGGGGCGGCATCAGCTCGGCCAGGTCCTCGGCGAGGGCGTGCAGTTCGGTGATGGCGCCGGAGTACGACTGGTGCGCCTCCAGCGCGGTGCTCGCGCCGGTGAGCGCCGCCCTGCGCAGCGAGGCGATGGCGTCGAGGTCGGTGAGGAGGGACGCGGGCGCGTCCTCGTCCGCGCGCAACTCCTCGACCTGCCGGTCGACCCGGGCCCCGCGCTGCTCCGAGGGCGCCTTGTCCTTCGGCCGGCCGGCGGCGATGTACGAGGTGACCTCGTCGCGCTCGTCGGCCAGCGAGTGCGCGAGGGTCAGCGCCTGCTGGGTGCGCTGCGCGAGCGTCACCAGGTTCTGGGAGTCGTTCAACTGACCCGAGGCGGTCAGGATGGTGGGTGCCCCGGCACCGGCGATGGCGGCCGCGACGACCGCCACGGCGACGATCAGCCGGTTGCGCACATGGGCTGTCCTGCCCCTCCCCGCCGAGTCGGCGGCGGCGCCACCGGCGCCCTCCGTGGAGGACGTCTGCTTGCCTGTGCGCCTCGGCCGCGTCTTCTGCACCGGTGCTCGCATTCCTGACTCGTGTTATCCATGGGCCCGGGTGACGGTAGGTCAACTGGGGCGTACGCCCTTCCCGAAGCCTTCGACTTCCACTCAGGCAGCGGACACCCCACCGGCTCCCGACCCTCCCAGTGCCGGTGGACAGTGGTCCCGCATCATCCGGCCCGCCACCCGAAGGAGTGAACATCGGACGGGAGTTGGCGGGCAAGTTCCTCCGGCGCGTGCGACGGGCCTGCGCGGCGGGCCGGTTGGACGTGAGCGACGGGCTTTGGCAGTATTCGCCGCCACGCTTCGCCGGAGTCGATCATTCCAACCCAAAACCGGCGTCTGAGCTGCTGGTCCGCACCCGTTCGGCGACCGATGGAAGCCTCTTGTGGGCCTTGTGAAGGGCTCGTGCAGACTGGCTTTATGCGCACTGAACTCGTCTCGGAGCCCGGCGACCCGGCCCACCCCAATGAGGACTTCGCATCGGTCGGACTTCCCGCCTCAGGACAGGGGGGCGCGCTGGTCTTACTCGACGGTGTGACACCGCCCGCGGGCGGTGACGGCTGCGTGCACTCCGTCTCATGGTTCTCCGCCCATCTCGGCGGAGCACTGACCGAACTGTCCCTTACCCGCCGGGATCTGACGCTGCCGGAGATCCTCGCCCGCGCGATTTCGCGTACGGCCGGGGCCCACGCGGGAACCTGTGACCTTTCTCACCCACGTACTCCGCAGGCAACCGTCGTCCTCGTACGCTGGTCCGCCACCGAGGTCGAGTACCTGGTCCTGTCGGATTCCGCGCTGCTGCTGGAGTCCCCCGACGGCTCGGTCCTGCCGCTCCTCGACGACCGGCTCTCCCGCGTCCCCCTCGCGACCCTCACCTCGGCCGCCCGCACCGACGCGACCCTGCGCAACAAGGAGGGCGGCTTCTTCACCGCCGCCGCGGATCCCTGGGTGGCGACGCGCGCGGTGACGGGCTCGGCGCCCCGGTCCGCCGTCCGCGCGCTGGCCGCCCTGACGGACGGCGCCACCCGGTGGGTGGAGACGTTCGGGGAGGGCGACTGGGCGGACCTGTTCGCCCTCGTACGGAAGGAAGGGGCCCAGGCCGTGGTGGACCGCGTACGGGCGCTGGAGACGGCGGACGCGGAGCAGCGGGTGCGGCTGGGGCGCAGCAAGACCCACGACGACGCGACGGCGGTGTTCGTGGAGTGGTGAGCCACGACCACGCCACCGGAGGGGCGCCGCCCGACTGATCGCTTGCCGGGCCCCGTCCCGCTACTTGTCCTACTTCTCCAGGCCCGTGTTCAGCTGGTGCAGCAGCCGGGCCAGTTCCGCGACCTCGCGTGGGTCCCAGCCCTTGAGCTGTCGCACGTACCGGGCCCGCCGTGCCTCGCGGACCGTGCTGAAGCGGGAGCGGCCGACCTCAGTGAGGTGGACGAGCCAGGCCCGGCCGTCGGCGGGGTCGGGTTCGCGGGCGACGAGGCCGAGGTCCTCCAGGGCGCGGAGCTGCCGGGACATGGTGGCCTTGCCGATGCCGATGTAGGCGGCCAGCTCCGTGGCACGCTGGCGGCCGCACTCCTCCAGGCGGACGAGGAGCCCGTACGCGGACGACTCCAGGTCGGGATGGACCTCGCGGGCCATCTCACCGGAGGAAGCTCGGGCGCGCCGCAGGAACACGGTCAACTCGCGTTCCAGCGCCGGGAATTCCTGGTCCACACCACTTCGGGACGCTGTGGGTTCGGCGCGATGTCCGTCGCCGTTTCCGTTCTCGTGCACGTCAGCACCCCTGCCTCGGTTTCCGGATCCTGAAAGTTACTGCCAAAAATCGCCATCGCCGCAGCTCCGCCAGTATTTCTCAGGCGTAGACCAACGGCAGCGTCCGGCCCCTCTTCCCACGCCGTCTTCCGCGTGCGTAGCTTCGGTGCCAGGCACATCAGTGGCATGGCCACGCCACCGGCGAGTCGACGAGGACCCGCCCTCTCAGAGGTGGACTGTGCCGCCCGCGTTCCCCCCACCGAGCACCACCGTGCACCACCGATCTCCTCGGAGGCACGACATGCCCGCGCACGGACACAGATCCGGCACCACCCCAGGCCCGAACCTCCCGAAGCGTCTCTCCGCCCTCGGGATCCTGCTCGCCGCCTTCTCCCTCCTTCTCACCCTGCCGGCCCCCGCCGCCGACATCCCCGCCCGCGGCTCCGCCCACCTGGGCATGGGCGTCGTCGCCCACGACGGCCGGGGCGGCACCCCCGCCACCGGTGACGCCACCCAGACCGAAGGCGTGGACGTCAGCAGCCACCAGGGCAACGTCGGCTGGTCGACCCTGTGGGGCAGCGGGGTCAAATGGGCGTACGCCAAGGCGACGGAAGGGACGTACTACACGAACCCCTACTTCGCCCAGCAGTACAACGGCTCGTACAACGTCGGCATGATCCGCGGCGCCTACCACTTCGCGACCCCCGACACCACGACCGGTGCCGCACAGGCCAACTACTTCGTCGACAACGGCGGCGGCTGGTCCAGGGACGGCAGGACGCTGCCCGGTGTGCTCGACATCGAGTGGAACCCGTACGGCGCCTCCTGCTACGGCAAGACGCAGAGCGCCATGATCAGTTGGATCAGCAGCTTCCTCACCCAGTACAGGGCGCGCACCGGGCGGGACGCCGTGATCTACACGGCGACGAGCTGGTGGACGGAGTGCACCGGCAACTACGCCGGCTTCGCCTCCGCCAGCCCGCTGTGGATCGCCCGCTACGCCACCACCGTGGGCACGCTGCCGGCGGGCTGGGGTTTCCACACGATGTGGCAGTACACGTCGTCCGGCCCGACGGTGGGCGACCACGACAAGTTCAACGGCGCCCTGGACCGTGTCGTGGCACTGGCCAACGGCTGACGGCCGGCGACGAACGGTGCCCCCGCGACCCACAGCACCGGTAGACATGGGAAGGCCCGGATCCCTCGCGGGGTCCGGGCCTTCCTCAACCGGTGGCGTCCGTCACGCCGCCACCGGAACCTCCGCGGTGGCGCCGTTCGTCGCCGGCGCGAGCGCCAGCTCCAGCACCTGACGGACATCCGTCACCGCGTGGACGTCGAGCTTGTCCAGGACCTCGGCCGGGACGTCGTCCAGGTCGGCCTCGTTGCGCTTCGGGATGATCACCGTCGTGACCCCGGCCCGGTGCGCGGCGAGCAGCTTCTGCTTGACGCCGCCGATGGGCAGCACCCGGCCGGTGAGCGAGACCTCACCGGTCATCGCCACGTCGGTGCGGACCAGCCGGCCGCTGAGCAGCGAGGCGAGAGCGGTCGTCATGGTGACGCCCGCACTCGGACCGTCCTTGGGGACGGCACCCGCCGGGAAGTGGATGTGCACGCCCCGGTCCTTGAGGTCGCCGACCGGCAGTTCCAGCTCCGCTCCGTGCGACCGCAGGAAGCTCAGCGCGATCTGCGCCGACTCCTTCATCACGTCACCGAGCTGACCGGTGAGGGTCAGACCGGCGGCGCCCGTCTCGGGGTCGGCGAGCGACGCCTCCACGAAGAGGACGTCTCCGCCCGCTCCCGTGACGGCGAGACCGGTGGCGACACCGGGCACCGCGGTGCGGCGCTCCGCCGGGTCCTGGGCGGACTCGGGCACGTGGTGCGGCCGGCCGATGAGCCCGCGCAGGTCGTCCTCGGTCACCGTGAACGGCAGCTTGCGCTCGCCGAGTTCGTGCTGAGCGGCGACCTTGCGGAGCAGCCGCGCGATGCCGCGCTCCAGGTTCCGTACGCCCGCCTCCCGGGTGTACTCCCCCGCGAGCCTGCGCAGCGCGCTCTCGTCGAGGGTGACCTCGTCCTTCTCGAGACCGGCCCGCTCCAGCTGGCGCGGCAGCAGGTGGTCCCGTGCGATGACGACCTTCTCGTCCTCGGTGTAGCCGTCGAGGCGGACCAGCTCCATACGGTCGAGCAGGGCCTCCGGGATGGCTTCCAGGACGTTGGCGGTCGCCAGGAAGACGACGTCGCTGAGGTCGAGTTCGACCTCCAGATAGTGGTCGCGGAAGGTGTGGTTCTGGGCGGGGTCGAGCACCTCCAGGAGGGCTGCGGCGGGGTCGCCGCGGTAGTCGGAGCCGACCTTGTCGATCTCGTCCAGGAGCACGACCGGGTTCATCGACCCGGCCTCCTTGATGGCGCGCACGATCCGGCCGGGCAGCGCGCCGACGTAAGTACGCCGGTGTCCGCGGATCTCGGCCTCGTCGCGTACGCCGCCCAGGGCGACGCGGACGAACTTGCGGCCCATGGCGTGCGCGACGGACTCACCGAGCGAGGTCTTGCCGACGCCGGGAGGACCGACAAGCGCGAGCACGGCACCGCCGCGACGCCCGCCGACCACGCCGAGCCCGCGCTCGGAACGCCGCTTGCGCACCGCGAGGTACTCGGTGATCCGCTCCTTCACGTCGTCGAGGCCCGCGTGCTCGGCGTCCAGGACGGTCTTGGCGCCCTGGATGTCGTACGCGTCCTCGGTGCGCTCGTTCCAGGGCAGTTCGAGGACGGTGTCGAGCCAGGTGCGGATCCACGAGCCCTCGGGCGACTGGTCGCTCGCGCGCTCCAGCTTCTCGACCTCCTTGAGGGCGGCCTCGCGGACGTTCTCGGGAAGATCGGCGGCCTCCACGCGGGAGCGGTAGTCGTCGCTCTCGTCCTCCCCGCCCTCTCCGTTCAGGTCACGGAGCTCCTTGCGCACGGCGTCGAGCTGGCGGCGCAGCAGGAACTCGCGCTGCTGCTTGTCGACGCCTTCCTGTACGTCCTTGGCGATGGACTCGGCGACGTCCTGCTCGGCGAGGTGCTCACGGAGCTGTTCGGTGGCCAGCTTCAGACGGGCGACGGGGTCGGCCGTCTCCAGCAGCTCCACCTTCTGCTCGGTGGAGAGGAAGGGTGAGTATCCGGAGTTGTCGGCGAGGGCGGACACGTCGTCGATCGCGGTGACGCGGTCCACGACCTGCCAGGCGCCGCGCTTGCGCAGCCAGCTGGTGGCCAGCGCCTTGTACTCCTTGACGAGTTCGGTGACGTGGCCGGGCAGCGGGTCGGGCACGTTCTCGTCCACGTGGGTGCCCTCGACCCAGAGAGCGGCTCCCGGACCCGTGGTCCCGGCGCCGATCTTCACGCGTCCACGGCCACGGATCAGCGCGCCGGGGTCACCGTCGGCGAGGCGGCCGACCTGCTCGACCGTGCCGAGCACACCCGTGCCCGCGTACGTCCCGTCCACCCGCGGCACCAGCAGCACCTGCGGCTTCCCCGGGGTCGTACGGGCGGCGGCCTGGGCGGCCTCCACCGCGGCGCGCACATCGGTGTCGTTCAGATCGAGCGGAACCACCATGCCCGGCAGCACGACCTCGTCGTCGAGCGGCAGCACAGGCAGGTTGAGCGGAGTAGGGGTGGAATCGGCAGCCATGATCTTCCTCTCGACAAGCAAGTTGAGCTATGCAGACTCAATGCTTGTGAGCGCTTGAGTGTTCCCCGGCGGTGTTCGCTGTCAGCGATCGGGGCGTTCGTGCAGGTGGAACGGGCGGGACGGGGTTCCGTCACGGCGGGGCTCCGACCCCCGACGCCCACCACTCCCAGCTAGGGTAAGCATCAGAAGTAACTGGAGACCATTACAAGGAGCGCTGGTGGACGAGACCGTACGGGCCTGGGTGGACGGCTGGGTGCTCTCGCGTGGGGCGGCTCCGCCGGTGTTCGAGCCGTGGGGCTGTTCCATCGACGTCGGGCAGCGCGAGCATGTGTCGCGGCACGTTCTCGGGGCGGCCAACGGGGCGGTCGAGGAGTCGGTGGTCCGGAAGGTCGCCGACGGGGTGACCGGGGCCGGAGTCTGGCTCAAAGTGTTCGCCGAGCCCTCGGTCGTCGGCCCCTGGCTCGGCGCGGGCTGGTGGATCGACCCCGAGCCCGGCTGCCTGATGTCCGTCCCGCTCACCGGCACCTCCACGGAAACCGCCCCGCCCAGCGGCTACCGCCAGCGCACCTGGTCGCACGGCGCCGTCACCCACCTGCTGCTCGCCGCACCTGACGGCTCCTGCGCCGCACGTGGCCAGATCGCGGTCACCGGCAGGACGGCGGTGATCGACCGGATCGAGACCGCGCCGGAACACCGCAGGAGAGGGCTCGGACGCCTGGTCGTGCGCACCCTGACGCACACGGCTGCCGCGCAGGGCGCCACGACCGGCGTACTCGCCGGAACGCCGGACGGAAGGGCGCTGTACGAGGCCCTCGGGTGGCGCGTGGAGGCACCGCTGACCAGCGCGAAGTTCACCGGAGGCCGGTGAACTCCAGCCACGGCGAGGGCGCCGGACGTCCGGGAATTCCGCCACCCGGCGCCGCCCGGCTGCCAAGATGGGCCGATGGCCACCTCGTACGGCACCCCCGCCTCCTCGTACGACACTCCTGCCACCTCGTACGACGCCCCCGCGGTGATCGACCGTCGCGAGGGCCCGTACGGCGAGGTCGTGTTGCGGCGGCATGGCGTGCTGCTGCAGATCATCGCCAACGGGTGCTTCTTGATGGACACCTCCGACGGGCGTTCGGAGCGGCTGCTCGTGGACGCCGCCCGTGACGCGCTGGACGGGCGGCCGGAGCCGAGTGTGCTGATCGGTGGTCTCGGCGTCGGATTCTCACTCGCGCACGCGGCCTCGGACCCGCGCTGGGGGCGCATCACCGTCGTGGAACGCGAGCCGGCGGTCATCGACTGGCACCTCGACGGGCCGCTGTCCGCCCTCTCCGACCGGGCCCGCACCGACCCGCGTACGCACATCGTCGAAGCGGATCTGCTCGCCCACGTCAATGAGATCTGCGACACATACGACGCCCTGTGCCTGGACATCGACAACGGGCCCGGCTGGACGGTCACCGAGGGCAACGAAAGCCTCTACTCGAAGCCCGGACTGGCAAGCTGCGCACGGGCGTTGAGGCCCGGCGGGGTACTCGCGGTGTGGTCCGCCCAGCCCTCTCCGGAATTTGAAGGAACCCTACGGAATGCCGGGTTCACGGGGGTGCGTACCGAAGAGATCCCCGTTGCCCGGGGCGTTCCCGACGTCGTCCATCTCGCGGTAAGACCTGGATAGCCGAGGCGTGGTTACTGCCCGTACTCTGCTTCCCTGACGCAGATCATTCAAGCGTCAAGCGCAGTCATGGGATCACCCCACGGATTCCGGAAAGCACACCTCAGGGGCGGGCGATGGAGCAGACACACACCTCCCAGAACGGCGCGGCGGCGACGCCCGGCGCTCAACGACGGGTTCTCGTCGTCGAGGACGACCCGACGATCGTCGACGCCATCGCGGCACGTCTGCGCGCCGAGGGATTCCTGGTGCAAACCGCGGGCGACGGCCCGGCCGCCGTCGACACCGCCGAGGCCTGGCAGCCCGATCTGCTGATCCTCGACATCATGCTGCCCGGCTTCGACGGGCTTGAGGTCTGCCGCCGCGTGCAGGCCCAGCGCCCGGTGCCGGTGCTGATGCTCACAGCGCGCGACGACGAGACCGACATGCTGGTCGGTCTTGGCGTCGGCGCCGACGACTACATGACGAAACCGTTCTCCATGCGTGAGCTGGCCGCCCGCGTGCACGTCCTGCTGCGCCGGGTGGAGCGCGCCGTGGTGGCCGCCTCGACGCCGCGCAGCGGGATCCTCCGGCTCGGCGAGCTGGAGATCGACCACGCGCAGCGCCGGGTACGGGTGCGCTCGGAGGACGTGCACCTCACGCCCACCGAGTTCGACCTCCTCGTATGCCTCGCGAACACACCGCGGGCCGTACTCTCGCGTGAGCAGTTGCTCGCCGAGGTGTGGGACTGGGCGGACGCTTCCGGCACACGGACCGTCGACAGCCACATCAAGGCGCTGCGCCGGAAGATCGGCGCCGAGCGGATCCGTACGGTGCACGGCGTGGGCTACGCCCTGGAGACCCCGACTCCCTGAGCCGGGCCTCTGCCGGGACCTTGTCGAGGGGGCTGATGTGATGAGCGGGTTCGGGGAACGCAAGAGCGCGAGACCCGGGTTCGGGGAGCGCCGCCGGGCGGACTCCGGACTCGGGCGGTCCGGGGACGAGAGTCCCTGGAGCGGCGTACGGCCCTTCTCCATCAAGACCAAGCTCGGCACCCTGGTCGTCGTCTCGGTCTTCATCACCACCGGTCTCTCGATCATCGCGGCGCGCACCCAGACCGAGCTGCGTTTCATCACGGTCTTCTCGATGATCGCCACCCTGCTGATAACGCAGTTCGTGGCGCACTCGCTCACCGCACCGCTGGACGAGATGAACGCGGTCGCCCGGTCCATCTCGCACGGCGACTACACCCGCCGGGTGCGCGACGACCGCCGTGACGAGCTGGGCGACCTGGCCCAGACGATCAACCTCATGGCCGACGAGCTGGAGGCCCAGGACCGGCAGCGCAAGGAGCTCGTGGCGAACGTCTCCCACGAGCTGCGCACCCCCATCGCAGGGCTGCGCGCCGTCCTGGAGAACGTCGTGGACGGTGTCTCCGCCGCCGATCCCGAGACCATGCGGACCGCGCTCAAGCAGACGGAGCGCCTGGGGCGACTGGTGGAGACGCTGCTGGACCTGTCCCGGCTGGACAACGGCGTCGTACCGCTGCGCCGGCGCCGCTTCGAGGTGTGGCCGTACCTGTCGGGCGTCCTGAAGGAGGCCAACATGGTCGCCTCCGCGCGCGCGGGCATCGCGTCGGGCTCCGGGAGCCACACCCGCACGGACGTCCATCTGCACCTCGACGTGTCACCGCCCGAGCTGACCGCGCACGCGGACCCGGAGCGGATCCACCAGGTCGTCGCCAACCTCATCGACAACGCGGTCAAGCACAGCCCCCCGCACGGCCGCGTCACCGTCAAGGCCAGACGGGGCGACCTCCCCGAGTCCCTCGCCCTGGAGATCCTGGACGAGGGCCCCGGCATTCCGAAGTCGGAGTGGCACCGCGTCTTCGAGCGGTTCAACCGCGGCGGGGTCCCCTCGCCGCACGGTCCCGGCAGCGACGGCGGTACGGGCCTCGGCCTGGCCATCGCACGGTGGGCGGTCGATCTGCACGGCGGCCGCATCAGGGTGGCCGAATCCGAGCGGGGCTGCCGGATCCAGGTCAGCCTTCCGGGGCTTCCTTCTCTGCCAAGTTGACGTAAAGTTCGAACCGGAGCCACAAGATCCACCGGCGTCCGTCACCGACGGACACGTGTGATCAGGCAAAGGGCCGCGTGATTCGTGCCGCGACCTGCGATCTACCGACGCCGACGTGCCCTTTCCGAAGCGGAACCACGCTTGTTTCCCGCCATATCCACCCCCGAAACACGCTTTCCGGTGTGACTTACACGACGATGCACGGGCCCGGCCTGACCTTCCCGGCCACGGGGGCGTAGCCTTGATTCCCGCTGTCCATCACCTTGTGAAGCGGAAGAGGGCGGTTGCCGCCGTGTCGCCACAGTCCCCCAGTAACTCGAGCATCTCGACCGAAGACCAAGCAACGGGGAAGAACCCCGCTGCCGCGTTCGGTCCCAATGAGTGGCTCGTCGACGAGATCTATCAGCAGTACCTCCAGGACCCGAATTCGGTAGACCGAGCCTGGTGGGACTTCTTCGCCGACTACAAGCCGGGCGCCGCCGTCGCCTCGCCTCCGTCGGGCACTGCGGCCGCGGGGGCCGCAGCGACCACCCCAGCAGCTCCGACCGCTCCCGCGGCGCCTGCCGCGCCCGTCCGGACGGCTCCGCCGGCGCAGGCCGCGCCGACGCCCGCCCCGGCGCCCGCGCCCGCTCAGCCCGCCGCCGCCGCTCCGGCCAAGCCCGCCGCGGCCGCGGCCCCGGCTGCGTCCCCGGCTCCGGCGAAGGCCGCTCCGGCCGCCGCCAAGCCGGCCGCCGCGAAGGCCGAGCCCGCCACCGAGGCCCCGGCAGGACCCGAGTACGTGACGCTGCGCGGCCCCGCCGCCGCGGTCGCGAAGAACATGAACGCCTCGGTCGAGGTGCCCACGGCCACGTCCGTGCGCGCCGTCCCGGTGAAGCTGCTCTTCGACAACCGCATCGTCATCAACAACCACCTGAAGCGCGCCCGGGGCGGGAAGATCTCCTTCACCCACCTCATCGGCTACGCGATGGTGCAGGCCATCAAGGCCATGCCGTCCATGAACTACTCCTTCACGGAGAAGGACGGCAAGCCGACCCTGGTCAAGCCGGAGCACGTCAACTTCGGCCTCGCCATCGACCTGGTGAAGCCCAACGGCGACCGCCAGCTGGTCGTCGCGGGCATCAAGAAGGCCGAGACGCTGAACTTCTTCGAGTTCTGGCAGGC
The DNA here is from genome assembly GCF_044751025.1 of Streptomyces sp. NPDC088747. Taxonomy (NCBI): domain Bacteria; kingdom Bacillati; phylum Actinomycetota; class Actinomycetes; order Kitasatosporales; family Streptomycetaceae; genus Streptomyces; species Streptomyces sp. NPDC088747. Next base: position 156,870 of record NZ_JBIVKZ010000003.1, read on the forward strand.
CTACGAGGACATCGTCCGCCGCGCCCGTGACGGCAAGCTGACGATGGACGACTTCACCGGTGTCACGGTCTCGCTGACCAACCCCGGCGGCCTCGGCACCGTCCACTCCGTGCCGCGCCTGATGCCCGGACAGTCGGTCATCATGGGCGTCGGCTCGATGGACTACCCGGCGGAGTTCCAGGGCACCTCCCAGGACACCCTGAACAAGCTCGGCATCTCGAAGGTCATGACGCTCACGTCGACCTACGACCACCGGGTCATCCAGGGTGCCGCCTCCGGCGAGTTCCTGCGGATCGTCGCCAACCTCCTCCTCGGCGAGAACGGCTTCTTCGACGAGGTCTTCGAGGCCCTGCGCATCCCCTACGAGCCGGTCCGCTGGCTCAAGGACATCGACGCCAGCCACGACGACGACGTCACCAAGGCCGCCCGGGTCTTCGAGCTGATCCACTCCTACCGGGTCCGCGGCCACGTCATGGCCGACACCGACCCGCTGGAGTACCGCCAGCGCAAGCACCCCGACCTGGACATCACCGAGCACGGCCTCACCCTGTGGGACCTGGAGCGCGAGTTCGCGGTCGGCGGTTTCGCGGGCAAGTCCCTGATGAAGCTGCGCGACATCCTCGGCGTGCTGCGCGACTCGTACTGCCGCACCACCGGCGTCGAGTTCATGCACATCCAGGACCCCAAGCAGCGCAAGTGGATCCAGGACCGCATCGAGCGCTCGCACTCCAAGCCGGAGCGCGAGGAGCAGCTGCGGATCCTGCGCCGGCTGAACGCGGCGGAGGCCTTCGAGACCTTCCTGCAGACGAAGTACGTCGGCCAGAAGCGCTTCTCCCTGGAGGGCGGCGAGTCGGTCATCCCGCTGCTCGACGCGGTCATCGACTCGGCCGCCGAGTCGCGCCTCGACGAGGTCGTCATCGGCATGGCCCACCGCGGCCGGCTGAACGTCCTGGCCAACATCGTCGGCAAGTCGTACGCCCAGATCTTCCGCGAGTTCGAGGGCAACCTCGACCCGAAGTCGATGCACGGCTCCGGCGACGTCAAGTACCACCTGGGCGCCAACGGCACCTTCACCGGCCTGGACGGCGAGCAGATCAAGGTCTCGCTCGCGGCGAACCCGTCCCACCTGGAGACGGTCGACCCGATCATCGAGGGCATCGCCCGCGCCAAGCAGGACATCATCAACAAGGGCGGCACGGACTTCACGGTCCTGCCCGTCGCCCTGCACGGTGACGCGGCCTTCGCGGGCCAGGGTGTGGTCGCCGAGACGCTCAACATGTCGCAGCTGCGCGGCTACCGCACGGGCGGCACGGTCCACATCGTCATCAACAACCAGGTCGGCTTCACCGCCGCCCCGGAGTCGTCGCGTTCGTCGATGTACGCCACCGACGTGGCCCGCATGATCGAGGCGCCGATCTTCCACGTGAACGGCGACGACCCCGAGGCCGTCGTCCGCGTCGCGCGCCTCGCCTTCGAGTTCCGCCAGGCGTTCAACAAGGACGTCGTCATCGACCTGATCTGCTACCGCCGTCGGGGCCACAACGAGTCCGACAACCCGGCGTTCACGCAGCCGCTGATGTACGACCTGATCGACAAGAAGCGCTCGGTGCGCAAGCTCTACACCGAGTCCCTGATCGGTCGCGGCGACATCACCCTCGAAGAGGCGGAGCAGGCGCTCCAGGACTTCCAGGGCCAGCTGGAGAAGGTCTTCACCGAGGTCCGCGAGGCCATCTCGCAGGCGCCCGAGGCCCATGTCCCCGAGGTGCAGGCCGAGTTCCCGGTGGCCGTGGCGACCGCGATCTCCCAGGAGGTCGTGAAGCGCATCGCCGAGTCCCAGGTCAACATCCCCGACCACGTCACCGTGCACCCGCGGCTGCTCCCGCAGTTGCAGCGCAGGGCGGCGATGATCGAGGACGACACGATCGACTGGGGCATGGGCGAGACCCTCGCCATCGGCTCGCTGCTGCTGGAGGGCACCCCGGTCCGTCTGTCGGGCCAGGACTCCCGCCGCGGCACGTTCGGCCAGCGCCACGCGGTGCTGATCGACCGCCGCACGGGTGAGGACTTCACCCCGCTCCAGTACCTCTCGGACGAGCAGGCCCGCTACAACGTCTACGACTCGCTGCTCTCCGAGTACGCGGTCATGGGCTTCGAGTACGGCTACTCGCTGGCCCGTCCCGAGTCGCTGGTGATGTGGGAGGCGCAGTTCGGCGACTTCGTCAACGGCGCGCAGACCGTCGTCGACGAGTACATCTCGGCGGCCGAGCAGAAGTGGGGCCAGACGTCCGGCGTCACCCTGCTCCTGCCGCACGGCTACGAGGGCCAGGGCCCGGACCACTCCTCGGCCCGCATCGAGCGCTTCCTCCAGCTGTGCGCGCAGAACAACATGACGGTCGCGCAGCCGACGCTCCCGTCGAACTACTTCCACCTCCTGCGGTGGCAGGTGCACAACCCGCACCACAAGCCGCTGGTGGTCTTCACCCCGAAGTCGATGCTGCGCCTCAAGGCCGCCGCGTCGAGCGCGGAGGAGTTCACGACGGGCGGCTTCCGCCCCGTCATCGGCGACGAGACCGTCGACGCCGCGGCCGTCCGCAAGGTCGTCTTCTGCGCCGGCAAGCTCTACTACGACCTTGAGGCCGAGCGTAAGAAGCGCGGCAGCACGGACACGGCCATCATCCGCATCGAGCGCCTGTACCCCCTCCCGGGTGCCGAGCTCCAGGCGGAGATCGCCAAGTACCCGAACGCCGAGAAGTACCTGTGGGCCCAGGAGGAGCCGGCGAACCAGGGCGCGTGGCCCTTCATCGCCCTCAACCTGATCGACCACCTCGACCTCGCGGTCGGCGCCGACATCCCGCACGGCGAGCGGCTCCGGCGCATCTCGCGCCCGGCCGGCTCGTCCCCCGCGGTCGGCTCCGCGAAGCGGCACCAGGCCGAGCAGGAGCAGCTCGTTCGCGAGGTGTTCGAGGCGTAGGTCTCGGAGCCGGGGATCCGACAGGGGTCCCGACCCGGCTCGTACGACGACGGAGGCCCGGTTCCCTTCCGAGGGAGCCGGGCCTCCGGCGTTCGCCGTACAGGCCTCGGTACTGCCGGGACCACGGCCTACCCTGAAGGGGTAGATCCCCGGGCCTGCCCCGGGCTTGTCCCGGGCTCGTCCCGTTCGCATCAGGAGCATGAGTTGTACTTCACGGACCGCGGCATCGAGGAACTGGAGAAGCGGCGCGGCGAGGAAGAAGTCACCTTCGAGTGGCTCGCCGAGCAACTGCGCACGTTTGTCGATCTCAACCCGGACTTCGAGGTGCCGGTGGAGCGGTTGGCGACGTGGCTGGCGCGACTGGATGACGAGGACGACGAGGAGTAGGGGGCGGGGGGTGGTTGTCCGGCGGGGGGGGCGGTGGCCCGGCGGGGCTCGGATGCCCGGCGGGGCTCGGATGCCCGGCGGGGCTCGGATGCCCGGCGGGGGTCGGATGCCCGGCGGGGGTCGGATGCCCGGCGGGGGTCGGTAGCCCGGCGAGGGTTGGTGGCCCGGCGGGGCTCGGTAGCCCGTCCGGGGACGGCGGCCCTTCGGGGGACGGTTGTCCTTCGGGGGACGGTTCCGGGCGGGTCAGTCGACGGTCCGGAGGCGGTCGTACGCCAGCCCGAGGGCGCCGTGGATCACCAGCAGGGCCCCCGTCGCGGTCCAGCCGCCGCTGCCGCGCCGCGCACCCCAGACGGCGAGCGGGAGGCCGGCGGCCAACTGGGCCACGGCCAGGGCACGGGCCTTCGGGCCCCGCAGCCAGGGCCCCAGGCTGCCGCCCTCCACGACGTCGAGCTCCGCGCCGACGGCGGCACGCCACCCGGGCCACTCGATCTGCTCGGCACCGGGCTGAACCCGGGCTGCTTCCCGTAGCTTTCCGACCGGCTCCCCGGGGACGATCCCGGGCGGAAGTGCCACCCCCGCGCGCGTGAGGACGGCGAGCAGCCCGAGCATGCGGGTACGGGCGTCCGCGGTGGCGTCCGGCTCGGTCAGCTGCTCCAGGGACTGCATGTCGAGCACGGGGTCGAGACCGAGGCGGGCGGCGAAGGTGCGCATCGCCTCGTCCTCGCCGACCGGGGTGCCGTTCGCCAGCCACTCGTAGCCGACGGTACGGCGGAAACCCGAGGCGAGCGTGCAGCCGCTGTGGTCGCCGTCCCACCAGAGGGCGAGTACGGGCCAGGGGGCGCCGACGGCGAGAGCGGTGGCCCAGCCGGTGAGCACCCGGTCGACGGGTTCGGCCTCGTCCAGCCAGGGCCTGCCCTCGGGAACCAGCACACTCCACTCGGCACCGGCCGAGGTGAGCAGCATCCGCTCACGCAGCAGATGCGCGGCTGATCCGACGGACTCGGGCCGCGCCCGGCAGAGGAGAAGGGCGCCGGCGGCGGTGCCGGGGGTTCGGCCGGAGGGCTCACCGGGCGTCGTGGACATGGTCATACGTTAGGCCCAGTTCCGGGAGACTTGCCCCTTTTGCCCGCACAGGAGCCGTCGAAAGAGTGTCTTGACTTTCCGTATCCGCGATATATCGTGTTACGTGGAAGACGCGATATGGCGCGTCCCGTCCCGATCCCGTCGAGGAGGTCGCACCATGTCCGAGTGGTCCGTCGCAGAGCCCGGCAAGCTCGTCTTCGACGCCCCCGTGACCGCGCTGCGTGTGCGCGTGGTCAACGGAACAGTGAACGTCGTGGGTACCGACGAGGGTTCCGCCCGACTGGAAGTCTCCGAGCTGGACGGCCCGCCGCTCCAGGTGACCCAGGAGGACGGCACGCTCACGGTGGCGTACGAGGACCTTCCGTGGAAGGGCTTCCTCAAGTGGCTCGACCGCAAGGGCTGGCGCCGCCACGCGGTGGTCTCGCTGGCCGTCCCGGTGGGCACCCAGGTCGAAGTGGGCGTGGTCGGCGCCGCCGCCGTGGTGTCCGGCATGGACGGCCGGGTCGCGGTGAAGGGCGTCACGGGCGACACGACCCTGGTGCGCGTGTCGGGTCCGGTCCGCGTGGACACGGTGTCGGGGAACCTGGAGGCCCAGGCCGTCACCGGCGACCTCCGCTTCCACTCCGTCTCCGGTGACCTGACGGTCGTCGAGGGTTCCGGCTCCTCCGTGCGGGCCGAGTCGGTGAGCGGCTCGATGATCGTGGACCTGGACGCCACGGGCTCTCCGACGGACGTCCAGTTGTCGAACGTCTCGGGCGAGATCGCCATCAGGCTCCCCCAGCCGGCGGACGCGGTCGTGGAGGCGAACACCGCGAGCGGCAGTGTCTCCAGCGCCTTCGAGGACCTCCGGGTCGGCGGACAGTGGGGCGCCAAGAAGATCACCGGCCGACTGGGCGCGGGCAACGGCAAGCTGAAGGCGGTGACCGTCTCCGGCTCCATCGCCCTGCTGCGCAGGCCACCGACGGAGGACGAACCGCGGGAGGCCCCGCGAGACGCGACCCCCGAGCCCCCCGAGGACCCGCACGACGCGCCCCCCGCCGCACCTACGAGCCCCGCCCCGGCCACTCCGCGCGACACCCCCGCGGACGCACCCACCGAGACCCCGCCCGTAACTCCGTCCGACGCACACTCCGATACCGCGACTGGCGCTCCCACCGACGCACCCTCTGCGACCCCGCCCGGCACTCCCTCCGACACCGCGTCCGACGCCCCCACCGACAAGAAGGTGCTCTGAGATGCCCCCCGTCTTCGCCCATGGCCGCCTTCGCCTCTACCTCCTGAAGCTGCTGGACGAGGCGCCGCGCCACGGGTACGAGGTGATCCGGCTCCTGGAGGAGCGCTTCCAGGGCCTGTACGCCCCTTCGGCGGGCACCGTCTATCCCCGGCTGGCGAAGCTGGAGACCGAGGGGCTGGTCACGCACACGACCGAGGGCGGTCGCAAGGTGTACGCGATCACGGACGCGGGCCGTGCCGAGCTGGCCGACCGCAGCGGTGAGCTGGCCGATCTGGAGCTGGAGATCCGCAACTCGGTGGCCGAGCTCGCGGCCGAGATCCGCGCCGACGTCCGGGGCGCCGCGGGTGACCTGCGACGCGAGATGCGGGCGGCGGCCACGGAGGCTCAGCGCGGCGGCACCGGTGGCGGCGCGGGTGCGGGCGGGGAGCACGAGACCGCACAGGGCGAGTCCGGGGACTTCGGGGACTTCCGCGACAAGGAGTCGTGGCGGGTCGCGAAGGAGGAGATGCGGCGCGTCAAGCAGGAGTGGAAGGAGCAGGCACGCCGCGCGAAGGACGAGAGCCGCCGCGCCCGCGACGAGGCTCAGCGCGCCCGCCGTCAGGCCAAGGAGGCTCAGGAGCGGGCCCGCGCCCAGGCCCAGGAGGAGATGCAGCGTATGGCAAGGCATGTCCAGGACCAGGTCCAGGACCACTTCGCTCGGGGCGACTGGCCGACGGGCGTCCGCGAGGGCCTGACCGAACTGGCCAAGGAGTTCGGCGAGTTCGGAAAGAACTTCGGCAAGGACCTGAGCAAGGACTTCGGGAAGGATTTCGGAAAGGACTTCGGCTTCGGCCGGACCGACCCGGCAGCCGACCCGGCGAAGGAGACGAAGCAGACCAAGGCGAACGCAGCCAAGGAGCCGAGGGGGCCGGAGTACACCGACACCCCGGACGACTTCCCCGCCGGCTACGAACCCTCCTGGGCCCACGAGGACTCCACCGGCAACCCTGCCCGCGACCTCGACCGCCTCCTGGACCGTTTCCGCGACGACATCCGCGACGCGGCCCGCGACCACGGGGTGACGGAGGACCAACTACGCCTGACCCGCGACCACTTGTCGAGGGCGGCGGCACACATCGGGTCGACCCTGCGCAGAGCCGAGAGCTCCTAGCCCCGGCCTGGACAGCCGCTGAGCCGGTCCTTGAGAGGCGGGCGGGCTGGCCTCAGTCATCAGGGGCGGAAGCCGAAAGCCCCCGCCCCTCATCCCGGCCTCACCCAGCCTTGGCCTCACCCCGCCTTGGCCTCCCCACCCCCGTACAACACCCGGGCGACCCCCGCGTACGTCACCCCGTGGTCGGCCAGCACCTCGGCGGGGACGCCGGGCCGGGAGGTGAGCGCCATCAGCAGGTGCTCGTCCCCGATGTGCCGGTCCTGGTGAGCGAGAGCGATCCGCAGGGACTGGGTCAGCACGTCCTTGGACCCCGGAGCGAAGCCGGGGCGCCGCGACCGTCGGCCGGGCCGCCGCCCCGACTCCAGCGCTCCGACACCGTGGGCCTCCTCGATCCGGGAAACGATCTCCGAGAGGTCGATGCCGAGCCCGGAAAGGGCGTCGGCGTCCGCGCGGGAGAGCCCGCCTCGCCGCCGCGCCTCGGCGAGTTGCCGTACGACCGAGTCACGCCGTCCGGTCAGCCCGAGCGAGGCCAGGGCGAACGAACCACGGCTGCCCTCCCGGTCGAGGAGGGCGAGCAGCATGTGCGCTTCCTCGACCCGCCCCTCCCCCGCGCGTGCACAGTGCTCGACCGCACCCTCGACGACGGCCCGCGCGTCCTTCGTGAACCGCTCGAACATCACTGCCTCCCGTACTTCTTGTGCACGGCCTGCCTGGTCACTCCGAGTTCCGCGGCGATCTCCTGCCAGGACCAGCCCTGATTGCGCGCACTGCGCACCTGTACCGCTTCCAACTGCTCCAGCAGCCTCCGCAGCGCGGAGACCGCCCGCAGCCCGATGCGCGGATCGCGATCACCCGCGCGCTCGGCAAGATCGGTTGCTTCGGTCATGATGTCAACCTACATTGACACTCAGCACTCGTCAACCACAGTTGACAGGTGGACGGCGGATGGCGGGCTCGAAGAAGCCGAGCCCGCCATCCGCGCCATCCGCGCCGTTCGCCGATAACCGCCGGCAGTCATCACTCCAAGTCGTCAGCCCAAGTAGTCATTCCAAGCAGTCAGCCCACCGTGAGGACGATCTTCCCGAACTGATCGCCGGACTCCAGCCGTTCGAAGCCCTCGCGGGCCCGGTCGAGCGGGAACACCTCGTCGATGACGGGTCGTACACCGGTGGTCGCGCAGAAGGAGAGCAGGTCCTCCAGTTCGTCCTTGGTGCCCATGGTCGAGCCGACGACCTTCAGTTCGAGGAAGAAGATCCGGGTGAGTTCGGCGTGCGAGGGCCGGTCTCCGCTGGTGGCGCCCGAGATGACCAGGGTGCCCCCGGGGCGGAGTGACTTGACCGAGTGCGACCAGGTGGCGGCGCCCACCGTCTCGATGACGGCGTCGACCCGCTGCGGCAGCCGCGCCCCGGATTCGAGCGCCTCCACCGCCCCCAGTTCGACGGCCCGCTTCCGCTTGGCCTCGTCGCGGCTGGTGGCGAAGACCCGCAGACCGGCGGCCTTCCCCAGCACGATCGCGGCCGTCGCCACGCCGCCGCCGGCGCCCTGGACGAGGACGGAGTCGCCGGGGCGTACTCCGGCGTTCGTGAAGAGCATGCGGTAGGCCGTGAGCCAGGCGGTGGGCAGGCAGGCGGCCTCGGCGAACGACAGTTCGCGGGGTTTCGGGAGCACGTTCCACGTGGGGACGGTGACCTGTTCCGCGAAGGTGCCCTGGTAGCGCTCCGTGAGGATGGAGCGGGGTTCCTTGGGGCCGACGCCGTGGCCCGTCTGGCCGATGACGGAGTGGAGTACGACCTCGTTGCCGTCCTCGTCGATCCCGGCGGCGTCACATCCGAGGATCATCGGCAGCTTGTCCTCGGGCAGGCCGACTCCGCGCAGGGACCACAGGTCGTGGTGGTTGAGGGAGGCGGCCCGTACGTTCACGGTCGTCCAGCCGGGGCTCTTCCCCGGGGCCGGGCGCTCGCCCAGCTCCAGGGCGCTGAGCGGCTGGTCGCGGTCGATTCGGGCGGCGTAGGCAGCGAACATGGCCCCGACGATAGGCTCCGCCCCCGCCGGACGGAACCAGTCCCCTCTGTGACACGCGTCCCGCGATGTCCGAGGCTCAGGTCACAGGGTTTTCGCCCCCTCCGCCCCTACCCGTCCCGTACTCGGGGGCTCCGCCCCCGAACCCCCGCTCCTCAAACGCCGGAGGGGCTGAAACTTTTACCCCGGGCGGCGCTAGAGACTTCCAGCCCGTCCGGCGTTTGAGGACGAGCGCGAAGCGCGACAGGGGGGTCTGGGGGCGCAGCCCCCAGGAACGGGACGGGAAGGGGCGGAGGGGGCGAAAAAGGCCCCACCAGGAGATCCCGGCGGGGCCCTGTCAACGCGTCAGCGCCGAGCCACACCCTCCGCCCGAGCGGCCGCGGCCACCGCGGCAGTAACCGCGGGAGCCACCCGCTCGTCGAACGGCGAGGGAATCACATAGTCCGCGGCGAGATCGTCCCCGACCACCGCCGCCAACGCGTCCGCCGCAGCGATCTTCATCCCCTCGGTGATCCGCGAGGCCCGCACCTGAAGCGCCCCGGCGAAGATCCCGGGAAACGCCAGCACGTTGTTGATCTGGTTCGGGAAGTCCGACCGCCCGGTCGCGACGACGGCCGCGTACTTGTGGGCGATGTCCGGATGCACCTCGGGGTTCGGGTTGGCCATGGCGAACACGAACGCGCCCTCGGCCATGGAAGCCACCGCCGGCTCCGGCACCGTACCGCCGGAGACACCGATGAAGACGTCGGCGCCGGACAGGGCGGACTCCAGCGAACCGGAGATGCCCGCCTTGTTGGTGATCGAGGCCAGTTCGCGCTTGACGTCCGTCAGGTCGTCGCGGTCCCTGGAGACGACACCCTTGCGGTCGGTGACGGCGACATCCCCGAGACCGGCCTTGAGCAGGAACTTGGCGATGGCGACACCGGCCGCACCCGCGCCGGAGATCACCGCGCGCAGGTCACCCAGCTCACGCCCGGTGAGCTTCGCGGCGTTGCGCAGGGCCGCCAGGGTCACGACGGCGGTGCCGTGCTGGTCGTCGTGGAAGACCGGGATGTCCAGCCGCTCCTGGAGCCTGCGCTCGATCTCGAAGCAGCGGGGCGCGGAGATGTCCTCCAGGTTCACTCCCCCGAAGGAGGGCGCCAGCCGGACCACCGTCTCGACGATCTCGTCGACGCCGGTGCAGGCGAGCGCGATCGGCACGGCGTCGACCCCGCCGAACTGCTTGAAGAGGATCGCCTTCCCCTCCATCACCGGAAGGGAGGCCTCGGGACCGATGTCCCCGAGTCCCAGAACCGCCGTACCGTCCGTCACGACGGCGACCACCGACGACTTCCACGTGTAGTCGTGGACCAGTTCCGGCTGCTCGGCGATCGCGCTGCACACCTTGGCGACGCCGGGCGTGTACGCGAGGGAAAGGTCGTCCTTGTCGCGGATGGGCACGGTGGCCTGCACGGCCATCTTGCCGCCGCGGTGCAGCGCGAACGCGGGGTCGAAGGAATCGAGGGGCTCGCCCGCGCGCTCCTGACCCGTACTGCCCTCGGTGCCGCTGTCACCGCCGCTGCTGTCACCACTGCTCGCGGTGCGAGGATTGACAATCTCCGCTGCCACTTTGTTTTACCCCTTAAGTCTTAATGTCTGAGGGTGACCACTCCTGATTGAGGGGTGGGCGGGCACCGCGCAGGCCCAGCCGCCGTGGTTGCGTACGGGCGATACGCGACGGGCGCGCCGCACACGCGCCCTGAGCCCCGGATGAGGGGTGTAAAGAACCTTCCTACCCGACGGACCGGGCCGTCCGCGAGTCCATAGGGCGAAGGCAACACGTCGGTGACATGACTCATAGCCGAATATGTGGACAAGTCCGTGACATGCCCGCATGACACCGCATGTGCGGAGTAAAGGGCGTTCGCATCCTGAGATGCGCCGAAGATCTTCCGGCCGGAAGCACCGGTTCCCGTATAAGGTCCGGCCTCGATGTACCGGCCTGCGGCGGTTCGGGGGTCACCCGTTATCCGATTTTGACATAGCTGGCCGCCTGAATGACGAGGTCCGAATGGCAAGATGCCGTAATCACACAAGGTCGCGACACCCGAAGGTGTGTGTTCTCGTCGACCCATCGGCACCTCTCTCTTCCGCCGGAGGACCCAACATGACCGCAAGCTTTATCCGTCGTACTGCCGCCAAGCGCTCCCGGACAGCCGCGGTCGGTGCGATCGCGGTCGCGGGGGCCCTGCTGCTCGCCGGCTGCGGCGACCAGACCAAGAGCGACGAGGGCGACAGCTCCTCGGAGCCGTCCAACAGCGCTCCCCTCTTCTCCAAGCTGCCGAAGGCGATCCAGGACGCCGGCGTGATCAAGGTCGGCACGAACGCCGAGTACGCCCCCATGGAGTCGGTGGAGGGCGGCAAGATCGTCGGTGTCGACCCGGACATCGCCGCGGCGCTCGGCAAGCAGCTCGGTGTCGAGTTCAAGTTCACCTCGGGCTCCTTCGACGGCCTGATCACCGCGGTGAACTCGGGCCGCTACGACATCGCGATGTCGTCCATCACGGACAACAAGCAGCGCCAGGAGGGCCTGGACGACGACGGCAAGAAGCTCGGTGAGGGCGTCGACTTCGTCGACTACTTCGTCGCGGGCACGGCCATCTACGTCAAGAAGGGCAACCCCGAGGGCGTCAACGGCATCGAGGACCTGTGCGGGAAGACGGCCGCGGTGCAGCGTGGCACCACGTACGAGGAAGCCCTCAAGGACCAGTCGAAGAAGTGCACCGACGGCGGTGAGAAGGCCGTCAAGATCGAGTCCTTCGAGAACGACACCGAGGCGCAGACCCGTGTGAAGTCCGGCGGCGCGGTGGCCGGTATCAACGACTACCCGGTGGCCCTGGACCTGTCGCGCAAGGCCGACGGCGGCAACGCGTTCGAGGTCGTCGGCGAGCAGTACGACGCCGGACCGTTCGGCATCGTGCTGAGCAAGAAGAACACCGAGCTCCGCGATGTGCTGAAGGAAGCCGTCGACGCGATCATCGCGGACGGTTCGTACCAGAAGGTGCTGGAGAAGTGGGGCGCGGAGTCGGGCGCGATCGACAAGTCCGTGATCAACGGCGGCAAGTGAGCCGTGCGCACCACTGAAGGGCAGTCACGTGACTGACAAGTTCGACAAGTCTCCTTCGGACACCCCGCCGCCGGGGGACCCGGTCTCCGCGCCCCCGGTGCCCCCGGGCGGCCCGGAGGCCATCAAGGCGATCCCCGTCCGGCACTACGGCCGCTGGGTCAGCGGCGTCATCGTCGTCGCGCTCCTCGCGGCGATCGTCTACGCGTTCTCGCAGGGCGACATCCAGTGGTCCACGGTCGGCGACCAGCTCTTCGTGTCGAGCGTCGTCCAGGGAGCCGGCCGCACGCTGCTGATCAGCGTGCTCGCCATGATCCTGGGCGTGGTGCTCGGCATCGTGCTCGCCGTGATGCGGCTCTCGAAGAACCCGGTGACCAGTACCGTCGCCTGGCTCTACATCTGGTTCTTCCGCGGCACCCCGGTCTACGTCCAGCTGCTCCTCTGGTTCAACCTGGCGCTGATCTTCCCCGTCCTCAACCTCGGTCCGATCTACAAGGACGAGATGACGGACGTCATGACCCCGTTCATGTGCGCCCTGCTGGGGCTCGGCCTGAACGAGGCCGCGTACATGGCCGAGATCTGCCGCGCCGGCCTGCTGGCCGTCGACGAGGGCCAGACCGAGGCCTCGCACGCGCTGGGCATGAGCCACACGAAGACCCTGCGCCGGATCGTGATCCCGCAGGCGATGCGTGTCATCGTGCCGCCGACCGGCAACGAGTTCATCAACATGCTCAAGACCTCGTCGCTGGTGTACGCGGTCACGTACAACGAGCTGCTGCGTTCGACCTCGGCGATCGGCTCCACGTCGTACGCGGTGATGGAGATGCTCTTCGTCGCCTCGATCTGGTACCTGGTCATGACCAGCGTGTTCAGCGTCTTCCAGTACTACCTGGAGCGGTACTACGCGCGCGGTTCCAGCCGTAGCCTCCCCGCCACTCCCTGGCAGAAGATCAAGGCGAGCATGCTTTCGCTGGGCAGTGAGAGGGGCGCGAAGTGACCGCCATGGTGAAGTCCGAGGGCGTCCACAAGTCCTTCGGTCCCGTCGAGGTTCTCAAGGGCATCGACCTCCAGGTGAACACCGGCGAGGTGTTCTGCCTCATCGGCCCGTCCGGCTCCGGCAAGTCGACCTTCCTCAGGTGTATCAACCACCTCGAGAAGATCAACGCCGGGCGTCTGTACGTCGACGGTGAGCTGGTCGGCTACCGCCAGAAGGGCGACAAGCTGTACGAGCTCAAGGACAGCGAGGTCGCGCTGAAGCGGCGGGACATCGGCATGGTGTTCCAGCGCTTCAACCTGTTCCCGCACATGACGGCGCTGGAGAACGTCATGGAGGCGCCGGTCCAGGTCAAGGGCGTCAGCAGGTCCCAGGCGCGGGAGCGCGCGGGCCAGCTCCTGGAGAGGGTGGGCCTGGCCGACAAGGCGAAGACCTACCCCTCGCAGCTCTCCGGCGGCCAGCAGCAGCGCGTGGCGATCGCCCGCGCGCTGGCGATGGACCCGAAGCTGATGCTCTTCGACGAGCCGACCTCGGCGCTCGACCCGGAGCTGGTCGGTGACGTCCTGGACGTCATGCGCGACCTCGCCGAGTCCGGCATGACGATGATCGTCGTCACCCACGAGATGGGCTTCGCCCGCGAGGTGGGCGACTCGCTGGTCTTCATGGACGGCGGCGTGGTGGTCGAGGCGGGCAACCCCCGCGACGTACTGACGAATCCGCAGCACGAGCGGACGCAGTCGTTCCTGTCGAAGGTGCTCTGACGGTACGGAGCGGAAGGGGCGGTACGGGAGACTCCGTACCGCCCCTTCGCCGTCCCCGAGCGACCGCCCCTTCGCTGCCCCGAGCAACCGCTCCTCCCACTGCCCCCGAGCGACCGCTCCTTCCGCCGCCCCCCGAGCGGCAGCCCCTTCCGCTGTCCCCGAGCGCGCCGCTGGGTCTACTTCACCGCGAGTACCAGCGCGTCGGAGGGCGAGCGCCAGACGGGCCTGGCCTCCGCGAAGCCCTGCTCGCGGAGTGTGCGGGCGTGCCAGTCGGGCGAGGGGGTGTCGCCGTCCGCGTGCTCGCCGTAGATCTCGAACCGGCGTGCGGTCGGCGCGGCGAGCACCGGGTCCTGGGCGGCGAGCTGCCACCATTCGGCCCAGTCGAGCACGCCGTCCGCCTTCGCCCGGTCCATCCGGGTGTGCCGCTGAGCGCGCTCCGCCGCGTTGATCCGGGGCGTCGACTCGTCGATCATGTGGTCGGCGTTCATGAACACACCGCCGTCGCGGACGAGTTCCGCGATCCGGCCGTAGAGAACCGTGAGGGGTTCACTGTGCAGCCAGTGCAGGGCCGTGGCGGTCAGGACCGCGTCGTACGAGTCGTACGGCAGCCGGGCGGGCCACCGCGGGTCCTTGAGGTCGGCCGTCACGAAGGTGACCCGGTCGTCGCCCGCGAAGGTGCCCTCGGCGATGGCGAGCAGCGCGGGGTCGAGGTCGACGCCGGTGCTGGTGGCCCCCGGGAAGCGGTCCAGCAGGCGGGCCGTGATGGTTCCCGTGCCGCAGGCGAGGTCCAGGACGCGCGGCTCGGGCCCGACGAGGGCCTCCACCATGTCGAGCATCACCCGGAAGCGCTCCTCGCGGTCCGGCATGTACCACTCCTGCTGACGGTCCCAGCTCTCCTGCCAGGCGCCCCAGTCGGTTCCGGTGGTGGTGGTCATGAAAGCCCCTTCTTCGCTTAGCCGCGTGCTCCCGGCACAGCCCGTAATACCCTTGAAGCGCAGGCATCCGTTACTTCCCCCGCTTCCCCGACGATAGAGCGCCTCCGTAAGGACTACAAGTGGAACTGGCCTATTACTCGGATTACGCGGTACGCCTCGTCAACAGCGAGGAGCCGGTCCGGGGCAAGGACTCGCTCACCTCGGTGGACGCCGTCCGTGACCTCTTCGGGGGGAACTCCTCGGCCGCCCGCCGGGCCACGGACGCGGACGTCACCCGCTTCCGTTCCGTACGGGCCCGGCTCCGCGCGGTCTTCGAGGCGGCCGACGGCGGCAACGAGACCCTGGCCGTGGACCTGCTGAACTCACTTCTGCTGGAGTTCCCGGTCAGCCCGCAGATCTCCGGACACGACTACCGGGACGACAACGGGCGCCCGCTGTGGCACATGCACCTGGCGGACCACCCCTCGAACGCGACCGCGGGTTACGCGGCGATCGCGGCGATGGGCCTGGCCTTCCACCTGACGGAACACGGTGTCGACCGCCTCGGCCTGTGCGAGGCCGCGCCCTGCCGCAACGCCTACCTCGACACGTCCACCAACCGCTCCCGGCGGTACTGCTCGGACCGCTGCGCGACCCGCGCCAACGTGGCCGCCTACCGGGCCCGCAAGCGCCTGGAGGCGGACCGGCCGGACAGTACCGGCCTGGCCGCGCCCAGCGCCCAGCGCACCAGCGCGAACGGCGACCGCTGATCCCTGCTCAGCGGCCGGTACCGGAACCGCACCTTCCCGAGGACGAGGTCCTCGGGCACGGTGCCGTAGTCGGTGCTGTCCCCGCCGGCGTACGCGTTGTCGCCGAGCACCCACCAGCCGCCCTCACGCCGCTCCGCGATCCGCTTGACGACCAGCAGATCCTGCTGGAACGGATGGCGCAGGACGACCACGTCACCGGGCCGCACCCGCGCCCCGTACTGCACGACGAGCCGATCCCCGTGCCGCAGCGTGGGCACCATGGACGGACCCGTCACCTCCGCCGCCCCGAAGGGCAGGACGGCCCTCCCCTGCTCGGTCTCCTGCGACAGCTCCGGCATCACCGGCACCTCCCCGGTCCGATCCTCCACGAGTCCCAGTCCCACCCCGGACTTTTGTCCTAAGCCCACGGGGGCACTCGCGAAAACCCGTCTCCTACGGAGTAATGTCCCACCTGAGAAGACGATCACGAGGAAGGACAGCTCAATGCTCTCCCGCCTGTTTGCCCCCAAGGTGAAGGTCAGCGCGCACTGCGACCTGCCCTGCGGCGTGTACGACCCGGCCCAGGCCCGCATCGAGGCGGAGTCGGTGAAGGCCGTCCAGGAAAAGATGGCCGGAAACGACGACCCGCAGTTCCAGACGCGCGCCGTTGTCATCAAGGAGCAGCGCGCCGAGCTCGCCAAGCACCACGTCTCGGTGCTCTGGAGCGACTACTTCAAGCCCCCGCACTTCGAGAAGTACCCGGAGCTGCACCAGCTGGTCAACGACACCCTGAAGGCCCTCTCGGCCGCCAAGGCGTCCGCCGACCCGGCGACGGGCCAGAAGGCGCTGGACTACATCGCCCAGATCGACAAGATCTTCTGGGAGACCAAGAAGGCCTGACACCACGTCAGTTCGCATGACCGGCGAGCGGTGCACCCTCGCGGGTCGGCGCGCTTGCCGCGCACGGAAGGGGCTCGGCCGGAGAACCGGCCGGGCCCCTTCGGCGTCCCGATGCCGGGATCGCGGCCAGGGGCGTCGCGGAGGGCGGACCGCGCCCGTACGTCGCGGGAAGCGGACCGCGCCCGTACCCCGCTGTCGGTGCCCCGTGCCATCCTGATGAGGTGAACGTGGAGGATCTGGTCCGGCTGCGCCGGGCCCGCGACCGGATGGACCGTGAGTACGCGCAGCCGCTGGAGGTGGCGGAGCTCGCGCGCACCGCGCTGATGTCGCCCGGCCATTTCCAGCGCAGCTTCCGGGCCGCCTTCGGCGAGACTCCGTACACCTATCTCATGACGCGCAGGATCGAGCGTGCCAAGGCCCTGCTGCGCCGCGGCGACCTGTCGGTCACGGAGGTCTGCTTCGCCGTGGGGTGCACGTCGCTCGGTTCCTTCAGCTCGCGCTTCACGGAGTTGACCGGCGAGACCCCGAGCGCGTACCGCGCGCGGCCGCACGACCACGGCGCGCCGATCCCCTCCTGCGTGGCCCAGCGCCTCACCCGCCCGGCCCGTCACCGCAACCCGGAGGCGGAACCGGGCACTCGCCTCTAGCGTGGCCCCATGAATGGACCCCTGAACGGCCCCGTGGCCGACGTGAGACTGTCCCAGTGCTTCATCTCCGTGGACGACCACGACAAGGCGCTCGCGTTCTACCGCGACGTCCTCGGCCTGGAGGTGCGCAACGACGTCGGCTTCGAGGGAATGCGCTGGGTGACCGTCGGCTCGCCGCTCCAGCCGGACGTGGAGATCGTGCTGGAACCCCCGGCGGCGGATCCGAACGCCTCCCCCGCCGACAAGCAGGCCATGGCCGAGCTCCTGGCCAAGGGCATGCTCCGCGGCGTGATCTTCTCGACGCCGGACTGCGACGCCCTCTTCGCCCGTGTCCAGGCCTCCGGTGCCGAGGTGCTCCAGGAGCCCACGGACCAGCCCTACGGCCTGCGCGACTGCGCCTTCCGCGACCCGGCGGGCAATCTCCTGCGCTTCAACGAACGCCCTCCCGTCGCCTGAGCGGACCGTGGACGGCCCGGTCCTGGGCGGGCGGGCCTACCATCGGCTGATCACCATCACCGGGAGACCCCATGCCGTCCGCGCGCCCCAGCATCCTGTACGTCAGTGACCTGGCCTACCCGGCCAAGGGCCGCCGGTACTGCGACGAGGACATCCTCCTCACCTCCCGGCTGCGCGCGGAGTTCGACCTCGCCGTCTGCCACCCGCTGGACGCGGCCGCGCTGATGCACGCCTTCGACGCGGTGGTCGTACGCAACAGCGGGCCGGTCCTGAACTACCAGGCGCCGTACGAGGAGTTCCGGGAGCGGGCGGTCGCGGACGGCGTGCGGGTCTACAACCAGCTCTCCGGAAAGGGCGACATGGCGGGGAAGGGGTATCTGCTGGAGCTCACCGCGGCGGGATATCCGGTGATCCCCACCATCGACCGCACGGCGGACCTCGGCCGGCTCCCGGACGTCGGCACGTACGTGGTGAAGCCGAGGCGGGGAGCGGACTCGATAGGCCTGGAGTTCGTGGCGCGCGACCGGCTCGCCGACCCGGCGCTGTACGGCGACGTCCTCGTCCAGCCGCGCGTCGACTTCGCCTACGAGGTGTCCTTCTACTTCGTCGACCGCACCCTCCAGTACGCCCTGTACGCGCCCCGCCCCGACCAGCGCTGGGCCCTGGAACCCTACGAACCGACCGAACAGGACCGGGAGTTCGCCCAGCGGTTCGTGGACTGGAACGACATCGAGTACGGGATCCAGCGCGTGGACGCCTGCCGGGCACCCGACGGCGAGCTCCTCCTCGTCGAGCTGGAGGATCTCAACCCGTACCTGTCCCTGGATGTCCTCTCCCCCACCGCGCGGGACGCGTTCGTCGCGCGCGTGACAACGTCGTTGCACGGCCTGATCGGAGACAAGAGATCATGACGGAGCCGATCCGGCTGACCCAGCCGACCGAGCCGGTCCAGCCGACCCAGCCGATCCGGTGGACCTACGCCTTTGTCGACCGGCCGTTGAAGAAGTTCGGACCCGCCTGCGAGTTCTGGACCGCGGTCACCCGCACCAAGCTGTCCGAACGGCGCGGCGAGCGGGGCGAGTTCGTGACCCTGCTGCCCGACGGAGCGGCCGACGCGTGCGTGAAGGCGCAGGGTGTCGCCGGGTCCGGGCCGGGCGCCGGGGGCGCGCATCTCGACCTCGTCGTCGAGGACGTACCGGCGCTGGTGCGGTCGGCGTTGCGGCTGGGTGCCGACACCGTCGCGGACCACGGGGACTGGGCCGTACTGCGTTCTCCCGGCGGGCAGTTGTTCTGCGCGGTGCCGTGGCACGGGGAGTCGAAGCGGCCTCCGGTGATCAAGGGTCCGTCCGGTGTCACCAGCCGTCTCGACCAGGTGTGCATCGATCTGGCACCCGCCGTGTACGAGGCGGAGATCGCTTTCTGGAGCGCGCTGACCGGCTGGGAGTCGGTGCCCGGCGCGCTCGCGGAGTTCCACGCGATCAGGCCGCCGGCCGCGCTCCCGGTCCGTATCCTCCTGCAACGCCTCGGCAACGCGCGCCCCACTGCCGCCCACATCGACATCGCCTGTTCCGACATCGACGCGATCCGCATCCGCCACGAACTCCTCGGCGCCACGCTCCTGGGCCGCGGCGCCCGCTGGGCGGTGATGCGGGACCCCTCCGGCGGCACGTACTGCCTCACACCGCGGGACCCGGAGACGGGCGGACTGCCGGCCCCGTCGCCGTCGAACTAGCGAGCCGCCCCGCCGGTTTCCCACACCTCGACGTCCACGACGGCCTCCGGCGGAACCGGTCCGTAGATGTGCGGGAACTCCTCGCCTCCGGCCGTGACGGCCTCGTACCGCAGGGGAGCGCCGAGCCGTTCGGGGTCGATCACCAGGACCACCAGTTCGTCGGGTCCGGTGTAGGAGCCGTACAGGAAGGCGGCCACCGTGGGGAGTTGGTGGCGCAGCGAGCAGTGGATGAATCCCTCCTCCTGGAGGCTCTTGCCGCGCGTGGACATCTCGTAGGCGCCGGACGCGCGTGCCGCCTCCCACAGGGAGCGCTCGGTGATGTGCAGGATGTGTTCGGCCATACCCGTACGCTACGGCCTCAGCCGGGCGGCCCGCGCCTGGAGATACCGCTGTTCGGGGAGACTGAGGGTCTTCCCGGCGGCCGACTCGTAGGCGGCGCGGGCCCGCGCCGGGTCACCCGCGCGCTCCAGCAGATGGCCCCGGACCGCGTCGATCCGGTGGCCGAGCGCCGACTCCCCTTCCAGCGGCTCCAGTTCGGCGAGTCCCGCCCGCGGCCCGTGCACCATGGCCACCGCGACCACCCGGTTGAGACGCTCCACGGGACCCGGAACCCGGTGGACCAGGACGTCGTACAGGCCGAGGATCTCGCGCCAGTCCGTGGCGCCCGGCGACGGCGCCTCGTCGTGGACCGCGGCGATGGCCGCCCGCAGTTGATACGGGCCCGCCGTCTCCCGCGACACCGACAGCGCCTCGGTCACCAGCG
Source organism: Streptomyces sp. NPDC088747 (assembly GCF_044751025.1). Classification (NCBI taxonomy): domain Bacteria; kingdom Bacillati; phylum Actinomycetota; class Actinomycetes; order Kitasatosporales; family Streptomycetaceae; genus Streptomyces; species Streptomyces sp. NPDC088747. The sequence continues at coordinate 176,733 of NZ_JBIVKZ010000003.1, forward strand.
CCACGCCCTCCCGCACCGCCGCCCTGTCCCACAGACCGCGGTCCTGCTCGTCGAGCGGGACCAGTTCGCCGTGCGGACCGGTGCGCGCGGCGCGCCGGGCGTCGGTCAGCAGCATCAGCGCCAGCAGCCCCGCCACCTCGCCCTCCTTGGGGAGGAGTTGACGCATGGTGCGGGTCAACCGGATTGCCTCGCCCGCGAGTTCGGCCCGCTGGAGGGCCGCTCCGGAGGTCGCCGTGTACCCCTCGTTGAAGATCAGGTACAGCGTGTGGAGCACCGCGGGCAGGCGTTCCTCCCAGTTGTCCGGGCGCCCGAACCGCGTCCCCCGCACCCGTTGCTTCGCCCGGCTGATCCGCTGCGCCATCGTCGCCTCCGGTACGAGATAGGCGCGGGCGATCTCCGCCGTCGTCAGTCCTCCGACGGCCCGCAGGGTGAGCGCGATCTGGCCGGACGGGGTCAGCTCCGGATGGCAGCAGAGGAAGAGCAGGGAGAGCGTGTCGTCCTCGCTGGGCGCACGGGCCGCACCGGGCGGCGGTGCCACGAAGGCGTCCCGAGGCGTCAGCGCCGCCTCCCTCTCCTCCCGCAGCCGCCGCGACTCCTCACCGCGCAACGCGTCCGTCAGCCGCCGCGCGGCGACCCTGATCAGCCAGCCGCGAGGATTGTCGGGCACGCCCTCACGGGGCCACTGCCGTGCCGCCGCGAGCAGCGCCTCCTGTACGGCGTCCTCGGCGGCGTCGAAATGCCCGTACCGGCGGACGAGCGCGCCGAGGACCTGCGGCGCGTGCTTGCGCAGCAGGTCCTCGATCCCGGTCCCGGGAGTCATGCGTCGTCTCCGGAGCGTCGGCTCAGATCTCCCCGGCGCCTTCCAGGATGGGCCGGATGACCACCGGGTAATCGGTGAGTCCCTCGGGGCCGGGGCACTGGGCGACGCGCGCGGCGATCTCCGTGACCCGGTCCAGGCTCTCGCACTCCAGGACCCAGTAGCCGGCGAGCAGTTCCTTGGTCTCGCCGTAGGGCCCGTCGGTGATGACGGGCTTGCCGTCCGAGCCCGCCGAGACGAACCGGGTCCGGGCGGGTTCGGCCAGTCCGTTCGCGTCGACCAGTTCGCCGGACTCGGAGAGGTCGTCGTTGATCGCGCTCATGTGGGCGTACATGGCCTGGAGTTCCTGCTCGCTCCAGACCGGCGCCCCGGCGGAGGGCTTGCCCCGCATGCTCTCGTAGTCCGCCTGTGTTCCCAGCACCATCACCAGGTACTTCATGAGTCCGCTCCTTCGGCTTGGCCGGTTTCCTCGGTCGGGCCTCCCTTTCGGGCGGCCCTCACAGGAGACGTCGGAGCCGGCCCGTGTTTCTCTACACGGCCGCGCGGACCCGGTCAGGTTTTCTTCGTGACGGGCGCCCCGGGCCGGACCTCGGCCCGGGGCTCCTCCTCGGCTGCTTCGGCATACGTCTCGCAGTGCGGGTTCCGGCAGGGGCCGGCCACCCAGGCGGGAACCCACGCGCCCATGGTCTTGTGCCTCTTCACGACCGTGGCGACCGGCTCCCCACAAGTGGAGCAGACATACTCATCGGTGCCCATGCCTTCAGGGTATTGCGGATGGGCCTTCAGCGCTTCCTGCCGTACGTCCTCACCAGCACCCCGTTCCGGAACGTCCGCACCTCGCCGAGCGCGAACTCGGTCACCTCGAACCCGGAGCCGAACATCGGCATGCCGGAGCCCAGCACCACCGGATAGGTCTTGATCACCAGCTCGTCCACCTCGTCGACCAGCGCCCCCGCGAGCTGCGAGCCGCCGCACAGGTAGATGCCGAACTCCCCCTCCTCCGCCTTGAGTTCGCGAACCCTTCCGACGACGTCGTCGGCGATGATCTCGACATGCGGATCAGGCGACTGCTTGAGGCTGCGCGAGGCGACGTACTCGCGCAGATGGGCGTAGGGACTGGTCACCCCGGCCTCCAGCGCCAGGTCGTAGCTGGCGCGGCCCTGGACGACCGTGTCGAACCTGCGGTTCCTGAGGCCGTCGATGCCGAGCGGCCGGCGGCCGTGGGTCGGCAAGGTCTCCGGATACTCCACCTTGAGGAAGTCCTCGAAGAACTCCTCGTCGACGAAGGGCACGAAGAACTGCGCGTCGCCGTCCGGGGCTCCGATGAAGCCGTCGATCGAACAGGCGACGAAGTACGTGAGCTTGCGCAAGCGGGTCTCTTTCCCTGGGCGGCATTCCGTCTGAACCACTTCAGTTATAGTACTTCAAGTGTAGTGGTTGCAAGGGGTGAGGACGATCGAGCGGCGCCCCAGATTTCCGGAGGTGGCACCGATGGCAAGGAACCCGGAGCGCAGGGCCGCTCTCGTCGACGCGGCTGTCGAGGTGCTGGCCCGCGAGGGGGCGCGCGGTCTGACGTTCCGCGCGGTGGACGCCGGGGCCGGCGTGCCGGTGGGCACCGCCTCGAACTACTTCACCGACCGCGACGACCTGCTGAACCAGGTCGACGCCCACCTCCACCGGCGCCTGGCCCCCGACCCTGCCGTGCTCGCCGAACTGCTGAAGGGCCCGAAGGACCGCTCCCTCGTCCTGGAGTTCATGCGCGACCTGCTGGCCCGCGCCACCCGGGACCGCACGGGCTATCTCGCCCTCTTCGAGATGCGCCTGGAGGCCACCCGCCGCCCCGCCCTGCGCACGTCGTACACCAAGTCGGTACGCGGCGACCTGGACGAAGCCATCGGGTTCCACCGCGACGCCGGACTCCCGGGCGGTGACGACGTCGTCACCGTCCTCTACCTCGCCATGCTCGGCCTCCTCCTGGAACACCTGACGCTGCCGGCCGTCCTGGACGGCGTCCTGCCGGAGACCACCGTCCCGGACGGCCTGGTGGAGCGGATCGTGACGATGATCGTGCCGGAGCGCTGAAATCCCTTTTTTCAGCCCGTCCGTTTCAGCCCGTCCGGCGTTTGAGGACGAGCGCGTCAGCGCGATGCGGGGGTCTGGGGGCGGCAGCCCCCAGGGACGGGACGGGAAGGGGCGGAGGGGGCGAAAAAACAGGTCCCGCACACCGTGGGGATGTGCGGGACCGACCGGAGCCCGGAACAGAACCGTACGGATGTCAGGTGCCGTACGGAACCGGGGCCACCGGCGTTTTCGGGGACTCGGCCACCGGCGCGACCGATGACCCAGCCACCGGCGTGACCGATGACTCGACCCGCGGCGTGACAGGCGACTCGAACCACCTCGCGGGCGCCGTCAGTTGCTGCGCCGCGTCACGAACTCGGCCAGCGCGAGCAGACCCCCCGCCGCCTCGGGCTCGGGCACCGCCCGGGACAGCTCCTGCATCGCCCGTGCCATCCAGTCGCCGGCCTGCGCCTGCGCCCAGTCCCGGCCCCCCGCCCGCTCGACCGCCAGCACCGTACGCTCCAACTCCCCTTCCCGATAAGGCGCTCCGTACAGCTCGGCCAGCTCGGCCGCCGCCGCGGTGCCGGAGGCGAGCGCGGCCACCACGGGCAGCGACTTCTTCCGGACGACGAGGTCCGCCCCCGCGGCCTTGCCGGTACGGCTCGGATCCCCCCAGATCCCGATCACGTCGTCGATCAGCTGGAAGGCGAGCCCGGCCGCACGGCCGAACGCGTCCAGCGCCTCGACGTCCTCGTCCCCCGCCCCCGCGTACAGCGCGCCCAGCGCACAGGCACAGCCGAGCAACGCGCCCGTCTTGGCCTCCGCCATCACGAGGCACTCGTCGAGGGTGACCTCGGCCGGGCCGCGCTTCTCCATGGCGCTGTCCGCGTGCTGCCCCTCGCACAGCTCGACGACACAGGACGCGAGCCGGGCGGCAGCGGCCGAGGACGCCGGGTGCGGGTCCTCGGCGAGCAGCCGCTGAGCCAGCGCCTGCAGAGCGTCCCCCGCGAGGATCGCGTCGGCGTCACCGAACACGGTCCAGGCGGTGGGGCGGTGCCTGCGGGTGGCGTCCCGGTCCATCACGTCGTCGTGCAGCAGCGTGAAGTTGTGGATCAGCTCCACCGCGGCGGCCACCCGTACGGCCGACGCCTCATCTCCGCCGAGCGCCCGGACCGCGGCGAGCACGAGTGCGGGCCGGATGGCCTTGCCCGCGTTGCCGGCCGCAGGTGTGCCGTCCGCGTGCTCCCAGCCGAAGTGGTAGAGCGCGACCCGGCGTATCGAGCCGGGCAGCGAATCGAGGGCGTCACGCAGCTCGGGGTCGACGGAGGCACGGGCCCTCTCCAGGATCCCCTCCGCCTCCTGCCCTCCCCCGCTCCCCGCCTCGCCCGAACGGGGGGACCCCCGCCGCGTGTCCGCCGGGACCTGCTCGTCCGTGGGCCTCCCGGCGGGGCCGCGCCGGTCGGGACTCTCGGCCGGATCCGGTGGCGACGCCTGTCTGCCGAGTGTCCCCGTCCGGCCGGGCGGGGACACCACGCCCGGCCTGGGGTTGGTCACCGCCAGCGGCCGATCTCGACGTTCTCCAGGATGCCGAGGGCGTCCGGCACGAGCACCGCGGCCGAGTAGTACGCCGTCACCAGGTAGGAGATGATCGCCTGTTCGTTGATGCCCATGAAGCGCACCGACAGGCTCGGCTCGATCTCGTCCGGGATCCCGGCCTGCTGGAGCCCGATGACACCCTGCTCGGCCTCGCCCGTACGCAGGGCGATGATCGAGGTCGTACGGGCGTCGCTGACCGGGATCTTGTTGCACGGGAAGATCGGCACCCCGCGCCAGGTCGGGATACGGCTGCCTGCCATCTCGATGGTCTCCGGGACGAGGCCGCGCTTGTTGAGCTCACGGCCGATCGCGGAGATCGCCCGCGGGTGCGCGAGGAGCAGCTTGGTGCCCCGCCTGCGGCTGAGCAGTTCGTCGAGGTCGTCGGGGCTGGGCGCGCCGTCGTGCGGCTGCAACCGCTGGTCGTACTCGCAGTTGTTGAGCAGACCGAACTCGCGGTTGTTGATCAGCTCGTCCTCCTGGCGCTCCTTCAACGCCTCGACGGTGAGCCGCAGTTGCTGCTCGGTCTGGTTCATCGGCTGGTTGTAGAGGTCGGCCACCCGAGAGTGCAGTCGCAGCACGGTCTGGGCGATGCTCAGTTCGTACTCGCGCGGCGCGCTCTCGTAGTCCACGAAGGTGCCGGGGATGTCCGGCTCCCCGGTGTGGCCGGCCGCGAGGTCGATCTCCTTCTCTCCGTACTTGTTGGCGCGCTGCTCCGGGATCGCGCGCAGGGCCTGAAGATGGTCGCGCAGGGTCTCGGAGCGCTCCGCGACCTGTTCGAGGTCGTTGCGGGGCAGGGTGAGGACGGTGCACGCGGTGACCGCGCGGGCCGTGTACTCCCAGATGGCGTCCGGGTCGATGAGTGCCTGCTCGCCGAAGTACGCGCCGTCGGCGAGGACGCCGAGGACCGCGTCGTCCCCGTACGGGCCGGTGCCGGTCTTCTCCACCTTGCCGTGCGCGAGCAGGAACACCTCGTCGGACGGGTTGCCGAACGAGACGAGCAGTTCTCCCGGTGCGAACTCCCGCTGCTGGCAACGGGAGGCGAGCTCTGCGAGCACCTCCTGATCCTCGTACGACCGAAGCACGGGCAGCTCGCCGAGCTCCGCCGGGATGACCTGGACGCGGTCACCTGTCTTCACGAATGTCACGCGGCCGTCGCCCACCGAGTAGCTGAGCCGCCGGTTCACGCGGTACGTGCCACCCTGCACGTTCACCCACGGAAGCATGCGCAGCAGCCAGCGTGAGCTGATCTCCTGCATCTGGGGTGCCGACTTGGTGGTGGTGGCCAGGTTCCGCGCGGCGGATGTGCCGAGACTCTGCTGCGGCTTGCCCTGATTCGCGCGAACCTCTTCGCCTACCGACATGAATATTGCCCTCCCAGTCGTGCGCTGATCTGCGAGCACAAGCCTTCCATCACGGAGCGTGTCAGTGCTATTACACGAATGAGGGGGAATGGATCACCGACGGATTGGGCACGGTGCGGCTTTTCGCCGGTTCTTCGAACGGCGAACCGGTCGCCGCGGAGGGGAACTTCAAGATCGGGTCAAGCGTTTGACGCGATGACCGACGGATTCGGTCGACACCTCGGTCGACACTCGGTCGACGCCTTGGCTGATGCTTCGGCTGACGCTTCGGTCGGCACCTCGGCCGACACTTCGACACAAGAGAACGGGAGACGGTCATGGCAGGCTTTCTGGACCGCGCCAAAGAGCAGGCGCAGCGCGGGCTCACGCAGGGCAAGCAGAAGATCGACGACGTGCAGGCGCAGCGCGCGGGCAGCGATCTGCTGAAGAAGCTGGGCGCCGCGTATCTCGCGGAGCGGCGCGGCACCGGCTCCCCGCAGGCGACGCAGCAGGCCCTGCAGGCGCTGGAGAGCCACATCGCGACGCACGGGGACAGCTTCCTGCACAGCAGCTGATCACTGGCGCTCCTTCCCGCGCCCGGCCCGCGGCCGGGCTTCACCTCCGGTCAGCGGGCCGCCCCGTCCGGCCCTCCCTCCGGAGGCCGGTCCCGGACACGTGTCCGACAATGTCCCTGTGACCAGCCCGGACATCCCCGCCGACCCCCACATATCCGAAGCGCCCGCGCCCGGCCCCGGCTCCGACCTCGGCCTCGACGTCCTGCGCCCCCGGCTTCCGTCACCGGCGCGGCTCGTCGTGGACGAGCGCCTGGACCGCCGTGGCCTCCGGCTGCTGCTCAAGCGGGACGACCTGATCCATCGGGAGCTGGTCGGCAACAAGTGGCGCAAGCTGGCCCCGAACCTGGCTGCGGCGGCGGGCCGCACGGTGGTCACGTTCGGCGGGGCGTACTCCAACCATCTGCGGGCCACGGCCGCCGCGGGCCGGCTTCTCCGCCTGCCCACCATCGGCGTGGTCCGGGGCGAGGAGCTGTCCGGGCAGCCCCTCAACCCCTCACTCGCCAGGTGCGCGGCCGACGGCATGCGACTGCACTTCGTCGACAGATCGACGTACCGGCGCAAGTCCGAGCCGGAGACACTCGCCGGGATCCTGCGCGCGCTGGGCGCCGAGGACGCGTACGTCGTGCCCGAGGGCGGCAGCAACTCCCTTGCCGTACGCGGATGCCGGGCGCTCGGCGAGGAGCTGCGCGGTCACGCCGACGTCGTCACCCTGCCCTGCGGCACCGGCGGCACGCTCGCCGGCCTGGCCGCCGGGCTCGCCCCTGACCAGCGCGCCCTGGGGATACCCGTCCTCAGGGGCGGCTTCCTGACCGCCGAAATACAGGGGCTCCAGATCGCGGCGTTCGGCACCCGCCGCGGTGACTGGTCCCTCGACGAGCGTTTCCACTTCGGTGGCTACGCACGCACCACCCCCGAACTGGAGGCGTTCGCGGCGGACTTCGAGCAGCGCCACGGTCTGCCGGTCGAACGTCTCTATGTCGCCAAGGCGCTGTACGGACTCCTCGCCCTGGCCGAGGAGGGCGCGTTTCCGCCCGGGACGACGGTGGCGGCCGTGATCACGGGAGCACCATTCCCGTCCCTCCCTGCGGGGCGCCCCGGCACCCCCCTCAGCGTTCGAGGGACGCCGCGTCTCCCATGACGATCACCGGGTGCCGGCCGGGGTCGAGGGTGCGCAGGAGTTCTTTCATCTGTTCCTCCGCCAGGCTCACGCAGCCGTGCGTGGGGCCGCCGTGGTCGACGTGCAGCCATATACCGCCGCCCTTGCCGTCGCCTAGCGGGCGGGTCCGGTCGAGGGGTGAGGTCCCGGGTCTGCGGTTGTAGTTGACGGCGATGACGTAGTCGAAGGAGCCGGCGAGGGCTTCGCCCTCGAAGCCCGTGCCGCCGACGGTGAAGCCACCCGACCGGTCGTACGGCAGCGCGGTGCCGGGATCGGCGAGCAGCCCGCCGGCGTCGGTGAGGGAGAAGACGCCGACGGGCGATCGGAGATCACCGGCGTGGTGGTCGTCCGTCCACCCCTCGCGGGCGTTGTGCGCCGGCCAGGTTTCCCCGGGTTCCCAGCCCGCGCCAGTACGGCGGTACAGCACCAACCGGGAGTCCGCCGAATCCCTGCCCCGGCCGGTGACCAGCACGACCTGGCGGGCGTTCGCGGGGATCTCGGACCGGGTGCGGGTGCCGAGATCCGGCAGTTCGGCGAGGGCGGACATCTCGCCGCTCGGGGAGGTCCGGCCAGGGACGGCCTGTGCCGTTCCGGGGCCGGTGGCCGCGGTGTGCCGCGGCCCGGCCGCCGTACATCCGGTGACCGTGAGGGACAGGCCCAGGGCCAGGACCGCGGTCGGCGACCTCAGCCCCTTCACTGCCGACGCGGTGGAGACGGCCGCCCGGCGGACACCGGACGGGGCACGGCGGAGCCGCCGTCGGGACGGGCGGCGTACTGGTGAAGTCATGATCCTCAGCCTGGTGGGGACATCGGGGGAGCCGGTCAGCTCCGGGGGCCGGGGCAGTCCGGTTCGGAGCCCGCCTCCGCTGGGCCCAGGGCACGTTCCAGCCATCGAGGCCGCCGCCTCCCTGGACGTCGTTGGGACCCACACTGCTGTGGCCGATGTTCGAGTGCCCGAAAACCGGGTCCGCACGCCAGTAGTCGCCGCGGATGAACGTGCCCGAGGTGGACAGCCGCATGGCGTGCGGGACGTCGGGGATGTCGAACTCACCGGCGAACCCCTCGTGGCGGTGAGGAAGACCGGCATCCTCACCCCGCCGGTGGACCCGCTCTCCGGGATGAACGCGCCGGTGAAGCGATCAGTTTCGGCCACGGCGGTGAACGCGATCACCTTCGAGGACCCACACCCCCGCACCCTTGCGCGGGGCGCCCGGAGCCCACCCTCACGTGGTCTCCCGGTACGCCGCCGCCTCCTCCAGGTCCAGCCTGCGCAGCAGCGTCCGCAGCATCTCGTCGTCGATGTAGCGGAGGTCGCGCAGCCGTACGAAGACCGCGCGTTCGGCGCCGATCATCTCGCCGGACAGCCTGCGGTAGGTGTCGTCGGCGGACTCGCCGGTCACCGGGTTCACCGAGCCGAGCCGTTCCCAGACGGCGTTGCGGCGGCGTTCCAGGACGGCGCGCAGCCGGTCGGCGAGTGGCGGGGGCAGCGCGTTGCGCTCGTCGGCGAGGAGCTCGTCGAGGCGCTGCTCGGCGGACCGGGAGGCCTGCGCCTGGGCGTTGGCCTCGGCGAGAGTCTCGGCCTGCGTGTCGCGCCCCGGCAGTTTCAGGAGGCGGATCAGCGGCGGCAGGGTCAGCCCCTGCACGACCAGGGTCCCGATCACCGTGGTGAAGGTGAGGAAGAGGATGAGGTTGCGGTCGGGGAACGGTTCGCCGCCGTGCATGGTGAGCGGGATCGAGAAGGCGATGGCGAGCGAGACCACGCCTCTCATCCCGGCCCAGCCGATGGCGAACGGCGCCTTCCAGGTGGGGTTCTCCTCCCGTTCACGGATCCGCGCCGAGAGAATGCGCGGCAGGAAGGTCGCGGGATACACCCACACGAACCGGGTCACGACCACCACGAGGAAGAGGGCCACCGCGTACCAGGCGGCGTCGGTCCCCTCGTACTCCCCAAGGCCCTTGAGGACGACCGGCAGTTGCAGGCCGATCAGGGCGAACACGGCGGACTCCAGGACGAAGGCGACCATCTTCCACACCGCCTCCTCCTGGAGCCTGGTCGCGAAATCGACCTCCCAGGAGCGGTGTCCGAGATAGAGGGCGACGACGACCACGGCGAGCACCCCGGAGGCGTGCACCTGCTCGGCGACCCCGTACGCGACGAAGGGGATCAGCAGGGAGAGGGTGTTCTGGAGAAGGGCCTCCTTCAGGTGGGTGCGCAGCCAGTGGAGCGGCATCATCAGGAGGAGTCCGACCGCGATGCCGCCGACCGCCGCGAGCAGGAACTCGCCGATGCCGCCCGCCCAGGTCGCGCCCTCGCCGACCGCCGCGGCGAGCGCCACCTTGTAGGCGGTGATCGCGGTCGCGTCGTTCACCAGGGACTCGCCCTGGAGGATCGTGGTGATCCGTGACGGCAGCCCCACCCGGCGCGCCACCGCGGTGGCCGCGACCGCGTCCGGCGGCGCCACCACCGCCCCCAGGACCAGCGCCGCCGTCAGCGGCAGACTCGGCACGAGCAGATAGGCGGCCCAGCCGACGACCAGCGTCGCGAAGAGGACGTAGCCGACCGACAAAAGCGCGACGGGCCGCAGTTGCGCCCGCAGATCGAGGTACGAGCTGTCGGTGGCCGCCGTATACAGCAACGGGGGAAGCAGCAGCGGGAGTACGACGTCGGGGTCGAGTTCGTACTCCGGCACCCCTGGGACGTACGAGACGAGCAGGCCGACCGTGACGAGCAGCAGGGGCGCCGGCACCGGTGTGCGGCGGGCCGCCGCCGCGCACGCGGCACTTCCCGCGACCAGCAACAGCAGTGGCAAAATGTGCATCGTCTTGCGCCCGCCCTCTTTTTCGCGCGGCTTCCCGCACACCCGACGTAACCTGGCAATCATGAAACAGTGCACGCACACCGACGCGCTGCCGCACTCCGAGCCCGAGCCGCAGAGCGAGACCTGTGTGGAGTGCGTGGCCGCCGGTACGCACCCGGTGCAGCTTCGTCTCTGTCTCACCTGCGGGCATCTCGCCTGTTGTGACTCCTCTCCGCTGCGGCACGCGACGGAGCACTTCAAGGACACGGGGCACGAGATCATGCGCACCTTCGAGCCCGGTGAGAGCTGGCGCTGGTGCTTCGTCGACCACGTACTCGTATGACCCGTCGGCTGCCGCTTCGACGGCATACTGACAGGGGTCGTGGATCACGTGCGCGTGTGACCCGCGATCCGGACGGTTCGACGGTCTGACGCCTGGGTACGTCAACCCGGCGCGTTCTCTTCCTATTTGGGGCCGCAGACCCCTAGCCACTGTCCGTACTCATATGCTTACTATGAGTGACGGCAAGGGGCGGGGTCCCCGGGACAGGAAACTTGGGAGCGCGGTAGCGTCACCGCTGAACCACCTAGCGCGTTACCCCGGGGGGCGACCCTCGGCCCCCTTGAAGAGCTTGTACCACCATGGAGGTGAGGGTGTCCCAGATCGCAGGCGAGCCCGCGACCAAGGACTTCGTGGAAGTCCGGCTGCCCGCCGCGGGCGCCTACCTGTCGGTGCTGCGTACGGCCACGGCCGGACTCGCGGCCCGTTTGGACTTCACCCTCGACGAGATCGAGGACCTGCGCATCGCGGTGGACGAGGCCTGCGCGATCCTGCTGCAGCAGGCCGTCCCCGGTTCGGTGCTGAGCTGTGTCTTCCGGCTCATCGACGACTCACTGGAGGTCACGGTCTCCGCCCCGACCACGGACGGTCACGCCCCCGCGCGGGACACGTTCGCCTGGACCGTCCTCTCCGCTCTCGCGGGCAAGGTCGAGTCCACCGTCGCCGAGGACAAGACCGTGACGATCAGCCTCTACAAACAGCGCGGCGCGGGACCCGGGCCGGCGTGAGGAACGGGGACGGGCCGGTGCGGGACGAAGAGCGCGGCACACGGGAGCTTCCCGCCGGGTTCGGGGGCGGGCCGCGGCGCACGGCCGGCGGCGTCGACGGCATCCCCGAGCAGGCCCGGCCGCACCCGGAGGACGGCGCGGCCTTCACGGAGACCGCGCCGGTCGACGAGGACGAACGGGAGAAGCTCTCCGGCCGGGGCGACGGGCGACGGGATCCGGAGGATGCCACGCCCGGCCCGTCCACAGAAGGACTGCTCGGGGCCTCCCCCGCACGAGCGGAGCCGAGAGCTCGGGGAACGGTGACGGGCGGGACTATGAGCGAGCACGAGCGAGACGACAAACCGGGGACGGAGAGCGTGCAGGGCGCGCAGCACGGGCCGAGCGCCCAGCACATCCGGCACGACCCCCAGGACCGCAGCGGGGCGCGGGCGATGTTCATCGAGCTGCGCAAACTGGCGGACGGCAGCGCCGAGTACGCGGAGCTGCGCAACCAGCTGGTCCGCATGCACCTGCCGCTCGTCGAGCACCTCGCGCGCCGCTTCCGCAACCGCGGCGAGCCGCTGGACGACCTCACGCAGGTCGCCACCATCGGCCTGATCAAGTCGGTGGACCGCTTCGACCCGGAGCGCGGGGTCGAGTTCTCGACGTACGCGACGCCGACGGTGGTCGGTGAGATCAAGCGCCACTTCCGTGACAAGGGCTGGGCGGTGCGCGTCCCGCGGCGCCTCCAGGAGCTGCGCCTCGCGCTCACCACGGCCACGGCCGAGCTGTCGCAGCAGCACGGCCGGTCCCCGACGGTGCACGAGCTGGCCGAGAAGCTCGCCATCTCGGAGGAGGAGGTCCTGGAGGGCCTGGAGTCCGCCAACGCGTACTCCACGCTGTCCCTGGACGTTCCCGACACCGACGACGAGTCCCCGGCCGTCGCGGACACCCTGGGCGCCGAGGACGAGGCACTGGAGGGCGTCGAGTACCGCGAGTCCCTCAAGCCGCTCCTGGAGGACCTGCCGCCCCGCGAGAAGCGCATCCTGCTGCTGAGGTTCTTCGGCAACATGACCCAGTCGCAGATCGCCCAGGAAGTCGGCATCTCCCAGATGCACGTCTCCCGGCTGCTGGCCCGCACCCTGGCCCAGCTCCGCGAGAAGCTGCTCGTCGAGGAGTAGGACCCCGCCCCGGGGTGGTCCTGCGGGGCCGGCTACTTCTCCCGGACGCCGCCCGGGCCTTGGATTCCCAGCGCCCGGGTCGTCGCCGGATTGACCAGCAGCACCAGGGCCGTGACCGCGACGACCGCGAGGACGATGCCTCCGGGAATCGCCAGGCTGTCGGCCTGGAGCAGGTTGTAGGCGACGGGCAGCGCCATGATCTGGGTGACCACCGCGGGGCCCCGGCTCCAGCCGCGGCGAAGCAGCAGGCCACGCGCGGCCAGCAGCGGCAGCAGGGCGAGCACGATCAGCGTCACACCGCCGGTGACGGCCTGCTGCCGGTCGTCCGGGTCGCCCGCGAGGCCCAGTACGAGCACGTAGACACCCCCCGCGGCCAGCGCTAGCCCCTCCAGCGCGAGCAGCGCCGCCGCGGCGGTCAACCGCCGGGGGCGGGGGTCTGCGGCGGGGGCGTCTGGGCTGGGATTCGGCTCACGGCTCACCTCTGAAGAGTAGCGTTCGGTCCCGGCCGGCCGATGGCCCCGGTGGCCCCGCCGAGGTGGTGGCCAGGACCGCGCCGGCGCGTACGGCCCCTCTCTCCACGTGGCCGGGCTCTCGACCCTCCACGTGGCCAGGCTCACGGCCGGGACTCTTACTTGATCCCTACTCGGCCTGGGCCGAGTACCACCGAGTAGGTACGCTGCATCGCATGCGTGCACTTCTCGTGGTCAATCCGGCGGCAACCACCACAAGTGCGCGCACGCGCGATGTCCTGATTCACGCGTTGGCGAGCGAGATGAAGCTGGACGCGGTCACGACCGAGTACCGCGGGCACGCCAGAGACCTCGGCAGGCAGGCCGCGGACAGTGAGGACATAGATCTCGTCGTCGCCCTCGGCGGCGACGGAACGGTCAACGAAGTGGTGAACGGCCTGCTGCACCGCGGCCCCGACCCGGCGAGGCTGCCCCGTCTCGCGGTCGTCCCCGGCGGCTCCACCAATGTCTTCGCCCGCGCGCTGGGACTGCCCAACGACGCGGTGGAGGCCACCGGTGCCCTGCTGGACGCGCTGCGCGAGGAGCGCGAGCGGACCATCGGCCTCGGCCTCGCGGCCGGCACCCCGGGCACCGAGGACGAGTCGGTGCCGTCCCGCTGGTTCACCTTCTGCGCGGGCCTCGGCTTCGACGCGGGTGTGATCGGCAGGGTCGAACAGCAGCGTGAACGCGGCAAGCGCTCCACGCACGCCTTGTATTTGCGCCAAGTACTACGGCAGTTTCTGGACGATCCTCACCGCAGGCACGGAACGATCACCCTGGAGCGTCCCGGCCAGGACCCGGTCACCGATCTGATCCTCTCCATAATCTGCAACACCTCCCCGTGGACGTTTCTCGGCAATCGTCCGGTGTACGCCTCACCTAAGGCCTCGTTCGATACCGGCCTCGACGTACTCGGCCTCAGCCGCATGTCGACCCCCGCGATTGCCCGGTATGCCACCCAGTTGCTCACTTCGTCCCCCGAGCGCGGCCCCCATGGCAAGCACGCGGTGTCACTGCACGATCTGACGGACTTCACCTTGCATTCGAAGGCTCCGCTCCCCCTCCAGATGGACGGCGACCACCTCGGACTGCGCACGAGCGTGACGTTCACAGGCGTTCGCCGTGCACTGCGTGTGATTGTGTGAGTGGAAGACCCCAAAGTCCTTTCACTCGAACGTTTAGACCAGGGTCCACCCCATGGAAGTACGGCTGTGACCTAGTCGACACCGAGGAATCAAAAAAAACTTTCCAGAAGGGGTTGTATCCGCCGCTGAGGTTTGCGAGTCTCTACGTGGCGCTCGGGACGGCCCGCAACATCGGCCCCACGAAGAGCCAGAACCCCTCCTCAAAGCTCAGGACCACGTCAGGTCATCTGACAGTCGGCCCTTCACTTGTTGAGGGATTCGTGAAAGCGTTCACATTCACAAGCAACGTGCATGTAATACCAAGGAGAGGTAGCAGCCATGGACTGGCGTCACAACGCCGTTTGCCGCGAGGAAGACCCCGAGCTCTTCTTCCCCATCGGCAACACCGGTCCTGCGCTGCTGCAGATCGAGGAAGCCAAGGCCGTCTGCCGCCGCTGCCCCGTCATGGAGCAGTGCCTGCAGTGGGCGCTCGAGTCCGGCCAGGACTCCGGCGTCTGGGGTGGCCTCAGCGAGGACGAGCGTCGCGCGATGAAGCGCCGCGCCGCCCGCAACCGAGCCCGTCAGGCCACCGCCTGACGCTCCACCCCTCACGAGCCTGAGCTTGGCGGCGCGTACAGCGAGTACGCATCTCCCGCCCCCGAGCCGCAGCGCGCAGTACCCCCGATGCGCATAGCAGCGTAGAGCGTAACCAGTGGCCCCGGACCAGCAGTTGGTCCGGGGTCGCTGTCATGGGTGGGTGGGGCTGGTGTTGGTGCTGGCTGTTCGGGGCGCGCCGGCCGTTCGGTCTTCGGGTCGCGCCCACCGTTCGGCTCGCTCGGACTGTTGGGCTCGCTCCGGCCGGCCGGTCGACTCGTTCCGGCCGTTCGGGTCGCTCCGGCCGTTTCGCTCTTTGCTTCTGCGTGGATTGCGTGGAGGAATTGGTGAGTTGTTCGGCCGACGGAGGGCGGGGTGGGGTCGGGCGAGGCGGGCTGGGGCGGGCTGGGCGCTGATGCCGGGACGGCCGGCGGCCGCTTTCCGTCGGTGCGGCCGTCGCTTCCGCTTATTTCTGTGCCCGTACCGGAACGTCCAGGATCACCTGGGTGCCGCGCTCCGGGGCCGCCACCATGTCGAACGTGCCGCCCAACTCACCCTCCACGAGGGTCCGTACGATCTGGAGGCCCAGGTTTCCCGAGCGGTGCGGGTCGAAGCCCTCGGGGAGACCGACCCCGTCGTCCTGGACGGTGACCAGGAGCCTGGCGTCCTTGGTCGTGCCGCCGCGGACCGCCGAGACCTCGACCGTGCCACGGTCGCCTTCGCGGAAGCCGTGCTCCAGGGCGTTCTGCAGAATCTCGGTGAGGACCATGGAGAGCGGGGTCGCGACCTCGGCGTCCAGAATCCCGAAGCGGCCGGTGCGTCGGCCGATGACCTTGCCGGGCGAGATCTCGGCGACCATGGCTAGCACCCGGTCGGCGATCTCGTCGAACTCCACCCGCTCGTCCAGGTTCTGGGAGAGCGTCTCGTGCACGATCGCGATCGATCCCACCCGGCGTACGGCTTCCTCCAGAGCCTCCCGGCCCCGGTCCGACTCGATCCGCCTGGCCTGGAGCCGCAGCAGCGCCGCCACCGTCTGGAGGTTGTTCTTCACCCGGTGATGGATCTCCCGGATGGTCGCGTCCTTGGTGATCAACTCACGCTCGCGGCGCCGCAGTTCGGTGACGTCACGCAGCAGCACCAGGGAACCGACCCGGGTCCCCTTGGGTTTCAGCGGAATCGCGCGCAGCTGGATCACGCCCTCCCCGCTCTCGATCTCGAACTCGCGGGGCGCCCAGCCGCTGGCGACCTTGGACAGCGCCTCGTCCACCGGCCCCCGGGACGGCGCGAGTTCGGCCGTGGTCGAGCCGAGGTTGTGCCCCACCAGGTCGGCGGCCAGGCCGAGGCGGTGGTACGCCGACAGCGCGTTCGGTGACGCGTACTGGACCGTTCCGTCCGCGTCGAGGCGGATCAGCCCGTCGCCGACACGGGGCGAGGCGTCCATGTCGACCTGGTGGTCGGGGAACGGGAAGGTCCCGGCCGCGATCATCTGGGCGAGATCGGAGGCGCTCTGGAGGTACGTCAGCTCCAGCCGGCTCGGGGTGCGCACGGTGAGGAGGTTGGTGTTGCGGGCGATGACTCCGAGGACCCGCCCCTCACGTCGTACGGGAATGGACTCCACCCGGACGGGGACTTCCTCGCGCCACTCCGGATCGCCCTCGCGCACGATCCTGCCCTCGTCCAGCGCGACGTCCAGCAGGGGGCGGCGGCCACGCGGGACGAGGTGCCCGACCATGTCGTCCTGATACGAGGTGGGGCCGGTGTTGGGCCGCATCTGGGCTACGGAGACATAGCGGGTGCCGTCGCGGGTGGGGACCCACAGGACGAGGTCGGCGAAGGAGAGGTCGGAGAGCAACTGCCACTCCGAGACCAGCAGATGCAGCCACTCGAGGTCGGAATCACCCAGGGCGGTGTGCTGGCGGACGAGGTCGTTCATGGAGGGCACATGTGCGAGCGTACCCGGCGTATACGACAGGCCCCGAAATCAGCTGTCCGCGGAGGCAGCCACGGAAGCCACTGCGGGGGCTGGAGACACCCGCGGGCCGCGGCGCCTGAGAGGGACCCTCAGCCCTCCCGGCACCGCAGCCCGGAGCAACAACGGCCACGGGGTGTGCGGTCCCGATCGGCCGAAGAGAGGAGCCGGAGCAGTCAGGGCAGAGAGCGCCGGTTCCTCGGTCCGCCTTCCTGTGCGGGGAAGACGGAGGCTTGTTCAGTTGAAACTCTTGGAGTCCTACCCAGGCATTGCCCGAGCCCTACCTGTTCAGAGCCGAAGTTCTATCCGAGAAGTCCTACCCGAACATTGTGGACTAGACCATGTGCCCGCGTCCATGGTGCCCGCGCCGGTGGGTGGACGGATGTTCGTCACCGTGTTTTCGCCCGGCGGCCGCCCGTCCAGCACCCGTCGGCATCCACCACGCAGATTAGCCCGGCACGGTTCACGATGGGGGCCAGATCGCCATCGCGACTTCGGCGAGGGCTGTCAGCTCCTTCTGGGTCGCGCCGTCGCGGGCCTGCTGGGACATCCCCTGGATCACCGCCCCGGTGTGCCGGGCGAACGCCGCCGCGTCGGTGTCCGGCGGTAGCTCACCCGCGGCGATCCCGGCCCTGATACGGCTCTCGAACTCGGCGATGTTGGCGTTGCGCCGCGCCCGCAGGGACGCCTCGACCTCGGGTGTCGTGCAGTTCGTGGCCGCGTGGATGACCAGACAGCCATGTGGACGGCCCGGTTCCGTGTACTCGGTGGCTGCCTCGCGCAGCATCCGCCGCACGGCTGCCCGCGCCGTGGGCTCCTCGGCGAGAGCGCGCTCACCGAACGAGCCGTACTTCGTGCCGTACACCCGGACCACCTCGTCGAAGAGCGAGCGCTTGTCGCCGAACGCGGCGTACAGGCTCGGCGCCCCGATGCCCATGACGCGGGTCAGGTCGGAGACGGAGGTCCCCTCGTACCCGTGTTCCCAGAAGGCGAGGATCGCCTTCTCCAGCGCGGTCTCGCGATCGAAGGACCGGGGACGGCCCCGCTGCTTGGCCGCCACCTTGGCCTTGGACCCACCGTCTGCCCGGTCGTCCGCCCCGCCACCCGATTCGTCGTCCGGCCCGGGCCGGACCTCGCTCGCCTGCCTGCTCACCATGGGATGGATTTTATAGCGGGTACTAGAGAAATGTCGGCGGCCTGTTGTACGGTTTTTTCTGTAGCGACCATTAGAGAAATGCGAAGGGGGCGTCGACATGGGTGTGCTCACGGACAGGACGGCACTCGTCACGGGCGGCGGCAGGGGCATCGGGCGGGGTATCGCCGAGCGGCTGGGGAGGGACGGTGCGCGGGTGGCCGTGCACTACGGGAGCGACGAGTCGGCCGCGAACCGGACCGTCGCCGCGATCGAGGCCGCGGGCGGATCGGCGTTCGCGATCGGGGTGGAGCTCGGGCGGCCGGGCGACGCGGAGGCACTCTGGGAGGCCTTCGACCGGCACGCGAGCGGGCTGGACATCCTGGTGAACAACGCGGGGATCGGCACGTCGAGCGCGCTGGAGGAGATCGACGAGAGGGAGTACGACAGGGTCTTCGCGGTGAACGTGAAGGCGCCCCACTTCATCGTCAGGCACGGCCTCGACCGGATCCGGGACGGCGGCCGGGTCATCAACATCTCCTCGGGGCTCGCGCGGACCGCGGTGATGCCGGACAAGATGGCGTACGCGATGACCAAGGGCGCCCTGGACGTCTTCACCCGCGACCTGTCCAAGGTCCTCGGCCCCCGGGGCATCACCGTGAACTCGGTGGCGCCGGGGATCATCGACACCGAGAGCAACGCCGGGTTCCTGCGCGCGAGCGACGAGTCCTGGGCCGGGGCGGCGGCGATATCCGCGCTGGGGAGGGTGGGGACCACGGCGGACGTCGCGGACGTGGTGGCGTTCCTCGCCTCGGACGCGGGGCGATGGGTGACGGGCAGCTGGGTGGACGCGACGGGGGGTTCGCTGACCTAGTCCGGGGCCCCGGGCGTCCATGCCTGGACGGCGTGCGGGGTGCGGGAACGGCGAGGGTTGGACACGATGGTCTGGTGAGGCTCTGCTAGATTGGTCTATACCACATGTGTCCCCCTTTGGATTCCATTGGATTCCAGTCGAGTCCCCTCTCAGATCGGCAGGCCCAGCGTGGAAGTTGTCATCGTCCCGGACGCCAAGGCGGGCGGCGAGCTGATCGCCGAGGCCATGGCGGAGCTGCTCCGACGCAAGCCCGACGCCCTGCTCGGCGTGGCCACCGGCTCGACTCCGCTGCCCATCTACGAAGCGCTGGCGGCGAAGGTGAAGGCCGGTGCCGTGGACGCCTCGCGGGCGCGGGTCGCACAGCTGGACGAGTACGTGGGGCTGCCGGCCGAGCATCCCGAGTCCTACCGCTCGGTGCTGCGCCGCGAGGTGCTGGAGCCGCTCGGGCTGGACCTGAAGGCGTTCCTGGGGCCGGACGGTACGGCGGAGGGCATACGGGCGGCGTGCGAGGCCTACGACGCCGCGCTGGCCTCGGCCGGTGGAGTCGATCTCCAGCTGCTCGGGATCGGGACCGACGGGCACATCGGGTTCAACGAGCCGTGCTCCTCGCTCGCCTCGCGGACCCGGATCAAGACGCTGACCGAGCAGACCCGCGTCGACAACGCGCGGTTCTTCGAGGGCGACATCGAGCAGGTGCCGCAGCACGTCATCACGCAGGGCATCGGCACGATTCTTGAGGCCCGGCACCTGGTGCTGCTCGCGACGGGCGAGGGCAAGGCGGACGCGGTCGCCGCGACCGTGGAGGGGCCGGTCGCCGCGGTCTGCCCGGCCTCGGCCCTCCAGCTCCACCAGCACGCCACCGTGGTCGTCGACGAGGCGGCGGCCTCCAAGCTCAAGCTCGCCGACTACTTCCGGCACACCTTCGCCAACAAGCCGGACTGGCAGGGGATCTAGAGCTCCGACCGTATTCGCCCGGACGCGGGCACGGATGCGAATCCGGATCCGGATCCGGATCCGGATGCGGATGCGGATGCGGATCCGGATCCGGATCCGGACGCGGGCACGGATCCGGATGCGGCACGGATCCGGACGCGGACGCGGACGTACGAAGGTGCCGGGTCACCCCCCGTGGGCGACCCGGCACCTTCGTGTCCAGGGAACAACGGCCCGCGCGACGGGCCTAGGGGCCGACGGACCGGCGGCCAGCGGACCGGCGGACCGAACGGTCACCGGACCGGACCGGACCGGCCCCTTACCCGACCGGCCTGTGGACCGGACGATCACCGGACTCGACCGGCCTACGGACCGGACGGGCCCCGGGACCGTGTCGGCCGGCGGACAGGACCGGCCCAGCGGATCGACAGGCCACCGGCCCGAGCGGACCCGAGGACCACTGACCCGAGCCGACCTCACAGACCATCAGCTCACCGACCTCACAGACCGTCAGCTAACCGGCACCACTGACCACCAGACCACCGGCCCAAGCCACCCCGCGCAACCCCAGCCCCCCAGAACCGCAGAACACCAGCCCCTGACCCGCGACCGCAAAGCCGCCTACTCCCCCGCGATGACCTCCGCCGCCGCACGGCCGCAGACGTTCGCGGCGCCGTGGGTGGCGATGTGCAGGGTGCCCCTCGGCGGGGCCTGGGGGACGCCCATCTCGACGACGATCGTGTCGGGGCGGGCGGCGAGGAGGGTGTCGAGGGCCGTCGCCATCCAGGGATGGCGGTGTTCGTCGCGGACGACGGCGACGACGCGGCGGGGGCCCGCGACGGAGAGCGCCACCACGGCGGCGTCCTCACCGGCGAAGCTGCCGGTCTCCGTGCCGGGGAGCAGCCGGGTGAGTTCCGCGGCCACGCCCCAGGGCGTCTCGTCGCCGACGGCGATGTTGGCGACGGGGGTGAGCAGGGCGACGTACGGCGCCTCGGTGACCGGGACGTACGACTCGGTGCGCGTCACCGCGAGCGCACGGCGGGCGGCGACGAGTCCGACCTCGGCATGTCCGTCCGGGGCAGGGTGGGTCCCCGACGCGGCGGAGGCTGCGGAACCCGTCCAGCGGGCCAGGTCCCGCACCCGCGCCGCCGCGTCCGCGAGGCGTTCCTCGGGGAGTTCGCCGGTGCGTACCGCCGAGACGAGGGCGTCGCGCAGGAGACGTACGGTGTCGTCGTCCGCCAGCCCGCCGCCCACGCAGATCGCGTCGGCGCCGGCCGCGATGGCGAGGACGCTGCCGCGTTCGATGCCGTAGGCCGCGGCGATGGCCCGCATCTCCATGCCGTCGGTGACGATGAGGCCGTCGTAGCCGAGTTCCCCGCGGAGCAGGCCCGTGAGGATGCGCCGGGAGAGGGTGGCCGGGTGGTCGGCGTCCAGCGCCGGCACCAGGATGTGCGCGCTCATCACCGCACGCGTCCCGGCGGCGATGGCGGCCCGGAACGGGGCGAGTTCGCGGGCGTCGAGCACCGGCCGGTCCACGTCGATGCGCGGCAGCGCGTGGTGCGAGTCGACCGCCGTGTCGCCGTGCCCGGGGAAGTGCTTGGTGCAGGCGGCGACGCCCGCCGCCTGGAGCCCGGTGACGTAGGCGGCCGTGTGCCGGGCCACCAGGTCGGTGTCGGCGCCGAAGGACCGTACGCCGATCACGGGGTTGTCGGGGTTGGAGTTCACGTCGGCCGACGGCGCCCAGTTGAGGTTCACCCCGCACGCGGCGAGGCGGCGGCCGAGCTCGAAGGCGACGTCACGGGTCAGGGAGACGTCGTCCACCGCGCCCAGGGCGTGGTTGCCGGGGAAGGAGGAGCCGGTGCGGACCTCCAGGCGGGTGACGTCCCCGCCCTCCTCGTCGATGGCCACCAGCACGTCGTCGCGTTCGGCACGCAACTGGGCTGTGAGGGCGGCGAGTTGGTCGGGTGAGGCGATGTTGCGGCCGAACAGGCCGACCGAGGCCAGGCCCTCCCCCAGCCGCCGGAGCAGCCAGTCGGGGGCGGTGGTTCCTGTGAAACCGGGCTGGAGGACGGTCAGCGCGTCGCGCGTGAGCGTGTCCGTACCACTGGCGATTGTCGTCATCGGGTGGCGTTATCCCTTCACAGCGCCTGAGGTGAGGCCGCTGACGGCCTTGCGCTGAAGGAAGACGAAGAGGATCAGGATCGGTACCGCGAAGAGCGAGGACGCTGCCATGGTGGCCCCCCAGTCGTCCCCGAAGACCGTCCGGAAGCTGTTCAGCCACAGCGGGAGGGTCTGGGCCTCGATGTCCTTGTTGAGGATGAGGACCATGGGGAACTCGTTCCAGGCCGTGATGAACCCGAAGAGCGAGGTGGCCATCAGGCCGGGCGCGAGCAGCGGGAAGATCACCTTGATGAAGGCCTGGGTGCGGGTGCAGCCGTCGACCATGGCCGACTCCTCCAACTCCTTGGGCACGGCGGCGACATAGCCGCGCAGCGTCAGGATGGTGAAGGGCAGCACCATGATCATGTAGAAGAGGGTCAGCGGGACCAGGCTGTTGAGCAGGTCGGCGTCGCGCACGATCATGTAGGCCGCGATGACCATGACTTCCCATGGAGCCATCTGCGCGATCATGAACGTGAGGATGAAGCCGCGCCGTCCCCGGAACCGCATCCGCGCGAGGGCGAAGGACGCGAAGAGCGCGATGACGAGGGACAGCAGCACCGAAAGCACGGTGACGGTCAGGGAGTTGCCGACCAGGGTCCAGAAGTGGTCGGCGTCCATCGCCGTCCTGAAGTGCTCCAGCGTCACGTCGGTCGGGAAGAAGACCGGGGTCTCGGAGATGATGTCGCCGGTCGGCTTGAAGGCCGTGGCGAACATCCAGTAGACGGGGAACGCGCAGATCACGAAGAGGACGATCGCCGTCGCGTTGGGCCACACGCGGCCCATCAGAGAGCGCTTCACAGCTCGTCCTCCTCCTGCTTGATGACGGTCCGGAGGTAGTAGGCGGTCAGGGCCAGCAGGATCAGGATGGTGAGGAACGAGATCGCCGCGCCCATGCCGAAGTGCTGGTTGCCGACGCCCTCGACGAAGGCGTAGACCGGCAGGGTCTCGGTGAGCCGGTCAGGGCCGCCCTGGTTCATCGCGAAGAGCTGCGTGAACGACTTGAAGACCCAGATGATCTCAAGGAAGGTCGTGGCCCACAGGAAGGGCCGCAGGAACGGGAAGGTCACCGAGGTGAAGGACTTCCAGGCGCCGGCGCCGTCCAGCGCGGCGGCCTCGTACAGCTCCTTGGAGATCGTGGTCGTCGCGGCGTAGAGGTTGATCGCCACGAACGGGACGGACTGCCAGACGATCAGCAGGGTGACCACGGAGAAGGTGGAGAACTGGCTGCCGAGCCAGTTGTAGTCGGCCATGGAGTGCCAGCCGAGCTTGTCCAGGATCCAGTTGACGACGCCGAAGCGCTGGGCGAACAGCCACTGGTAGACCGTGGTCGCCGCGATCATCGGCATCGCCCAGGCCAGCACCAGGCCGAGCAGCAGCGTCAGCCGCATGCGCTTGCCGAGGCGGGCCAGGAGCAGGCCGACGAGGGTGCCGAACACCATGATGAGAACGACGTTCGCGGCGGTGAAGACGACCGTCCGCACCACGACGTTCCAGAAGTCCGAGCCGGACAGGACCTCTTGGTAGTTGTCGATCCCGTTCCACTCGGTGAGGTGGAGGATCAGCTGCCGCGGGTTGAGGTTCTGGAACGACAGCATGCCGTTCTTCACCAACGGCCAGCCGAGGAGCACCGCGGTGGCCGCCAACGCGGGCAGCAGGAGCAGATAGGGGGCGGACGCGCCGCCTCGCTTCCGCTTCGGGTTCTGTCCCTCGCCCGGAGGGGGTGCGCCGGTCTTGCCGGTCCCGGCCGCCGGGACCGCGTCCGCGCGTTCGGTCTGCACTGACATGCTCGCCATCTCTCTGTGGCCCTACTGGTCATGCACCACGGCACCGGGGCGCCCCGATCACGGGACGCCCCGGTGCGCGGGCGATCAGCTCGTCTGCGAGAGACGCTTGTTGATCTCGTCCTCGACCTGCTTGGCCGCCTCGGCGGGCGACTTACCGTTCAGCACGGCGGTCATGTAGGTCTTGATCGGGTTGGGAGCGTTCTCCACGGCGGCCCACTCGGGGATCAGCGGCGTGGTGCCACCGAAGGCCGCAGCCGGGGCGGCGGCCACCGCGGCGGGGTTGGCCGTGAGGTTGGACTGCAGCGACTCCTTGTTCGGGATGACGCCGTTCTCCTTGGCGAGCGCGCCCTCGAACTTGTCGGACAGCGCCAGCTTCAGGAACTCCTGGGCCAGCTCCTGCTTCTTGCTGCCCGCGGCCACCGCGAAGTTGGAACCGCCGAGGAAGACACCCTCGGGCTTGTCGGCCGTCTCACCGGGGATGGTGAAGTAGCCGATGTTCTTCTCGATGTCCTTGTTGGCGGCGATGGCCGTGCCGGCCTCCCAGCCCATGCCGATGAAGGCACCGACGTCGCCCTTGGCGAACACCTCGGCCTGCTGCGGGGTCGCCTCGTCCTTGTCCTTGGGCGCCTTGGAGAAGGCCTGGTACTCCTTGTAGATCTCCATGGCCGCGGTGACCTTGGGGTCCGCGAGGTTGGAGACGTACTTGTCGCCGTCCTTCTTCACCAGGTCGGCACCCTGGCCGATGGTGAGGCCGTCGAAGAAGTACCAGTTCTGGCCGGGCAGGTAGATCGGCTCGGCCTTGGTCTTCTTCTCGATGGCTTCGAGGTCCTTGAAGAACTCGTCGCGGGTCTTGGGAGTGTCCGTGATGCCGGCGTCGGCCCAGACCTTCTTGTTGTAGATGACGACGCGGTTGGCGAAGTACCACGGGGCCGCGTACTGCTTGCCGTCGAAGACGGAGGACGCGTTGAGGGCCTCGGTCCAGTCGGCGCCGATCTCCGACTTGAGGTCCGAGAGGTCGGCGAGACCGCCGGTGGCCGCGTAGGCGGGGGTCTGGGTGTTGCCGACCTCGATGACGTCCGGCGGGTTCTCCTCGGAGAGCGCCGTGGTGATCTTCTGCTGGATGCCGTTCCACTGCTGCGTCTCGAACTTCAGCGTGGCGCCGGTCTGCTTCTCGAAGGCCGCGGTGAGGTCCTTGGTCCAGCCGGGAGGCGTGGAGCCGTCCATGGCCCAGACGGTCAGGGTCTCGCCCTTGAAACCGTCGGCGGCAGCGGCCTTGTCGCCGCTGTCCCCGTCGTCGCCCCCACACGCCGCGATGGAAACCATCATGCCCGCGATACCGATCGCGGCTATCAGCTTGCGCTTCACGCCATCCTCCTCAGGGATGCCACAATCCCCCCTGCCCACCGCGTGACATACGCCGAGTACTGCCCGTGGGGCTGGGACCTGGACCAATGGTGTAGACCAGTACGGGGAGCTTGGCCTAGACCTAGAGGGGTGTCAAGGGTGTGTAAGCCCGCCCAGACGGACGTTATGGGACCGACATATGCAAGGACCTTTAAGTAGGTAAGCGGCATAACAGGCGGCCCTGTTCACACAGATGGGCGGCCACTTGCGCGCGCGGTGGACTAGACCAACCAGGAACGCCGACGGTATATAGAGGGGATCACGGAGCGTGCGGGGGGACACTCGCGCGGCAAGCCGTGCCACGATGTGAGCCGTGACCGATCGGGTAGGTCGGTCGCTTCGGCACCGGAGCCGGGAAGGCAGAACATGAGCACCGACGTCAGCAGTGCGGAGAACGAGGGTGGGGCCCCCATCCGTACCGCGCGCGTGCCCAAGTACTACCGCCTGAAGAAGCACCTTCTCGACATGACGGAGACGCTCCCGCCGGGCACTCCGGTGCCGCCCGAGCGCACTCTGGCCGCCGAGTTCGACACCTCCCGCACGACCGTGCGCCAGGCCCTCCAGGAGCTCGTCGTCGAGGGCCGCCTGGAACGCATCCAGGGCAAGGGCACGTTCGTCGCGAAGCCGAAGGTCTCCCAGGCCCTCCAACTCACCTCGTACACCGAGGACATGCGAGCCCAGGGCCTCGAACCCACATCGCAGCTCCTGGACATCGGGTACATCACCGCGGACGAGACCCTTGCCGGTCTGCTGGACATCTCCGCGGGCGGCCGGATCCTGCGCATCGAGCGCCTGCGGCTGGCGAGCGGCGAACCGATGGCGATCGAGACGACCCACCTGTCCGCGAAGCGGTTCCCCGCCCTGCGCAGGTCGCTCGTCAAGTACACCTCGCTCTACACCGCGCTCGCCGAGGTGTACGACGTCCACCTCGCCGAGGCCGAGGAGACCATCGAGACCTCGCTGGCCACCCCGCGCGAGGCCGGCCTGCTCGGCACCGACGTCGGCCTCCCCATGCTGATGCTCTCCCGCCACTCGATCGACCGGCAGGGCGAACCGGTGGAGTGGGTGCGGTCGGTGTACCGCGGGGACCGCTACAAGTTCGTGGCACGGCTCAAGCGGCCGCAGGAGTAGCGGCCTCCGGGACCGGCCACCACCGCAAGTCGGTCGGTATCAACCACCCCCAGGAATAAACCACTTGGGGTGGTGCAAGAGGTGTGGCGCCGCTCCTCTTCCTGCTCTACGGTCCTTCCGTCATCGCATGGACGGGAGGACGACCCGGTGCGCACCACGAACACTCGATCCATCGTCATCTGGACCCTCGTGGCGCTCATCGCCGGCGCGGGCTGGTCCGTACTCGCGCTCTCGCGGGGCGAGGAGGTGTCGGCCGCCTGGATGGTCGCCGCCGCGCTCGGCTCGTACGCCATCGCCTATCGGTTCTACTCCAAGTTCATCGCGTACAGGGTGCTCAAGCTCGACCGGACCCGCGCGACCCCCGCGGAGCGGCTGAACGACGGCATCGACTTCCATCCGACCGACCGACGGGTGCTGCTCGGCCACCACTTCGCGGCGATCGCTGGGGCGGGACCGCTCGTCGGCCCCGTACTGGCCGCGCAGATGGGTTACCTGCCCGGCACCATCTGGATCATCGTCGGCGTGATCTTCGCGGGGGCGGTCCAGGACATGGTCGTCCTGTTCTTCTCCACCCGCCGAGACGGCCGTTCGCTGGGGCAGATGGCCCGTGAGGAGATCGGCCCGTTCGGCGGGGCCGCCGCGCTGGTCGCCACCTTCGCCATCATGATCATCCTGCTCGGTGTGCTGGCCCTGGTGATCGTGAACGCCCTCGCGCAGTCGCCGTGGGGCACCTTCTCCATCGCGATGACCATCCCGATCGCCCTGCTGATGGGCTTCTACCTGCGCGTGCTGAGGCCGGGCCGGGTCAGCGAAGTCTCCCTGATCGGCGTCGCGTTGCTGCTTCTCGCGCTGGTCGCGGGCCGCTGGGTCGCCGAGTCCTCGTGGGCCGACACCTTCACCCTCGCCCCCTCCACCCTGGTCATCTGGATGGTGGCGTACGGCTTCGTCGCCTCGATCCTGCCCGTGTGGATGCTCCTGGCACCCCGCGACTACCTCTCCACCTTCATGAAGATCGGCACGATCGCGCTGCTCGCCCTCGGCGTGCTCATCGCGCTGCCGACCCTCAAGATGGACCCGGTCACGGACTTCGCCTCGCGCGGCGACGGGCCGGTCTTCGCGGGCTCGCTCTTCCCGTTCGTCTTCATCACCATCGCGTGCGGCGCTCTCTCCGGCTTCCACTCGCTCATCTCCAGCGGTACGACACCGAAGATGATCCAGAAGGAGACGCAGATCCGGATGATCGGGTACGGCTCCATGCTCATGGAGTCGTCCGTCGCCGTGATGGCGCTGGTCGCGGCCTGCATCGTCGACCCGGGCCTGTACTTCGCGATGAACGCGCCGGCCGGGGTCATCGGCACCACCGTCGAGTCGGCTTCCCAGGCGGTCGCGAACTTCGGCTACACCATCTCGCCCGCGGACCTGGCGAAGGCGGCCGAACAGGTCGAGGAGTCCACCCTGCTCTCCCGTACCGGAGGCGCGCCCACCCTCGCGCTCGGCGTCTCGGAGATCTTCTCGCAGGTCACCGGCGGGAGCCTCAGGGCCTTCTGGTACCACTTCGCGATCATGTTCGAGGCACTGTTCATCCTGACCGCCCTCGACGCGGGCACCCGGGTGGGCCGGTTCATGCTCCAGGACATGCTGGGCAACGTCTACCGGCCCTTCAGGAACGTGAGCTGGAAGCCCGGCCTCGTCATCACCAGCGGCATCGTGTGCGCGCTGTGGGGCTACTTCCTCTGGGTCGGCGTCCACGAACCGCTGGGCGGCATCAACCAGTTGTTCCCGATCTTCGGCATCTCCAACCAGCTGCTCGCCGCGGTCGCCCTGGCCGTCTGCACAACACTCCTGGTGAAATCCGGACGCCTCAAGTGGGCCTGGGTGACCGGCATCCCCCTCCTCTGGGACGCGGTCGTCACGCTCACCGCGAGCTGGCAGAAGGTCTTCTCCAGCGACCCGCGCGTGGGCTTCTTCAAGCAGCGGCAGGTCTACCAGGACGGCATCGACGCCGGAAAGGTCCTGCCGCCCGCCAAGACGACGGACGACATGCACACGGTCGTCACCAACTCCACGGTGGACGGTGTCCTCGCGGCGGTCCTCGCCGTCCTGGTCGTCGTCGTGATCGTGGACGCGGCCCGGGTCTGCGTCCGTCACATCCGCCGGCCCGCGCTCTCCACGCTCACCGAGACGCCGTACATGGAGTCGAAGATCGTCGCCCCGGCCGGGCTGTTCCCGACCAAGAAGGAGAAGGCGGAGGAGCTCGATGCGGTCGGCGCTGCGCAGGGCGATTAGCTCAGTCCATTGGTACGTAAGGGAGTTGACGGACGAATCCGCGTACGACCGCTACGTCGCACACATCGCGGACCATCCGGACACCCCCACCCTCTCCCGGCGCGAATTCGAAAGAATGCGAACGAACCGCCAGGAGAAGGACCCCCGCCAGGGATTCCGCTGCTGCTGAGGACGCCCGAGGACACCTCCACCACCCCTCCCGGACCGTTTGCGGACTGATATGCGGACAGGGCTTCCGCTTAAGGGACTTCGTCACCTAGATTGCCTGCGCGTTACAGGTGATCAGCGAGGGGACGGAGCCGCCGTATGTCAGACGTGCCAGAAAAGAAGCCACCGACAGCGGCACCGGTGGTGACACCGGTCCGCGTGGTGATCGCCCTCTGCCTGCTCGCCCCGTTCGTGGCGATGCTCTGGGTGGGCTCCTACGCGAAGACGGACCCGACCTTCATCGGGATCCCGTTCTTCTACTGGTACCAGATGCTGTGGGTGCTCCTCTCCACCGCGCTGACCGTGATCGCCTACCAGCTGTGGCAGCGTGACCAGCGCGCCCGCAAGAGGGGTGCCGGAGCATGAACGACGGCGTGAACGGCGTCGCACTCGCCGTCTTCATCTTCTTCTTCCTGGCCGTCACGGTCATGGGCTTCCTGGCCGCACGCTGGCGCAGGGCGGCCGACGAGCAGAGCCTGGACGAATGGGGCCTGGGCGGCCGGTCGTTCGGCACCTGGGTCACCTGGTTCCTGCTGGGCGGCGACCTCTACACGGCGTACACCTTCGTGGCCGTACCGGCGGCGATCTACGCGGCGGGAGCGGCGGGCTTCTTCGCCGTTCCGTACACGATCCTCGTGTACCCGCTGATCTTCACGTTCCTCCCCCGCCTCTGGTCGGTCTCGCACAAGCACGGCTACGTGACGACGTCGGACTTCGTCAGAGGCCGCTTCGGCTCGAAGGGCCTGTCGCTCGCGGTCGCGGTGACCGGCATCCTGGCGACGATGCCGTACATCGCACTCCAACTGGTGGGCATCCAGGCGGTCCTGGACGTCATGGGCGTGGGCGGCGGCGAGAACACCAACTGGTTCATCAAGGACCTGCCGCTCCTCATCGCCTTCGGCGTACTGGCGGCGTACACCTACTCCTCGGGCCTGCGCGCCCCCGCCCTGATCGCGTTCGTGAAGGACACCCTGATCTACATCGTGATCGCGGTGGCCATCATCTACATCCCGATCAAACTCGGCGGCTTCGACGAGATCTTCAAGGCGGCGAACGACAAGTACACGGCGGCCGGCGCCGGCGGCATCGTCCCGGCCGAGGCGGGCCAGTGGACGTACGCCACCCTCGCCCTCGGCTCGGCGCTGGCCCTCTTCATGTACCCGCACTCGATCACGGCGACCCTGTCCTCGCGCAGCCGCGAGGTGATCCGCCGCAACACCACGATCCTCCCGCTGTACTCCCTCATGCTGGGCCTGCTGGCCCTGCTCGGGTTCATGGCGATCGCGGCCGGGGTCAAGGTCGAGAACGGTCAACTCGCCATTCCCCAGCTCTTCGAGAACATGTTCCCGGACTGGTTCGCGGGCGTGGCCTTCGCCGCGATCGGTATCGGCGCGCTCGTCCCGGCGGCCATCATGTCCATCGCCGCCGCGAACCTCTTCACCCGCAACATCTACAAGGACTTCATCAAGCCCGACGCGACCCCCGCCCAGGAGACCAAGGTCTCCAAACTGGTCTCCCTCCTCGTGAAGGTCGGCGCCCTCGCCTTCGTCCTCACCATGGACAAGACGGTCGCCATCAACTTCCAGCTCCTGGGCGGCATCTGGATCCTGCAGACCTTCCCGGCCCTGGTCGGCGGCCTCTTCACCCGCTGGTTCCACCGCTGGGCCCTCCTGGGCGGCTGGGCCGTGGGCATGCTCTACGGAACCATCGCTGCGTACGGCGTCGCCTCCCCGACCCAGAAACACTTCGGCGGCAGCTCCAAGGAGATCCCCGGCATCGGCGAGATCGGCTACATCGGCCTGACAGCCTTCGTCCTCAACCTCGTCGTCACGGTGATCCTCACCTTCGCCCTCCGCGCCGCCAAGGCCCCCGAAGGCATCGACGAGACAACCCCCGAGGACTACACGGCAGACGCCGGCGACAAGGGCGTACAGACAGAACTCTCCCCGGCAACAGCCGAAACCCACTAACCACCGGGTAGGGGCCGAGGGGAGCATTTTTTCGCCCCCTCCGCCCCTACCCATCCCGTACCTGGGGGCTGCGCCCCCAGACCCCCCATCGGCCTGGACGGCCTCGTCCTCAAACGCCGGACGGGCTGATCCGTCGCCAGGGGACGTGCCGGAACGTCCGCCCGCAGCGGCTGGCGCGTCAACGCCGCCCCCCTCCCCTGCCCGACCGATTCCGCGCCTGACCGAGGACGGATGCTCCGGTACGGCCCCGACCCCCCACGGGTTTCAACGCCCAGAGAAGCGAACGCGACACAACATATGGGGGTACCACCGCCCCCCGACACAAGATGTATGCTCATGCTCGCTGTCGCCGCAGGGGAATCCGGTGCGAATCCGGAACTGTCCCGCAACGGTGTACCAAGTCCGAGCACCTGCCGGCAGCGCGCCCAGGCCGTCCGGCCCCGGCGCCATTGACGTCCGGGCCTCGCGGAATGGGCCGGTGGACGCGGCGCACCCCTGCCCGGGGGCGTGCGCTCGTGTGCCCCGCCCTCCTCAAGGCCCCGTGCCGAGCGAGGGAGAGCCCCACGTGACCATCGCGCCAGTCGATCCGGCCGCAGCTCTGACGCAGCATGACCCGGTGGAGACCGACGGCCCCGGTGCCGCGCTGCTGCGCACCCTGACCGACCTCACCGCCGACCTCCCCGACGCCGACCCCGGCCGGGTCGCCGCCGCGGCGCTGCGCGGCCGCTCCACCCGCGCCGACGAGGCCGAACTGCGCGAACTGGCCACCGAGTCCGCGGCGGGCCTCATCTCCGAGGACCCCGCCTACTCCAGGCTCGCCGCCCGCCTGCTCACGATCAGCATCGCCGCCGAGGCCGCCTCCCAGGGCGTGACGACCTTCTCCGACTCGGTCACCGTCGGCCACCGCGAGGGCCTGGTCGCGGACCGCACCGCGGAGTTCGCCCGCCTGCACGCCACCCGCCTGGACGCCCTGATCAACGCCGCCGCCGCCGAACGCGCGGACGACCGCTTCGGCTACTTCGGCCTGCGCACCCTGCACAGCCGCTACCTCCTCCGCCACCCGATCACCCGCAGGGTCATCGAGACGCCGCAGCACTTCATGCTCCGCGTGGCGTCCGGCCTGGCGGAGGACGACACAACGCGCGCCCTCACCGAAGTCGAGGCGCTCTACCGGCTCATGAGCCGCCTCGACTACCTCCCCTCCTCCCCCACCCTCTTCAACTCCGGTACGCGCCACCCCCAGATGTCGTCCTGCTACCTCCTCGACTCCCCGCTGGACGAACTGGACTCCATCTACGACCGCTACCACCAGGTCGCACGCCTCTCGAAGCACGCGGGCGGCATCGGCCTGTCGTACTCCCGCATCCGCTCCCGCGGTTCACTGATCCGCGGCACGAACGGCCACTCCAACGGCATCGTCCCGTTCCTGAAGACCCTGGACGCCTCGGTCGCCGCCGTGAACCAGGGCGGCCGGCGCAAGGGCGCGGCCGCGGTCTACCTGGAGACCTGGCACTCCGACATCGAGGAGTTCCTGGAGCTGCGCGACAACACCGGCGAGGACGCCCGCCGTACGCACAACCTGAACCTCGCGCACTGGATCCCGGACGAGTTCATGCGCCGGGTGAACGAGAACGCCATCTGGTCGCTCTTCTCCCCGTCGGACGTGCCGGACCTGGTCGACCTGTGGGGCGAGGAGTTCGACGCGGCGTACCGCGAGGCGGAAGCCCGAGGCCTCGCCAGGAAAACGATTCC
The DNA here is from genome assembly GCF_044751025.1 of Streptomyces sp. NPDC088747. Taxonomy (NCBI): domain Bacteria; kingdom Bacillati; phylum Actinomycetota; class Actinomycetes; order Kitasatosporales; family Streptomycetaceae; genus Streptomyces; species Streptomyces sp. NPDC088747. The sequence continues at coordinate 209,136 of NZ_JBIVKZ010000003.1, forward strand.
GGCCCGCGACCTCTACGGCCGCATGATGCGCACCCTCGCGCAGACCGGCAACGGCTGGATGACCTTCAAGGACGCCGCCAACCGCACGGCCAACCAGACGGCGGAGCCGGGCCACACCGTCCACTCCTCCAACCTGTGCACCGAGATCCTGGAGGTCACGGACGACGGTGAGACGGCGGTCTGCAACCTGGGCTCGGTGAACCTGGGCGCCTTCGTCGACACCGCGACCGGGGACATCGACTGGGAGCGTCTGGACGAGACCGTGCACACCGCGGTCACCTTCCTCGACCGCGTCGTGGACATCAACTTCTACCCGACCGAGCAGGCCGGCCGCTCCAACGCCAGGTGGCGCCCGGTCGGCCTCGGCGCGATGGGCCTCCAGGACGTCTTCTTCAAACTGCGCCTGCCCTTCGACTCCCCCGCGGCCAGGGCGCTCTCCACCCGCATCGCGGAGCGCGTGATGCTCGCCGCGTACGAGGCCTCCGCGGACCTCGCCGAGCGCAACGGCCCGCTCCCCGCCTGGGAGAAGACCCGTACGGCCCGTGGCGTCCTGCACCCGGACCACTACGAGACCGAGCTGAACTGGCCGGAGCGCTGGGCGGCCCTGCGGGAACGTATCGCCACGACGGGCATGCGCAACTCGCTGCTCCTCGCCATCGCGCCCACCGCCACCATCGCCTCCATCGCCGGCGTCTACGAGTGCATCGAGCCGCAGGTGTCGAACCTGTTCAAGCGCGAGACGCTCTCCGGCGAGTTCCTCCAGGTCAACTCCTACCTGGTGGCCGAGCTGAAGAAGCTCGGCGTGTGGGACGCGCAGACCAGGGAGGCGCTGCGGGAGTCCAACGGCTCGGTGCAGGGCTTCACCTGGGTGCCGCAGGACGTCCGCGACCTGTACCGCACGGCCTGGGAGATCCCGCAGCGCGGCCTGATCGACATGGCCGCCGCCCGTACGCCGTTCCTCGACCAGGCCCAGTCGCTGAACCTCTTCCTGGAGACGCCGACCATCGGCAAGCTCTCCTCGATGTACGCGTACGCCTGGAAGTCGGGCCTGAAGACGACGTACTACCTGCGCTCCCGCCCGGCGACCCGCATCGCCCGCGCGGCCCAGGCGCAACCCCCGATTCCCGTGCAGGCGGCCCCCGACGAGGACGCCGTCGCCTGCTCCCTCGAAAACCCCGATTCCTGCGAGGCCTGCCAGTGAGCTCCCCCCAGAAGACCGCGTCCGTCAAGAACCTGCTCGACCCGGGCTTCGAACTCACCCTCCGTCCGATGCGCTACCCGGACTTCTACGAGCGCTACCGGGACGCCATCAAGAACACCTGGAGCGTCGAGGAGGTCGACCTCCACTCGGACGTGTCCGACCTCGCGAAGCTGTCGGAGGGCGAGCAGCACATGATCGGCCGGCTGGTCGCGTTCTTCGCGACGGGCGACTCGATCGTGGCGAACAACCTGGTGCTGACCCTCTACAAGCACATCAACTCCCCCGAGGCGCGGCTGTATCTGAGCCGTCAGCTCTTCGAGGAAGCGGTCCACGTCCAGTTCTATCTGACGCTGCTCGACACCTATCTGCCCGATCCGGAGGACCGCGCGGCGGCCTTCGACGCGGTGGAGAACATCCCCTCGATCCGCGAGAAGGCGGAGTTCTGCTTCAAGTGGATCGACGAGGTCGAGAAGCTGGACCGGCTGGAGAGTCGGGCCGACCGCCGCCGCTTCCTGCTCAACCTGATCTGCTTCGCCGCGTGCATCGAGGGGCTCTTCTTCTACGGCGCCTTCGCCTACGTCTACTGGTTCCGCAGCCGGGGCCTCCTGCACGGCCTGGCGACCGGCACCAACTGGGTGTTCCGCGACGAGACGATGCACATGTCCTTCGCGTTCGAGGTGGTCGACACCGTGCGCAAGGAGGAGCCCGACCTCTTCGACGACGAGCTTCAGCAGCAGGTCACCGACATGCTGCGGGAGGCCGTGGAGGCCGAGCTCCAGTTCGGGCGCGACCTGTGCGGCGAGGGACTGCCGGGGATGAACACCGACTCGATGCGCCAGTACCTGGAGTGCGTGGCCGACCAGCGGCTCCAGCGGCTGGGCTTCGCCCCGGTGTACGGCTCGGAGAACCCGTTCTCGTTCATGGAGCTCCAGGGTGTCCAGGAGCTGACCAACTTCTTCGAGCGCCGTCCGTCGGCGTACCAGGTGGCGGTCGAGGGGACCGTCGACCTGGACGAGGACTTCTAGCGGCTGCGACCGTCCCGGAACGCGCGGCCCGGGACGGTCGCCCTGTCGGTTCTCAAGCGGCCCGCGCGACATCGTGCGCGGTGAGGCCGCGCCGCTCGCGGCCGGCCGTGTCCCGGCCGGACCGGTGGGCGCCCGCCGCCCGCAGCTGCCGGTCGACGCGCAGCTCGTGGGCGTACCCGACCAGCGCGGGGAGGGCCAGGATCAGGAGGATTCCGAGGACGGTGAGTGTGTCTGTGAGTGCGTTCATGTCCTCCACTGTCGCGCCGATCGGCCGCCGAGGTCAGTGGCAGGACTGCCGCACACCCTCGAATTACTGCCACTTCTGAGGCACACTGGAGAACATGCTGAAGAACGTGGCCGTCCCGCTGCTCCACGGCGTGCACCCCTTCGAACTCGGCGTCGTCTGCGAGGTGTTCGGCCTCGACCGCGGCGACGAGGGCCTGCCCGTGTACGACTTCGCGGTCGTCTCGGCCGAGGGCCCGACGCTCACCACGCACGTCCCCGGGTTCACGGTCTCCACCCCGTACGGCCTGGACCGCCTCGACGAGGCCGACCTGGTCGTCGTCCCGGCCGGCAGCGCCTACGCCGTACGGGACTACCCGCCCGATCTGCTCGCGGCGCTGCGCCGGACGGTGGACCGCGGCGCCCGGGTGCTCAGCGTCTGCTCCGGCGCCTTCGTGCTCGGCGCGGCCGGACTGCTGGACGGGCGGCGCTGCGCCGTGCACTGGCACCATGCCGAGCTGCTCGCCCGGCAGTACCCGCGGGCGATCGTCGAGCCGGACGTGCTCTACGTGGACGCCGACCCGGTGATCACCTCGGCCGGTACCGCGGCCGGCATCGACGCCTGTCTGCACATCGTGCGCAAGGAGCACGGGCCGGAGGTCGCGAACGCCATCGCGCGGCGCATGGTGGTGCCGCCGCACCGCGACGGCGGTCAGGCCCAGTACATCGAGCGCCCGCTGCCGCGCGCCGAGTGCGACACGGTGGGCGAGGTGCTGGTGTGGATGGAGCGCAACCTCGACGAGGAGGTGACCGTCGAGCAGCTCGCGGCCCGCGCCCACATGTCACCGCGCACCTTCGCGCGCCGCTTCCAGCAGGAGACGGGCACCACGCCCTACCGCTGGATCCTGCGCCAACGGGTGCTGCTGGCGCAGGAGTTGCTGGAGGCGTCGGACGAGACGATGGACGCCATCGCGGGCCGCACCGGCTTCGGCAACGCGGCCGCGCTGCGCCACCAGTTCGTCCGGAGTCTGGGGACGACCCCGCAGGCGTACCGGCGCACGTTCAGGGGCCCGCAGGCGGCCTGAACGCGCACCAGTACGGACGCGGGGTCAGCGCGCGACGGCCTTCAGCCGCAGCCGGTCCGGCCGAAGCGTGATGCCGACGCGTGTCGCGTCGTTGGATCCGGACACCTGCTCGAAGCGCCACCTGGAGGCGATCGTCGCCGTGATGAGGGTCAGCTGGGCCATCGAGAAGTGGTCGCTCGGGCACTTCCGGTTACCGACGCTGAAGGGGCGCATCGCGTACTTCGGCAGCTCCTTGGACCTGTCCGGAAGCCACCGGTCGGGATCGAAATCGAGGTGACGCTCGTACGACCGCGGGTCGCGCTGGACGGCGTACGGACTGTAGACGATGTCGGCACCGGCCGGAATGCGATAGCCGCCCAGCTCGGTTTCGGTCACCGCCCGCCGCGTCAATATCCAGACGGCGGGACGCAAACGCATCGCCTCGACGACGACATTGTTCGTGTGCGACAGCTTCCGGACATCGCCGAATGCCACCGGTCGCCCGCCCGTGACGGATTCGACCTCCTCACTGATCCGTCGCGCCTCTTCCGGATACTGGGTGAGCACTTGTAGCAGCCACATGACCGTGGACGCGATGGTTTCGCTGCCCGGAGTGAGTATCGCGACGACTTGGTCGTGGATCTCCTGTTCGTCGATCGGGTCGCCGTTGTCGTCCTTCGCCTCCAGCAATGCTGTCAGCAAATCGTCCGGCTTTTGACCAGATGTACGGCGCTCATCGATGATCTCATCGACAAGTGCATGCAAATCGGCCAATGCGCGGTCGAATTTGCGGATCGCCGGCAGCGGCAGCCGATAGAGCGGTCCGGCCGGTATGACCATGCGCCGGTACATGCCGAGGAAGACGGTGGCGAGCGCGATGCTCAGCCGCTCGGCCCGCTCGTCCATGAACTGGCCGCGCAGCAGGCAGCGGGCCGCGATCCGCACGGCGACTCGGAACGACTCCGTCGTGCAGTCGACCACCCTTCCGGACTCCCAGCGCGCCGCGAACGCACGCGCCTCCTCCTCCATGATCGGCCCGTACTCGGGGATGATGTCGAGCCGGAACGCGGGCTGGATCGTGCGCCGCTGGCGCCGGTGCCGCGTCCCGTTGGCGGTGGCGACGCCCTTCTTGCCGAGGAGCCCTTCGAGGGACTCCCACAGCGGGCCGCCGATCTCGTAGTCGGGGTTGAGCGCCAGCGCCCCGGTGAGCTCGGAGCTGGTGACCGCGTACACCGTCTTGGGGCCGAGCTTCAGCCGGACGACGTCGCCGTGGTCGCGGAGCTGGGCCAGGAAGCCCAGCGGGTCGCGGACCAGTTTCCAGCCGTGGCCGAGGCCAGGCACGCCGCCGCCCGCGAGGGGCGGGACGGACGGCTCCAGCGTCTGAGGAACGTCAGGGCGCACGGACTCGACGGTCATTTCTCACCTGCCGCTTCATTGTTGACGTACGGGGGTGTGGAGCGGTCGTCCCAGCTGTCCACCATGTAACGGCCGGACTCGTGGTGGAACCAGTACACGGAACTGAACCAGTTCCGCATATTGCCCAGACACGCTTTCAGGGCGACGCTCACTTCCGTTCCCTGCACCGTCCCGTCGGCGAGTGTCGCGGCGAGCCGTAATACGTCCTTCTCGGCGATCGAGAATTCACTGATGCATTCCTCGACGCGCCACCGGACTTCCGTCACGGCTTCCTCGATCGTCAGCCCTTCGTGATGAATGAGGCTGATTCCGAGATTGTGGAACTCATCGCCCGCGATTTCCTTGGGGAGCGAACACAGGTCGTTGTACCAGGCGGCGAATTCCTGGCTGAGCAGAGCTGCCTTCCGATAGGCCGGGTGATTCCGGACCGAGGCCGGGAGTTCACATCCCGCACTGGGTTCGAGAAGGTCGGTCCAGATCCAGTGCGCGAATGTCAGCCGACGGAGTTCGAGGTATTCCTCGACCGACGGGACGGTGCCTGCGGTGCGGTTGTGGAACTCGCGGTCGTACGCCTCGATCACCGCGTGGAAGTGGAGCGCGAACCGCTCGTTCCACTCCTTGCCGAGGAACGAGTACAGCCGCACCATGCTGTCCGCGAACGCCGCGACCAGCGGATCCTCGTGGTGCAGGTGGTTCCTGGGTGAATCGAGGGCCGCGTGCAACTGGAACCTGAGCCTCCGCCAGGCACCCGGCCGGCGGTGGATCACATCGCGGTCGTGGCGGTCGTCCCAGACGAAGAACCACGCGCTGTAGTCCGCTATCGCCTGCATGACCTCATCGGGGGCGCCTATGTAGTAGCCCGCCATGAGGTCCGTGTAGCACAGGCCGTCGGCATATTCTTCGACCTTGTCGGGCGGCATCAGCCGCTTTTCGAGGAGCCAGGCCCTGGTGTTCTCCTGGAGCCGGGGCCAATACGGGTGCAGTTGACGGGGAAACTCGGCCTCGATCACCGGGAGAGAGAGCGCCGGTGGAACCGCGACCACTGTTGGTGTCGATGAAGTGCTCCGTGAGAAAGCATGCACGAACAAACCCCTCTCAGCCGCCTGTTGGCGTCGCGCCCCTTCCGCTGTGCCGGGCGTGCGCCGTTGCGTATCCCCGCACTTCCTATTCAGCACCACAACTGACCGTTCTGGGAACGGATTTGCTCCACTCACTACCCCATGGTGCCGAGAATCTCCCCTCCTATGACTGAATCTGGATCACTCGATGAGCACAAGGGATCGAACGTGCGACGCACATACGAACGACGCCTGGTCAGGAGGTTCCTGACCAGGCGTCGTCCAAGTGCACCCACGATGGCGGCTCACCAGAGATCGTGAGCACCAGCTGTCATTTTCTGTCCCACTCGTTCACGGGAGCGCCGCGGCCGCTCGTCCAAGCAGCTCAGTCCCGTCGCCGCGGAACCTCAGTCGTTCGCCACGATCGGGTAGCGAGGCTCGTTCTCGGCCATCTGCCGCAGCGCGTCCTTGCGTTCGCGCTTGGAGAGCCGGTCGATGTACAGGTACCCGTACAGGTGGTCCGTCTCGTGCTGGAGGCAGCGGGCGAAGTAGCCGGTGCCGCGTACCTTGATGGGGTTGCCGCGCTCGTCCTGCCCGGTGACCTCGGCGTAGTCGGGGCGGGCCAGCGGCGCGTACGCGGTCGGCACGGAGAGGCAGCCCTCGTTGCTGTCGTCCAGGCGGCGCTGCTCGGCGGGCAGTTCGACCAGCACGGGGTTGCAGACCACGCCGGTGTGCCGCTTGCCGTCGTCGTCGGGGCAGTCGTACACGAAGACCTTCAGGTCGACGCCGATCTGGTTGGCGGCCAGGCCCACGCCCTCGGCGGTGTGCTGGCTGGCGAACATGTCGGCGACCAGCTGCGCCAGTTCGTCGCCGAAGTCGGTGACGTCCTTGCACTCCTTGTGCAGCACCGGGTTCCCGACGACGGTGATCGGCCGCGAGGTGCCGCGCTCGCGGTAGGCGCCCTCGCGCTCCTCGCCGTCCTCGGTGTCGATGACGAAGCCCTCGTCGTCCACGGGGAGCACGCCCGCGTGCTGCTGATCGGTGTCCTGCTGCGCCATGACCGACGTACGCCTTCCTGAATCCCTGAAATCTGCGGGTACAGCCTACGGGGAACGGACGGGTCCCTCCCCAGCCGTCACCGACGACCGGCTCAGCAGACCTCTTCCAGGTCCCGCCAGTCCCTGCTGTCCGGGCTGTCGGCGACCCATCCGTCGAGCAGGCCGCGCACCAGCGAGGCGGGCGCGGCGAGACCGCACTCACGCTCGGGCACCCACAGCTGTCCGTCGGTGCGGTGACCCAGCGGACCCGGGTGACCCGGCTCGCTGTGGTCGTGCGGATCGAGGTGCTCGCCGTCGCCCTCGTCGGACGGCATGCGCGACTCCGAGCACATCCGGCACAGCAGCCGTACGGACGAGGACCAGTCCTCGGCGGCGAACCCGGCGTCGGCGGCGAGCTGCTCCAGCGCGTCCCGGTCGTCCTCGGTGGCCGCCTCCAGGAGGACAACCCAGGTGGGCACGGGCGACGGCGCCCACAGCTCGATCTCGTCGAACACGGGGTAGGAGTGCCCGGCGGCGATCGTCCGCTCGCCGTGCGGCACCCCGTCGTGCAGCACGACCTCGCCCCAGCGGCGCCCGGAGGACGGCAGCGGGATGGACAGCACCTCGATGCGGGCGGGGTCGAGGCGCCTCCCCCACACGACTTCGGCCTCACCCTCGGGCGACAGCCGTACGGCCGCGCTGCCGAGGTCCATGCCGACCGGCTCCCCGGAGACGGCGGCGCCGCCGGGGACCCGCAGTCCGTAGGCCTGCCAGGCGCGGCGGGCGAGCGGCCAGTCCTGGAGCGCGGTCGCCGCGATGCCCACGTTCCACCAGTCGGGTGCGCCCGTCTCCCGGTCGAGGAGGGCCACGGCCCTGAGTCCGGCCGCCCGCGCCTGCTCCCAGTCGTGCCGGAACTTGTGCAGCAGCGCCAGGTTGAACCAGGACTCGGACAGCCACGGCTCCAGGTCGGCGGCGCGCGTCAGCAGCGCGCCCGCGTCCTCGTACCGTCCGTCGCCGATCAGCGTGAACGCGCGGTCGGTGGCCTGCCGCCATGAGGCGGAGGGCCGGTGTCGTCCCTTGCCGAAGATCCTCACGATTCCCGCCTGCCAGTTCCTTGCGATTCCCGCCTGCCGGTCCCTTGAAAAGTTCCCTGAGGAGTCCCCGGAGGACAACGCAGCCCCGGGCTGGCCCATACCCCCGAACACCCTCTTCCTCGCATCCAACCACGTACCGTCGGACGGCCGCTCATTACCCATGGGTTACCCAGCCTGGGGCAGCCTAAGGCCACCCCGCAACAGCACCCTGGCCAGCGACTCCACGACCTCGGGCTGATAGTCGTGGGCGGTGCCCAGGCGCAGCTTCTCCAGTGCCGTGAGCGGGCCTGTGGCCCCTGCTTCCCTGGCCATCTCCTCGTATGCGTTCACTGCCCGCACAATCCGTGCGGGAACCGGCTGTTCCCGGTACGGATCGGCCTGCCGCTCCACCACCACCGCCACCTCCGCGTCCACTCCGGTCTGCCGTACGACGGCGCCGCCGAGCAGCGCTATCCGCCGTTGTTCCGCCGCGGGGAGTACGGCGGTGGCCCCGGCCGGTACCGGGTCGACGAGGCTGAGCTGGCCGATGTCGTGCATCAGAGCGGCGTACTCCAACACGGTCAGGTCGGGTTCGGAGAGCCCCAGCTCGCGCCCGACGGCCCGGCTGAGGAGGGCGACGCGGCGGGCGTGCCCGGCCGGGGTGTATCCCGCGATCTCGGTCGCGCGGGCCAGTGAGGCGATGGTCTGCCGGTAGGTGACCCGCACGGCGGCGTACCGCCTGAAGGACAGCTGGGTGAGCAGCAGCGGCAGGCAGAACAGGGGCAGCGCCCAGAGTCCGACCACGGCGACGGCGAGCGCCATCACGGCCCCCGTGGCGCACACCGCGGACCCGATGCCGGGCATCGCCCGCAACTCGTCCCGCAGCAGCGGCCCGAACGGCCACCGGGTCCGCGAACGCGCCATCGCCGCCGCGAGCACGGCGTCGCAGAGCGCGGTGAGCACCAGCAGCGCGACCAGCAGCAGGGCGTAGGCGGGGCCGCCCCATTCCAGGAACTTCCCCTGGTTGTAGAGGGGTTGGAAGCAGAGGGCGGCGAACCCGACGGTGAGGATCCGCCGTGTGAGGTGGTCGGCGCACGGACCGGCCCCGCCGGCCACGTGGGGCACACACCCCAGCAGCGCGGCGGCGGTGACCACGGCGACGACCTGAAGGACGCCGTGATGCGTCGCCTGCCCGGCGTTCTCCCCGAGCAGCGCGTACGACAGCGCTCCCGCGGCCCCGAGCGGAGCGGACTCCCGCCCTTCGGCGCCGCTCCAGCGGGTGAGCTCACCCACGGCCACCAGGATCCCGAAGGCGAGCGCGACGCCACGATCGTCGAGGCCGGTCCACAGGGTGCCGGCGAGGGCCACGACACCGAGGACAGCGGCGGCACCACGGGCGAGAACCCCGAGCGACCCGGTGGCTCCCTGGCCGAGGGCGAGGCCGACGGCGCTCACGGGCTCCTCCGCCCCGCGAAGTTCGTCGGGTGCCCTTCCAGCCGACTGGAGTCGGCTGGCGCGGCGGGCGGGCAAACCCCACCGCGAAGCGGCGTACCGGTGTCAGCCGTGACGGCGGGATGCCACCCGTACCTGCCCAGCGCCCGCGTCAACGCGGCCACCATCCCGGGGTCGAACTGCGCCCCCGCACACCGTTCGAGCTCCGCCAGCGCCGCCGGCACCGGCCGGGCCCGCCGGTAGGACCGGGTGGACGTCATGGCGTCGAACGCGTCGGCGACGGCCACCACCCGGGCGAACTCAGGGATCTGCGCCCCGGTCAGCCCGTACGGATAGCCGCTCCCGTCCAGCCGCTCGTGGTGGTGCAGGATCGCGGACCGCGCCTCCCCCAGGAAGCCGATCCCCCGCACCATCTCGTGCCCGTACTCGGGATGCAGCTCGATGACCCGCCGCTCCTCGGGGGTCAGCGGCCCGTCCTTGCGCAGCAGCCGGGTGGGCACCCCCAGCTTCCCCACGTCGTGCAGGATCCCGGCGAACCGCAGCACCTCGGCCCGCCGGTCGTCCATGCCGAGTTCGCGCGCGATCATCATCGAGGCCTGCCCGACCCGCTCACTGTGCCCGCGGGTGTACCCGTCCTTGATGTCGACGGCCTGGACGAGCGCGCGGATGGTGGCCTGGTGGGCGGCCCGTTCCCGGTGGTACTGGGCGAACACCCAGCAAGAGACGTACATCGGCAGCAGCACGAGCAGCGCGGCGACAGGCCCGTACGGACTGCGCCACAGCACCGCCATCATCAGCCCCGCGAGCCCGTGCACGGTGACGGGCGCCAGCGAACGCGGAAGGAGCCCGCGCCAGGCGGCCCGCACCGGCACCCGCTCGGCCAGCGCGAGAATGCCGCCGTCCAGGACGGTCTGCACCAGACAGAAGGTCAGCACCGCGGCCCCGGCGGGCACGAGGGCGTACGGGAAGTCGGGCGCGACCACGGCGTCCCGGCCGCCCAGCGCCCAGTGCACCCGGGAGGCGGCCCAGATCGCGACGCCGAACTGGGCCGCGCGCCAGACCCGGCGCAGCCCGCGCGGCCGGTGCTCGACCCGGGCGAGCAGAGCCCCCGGCACCGCGACGAGCGCGGCGGCCGGGGGCGGCAGCAGAAAGGCCCCGGCCAGCAGCACGGGGAGGAAGGTGCCCATCCCCTGGGGGACGGCGTGACCGGGGATGCCCGCGGCCCTGGGGCCACGCGGAAGAGTGATCCGCTCGCACCCGGCGTACAGCACCGCCAGCAGCACGACGATCCACCAGGCGACCCGGACGGTCGGCAGCGGAGCGAGAACGGCCACGGCACCGAGAACGACACAGGTCACGTAGACCCGGGTCCCCGCCGACACCGACCGCATCTCCTCGTCCCCTCCCCGACTCCGGAACTCCGGAGCCTAGGGCGGCACAAAAGGCCGGGGGACACCGAACGGCCCAATCCGTGGGCTCAGAGCCCACGGATTAGCACGTACGGGTGACGACAGGTGCCGCGGGAAGGCGCCCGAGCGGGCGGGTCAGGACTCCTGGGGCGCGGTGGCCACGTCATGCTCGGGCACGGTCTGTCCCGAGCGGATCAGATCGATGCGGCCCATGACCTTGGCGCGCAGATCGGTCGGCACGTCGTCCTGACCGCAGCACCGCTTGACGAGCTTCTTCACGGCCTGCTCCAGCCCGTACTTCTCCAGGCAGGGCGAGCACTCCTCGAAGTGGACCTCGAACTTGGTGCAGTCCGAGTCCGGCATCTCGTGGTCGAGAAACTCGTAGAGATGGTCGAGGACCTCACTGCAGTCCGTCTCGTGCGGCTCTCCACAGCTCATGAGCCCGAGCCTTTCGCTTCGTTCGACTCTCCGGCACCGGCCGGAACCAGCCCGCGGTCACGCGCGTAGTCCTCGAGCATGCCGCGCAGTTGACGACGTCCGCGGTGCAGTCGGGACATCACCGTGCCGATGGGTGTCCCCATGATGTCCGCGATCTCCTTGTACGCAAAGCCCTCTACGTCCGCGAGATAGACGGCGATCCGGAATTCCTCGGGGATCGCCTGCAGCGCCGACTTCACGTCCGAGTCGGGCAGGTGGTCCAGCGCCTGCGACTCGGCGGAGCGCAGCCCTGTCGACATGTGCGACTCGGCGCGCGCGAGCTGCCAGTCCTCGATCTCCTCGGCCGCACTGCGCTGGGGTTCACGCTGCTTCTTGCGGTACGAGTTGATGAAGGTGTTCGTGAGAATGCGGTAGAGCCACGCCTTGAGGTTGGTGCCCTCGCGGAACTGGTGGAAGGACGCGTACGCCTTCGCGTACGTCTCCTGCACCAGGTCCTCGGCGTCGGCCGGATTGCGCGTCATGCGCAGCGCGGCCGAGTACATCTGGTCGAGGAATTCGAGCGCGTCCCGCTCGAAGCGCGCGCTGCGCTCCGTGGACGATTCCGTGGTCGCGTCGCTCGTGCCCTGGCCCTCGGGCTGGTCCGCCTGGCCATGTTCGGTCCCTGCGTCGGTCCCAGTGACCGGACCCACCTCCTCCAGCGACGTAGCGAGACCGAGACCGGTCCCACTGGAATCGGAGGATAGACGAACATCGACACCCGCCGCCGCCCGAATAGGCGCGTTCTTACCCGCGTGCAGCACCGTCCAGTCCAGGTCAGCGCTGCTGCGGCTCGGGCAGATGGTCGAACCCATGCGGCGGACTTCCTCTCGTACGAACGGGATAGCACGCGTTCCGTGCTGTCTGTATCGCCACAACAGAGGTCCGCCGCTCAACATTCCCGGGCGTTACGCGAGTGACGAGGTCCACTTCACGACACCGTCCTGAATAATCTTCAGGGCCTCGTCCTGGCCGAGCGGCGCCCGTTTGGGGACGGCGAAGCCATGATCGCCGTAGGGCACCTCGACGAGTTCGTACGTCCCCTCGGGGAACTCCTCGGGTCTCCCGAACGGATCACCGCCGCCCTGTACGACGAGGGTGGGCACCCCGGAGCCGAGCAGTTCCGCGGCGCGTGACTTCTCGGGGCGGCCCGGCGGGTGCAGCGGGAAACTGAGCGCCAGCACCGCGGCGGCGCCCAGCTCCACCGCCGTACGGCAGGCGACGCGGGCTCCGGCACTGCGCCCGCCCGCGATCACCGGAAGCCCGGCCCCCGCGACCGTCGGCCACAGTCCCCGCCAGCCCACGTCGAGCGTCCTGGGAGCGGGAGCCACTTTCTTACCCGCCACCCGCCAGGGCTGCTCGACCAGCGCGACCGTGACGCCGTGCGCGGGGAGCACGCGGGCGAGCGCCTGGAGGTCCCGCGCCTCCACGCCTCCGCCGGCCCCGTGGCCGACGGCGAGAACAAGCCGCGCGCCCGCCGCCCGGTGCCAGGTGACGCGGCCGGTGCCGGCCTCCGTCTCGACCAGCTCGGTCACTTCAGAACCCGTGTCGGAACCTCTGTCGGAACCTGTGTCAGAACTCACGTCAGAAGAGTGTGCCCTCTTCGGGCCCCTCCAGCTCCTTCAGCAGCTCCGGCCCGTTGTTGCGCACGTTGCTCACGGCCGTGGAGACCGGGTAGGCCCGCATCAGCCCGGCCGGCGGCGCGGCGAGCAGTGAGCGCAGGTCCTCGACCTCGGTCCGCGCGGGATCCAGCCACGCGTCCCAGCGGTCCGGTGTGAGCATCAGGGGCATCCGGGGGTGGATGTCGGCCAGCGTCCGCGGCCCGTCGGCGGGGGCCACCGCGAGCGGCGTGGTCTCGGCCTCGGTCGTGATGACGGAGCACGTCACCCACCAGGCCAGCGGATGCTCGTCGGGAAGCGTCCGGTCCCGCCAGAACTCGTACAGCCCGGCCATCGCGAAGACCGAACCGTCCGCGGGCGTCACGAAGTACGGCTGCTTGCGCGGCCGCTTCTTCTTGCCCTCGACCTCCAGATCGCGCTCACCGGCCCCGGTGACCCACTCGTAGTAGCCGTCGGCGGGGATGACGCAGCGCCTGGTCGTGAAGGCACGGCGGTACGAGGGCTTCTCGTGGACGGTCTCGGCGCGCGCGTTGATCATCCGGGCGCCGCCCTCGGGCGTCTTGGCCCAGGACGGGACGAGTCCCCACTTGAGTGTGCGCAGCTGGCGAACCGGTCGCGAGGTGTCGGCGTCCTTAACGGGACGGTCGAGAACCGCATAGACCTCTTTGGTCGGGGCCACGTTGTAATCCGGGGCAAGAGCCTCCTCGGGCTCCCACTTCTCGATCTCAAAGATTCCTGCGAGATCCTCGGGCCCACGACTCGCTGCATACCGTCCGCACATACGTGCCACACTGCCAGATTCCACGACACCAGAGGGAGCCACCTCCGACAATGGACAGCACCGCAGCCACCTCGCTGTCAGGGGTCTGGGACCAGGTCTTCGGCAGCCAGCCGGACCCCGATCTGTGGGTGGTGATCGCCACCCTCGTCGCGGCCCTCGCCGTGACCGTCCCGCACGGCGTCTGGCGGCTCTCCCGCAACGCCATCACCATCGCGCACGAGGGCGGCCACGGCCTGGTGGCCCTGCTCACCGGGCGCAGCCTCAACGGCATCCGGCTGCACTCCGACACCAGCGGCCTCACCGTCAGCCGCGGCAAGCCCACCGGCCTCGGCATGATCCTCACCGCCTCCGCCGGCTACACCGCTCCCCCGCTGCTCGGCCTCGGCGGCGCCGCGCTGCTCGGCGCGAACCACATCACCGCGCTGCTCTGGCTGGCCACGATTCTGCTGGTGGCGATGCTGGTGATGATCCGCAACGCGTACGGCGCGCTCACGGTGCTCCTCACCGGCGGCACCTTCGTGGTGGTGTCCTGGCTCGCCGGTCCCCAGGTGCAGGCGGCGTTCGCGTACGTGGTGGTGTGGTTCCTCCTGGTCGGCGGTGTCCGCCCGGCCTTCGAGCTCCAGGCCAAGCGGAGCCGCGGCGGCGCGGGCGACTCGGACGCGGACCAGCTGTCGCGTCTCACGCACGTACCGGCGGGCCTGTGGCTGTTCCTGTTCCACGCGGTGTCGCTGTGCTCCCTGATAGGCGGCGGCCGGTGGCTGCTGGACATGTGACACCCCGGAGGCCGCTTTCCGGTGCGCGACGGCCCCTTCGAGCCGTTCCCCGGCAGAATCCGGTGGCGCCGACCGCCACTAAACTGGGCGCATGACCGCTAACCCCGCCCACACCGCCCTCTGGCCCGCCCCGCACGCGCGCGGAGCCGTCGACGCGACGGTCCACGTACCGGGGTCCAAGTCGGTCACCAACCGCGCGCTGGTGCTCGCGGCACTCGCCTCCGAGCCCGGCTGGCTGCGCCGCCCGCTCCGCTCCCGCGACACGCTGCTGATGGCGGGCGCGCTGCGCGCGATGGGCGTGGGCATCGAGGAGACGGTGTCGTCGAGTTCGACGGTCGCCGCGGGCCCGGACGCCTCGGGCGAGGCCTGGCGGGTCATCCCCTCGGGCCTGCACGGCCCGGCCACCGTCGACGTCGGCAACGCCGGCACGGTGATGCGCTTCCTGCCGCCCGTCGCGGCCCTCGCCGACGGCCCGATCCGCTTCGACGGCGACCCTCGTTCCTACGAACGCCCGCTGAACGGCGTGATCGACGCGCTGCGCCTGCTCGGCGCCCGCATCGACGACGACGGCCGCGGCGCACTCCCGCTGACCGTGCACGGCGGGGGCGCGCTGGACGGCGGCCCGGTGGAGATCGACGCGTCCTCGTCCTCGCAGTTCGTCTCCGCCCTCCTGCTGTCCGGCCCGCGCTTCAACCAGGGCGTGGAGGTCCGCCACATCGGCGCCTCGCTGCCCTCCCTACCGCACATCCGGATGACGGTCGACATGCTGCGCACGGTCGGCGCCCAGGTGGACACCCCGGAGTCGGGCGGCGAACCGAACGTCTGGCGGGTCACGCCGGGCGCCTTGCTCGGCCGTGACCTGACCATCGAGCCGGACCTGTCCAACGCGCAGCCGTTCCTGGCGGCGGCCCTGGTGACCGGCGGCAGGGTCGTGATCCCTGACTGGCCCGCGCACACCACCCAGCCGGGCGACAGGCTGCGGGAGATCTTCACCGAGATGGGTGGCTCCTGCGAACTGACCGAGGCGGGGCTGGAGTTCTCCGGTTCGGGTTCGATCCGTGGCATCGACGTGGATCTGGGCGAGGTCGGCGAACTGACCCCCGGCATCGCGGCGGTGGCGGCCCTCGCCGACTCCCCCTCGACCCTCAGCGGCGTGTCCCACCTCAGGCTGCACGAGACGGACCGCCTGGCGGCGCTCACCAAGGAGATCAACGAGCTCGGCGGCGACGTCACGGAGACGGCCGACGGCCTGCACATCCGGCCGCGCCGGCTGCACGGCGGCGTCTTCCACACCTATGACGACCACCGCATGGCGACGGCCGGTGCGATCATCGGCCTGGCGGTGGAGGGCGTACAGATCGAGAACGTGGCGACGACGGCGAAGACCCTCCCGGACTTCCCCGATCTGTGGACCGCAATGCTCGGGAACTGACGGGCGGATCACGATCATGCGCCGTTACGGCAAGAACCCCGACGAGGACGACATCCCCACCCGCCCCAACCGCAAGGGCAACCGTCCGCGTACGAACATCCGCCCCAAGCACGAGGACGCCTCGGAGGGCATGATCCTCACCGTCGACCGGGGAAGGCTCACCTGCCTCGTCGAGGACCGTGTGGTGATGGCCATGAAGGCCCGCGAACTGGGCCGCAAGGCGGCGGTGGTCGGCGACCGGGTGGCGATCGTCGGCGACCTGTCCGGCACCAAGGACACCCTCGCCCGCATCGTCCGCATCGAGCCGCGCACCTCGGTGCTGCGCCGCACGGCCGACGACGACGATCCCTACGAGCGCGTGGTCGTCGCCAACGCCGACCAGCTCGCCATCGTCACGGCCCTCGCCGACCCCGAGCCGCGCCCGCGCCTGATCGACCGCTGCCTGGTGGCGGCGTACGACGGCGGCCTGGAACCGCTCCTCGTCCTGACGAAGTCGGACCTCGCCCCGCCGGACAAACTCCTTGAGCTGTACGGCGACTTGGACATCCCCTTCGTGGTCACCACCCGTGAGGACTTCGCGGACGGACAGGCCGTGGACCTGATCCGCGAACAACTGAACGGCAAGATCACAGCCTTCGTCGGACACTCAGGCGTGGGCAAGACGACCCTGGTCAACGCGCTGGTGTCGCAGGACCGGCAACGCAGCACCGGCCACGTCAACGCGGTCACCGGCCGAGGCCGCCACACCACGACCTCGGCACGGGCGATCCCGCTCCCGGACTCCGCGGGCTGGGTCGTCGACACCCCCGGCGTCCGCTCCTTCGGCCTCCACCACGTGGACCCCTCCCGGGTCATCAAGGCCTTCCCCGACCTCGAACCCGGCACCGAGGGCTGCCCCCGCGCGTGCAGTCACGACGAGCCGGACTGCGCGCTGGACCAGTGGGTGGCGGACGGTCACGCGGACCCGGCCCGGCTGTACTCGCTGCGCCGGCTGCTGGCGACGCACGAGCGGCACGAGGGCGACTGATACGGCTTGTTCGCCGTATGACCTCCGCGTTGTTTGCGCCCCCCACCATGCCGGTAAATGCATACTCGCACCCAGTACCACCGGAAAAGCCGCTGACCAGACCAAGCAGTCGACGTTCGGACGTGGGAGGACAAGCCATGGCATGGCTGCTGGTCGTTGTGGCGGGACTGCTCGAAACGGGCTTCGCCGTCTGTCTCAAGCTGTCGCACGGTTTCACCAGACTCTGGCCCACGGTCGCGTTCTGCGTCTTCGCCCTGGGCAGCTTCGGCCTGCTGACCCTCTCCCTCAAGAAGCTGGACGTGGGCCCCGCGTACGCCGTCTGGACAGGCATCGGCGCGGCCGGCACCGCGATCTACGGAATGATCTTCCTGGGCGACCTCGTGTCGACCCTGAAGATCGTCTCCATCAGCTTCGTCATCATGGGAGTCATCGGCCTCCAACTGTCAGGCTCCGCACACTGAACGCACTCCCCCCTCTCTAGACGCTGAGGCGCCGAACGGGCGGCAGGGCGGCCCGCACCAGGTCGGACAGCCCGCCCTCCCCGGGAGGCGCGGACACACAGGACAGCGAGAGCCGGACGACCAGTTCGCAGGAGCGGGCCAGCTCGGCCGTGTCCACCCCCCTTGAGGTGGCGAGCGAGACGACGGCCTTGTCACGGACGAGCGCCACGAGGTCGGCGGGCGAGGGCAGCGGCCCGTCGGCACGCCGCTGCGCGGGCACGGCGGAGGACGAGGGCACCGCGGAGAGCGTCAGCGCGGGCAGCCGCTCACTCCAGCACCCGGTCAGCATCGCCCGCACCAGCACGTTGCCCCGCGCCGCCGAAGCGGTCCACTCGGCGGTGGCGACCAGCCGCTCACGGGCGTCCGCGTGAGCACCCAACGCCCGCTCCACCCCCGCCAGATAGGCATCGGTCTCCCGCCGTACGAGGGCACGCGCCAGCCCCTCCTTGCTCCCGAACTCGTTGTAGAGCGTCTGGCGAGACACCCCGGCCACGGCGGCCACATCGACCATCCGCACCGCGGACCACGCCCGACGCGCGAGCGCCGTGTAAGCGGCGTCCAAAAGGGATTCCCGAGCAGCAGGCATCATCGCCTCCCAGCGGCGATCGGCTCCGCAGCTCAGGTTTGACGCGCACAGGTTCACTGTCAAGAGTGCGCACAACCCCCGGAACCGCACGCCCAAGAGACGAGCCCCTCACCGGCCAGAACCGGAGGGACCACACAGCGGCACCCGCGACCCAACGCAAGGGGACGCGCCGGAACGTCCGCCCGCAGCGGCTGGCGCGTCAACACCGCCCCCTTCCTGCCCGACCGATTCCGCGCCAGACCGAGGACGGATGCTCCGGCGCGGCCCCGCCCCACAGCCGGACCGGCGCGGTACCTCGCCCACGGGGACCCCCAGGCCGTGTAGCCCTCCCCAGGACAGGCAGATACGGTTCCCCCATGCCCGACTATCACGATGACCTGCGGCTGGCCCACGTCCTCGCCGACGCCGCCGACGCCGCGACGATGGCCCGGTTCAAGGCGCTGGACCTCAAGGTCGAGACCAAGCCGGACATGACGCCGGTGAGCGAGGCGGACAAGGCCGCCGAGGAACTCATCCGCGGCCAGCTCCAGCGGGCACGCCCTCGCGACGCGATCCTCGGCGAGGAGTACGGCATCGAGGGCACGGGCCCCCGCCGCTGGGTGATCGACCCCATCGACGGCACGAAGAACTACGTACGCGGCGTCCCCGTCTGGGCCACCCTCATCTCCCTGATGGAGGCGGCCGAGGGCGGCTACCAGCCGGTCGTAGGCGTGGTCTCCGCCCCCGCGCTCGGCCGCCGCTGGTGGGCGGCGAAAGGCGCCGGCGCGTTCACGGGCCGCAGCCTCACCTCCGCCTCCCCGCTGCACGTCTCGAAGGTCTCGCGCCTCGCGGACGCCTCCTTCGCGTACTCCTCGCTCAGCGGCTGGGAGGACCAGGGCCTCCTCGACGGCTTCCTCGACCTCACCAAGGCCGTCTGGCGCACCCGCGGTTACGGCGACTTCTGGCCGTACATGATGGTCGCCGAGGGCTCCGTCGACATCTGCGCCGAACCCGAGCTCTCGCTCTGGGACATGGCGGCGAACGCGATCATCGTGACCGAGGCGGGCGGCTCCTTCACCGGCCTCGACGGCCGCCCCGGCCCGCACAGCGGCAACGCCGCCGCGTCGAACGGGATCCTGCACGACGAACTGCTGGGCTACCTGAACCAGCGGTACTGAGGCGAGGCTCCTGAGTAACCCCCGGGCGCCCCGAACCAGCGCCACGCGCCCCCTTGTTGACCCTCCTTTTACCTGCGACTCTGAGAGCCCCCCACTTGTGAACTTGTGAATCACTTCTCATGACGCCCGCCGGGGACCCCGACGCCACCGCCACCGATCGGCACCCAGCCGAAGACCGGCGCGACGCCAGGAATCCCGGCACCGCCAGGACAAGCGGTTCACCAAGGAGGTGGCTCCAGCCCATGCTCGTCCGCGACGCCATGAGCACGGTGGTCCTCACCATCGGCCCGGCACACACCCTCCGCCAGGCGGCCCGCCTGATGTCCGCGCGCCGCATCGGCGCGGCCGTAGTCCTCGACGAGGACTCGAGCGGACTAGGAATCCTCACTGAGCGCGACATCCTGAACTCGGTGGCCCTGGGCCAGAACCCGGACACCGAGACCGCAGGAAGCCACACCACCACCGACGTCGTCTTCGCCGCCCCCGGCTGGACCCTGGAGGAAGCCGCGACAGCCATGTCGCACGGCGGCTTCCGACACCTGATCGTGCTCGACGGCACAGGCCCCGTCGGCATCGTCTCGGTCCGGGACATCATCCGCTGCTGGGCCCCGACCCGCCGGCGCTCACCCGCGCAGGTCTGACACCCGCTCAACCGGCCGGGCCCCCTGGAACCCAGGGAGCCCGGCCCACCACCGCGTGAAGCGGAACCGCCAACGACCCGCGACAGCGCCCCGTCAGCCCCGCAGCTCCTGGACCGCGGCCTCAAGCCGCTTCCCGAAGTCCCCGTCGGCCCGACGGAAGTTGCCGATCGCCCGCTCGGCGATGTCGTCCCGGGAGACCTTGGCGATGAACCCCGCCAGGTTCTCGATCAGCCGGACCTTCTCCTCCTCGGAGAAGAGCCGGTAGAGGTTCCCCGCCTGCACGAAGTCGTCGTCCTCGGCGTGAACAGGGGCCTCGTGGTTGCCGGTCGCACCGGCGACCGGGGTCGACACCCACAGCGGGCGACCGGTCTGGACGGGCCCGCCGAACGAGTTGGGCTCGTAGTTCTTCGCACCGTTGTGACGCCCGTCGTACAGGATCCCGTCACGCGAGTTGGTACGCGCCTCGGTGGCGTGCGGCCGGTTCACCGGCAGATGGTCGGCGTTGACTCCGACGCGGTAGCGGTGGGCGTCGCCGTACGCGAACAGCCGTCCCTGAAGCATCTTGTCGGGCGAGGGCCCGATACCCGGCACGAAGTGCGCGGGCGAGAAGATGCTCTGCTCGACCTCGGCGAAGATGTTCTCCGGGTTGCGGTTGAGCTCCAGCCTGCCGATCTCGACCGGCGGATAGTCCTCGTGCGGCCACACCTTGGTGAGGTCGAACGGGTTGAAGCGGTAGTTCGCCGCCTCGGCCGCCGGCATGATCTGCACCTGCACGGTCCAGGACGGGAAGTCACCGCGCTCGATGGACTCACGCAGGTCGCGCTGGTGCGAGTCGGGGTCCACACCGGAGAGCCGGACGGCCTCCTCGGTGGTGAGGTTCCTGATCCCCTGGTCGGTCTTGAAGTGGTACTTGACCCAGAAGACCTCGCCGGCCTCGTTGTTCCACTGGTAGGTGTGCGAGCCGTACCCGTTCATGTGCCGCAGGGTCGCCGGAATGCCACGGTCACCGAAGAGCCAGGTCACCTGGTGCGTGGACTCGGGCGAGAGCCCCCAGAAGTCCCACACGTTGTCGGCTTCCTGCGATCCGGTGTACGGGTCGCGCTTCTGCGTGTGGATGAAGTCGGGGAACTTGATGGCGTCCTTGATGAAGAACACCGGGGTGTTGTTGCCGACCAGGTCGTAGTTGCCCTCTTCGGTGTAGAACTTCAGCGCGAAACCGCGGGGATCACGGACCGCGTCCGCGGAACCGAGGTTGCCCGCCACGGTCGAGAACCGCAGGAAGGTCTCGGTCCGCTTGCCCACCTCGGAGAGGAACTTGGCCCGGGTCCACCGCGAGACGTCACGAGTGAGCGTGAAGGTGCCGTACGCACCGGCGCCCCGCGCGTGCACGACCCGCTCCGGGATCCGCTCGCGGTTGAAGTGCGCGAGCTTCTCCAGCAGCGCCTGGTCCTGGACGAGGACGGGCCCGCCGATGCCGGCGGTCTCGCTGTTCTGGTTGTCCGCGACCGGCGCACCGGCCTCCGTCGTAAGCGGTCCCTGCGTCACGTGCGCCTCCTGCGTCGTTCGAGCGAGTTCTGACCTCACCCAGTACCGCAATCGATCCTACATTGGACAATGTCCAAGTCAAGGAGAGCTCCAAAGTCACACCTGTTCGGGATCTGTTCCCTTTACTGTTAGGCTTGTTCGCATGAGCGACCTGCTGGAACGACTACGCGGACGCGGATGGCGGATGACCGCACAACGGCGCGTCGTGGCCGAGGTCCTGGACGGCGAGCACGTCCACCTGACGGCCGACGAGGTGCACGCGCGTGCGGTCGTCAGGCTGCCGGAGATCTCCCGGGCGACCGTCTACAACACACTGGGCGAGCTGGTCTCCCTCGGCGAGGTGCTGGAAGTCGCGACCGACAAGCGCGCCAAGCGGTACGACCCGAACGCGCACCGCCCGCACCACCACCTGGTCTGCGGCCAGTGCGGCTCGATCCGGGACGTCCACCCGGACGGAAACCCGCTCGGCGATCTCCCCGACTCGGAGCGCTTCGGTTTCACGGTGTCGGACGTCGAGGTGACCTACCGCGGTCTCTGCCCGAACTGCGCGGCGGCCTGACCGCCCCGACCGACAGCAAACACACCGAAGGCCCGGAACCATTGGTTCCGGGCCTTCGGTCTTCAGTAGCGGGGACAGGATTTGAACCTGCGACCTCTGGGTTATGAGCCCAGCGAGCTACCGAGCTGCTCCACCCCGCGTCGTTGAAATGAACAGTACGTCACCCCTGCGGACCAGCGCAAATCACTTCCAGCCCGTCCAGCGTCTGAGGACGAGCCCTTCGGGCGAACGGGGGTCAGGGGGCGGAGCCCCCAGGAACGGGACGGGAAGGGGCGGAGGGGGCGAAAAAACCATCCTCCCCCACCCCTCACGCCGACAACTCCTCCCGCAACGCGTCCCGCAACCGAGCAGCCCGCTCGGAAACCTCAGCGGGCCCAAGAGAGACCGCACGGTCGGCCCACCGCTGCCCCTCGGCGAGCTCTCCGCCGCGCGCGTACACGAGCGCGAGCCGAAGCGCCGCCCGCCCGTGCCCCGCGTCGGCGGCCCGCTCCCACCACACCGCGGCCTCCGGCTCACTGCCCTCGCGAGCGAGCAGCAGGCCCAGGTTGAACGCGCCGTTGCGCGACCCCGCCTCCGCCGCCTCGCGGTACCACCGAGCCGCCTCCACCACGTCGCCCCGCGCGGCGGCCAGCATCCCGACCCGCACCTGCGCCCGACGGTGCCCCTGGGACGCCGCCCGCTCGTACCACTCCTCGCACTCGCTCTTCTCCTGCGCGGGCTCCCCCAGCTCGTGCGCGGGCACCGGCGGGCGGCGGGCGTCGAGGACGGCGGCGAGCCGGTAGGCGGCCTCGGCGCTGCCGCCCCCCGCCGCGGACCTCAGATGCCGCTCGGCGTCCCGCTCGTCCCCTTCACGCAGCCGCGCGATGGCCACCTGGAGCGCCGCCTCGGTGTGTCCGGCGGCGGCGGCACGCTCGTACCACCGCAGGGCCGCCTCGTCGTCGTCCTCGGTGCCCCGTCCTGCGTGCAGGATCCCCAGGTTGAACGCGGCGTCCACGCTCCCGGCCTCCGCGGCCTTGGAGAACCACGGCTGGGCCCCGGCCGCGTCGCCGACCTGGAGCAGCAGGATGGCGAGCGCGTTCGCCGCCTCGCGGTGACCGGCGTACGCGGCACGCCGGTACCACTGCTCGGCCTGCGCGGTGCGGCTCTGCTCGGCGCAGAGCAGCCCGAGGTTGTACGCGCCGTTCACGTCACCGGCGTCCATCGCGGCGCGGTACCACCGCTCGGCGGTCTGTGTCTCGCCGCGCTCGGCGTGCAGCGCGCCCAGCGCGTTGGCGGCGTTCCCGTCTCCGTCCTGGGCGGCCCGCAGCCACCAGACGGCGGCGCTGTCGGGGTCGCCCGCGTCGCGCAGCAGGAAGCCGAGCGCGCACGCGGCCCGCGCCTCACCGTCCTTGGCGGACGTCAGATACCAGCGGCCCGCCTCCTTGAGCTGGCCGCGCTTCTCCAGGATCGCCCCGAGGTGCAGCGCGGCCCGTCGGTGCCCGCGCGCGGCGGCCTGGCGGTACCACTGCTCGGCCTCCTCGCCGCCGGCGCCGATGACGCCGCCGTCCGCCCTGGCCGCGCCCGAGTCCACGACCTTGCGGTCCAGGGTGCGCGCCAGCCGGTACGCGGCCTCGCGGTGTCCGCGCTCGGCGGCGGCACGCATCCACTGCTCCGCGCCGACGTCGGCGCGGTGCTCCAGCAGGTCGGCGAGCGCGTACGCGCCCAGCGCGTGGCCCTGCTCGGCGGACTGGCGCAGCCAGTACTCGGCGGCGGGCTCGTCGCCGCGCTCGCGGTGGTAGCGGCCGAGTGCGTGCGCGGCGGCCGCGGAACCGGCGACGGCGGCGATCCGCCACCAGCCTGCCGCCTCCTCGCCGTAGCCGCGCTGGTGCAGGAGGACACCCAGGTTGTTGGCGGCCGCGCGGTCTCCGGCGGCCGTGGCGGCACGCAGTTGAGGCTCGGCTCCGTCGAGATCACCGCGGCGCAGCAGCATCGCTCCGAGGACACTCATGGCCTCGACTTCGCCGGCTTCCGCGGCGAGCCGTTGGCGTGCCTCCTCGGCAGCCTCGCCGGTTTCGTCCCGATCGGTAGGCTGCACAAAACGCCCTGTATCCAACAGAGTTGCCTTGTCCCCCATAACGTCCATCGTCGCACCACCTGCAACCTGGGTACACCTGGTATACCGCAGCCAGTGAGGTCACTTCAGCGTTTTGTCGACATGCCCACAGAGAGACAAGTCAAACACAGATTTTCCAACTCCCCACGTTTGGAGCAGCAGATCACGCGAGTCTCCAGGTCATCCGGAAGCGGCGCGCCGTGACACACGTCGAAGGCCCGGATCCTTGATCAGGATCCGGGCCTTCGACTTTCAGTAGCGGGGACAGGATTTGAACCTGCGACCTCTGGGTTATGAGCCCAGCGAGCTACCGAGCTGCTCCACCCCGCGCCGTTGTGTTGCAACCGTACCACGGCGCGGGGTGCTCCTGACTCAGCCGTCGGCCGGGCTCTCGCTACCGCTCGGAGTCGGGCTCGCACTGCTGTCGGGGCTCGCGGTGCCGCCACCGCCACCGGTGGGCTCGTCGGCCTTGGCCTGCGCCTCCTCGGCCCGCTTCAACGCGGACTCAAGATCCTTCTGCGCTACGCCGTACGCCTCCCAGTCACCCTTCGTGAGGGCTTCCTGGCCCTCGTCGAAGGCCTTCTGGGCGTCGTTCAGCGCTTCCTGGACCGTCGGGTTGTTCGAAGTCGGCGGCGGGTCGGTGGTGTTGTCGGGTGGTGGTTCGGTGGTCGAACCCTCTGCCCCGAGAACCTTGTTGAGCGCCGCGTCGAGCGTGTTCTCGAAGGCGGTTCTGCCTCCGTAGCTCACCAACACCTTGCGCAGCAGCGGGTACTTGAGTCCACCACCGCGTACGTAGACGGGCTCCACGTAGAGCAGTCCCCCGTCGAGTGGCACCGTCAGCAGGTTGCCGTACTCGACTTCCGAGTCGCCGCCCTGCAGGAGTCTGATGGACTCGGCGATCGTCGGCTGGGAGTTGAACTGGCTCTGGACCTGTTTGGGCCCGTCGACGGGTTCACTCGTCGGCAGTTTCAGAATTCTGATCTTGCCGTAGCCGGGTGTGCCCGCCTCCGCGTTGACCGACATGAAAGCGCTCAGGTTGTCCCGGCCGTTCGGTGTGAACGTCGTGGTCAGTGAGAACGCCTGTGACGTCTGCCCCGGCATCTCCATGCTCAGGTAGTACGGCGGGACCGCGTCGCCCGACTTGTTGGTCGGGTCGTCCGGGACCTGCCACACCTCACTGCCGCTGAGGAAGGTGTCCGCGTCCTTCACGTGGTAGCGGGTCAGCAGCTCGCGCTGAACCTTGAACAGGTCCTGCGGATACCGCAGATGGGCCATCAGCGAGGACGAGATGTCGCTCCGGGGCTCCACCGTGTTCGGGAACGCCTTCATCCAGGTCTTCAGGACCGGATCCTCGGTGTCCCACTGGTAGAGCTTGACCTCACCGGTGTACGCGTCGACGGTCGCCTTCACCGAGTTGCGGATGTAGTTGACCTGGTTCTGCTGGGCCACCACCGCCCGCTGGTTGTTGGTCGCCGTCAGCGAGTCGGCCGTCGTGTCGCCCAGCGTGGTGCGGGAGGCGTACGGATAGCCGTTGGTGGTCGTGTACGCGTCGACGATCCACTGGATCTTCCCGTCGACGACCGCCGGATAGGCGTCACCGTCGATGGTCAGCCAGGGCGCCACCGCCTCGACCCGGTCCTTGGGCGTGCGGTTGTAGAGGATCCGCGAACCCTCGCCGATCGCGCCGGAGTAGAGGATCTGCGGCTCGCTGAACGCCACGGCGTACGCGGCACGGTTTATCGGGTTCGAGAGGTTGATCCCGCTCTTGCCCCGGTAGCTCGTGGTCTTCTCGCCGTTGTCGTCGGAGTAGTCGATCTCCTTCTGGGGACCGCCGACGATCGAGTACTGCGTGGTCTTCTCGCCGTAGTAGACCCGCTGCTCGTACGTACCGAGGTCGCCCTTGGACGGCAGGTCGGACTCGGTGAAGACCGGCTGGCCGCCGGAGGTCGCCGTGGTGCCCTTGGCGGCGACCACGCCGTATCCGTGGGTGTAGCGGAAGTGGTCGTTGATCCAGTTGTTCTTCGGGATGCCCGCGAGGTTCAGCTCACGCAGCCCGATGACCGTGTCCTGGTCCGTGCCGTCCGCGCTGTAGCGGTCGACGTCCAGGTTGGTCGGGAACGCGTAGTAGTTCTTCATCTGCTGCAACTGCTGGAACGCCGGGGAGACGATGTTCGGGTCCAGCAGCCGGATACTCGCCGTGGTGTCGGCGTCCTCACGCAGCTTGGTGGTGTCCTTGGTCTCGCTCGTGCCCGCGTACTCCGTGACGTCGGTGCCCTCGATCCCGTAGGCCTCCCGGGTCGCCTTGAGGTTCTTCGCGACGTACGGCGCTTCCTTGGCCTGTTCGTTCGGCTGGACCTGGAACTTCTGGACGATCGCCGGGTACAGGCCGCCGATGAGGATCGCGGAGAGCACCATCAGGCCGAAGCCGATGACGGGCAGCTGCCAGGTACGCCGCCACAGGGTGGCGAAGAACAGCAGCGCGCAGATCACGGCGATGCAGAACAGGATCGTCTTGGCCGGCAGATACGCGTGGGCGTCGACGTACCTCAGGCCGGTCCAGCTGTCGGTCGCCTTGAAGTCACTGGACTTCACCGCGAGTCCGTACCGGTCGAGCCAGTAGGCGACCGCCTTCAGCGCGACGAAGAGGCCCAGCAGGACCGACAGATGCCCGGTGGCTGCCGCCGTGGCACGCGCCCCGGGGCTGGTGATGCGCAGCCCGCCGTAGAGGTAGTGCGTGAGCGCGGCGGCGATCAGCGACAGCACGGTGGCGGCGAAGCCGAAGCCGAGCAGGAAGCGGTACCAGGGCAGGTCGAAGGTGTAGAAGGAGATGTCGAGGCCGAATTGGGGGTCCTCCTGGTTGAAGGGAACCCCGTTGACCCACATCAGCCACGTGCGCCACTGACCCGAGGCGGACGCGCCGGCGATCAGTCCCACCAGGGAGGTGACGCCGAGGAGCAGCCATCTCTTGTACGGCGCGATCCCCATGCGGTACCGGTCGAGGCTCTGCTGCTCCATCGACATGGCGCTCAGCGGCGGGCGCAGCCGGTGCGCCAGCCAGATGTTCACGCCGACAGAGGCCGCCATGAGCAGCCCGAAGACGAAGAAGAGCCCGATCTTGGTCCACAGCGTGGTCGTGAACACCGACGAGTAGTGAACCGATCGGTACCAGAGCCAGTCCGTCCAGAACCCCGCGAACATGACGAAGGCCATGGCCAGTGCGGCCAGCACGCCCAGTGTCATGAGCAGGGTCCGGACACGCCGGGACGGGCGGCCCACTCTGATCCGTGGCCCCGACGGGCCTCCGCCGCGGTCCGGCATCTGGAAAGCCAAGGTGCGCACCTCGAAGTTCGCTGTTGGTCCGTCAGGTCCCCGTGATCGTGGACCATTCGTCAGGCTCCGTGATCGTGGAGCCTCATCTATGCAACTTACTCACGCTTTACTCGGTTCCCGTTTCCGGGGACTAACGAGGCAGGATTGTGACCATGTCCAACACTCCCATGGCAGCGAGCCCGCTCACCCGGGCCGTACTCGAGATCGACGAGTACGCCTCCGGCCTCGGCTGGGACCAGCCCGCTCGCCTCTTCGCCCTCGTAGACACCGCACGGCTACGGGCCCAGGAACCCGGCCTCGCGGCCCAACTCGGCCTCCAGGACGAGCCGGCGACCACCGGTCTCACCCCCATCGAGCAGGACGAGATCCCCGCGGGCAAGCCCCTGGACGAGTTTCTCGGCACCATCGCCTGGCCGGACGCCGTCGTCGGCTGCGCGCTCACCGTGGAGCGGCTGATGCTGCCGCCGTCCGCCGAGGCCTCCGTCCCGGAGGGTCTCAGTGAGAAGAAGCTCACGCAGTGGGTCGCCGAGCACCCGGACCGTCAGGAGGTGCGCATGACGGTCGGTGTGCTGCGTGACGGCACCCGCGACTCCGCGCTGCGCCTGCGCGAGAAGGACGCTCCGGCGGAGGTGCTCACGGGCGCGGGCCTGGTCCCGGGACTGGCGGAGGCCCTGTCGGCGACGTTCGCGGAGTAGCTTCGCGAAGCCGTACGCCGGACGCGTCCACTGTTACTCGGTGGTGCACTTCGGCAGGTCGGCCGTCTTTCCGGCACTGATGTCCTTGAGGGCGCTCATCGCGTCGTCGATGGTCTTCACCTTGACGAGCGTGAGCCCCTCGGGGGTGTCCTTGGCGGCGTCCGCGCAGTTGTCGGCGGGCGTCAGGAAGTACTGGGCGCCCTTGTCCCGCGCGCCGACCGTCTTCATCTCGATGCCGCCGATCGGGCCGACCTTGCCTGCGTCGTCGATGGTGCCGGTGCCCGCGATGAACTCGCCGCCGGTGAGGTTGCCCGAGGTGAGCTTGTCCACGATGCCGAGGGCGAACATCAGCCCCGCGCTCGGTCCGCCGACATCGGCGAGCTTGATGTCGATGGTGAACGGGAAGGTGTGGTCGGTCCCGGCGGAGATCCCGACGATGGCGCGCGACTCACCGTCGTCGTCGGACTTCTTGGTGGTGATCGTGATGTCCTCGGTCTCGGTCGCCGTCTTGTTCTCCTTCTCGGCGGCGGCCTGAGCCTTGGCGGGCACGACGGTGAAGACGACCTTCTCGCCCGGCTTGTGCTTGGTGACCAGCTCCGCGACGTCGTCGGGCGCCTTCACGGTCGTACCGTCGACGGCCTTGATCACATCACCGGCGTGCAGCCTGCCCTCGGCCGGGGAGTCCTTGACGACCGTGGAGACGATCACCCAGGACTTCACCGGGATGTCCAGCTCCTTGAGGGCCGCGACCTTGGCGCTCTCCTGGGACTGGCTGAACTCCTCGGCGTTCTCCTGCGTCGACTGCTCCTCCGTCTTGCCGTCGGGGTAGAGCGTGTCGTGCGGGACCACCTTGTTGTCGTGCGCGAGCCAGCCGTAGACCGCTTCGACGAGGTTCATGTTGTAGTCGGCGCTGGTGACGCGGACGGTCGTCATGTTGAGATTCCCGGTCGCCGGGTAGGTCTTGCGCCCGTTGATCTGCAGCACCGGCTCGCCGTCGTGGTCGCCCAGCGTGTTCACGGTCGGCCCCGGGGACATCTCCGAGTACGGCACTTTGATGAACACTCCCGCGCACAGGAGCGCGATCAGAATCAGGGTGGAGGCGAGCATCGTCGCGGTGCGGCGTGGCATGGCACGACAGTACGGGACGGTGCTGTCAAAGCGCCGTCGGGGCCGTCCGTACGGGGGCCTGGCCACGGGCCCCGCCGCCCCCACGGACCTCGCGGGCCGAGAGCGCCGGAGCGTCAGGCGGCGTCGGAGGAGGACTTCTCCAGCGCCACGGACCTCTTGGCGCCGACGGGCCGCTCCACGACCTCGTACCGGTCCACGGCCTCGGGCCTTTCCATGGCCGCGCGGAAGCGGGCGTAACCGTCGAGTTCGATGCCGTCTCCCGTGGTCTTGCGGTTCCGGCTGGCCCAACTACCCCACAGTCCGGCGCCGACCGCAGCCAAAAACGGAATCAGCAACCAGGCAAGCGCCGCCATGCCGACCTCCCAACCCCATGAGCGACCGCAACTGACTGATCAGCAGATTAACCATCAGCAGTGTCAACGCTCACGCCCGGGGGTCGGTTACGCAACCGGAGGGCGCCCACGGTCCCTCAGCAGGCCCCGACCCACTCCTCCGTGCCGTCCGAGAACTTCTGGTGCTTCCAGATCGGCACCTCGTGCTTGAGGTCGTCGATGAGCTTGCGGCACGCCTCGAAGGCCTCACCCCGGTGGGGGCACGACACGGCGACGACGACGGCGAGGTCCCCGACGCTCAGGTCCCCGATCCGGTGGACGGCGGCCAGCGCGCGCACCGGATACTCGGCGATCACCTTCTCGGCGACCCGCCGCATCTCGGCCTCCGCACTGGGGTGACACGAATACCCCAGCTCATCGACGTCGGCCCCGCCGTCGTGATTGCGCACCGTCCCTACGAACAGGGCGGTCCCACCGGCCGCGTCGTCCCCCACCGCCCGGAACACCTCGTCGAGCGACAGCGCTTCCTCACGAATCGCCAGCAACCGAATGGGATCCTGCGCGCCCAGCTCACCAGGATGGTCATAGATAGCAGCCATACCCCCATCGTGCCGCACCCCACAGACACGGGGAACTCCGACCTCCCAGCCCGCCCGACGACCGAGGGCGAACCCCCCAGCCCGTCCGGCGCTTGAGGACAAGCGCTTCGGGCGCCCGAGGCCGAGCCCCACCCAGCCCGAGCGGCGCGTGAGGACAAGCCCTTCGGGCGCCCGAGGCCGAGCCCCACCCAGCCCGTCCGGCGCTTGAGGACGAGCCCTTCGGGCGACCGGGGGTCTGGGGGCGGAGCCCCGGGGGACGGGAAGGGCAGGGGCGGAGGGGGCGAACCCAGCTTCTACGCCGACACGTACGCCGGGCGCCGAAGCGGCGAAGGCAAGCCCCGGGCACGCCGCGCACGCCGGGCGCCGAACCCGCGAAGACAGGCGCCAGGCCCGCCGAACGGGACCCGGGTCACAAGCGCCACGGCGCCCCACCCGCCGCCACTCAGATCCGCCGCCGAGCCTTCCGCGCCCGCCGCACCACCGCAGCCGCCCCCAACAGAGCAACCGTCGCCCCCGCAGCCCCCGCCGCGGTCGCGTCCTTGCGCCCGAGCCGCCGCCCGGCAACCGTGTGCCGCCCGGCAACCTCCTCCAGCAACTCCGCGAGAACCTCCTCGTTGCTCCACTGAGGCCGCCACCCGGCGTCGTGCAGCCGGCTCCCGCTCACCACCCAGGGGTACATCGTGTATGCCAGATCCCCGGCGGGCGAAGGCGTGAGCCCGATCCGGTGCAGCCGGGCTGCCGCGCCCAGAGCGACCGCGGAGGGCAGCTCCATCCGCCGGATCCCGCTGAGCTCCTCGACCTCCTCCTGCTCCAACCACCCGTCGCATCCGACGGCCAGCTCCCCCTCCACCTTCTCCACGACGGCGTACTCCAGGGCACTGCACAGGTCCTCGACGTGACAGAACTGCCACGCGGGTCGCGACCCCGCCACCACGAGCAGCCGCGGCGACTCGAAGTACCTGGTCAGAGCCGTATCGGTGCCGCCGACCAGCACAGCGGGCCGTACGACGGTGACGTTGAGCCCCGGATGCGCGCGCGGCGCCCGCCGGGCGAGCCGCTCGACCTCCAGGAGGTCGCCGACGCCGGTGGCCTCGGCCGTCGCGCGCAGTTCGGCGTCCTCGGAGAGGGGCAGCTCGTTGTCGGGCAGCGCCCCGTAGACCATCGCGGAGGTGCACAGCACCACCCGGTGCACCCCTGCCGCGGCGGCGGCCGTAAGCACGGTCTGTGTCCCCCGGACGTTGTAAGCCGTCCGTGCCGCCGCGTCCGACTCCAGATCGAGGTCGAGCGCGAGGTGCACGACGACATCCGCACCGCGCAGTTTCTCGGCGATCACGGGGTCGCGGACGTCCAGGATGTGCCACTGGGCGGCCGCGCACTCGCCGCGCCGCTCGTCGATGGCGATGACCTGCTTGATCCCGTCACTGGCGGCCAGCCGCTCGGTGAGCAGCGCACCCACACCGGACGCGGCGCCGGTGACCGCGACGACGGGCCCGCGCGCGGGTGGGCTGGTTGAGTGGTTTCGCGCTGCGCGAACCTGCGGATCTGGGGAACTCACCGGGCGTCTCCAGCGGTTGTCTTCAGTAACGGACGCGCGTGACGCGTGCGTACCAGGTGGCATCCATCCTGCCGCAGGCCGCGAGTCGGCGAAGCACCGAGGCCCGATCGGGCTTGGGTGTCTACGCTGGGTGGTGTTGTCGGGCAAGCCGCCGTCGGAGAGAACCGGCGGCCTTAGCAGCCGAGGAATCCCGTGAGTGACACCCCATTCGGATTCGGCCTTCCGCCGGAGGAGCCGGAGAACGGCGACGAGGGCAAGAAGAAGGACCAGGAGAGCGGCGGTGGCCAGGGACCGGCCAATCCGTTCGGTTTCGGGGGTTTCCCCGGCGCCGGCGGCCCCGGCGCCGACAATCCGCTCGCAGCCATGTTCGGTTCCATGAACCCCAATGACCTGGGCGCCGCGTTCCAGCAGCTGGGTCAGATGCTCTCGTACGAGGGCGGTCCGGTGAACTGGGACATGGCCAAGCAGATCGCCCGCCAGACGGTCTCCCAGGGCACCTCGGACGGCGTGAAGGACACGAGCGTCGGCCCCGCCGAGCGCACGGCCGTCCTGGAGGCCGTGCGCCTGGCCGACCTGTGGCTGGACGACGCGACCTCCCTGCCGTCCGGCGCGAACACCGCCGTGGCCTGGAGCCGCGCGGAGTGGGTCGAGGCGACACAGCCTGCCTGGAAACAGCTCGTCGACCCGGTCGCCGAGCGGGTCGGCGCGGCCATGGGCGATGTCCTGCCGGAGGAGATGCAGGCCATGGCGGGCCCGCTCATCGGCATGATGCGCTCCATGGGCGGCGCCATGTTCGGTACGCAGATCGGGCAGGCCGTGGGCGTGCTCGCGGGCGAGGTGTTCGGTTCGAGTGACGTCGGACTGCCGCTCGGCCCGGCGGGCAAGGCCGCGCTGCTGCCGCTGAACATCGAGTCGTTCGGCAAGGACCTGGGCATCCCCCAGGAGGAGGTACGGCTCTATCTCGCCCTGCGCGAGGCCGCCCACCAGCGGCTCTTCGCCCACGTGCCGTGGCTGCGCTCGCACCTGTTCGGCGCGGTCGAGGGGTACGCGCGCGGGATCAAGGTCGACACGGCCAAGCTGGAGGACGTGGTCGGGCAGTTCGACCCACAGAACCCGGAAGAGCTCCAGCAGGCACTCCAGCAGGGCATGTTCCAGCCGGAGGACACCCCGGAGCAGAAGGCGGCGCTGGCCCGTCTGGAGACGGCTCTCGCGCTCGTCGAGGGCTGGGTGGACGCGGTCGTGCACACGGCCGCCAAGCCGCGTCTGACCTCCGCCGACGCGCTGCGCGAGACGCTGCGCCGCCGTCGCGCCTCGGGCGGTCCCGCCGAGCAGACGTTCGCCACGCTGATCGGCCTGGAGCTGCGCCCGCGCCGGCTGCGGGACGCCTCACGCCTGTGGGCCTCGCTCACCGACGCGCGCGGTGTCGACGGCCGGGACGCCCTGTGGGCCCACCCGGACATGCTCCCCACCGCCTCCGACCTGGACGACCCGGACGGATTCGTGCACCGGGAGCAGCTGGACTTCTCCGAGCTCGACAAGATGCTCGGCGAGGCGGCTGACGGTTCGGGTCCCGGTTCCGATTCGGGCTCGGGCTCGGATTCGGGTACAGATTCGGGCTCGGGGTCCGGCGAGAAGCCGAATCTGAAGAAGGACGACGGCAAGGACGACGACACCGAGTGAGCCTGTACGACGACGCGGTCCTCGTGGTCAAGAGCCACGAGGGCCAGGACGAGCTGCGCCAGGCTTACGTGGACCATCTGGCCGCGCATCCGGACGGTGTGTGGAAAGCCTGTACGGCCGGGCACATCACGGCGAGCGCCCTGGTGATCGACCCCGAGCACGGCCGTGTCCTGCTGACCCTCCACAAGAAGCTGCGCATGTGGCTCCAGACGGGCGGTCACTGCGAACCGGAGGACGCCACGCTGGAGGCCGCGGCCCTGCGCGAGGCCACGGAGGAGTCGGGCATCACGGCTCTCCAACTGCTCCCCGGTGGTCCGGTGCGGCTCGACAGCCACCCGATCCCGCCGCCGTGCCACCGGCACTTCGACGTCCAGTACGCGGTGAAGGCCTTGCCGGGCGCCGTGCAGGAGATCAGCGACGAGTCGCTGGACCTGCGCTGGTTCCCCTACGACGAGGTCGCGGGCGTGGCCGACGAGTCGGTCGTACGACTCCTGGACGCGACCCGCGCACGGCTCTGATCCGGGCAGCGGTAAGGGGCGACCACCACTGCGGTCGCCCCTTACACGTGCCTGCTGTCGGGTGCGCTCCCCGACGGCTCAGCTCCAGGCGTTGCCCTGGTTCTGGCCGTGGGCGCCCTGCTGTCCCATGCCGTACTGGGCACGGACCCCCTGGCCGATCACGGCGTTCTGCGGCGGCAGCAGTTCGCTGGGCTGGACGAGTGCGTAGCCCTGCCCCAGGAAGCTGAGCTCCCAGCCCTCACCCGTGCTGCCACGGCGCCGCCACACTCCCGAGGAGTGGGTCTGGGCCTGCATCTGTACGCGCAGGCTCGTCGACCACGCCACGATCGCGTCGGCGTCGCAGTTGACGTACTTGTCCGGCGTGACCTGCATCAGCAGCGGCATTCCGGAGGTCATCAGCGCGACCTTGCCGTGCCCGGTGATGTTGAGCTGGTACTTGCCTGATCCGGAGATGCCGTACTGGCTGTCCACGGCGATGACCTCGTGGTGCAGCGAGGAGTCCATCGCCAGCACGTAACTGCTGTCGACGGTGAGACCGTCCTGGTCCACGTCGACCACGTGCACGTGCTGGGCGAGGTTGGCCAGATAGACCGTCCCCTGCCCGTGGCAGCGCATCAGGTCGAGGCCTTCGCCGGTGTGGGCGCGCGACCGCTGCCGGCCGCTGTTCTGGTACTCGGCGTCGAACTCGACGAGCCCCTGGTACGCGACCATGGTGCCCTTGCGCGCGAGGATGTCGTCGTGTCCCGCCAGGGCGACGCGCAGCATCTGCGAGTTCTGCAGGCTGTAGCGCTCCTGGGTCTGCTGTTCGTTGTAGCCGAAAAGCGGGCTCTGCATGGTGTCCTGCTCCCCCTCAGCCCCGGACTCGGAGACGGTCGGTGCTGTCCTCGCTGGGCTGGACGACGACGATGCCCTGCCCGGAGAACGCCATCTGGAACGCCTCGCCGCTGCCGCGGCCGATCAGCGACTGGGCCTTGAAACTGCGCTTGCCCTTCACCTTGAGGTTCGGGGACCAGGCGACGAGCGCGTCCGGGTCGACGTAGGTCTCGTCCTCACCGCCGCCGCAGTCGACGACGATCGGCTTGCCCCGGGAGGTCAGCGCGACCCAGCCCTGCCCGGAGATCTTGGTGTTCCACAGGCCCTGTCCGGCGAACTTGGCGAGCCCCTTGACGCGCTCGACGCCCCACGTCAGGTGGGCGTCGAAGGCGAGCAGGTTCGTCGCGTTGACGGAGATCGCGTCTCCGTTGAGGTTGATGACGACGACGTTCGCCCCGTAGTCGGCGAGGTAGAGCAGGCCGTCGCCCGACGCCTTCATCAAAGGCGCGCCCTCGCCGGTGGCCCAGTCTCGGGCGATCTGGCGTACGGCGGGCGGGTTGGGCTCGTACTGGACGAACCCTTCGTAGGCGACCATCGACCCCACGCGCGCGAGGAGGTCGTTTCCGGTCTGCATGGCGACCTTCAGCATGTGGTTGCCGTGGTTCTCCATGCGGGCGGTGACGGGTGCCGGGGCGAAGCCCGAGAGTGGCTGGTTCATGACGGGCTCCCTCAGACCTCGTACGGCTGGACGACGATGAAATTGCCGGGCGCGCCGCGGAACTGGAGGTTCACGCTCTCTCCGCTGTCACCGGGGTAGGCGTTCCGGCGCATCCGTACCTGGCTGGAGACGATCACCTGGGAGGCCGCGGACCAGGCGACGACCGCGTTGCAGTCGGCGAACGTCGTGGGCGTGACGGGCAGCACGACGGGTGCGCCGTGGGTCTTCACGACGATCGTGCCGGTCCCCTGGAACAGCATCGTGAAAAGCGCGCCCCCGGGGATGCCGTGCCCCTCGATCCTGCGGACCTCGTACTGAAGGGTCTCGTCGAAGGCGAGGACGCTCTCGGCGGACACACAGATTCCGTCGCCCTGGAGTTCGATGGGGTGGACGTGGGAGCCGCTGTCGGCGAGGAACACCTGACCTCGGCCCGAGCAGCGCATGAGCTGCATCTCCTGGCCGGTCGCGTTGCCCACGATCCGCCCGGCGAAGCCCGCGCCCTTGTAGCTGAAGTCGACCTTGCCCTGGTAGAGCACCATGCTGCCCTGCCGTGCCAGGACGGCCTGGTCACCGGCCGCACCGAGATCGACGCGGATCAGCTTCTTGTTCTGCGGGGTCCAGCGCTGGCCGGTGGGCTTCTCTTTGAAGGCCTGCAGAGCCGCCGACACACCGGCAGCGCCCTGCGGAGCTCCCTGGGGAACGCCGTACGGGGAGGGGGCGCCCGGCTGCCCGGGAATCTGGCCCGGGACCTGGCCGTAGCCGGGAGGAGGGGGCGGAGTCTGCCCGCCGTAGCCCGGAGGCGCCGGCGGAGACTGCTGCCCGTAGCCGGGTGGCGGCGGAGCGGACTGGCCGGGGGGCTGCTGGCCGTAGCCCGGCGGCGGACCGGGCTGCCCGGGAGGCTGGGCGTACGGCGCGGGGCCGGGCGGGGGTACGTTTCCGCCCGGCGGGGTGTGCAGCGGAGCGACTATCGTCGGCGCGGCGTGCACCGACGGCGCGGGTGCCGGGGCGGGCGGCGGAGTGCCTCCCTGGGGCGGCGCGAAGCCCTGTGCGGGCTGCGGCGCGGGCGCGTTCGGCACGCCGAACGAGGGGGGCGCGCTTGCCTGGGCCGGCGGCGCGAAGGAGGGCGTGGCGGCCTGCGGCTGCGCGGCGGGCTCCTCTTCGGCGACCTCGCCGCCGAAGTTCTTCAGCAGCGCGTCGAGCCCGCCGTCGAAGCCCTGTCCCACGGCGGCGAACCGCCAGACGTCCTTCAGGTAGAAGTCGCCCAGCATCACGGCACGCTCCGTGGTGAACTCCGTGCCGTTGAACGAGTACCGGGCCACCTCCTCGCCGCCCGCGACGATACGGAGGTATCCGGGGGCGATCTGTGACATCTGCCCGGCGCCGTCGAGGGTCGCCGTGAAGGAGAGTTTGTGGATCTTCGGCGGGATCCGGTCGAGCGTGACGCGGAAGGACTCGGTGTCCCCCGCCTGGGTGCCGAGGAGCTGGATGGACTCCTCAGGGGACTTCGGCTGGTTGAAGAAGACGAAGTACTGGTCGTCCGAGAGCCGTTCGTCGGCGTCCAGACCGAAGCAACTGATGTCGAAGGTCAGCCCGGGGCCGGCGATCTGCACACCTACGTACAGATCGGTGCCCGCGGTGAGGTCACTGATCTTGGCCTTGTGGCCGCGTTGGAATTCCCTGGCCATGCGTAACGACCGTCCCCCATCCCGATGCGAGTGCGTCGCGTCAGGCTAACGGCAAACGCCGACAGTGAAGGAAGCCGGTACAGACCCGGTACACAAACACCCCTCGGCGCGGGCGGGGACCGGCGCTACTCCTCGCGGGTGGACGGCGAGTGGGGCAGCCGGTCGGCGGCCACCACCCCTTCGAGATAGCCGCGGGCCCGCTCCGTGCGCGGATACGCCTCCAGGAGCCGCCAGAAGCGGGGGCCGTGCCCCGGCACGAGCAGGTGGGCGAGTTCATGGACGAGGACGTAGTCGACGACGTACTCGGGCATGCCCTGCAACCGGTGCGACAGGCGGATGCTGCCCTCGGCCGGTGTGCACGAGCCCCAGCGCGTGTTCTGGTTGGTGACCCAGCGAACCGTGGTGGGCCGGGCCCGCCCGTCGAAGTACTGTTCCGACAGACGCGCGGCCCGCTCGGTCAGCTCGGCGTCGCCGGGCACCCGTTTCTTCTCCTGGGCGGCCAGCTTGTCGAGCATGACGGTCACCCAGCGCTGTTCCTCCGCCTCGGACATCCGGGCGGGGATGAGCACGACGGTGCGATCGCCCTCGCGGTACGCGGAGACCGTCCTGCGCCTGCGCGCGCTCCTGCGGACCTCGATCGCGCTCGCCCCCGAGCCGCTCGGCGGCGGGCTCGTCGTACTGCGCTGTGGGTTTCCGGCGCGGTGCAGTGGGTCGGCGGGCACGCCCCGACGTTACCCGCTGCACATGGGGGAAGTCCCGTCCCTGGGACGGTTCGATGCCGATCCGCACCCCGTGTGCTTGATTTGTACGACGAACACCACCGCCTGTGGATAACTTTCGGCGCCCTCGGGCCGCGACGGGCATGCTGGCATCCGGTCGGCGAAACGGGACCCACACCCGCCGACGCTCGGGGACGTTCCACGGAGTACGGGGGTAGGTCATGCATCCGATCGTGAAGCCGGCACTGCGGCGTGGCTGGCGGGATCTCAACACCGTCCAGTTCGGCATGGCACCCGCGCACGCGATAGTCCTGGGCCCGGTGGACACGGCGACGGGCAGCTTCCTCGATCTCCTCAACGGGACACGCGGGCTGCCGCTCCTCCGCGAAGAGGCACGCGCGATGGGGTTGCCCGAAGGCCATGTGGACGCCCTTCTGGACCGGCTCGCCCGGTCCGGCCTGCTGGACGACGCCACGGGAGGCGGTCCGGCGGCGGAAACCCTGCGCAAGAAGAAGGGGGTCCTCGACCGGCTGCGCCCCGACCTCGCGTCCCTCTCCCTCGTCGCTCCCGAACCGGGCGAAGGCATGAAACGCCTGGCGGCCCGCCGCTCACTGCGTGTACAGGTGCGGGGCGCCGGCCGAGTGGGAGCGGTCCTGGCCTCGCTGCTCGCCGGCGCGGGTGTCGGCGTGGTCGACGTCCGCGACAGCGGCTGCGTCGAACCCTGGGACGTCGCACCGGGCGGACTGCCCGCCGAGTCCATCGGCGAACGCCGGGAGGAAGCAGCGCGCCGGGCGGTGCGCCGAGCGGCACCGCAGCGTCCACCGCGGACGTCCTCGGGCGGCGAGGAGCTGGGACTGTCGCTGGTGATCCTCGCCCCGCGGGACGGCCTCGCCGTCCACGCACCCGACCCGGTGGCCGCCGAGCCGCTGATCACCTCGGGCACACCACATCTGTACGCGGGCGTCGTGGAGGCCACGGGAGTCGTCGGCCCGCTGGTCCTGCCCGGTGACACGGGCTGCGCCGGCTGTCTGGACCGGAGCCGCGCCGACCGGGATCCGACCTGGCCCCGACTGGTGGCGCAGTGGCGATCCACCCGGTCGCGCCACGTCCCGGCCTGCGATCTCGCGCTGGCGGCCGGTGTCGCCGCAATGGCCGCGAGTCACGCGCTGGCCTTCCTCGACGGGGCACTGCCCGCCACCTCCGGGGCCCGCTGGGAGACCTCGGCACCGGGATTCCACTGGCACGCGAAACCGGTCTGGCCGCATCCCGCGTGTGCGTGCGCCGCCGCGGAGAAAAGTAAGAAAGGGGAGCGCCCCTCCGAAGAAGGGGAGCCGCACGAGACAATGGCAGGGCAACAGCCGTACGCGGCTCGGCTGTCCGGTAATTGGAGGGCGCATGTCTGATCTTCCGCGGAAGGCAGTCACCCGTACGGCCAAACTCGCCGCACTGCCGATCGGCTTCGCCGGGCGGGCCACCTGGGGGCTCGGCAAACGGATCGGCGGGAAGTCCGCGGAGATCGTCGGCCGCGAGTTGCAGCAGCGCACCGCCGAGCAGCTGTTCAAGGTGCTCGGCGAGCTCAAGGGCGGCGCGATGAAGTTCGGGCAGGCCCTGTCCGTCTTCGAGTCGGCGCTGCCAGAGGAGGTCGCGGGACCGTATCGCGCGGCGCTCACGAAGCTCCAGGAGGCGGCGCCCCCGATGCCGACCCGCACCGTGCACGCGGTGCTGGAGGAGCGGCTCGGCGACGAGTGGCCCGAGCTGTTCCTGGAATTCGAGGACAAGCCGTCGGCGGCGGCCTCCATCGGCCAGGTCCACCACGCGGTGTGGCACGACGGCCGAGAGGTCGCGGTGAAGGTGCAGTACCCCGGAGCGGGCGATGCCCTGCTGGCCGACCTGACCCAGCTCAGCAGGTTCGCCAGGCTGCTGGGCCCCCTGATCCCGGGGATGGACATCAAGCCGCTCATCGCCGAACTGCGCGACCGGGTCTCCGAGGAACTGGACTACGGCCTGGAGGCGCAGGCCCAGCAGACGCACGCGGAGGAGTTCGCGGACGACCCTGACGTCCGCGTACCGGCGGTGGTCCACCAGTGCGAGCAGGTTCTGGTGACCGAGTGGATCGATGGCATACCCATGTCGGAGGTGATCGCCGACGGCACTGAGGAACAGCGGGACCGTGCCGGCCAGCTGCTGGCCCGTTTCCTCTTCTCGGGCCCGGCCCGCACCGGACTCCTGCACGCCGACCCGCACCCGGGAAACTTCCGTCTCCTGCCGGACGAGAAGGGTGGCTGGCGACTGGGTGTCCTGGACTTCGGCACCGTGGACCGACTCCCCGGCGGCCTGCCCCCGACGATCGGCGCCTCGCTCCGCATGACGCTCGACGGCGAGGCCGAGGCGGTCTACGCGATGCTCTGCGAGGAGGGCTTCGTCAAGGAGTCGATCGAGCTCGAACCCGACGCGGTCCTGGACTACCTCCTGCCGATCATCGAACCGGCCCAGGCCGACGAGTTCACCTTCTCCAGGGGCTGGATGCGCAGCCAGGCCGCCCGGGTGGGCGACCCCCGCTCCCCCGCCTACCAGTTGGGCAAGCAGCTCAACCTGCCGCCCGCCTATCTCCTGATACACCGCGTGACCCTGAGCACCATCGGTGTCCTGTGCCAACTGGGTGCGACGGTCCGCCTGCGTGATGAGCTGGAGGAATGGCTGCCCGGCTTCCTGCCGGAGGAGGAGCTGGAGGACGACGGGGAGCGGGCCGCCGAGGCCTGACGAGCGGGCCGTTCACCACCGGGCGGAGTCCAGCCGCCCCTCGATGGCCCTCAGATGGACGCGGGCGCAGCGGTCGCAGAAGTAGTGGCGGGCGCCGTTCTCCACGGAACAGGTCCAGGTGGGCCTGGGGCCGTCGGCCGGGGTGCCGCAGCGGGCGCACACGATGCGCCGGCCCGCGGCTTCGGACCGCTGCCCCGAGCCGGTGCTGTCACTGTCTCCGGGAAGACTTGTCACCCGGAGACGATATCGCCGCGGTCGACGGTTCGCCGGACACAACGCACCACGGGGCCGACCGTGACGTGGCGCGGGGGCCGGTCCGTCCGGACCGGCCCCCGCGAGGAGTTACTGCTTGTCTCTACCGACGGCGACTGCCGTCGGTCACTGCATGAGGGCCATGGCCAGCGCGCGACGGGCACGCATCGAGGCGCGCTCGGCACGGCGCTGCATCCGGCGGGCGGTCGCCAGGCGCATGGCCCGGCGTTCCCGCTCCGCCTCGTGCAGTCGCTCGTGCATATGCGCACGAGCCAGAGCTTCTGGGATGAGTTGCATCTCTCGGGTCCTGTTCTGACGCGAGTCCCTCGCGTCGGTGATGGTGAAGTCTGGGATCGCGAAGCCATCGGGCTCGCTGGTGGACGGCTTCATCGGGGCCTGTTTCTTGGGGTCGTTCGTCAGGGGGCGGTCGATCGTTCCTCGGATGTTCATGCCGCAACCGGGTTCTTGCGCGGGCGGCCACGGGGCCGCTTGCGGGCCACGACGACACCCTGGACGAAGAGCTCGCCACCCCAGACGCCCCAGGGCTCACGCCTCTCCTTGGCACCGGCGAGGCAGGCCTCGACCAGCGGGCAGGTACGGCAGAGCGACTTGGCGTACTCGACATCGGCCGGCGACTCGGCGAAGAAGACCTCCGGGTCGTAGGAACGGCAGGGGACGGGTACGCCGAGGTTCTCGATGGCGTCGTCGAGCGCGGTGAGCGCAGTGAGCGGGATCAAGGTGGAGTCCTCCGTGAGGCCGGGCGGGGAGATCGTTTCGGAAGGCGGTACTGACGGGGCGTGCGCTTCGAGTTGCACGGCTGGTCTTCCTCGTCTGGTCGTGCCGGCCGGGTCGGCCGGTTGGCGGCTGGTACCGGGTTCATTACCTGTCCCGAGGCCCCTTCGCTCCGCTGTCCCTGGTCGGGGACAAACAGAAGGGCCGCGGATCCCGGGTGGGGTTCCGCGGCCCTGAAGGCGCCGGCCTGATCGAGGATCAGGCTGGATCACTCCAGGGTTCAGGCCCACGGAAGGCCCACATCGTGTGGTGCTGCTCGGTCTGCTTCAGGGATCCGGCACTGGCTGCCGTAAAGGCATAGGCGCGCGCCTCTGCCATTACCGCGGTTTCCAGTGCCTGGGTCGGTCGCTCATTGCGCTCACGGATGGGAAGACCCGAGAGAGACACGGAGGACGCCGGCCGGACGGCGGGAACGCCGGACAGACCGGTGCCCAGGTTCGAGACGCCGAGCAGGCACGTGGAGACGACCGAGGGATCGGTCACTTTCGCGGTGTTGATGAAGCTGGCGTTGATGCTGATCACTGGAATCGCCTCCTCTCGGCGTCTATGGGACCGGGGGTGAGCCGGTCAACGGTTGTTAAGTACAGCACGGAAACCGGGCCTCGGAGAAGGCCGCCGTTCCGTGTTAAGAACCTATGGGGATTGCCGGGGCATGCGCAAACTATTTTTTCGACGAGTTCGTGTCAGTCACCTTCTTCGCCCCCTTCAACATCTTGACCTGCGCAGATGGCCAGAACATCGGTAC
The DNA here is from genome assembly GCF_044751025.1 of Streptomyces sp. NPDC088747. Classification (NCBI taxonomy): domain Bacteria; kingdom Bacillati; phylum Actinomycetota; class Actinomycetes; order Kitasatosporales; family Streptomycetaceae; genus Streptomyces; species Streptomyces sp. NPDC088747. The sequence goes on from NZ_JBIVKZ010000003.1 coordinate 251,600, forward strand.
CGAAGCGGTTCAGCTTGCGGACTCCGACGCCGGGGATCCTTGCCAGCTCACTCGCGTCGTCGGGGACGGTCTCGGCGATCGCCATCAGCGTCTTGTCGGTGAAGACGCAGAAGGCGGGCTGCCCGCTGCGCCGCGCCTGCACCTCGCGCCACTCCCGCAGCCGCTCGTAGAGTCCCTCGTCCATGTCGGACGGGCAGTCCTCGCAGCGCATCAGCTTCATCTCACCGGCGTCGGTCAGCGTGCGGCCGCAGACCCGGCAGCGGGCGGGCGTCCGCACCGATCGCCGCACGACCGTGCCTGCGCTGCTCGCGACACCGCGCTCGATGCCGCCCGGTCCGCCGCCGCCCCGGCCCGCCGTGGCGACCGAGCCCGGGCGCAGCCCGTCGAGGAAGCGGCTGGGCCGACGGTTGGCCCTGCCGCCGGGTGAGCGGGACAGGGCCCAGGAGACGGACAGGTGTTCTCTGGCGCGGGTGACACCGACGTAGAGGAGGCGGCGCTCCTCCTCGATCTGCTCGTCGGTCTTTGCGTAGGTGATCGGCATCATTCCCTCGGCGACGCCGGTCAGGAAGACGACGTCCCACTCCAGTCCCTTGGCGGAGTGCAGGGAGGCGAGAGTGACGCCCTGGACGGTCGGCGCGTGCTGGGCGCTCGCGCGCTCGTCGAGCTCCGCGACGAGATCGCCGAGGGTGGCGCCTTCCTTCGCCGCGGCGAAGTCGTGGGCGAGGTGGACGAGGGCCGCCAGCGATTCCCAGCGCTCCCTGACCGCGCCGGAGCCGGCGGGGGGCTGGTTGGTCCATCCTTCGCCCGACAGCACGGCGCGGACCTGCGAGGGCAGGTCGACGACGTCGTCGAGGAGGGAGTCGTTGCCGCCGAACCGGGCCGCGGCGCGCAGGGCGGAGCCCGCCTTGCGTACCTCGGGGCGGTCGAAGAACCGCTCTGCGCCGCGCAGCTGGTAGGGCACCCCGGCGTCCGCGAGCGCCTGTTCGTGGAGTTCGGACTGGGAGTTCGTGCGGAACAGGATCGCGATCTCGCCCGCGGGGACACCGGAGGCGATGAGGTCGCGGATGCGGCGGGCGGCGCCCTCGGCCTCGGCGGGCTCGTCGGTGTACTCGGCGTAGACGGGTTCGGGGCCGGGGGCCCGCTGGGAGATCAGCTCCAGGCGGTGTTCCGCGGCCCGGCCACTGGCCTGGGCGAGCAGGCCGTTGGCGAGGTGGACCACCTGGGGCGAGGAGCGGTAGTCGCGGACGAGCTTGACGACGGTGGCTCCGGGGTGGCGGTTACGGAAGTCGAGGAGGTGGTCGGGAGTTGCACCGGTGAACGAGTAGATCGTCTGGCTGGCGTCCCCGACGACGCAGAGGCTGTCGCGTTCGCCGAGCCACAGGTCGAGCAGTCGCTGCTGGAGGGGGCTGACGTCCTGGTACTCGTCGACCACGAAGTGCTGGTACTGGGCGCGGACCTGCTCCGCGATGTCGTGGCGGTCCTGGAGGACGGCGACCGTCAGCAGCAGGACGTCCTCGAAGTCGATGACCCCGCGGTCGCGCTTGAGATCTTCGTAGGTCCCGTAGAGCTGGGCGATCTCGGCCGGGTTCCTGGGGGCCTCCCGGCCGACCTTGGCGGCGACGGCCGCGTAGTCGGCGGGGATCGTCTGGGTCACCTTGGACCACTCGATCTCGGCGGTGACGTCCCGCAGTTCGCCCCGGTCCAGGCGGATGCGGCAGGCGGCGGCCGCGTCGGCGACCAGCTGGATCTTGCGGTCGACGAGCCGGGGCAGGCTGCCGCCGACCGCTTTCGGCCAGAAGTACTGGAGCTGGCGCAGCGCGGCCGAGTGGAAGGTGCGGGCCTGGACGCCGCCGGCGCCGAGCTGGCGGAGCCGGCCGCGCATCTCGCCGGCGGCGCGGTTGGTGAACGTGACGGCGAGCACGCTGGAGGGCTGGAGGATCCCCGCGCGCACCCCGTAGGCGATGCGGTGGGTGATGGCCCGGGTCTTGCCCGTACCGGCGCCCGCCAGCACGCACACCGGTCCGTGCAGGGCGGTGGCGACCTCGCGCTGCTCGGGGTCGAGCCCGTCGAGCACCGCGTCGGCCGTGTCCGGGACCTGTGGGAAAAGGGTGGAGTGCGTTGCTGCTGTCACCCCGCCATGCTGCCAGGTCGCCGGGGACAGGTGAGTCGGTTGTCCACAGGGGGGCACTCGCAGTCGTACTAATGCGGCAGGCGCCGCCCCCGCGGGCATACCCCGTACGGGAATGGCTGCCAGGCCAGTTACGTTCCCAGAAGCGACAACGCACCCCCCGACGCCGTGAAGGAGCGCAATCGACATGCCGGGCACTGTGACGATGTACAGCACCACGTGGTGCGGCTACTGCCGCCGGCTGAAGAGCCAGATGGACCGTGAGGGCATCACGTACGACGAGATCAACATCGAGCAGGACCCGCAGTCCGCGGCGTTCGTGGAGAAGGCGAACGGCGGGAACCAGACGGTTCCCACCGTTCTCTTCCCGGACGGTTCGACGCTGACCAACCCGTCCCTCGCGCAGGTCAAGCAGAAGATCGGCGCGTAGCCCGGGTCAGGCGGTGGCCCCCCGGGTGGGCAGCGGCTTGCCGTACCAGAGCTCGATGAGGCGGGCCGCGATCGAGATCCCGTAGGGGGGCAGCACCTCCCCGGACTCGAAGGCGGCCCGCAGGTCTTCGCGGGAGAACCAGCGGGCCTCTTCGATCTCCTCGCCGTCGACGTTGATCTCGGACGAGACGGCTCGCGCCATGAAGCCCAGCATGAGGCTGGAGGGGAAGGGCCAGGGCTGGCTGGCGACGTACTCGACCTCGCCGACCGTGATGCCCGCCTCCTCGAAGACCTCGCGGCGCACCGACTGCTCGATGGACTCACCGGGCTCGACGAAGCCGGCGAGGGTGGAGAAGCGCCCCTCCGGCCAGTGCACCTGGCGGCCGAGCAGGATGCGGTCCTCGTCGTCGGTGACCGCCATGATCACGGCCGGGTCGGTGCGCGGGTAGTGCTCGGCACCGCAGGCCTGGCAGCGGCGGATGTGGCCGGCCGCCGCGATGACGGTGCGCTCGCCGCAGCGCGAGCAGAAGCGGTGGAGCCGCTGCCAGTTCTCCAGGGCGACCGCGTGCACCATGAGGCCCGCGTCGCGGGGGGAGAGCAGGAGTCCCGCTTCGCGCAGGCCCGCCGCGCGGGCGGACTGGTCGATGCGGCCGGGAAGCGTGTCCTTCTGGAGTGCGAAGTAGCTCACCCCGTCGTCGTCCGTGCCCAGGAAGTAACGGTGGGCCTCGGTGAGCGGTGCCTCGAAGGAGGGGGTCATCACCAGTTCGGTGGTGCCCTCCGCCGTCTCGTCTATCAGGACCTGGCCGCCGGAGACCACGAAGGCGCGGGTGGTGGGGTGGCTCCACGCAGCGGCGAGCCAGGCCTCGTCGAGCCGGTGGTGGGCGGCCCGGTCGATGCCGCTCGGCGCGGTGAGCGAGATGGGACGGTCGGCGGTGTGGTCGGTCCAGGTGGTCACGGGTGCTTCCAACTCCCCCGGTGTAACGGTTGTTTCGGTGGGCGGTTCGGCAGGGCGGGTGCGGAGGGGGCTGCTCAGGGCGTTGATCGCCTTCTTCGGGGATGCCTTCTTCAGTGTGCCTCGCGCCAGCTCTCGGCCAGATCGCCCCACAGGTGGGCGGCGGTCTCGACGCCCTTCAGAAGGAGATCGATCTCGACTTTCTCGTTGGGCGCGTGCCAGCCGTCGGAGGGCACGGAGATACCCAGGAAGAGCACGGGGGCTCCGAGGACTTCCTGAAGGTCGGCCGCGGGCCCCGAGCCGCCCTCACGGGGGAAGTGGACAGGCTGTTCGAAGGCGCGGCTCATGGCCCGTACGACGGACTGCAGGGCGGGGTGTTCCAGGGGCGTCAGGCAGGGGCGGGTGGCCGCTCCGAACGTGATCTCGTGCCGGATGCCCGCGGGCACCTGCTCGGCGACCCACGCCCGTACGGCCTTCTCGACGAGGTCGGGTTCCTGTCCCGCGACCAGCCGGAAGGAGAGCTTCACCATCGCCGAGGACGGGATGATCGTCTTGCTTCCGGGGCCCTGGTATCCGCCGCCGATGCCGTTGACCTCGGCGGTCGGACGGGCCCAGACACGCTCCAGGGTGGTGTGTCCGGCCTCCCCGTGGAGGGCTGTCGACCTGGCGGTGCGCAGCCACTGGGACTCGTCGAAGGGCAGCTCGGCGAAGAGTTCGCGCTCCCTGTCGGTGAGTTCGGTGATGCCCTCGTAGAAGCCGGGGACGGCCACGCGCGCGTGCTCGTCGTGCAGTGCGGCGACGAGGCGGGCGACGGCGGTCGCCGGGTTGGGCACGGCGCCGCCGAAGGATCCGGAGTGGATGTCCTGGTCGGGTCCGTACAGCTCGATCTCGCACTCGGCGAGGCCGCGCATGCCGGTGCACACCGTGGGGGTGTCCTCGGACCACATGCCGGTGTCGGAGACGATCACGGCGTCGGCCGCGAGCCGCTCCGCGCGCGCCTCGACGAGGTCGCGGAAGTGCGGGGAGCCCGATTCCTCCTCGCCCTCGACGAGGAGCTTCAGGTGGACGGCGGGGGCGGTGCGGCCGGTCGCGGCGAGGTGGGCGCGGACTCCGAGTGTGTGGAAGAACACCTGGCCCTTGTCGTCGGCCGCCCCGCGCGCGTGGAGGCGGTTTCCGCGGATCACCGGCTCGAAGGGCTCGGTGTCCCAGCCGTCCTCGCGGCCGGCCGGCTGCACGTCGTGGTGGCCGTAGACGAGAACCGTGGGGGCGTCGGGGTCCTCGGAGGGCCAGTGCGCGAAGACGGCCGGGGCGCCGTCGGTGGCCCAGACCTCGACGGCGGGGAAGCCGGTCTCCCTGAGCTTGGCGGCAAGCCAGTCGGCGCTGCGCCGTACGTCCGCCGCGTGGTCGGGCTGAGCCGACACCGAGGGGATGCGCAGCCACTCCGCGAGGTCGTCGAGGAAGGCGGCGCGGTGGTTCTGGATGTACGTGCGGACGCGGACGGTGCTGACGGCGTTGTCAACGGGCTTGCTCATGCCCACGAGCCTAACCGCCCACGGAGGCGTGTTCGTCCGGCGGTTCCCCGGCCGCCTCTTCCTGTGGACCCTCCATGAGCAGGCGCTCCAGCGCGGCACGGTCGGGGAGGTCGTCCGGCCTGACGACCTCTCCGCTGCGGACGTACAGGAACGTCGCTCGGACCGACTCCAGGGGCACTCCCCGCTGCTCCGCCCAGGCGAGGCGGTACACGGCGAGCTGGAGGGGGTCCGCGGTGCGACCGCGGCTGGTCTTCCAGTCCACGATCTCGTACGTCGTGCCGTCACCGCCCTGCCCCCGGGCGGCGTCGTTGTCGCCGGTCTCCCGGTAGACGGCGTCGATACGGCCCCGTACGACGCGTCCGGCGATGGCGAGCTGGAAGGGGACCTCCACGCGGTAGGGCGTGCGGTGTGCGTACGGGCTGCGTTCGAAGGCGTCCTTCAGGCCCTCCAGGTCGCGTTCGTCGGCGATCTCGGCCTCACTGCCGGGGAGCTCCTCCGGCTCCAGCATGGGAAGCCGCAGCTCTTCGAAGCGGGATTCCACCCATGCGTGGAATCGGGTGCCCCGGCGCGCGGCGGGTTGCGGGGGGCGCGGCATGGGGCGGGCCAGCTCCTGTGCCAGGCCGTCCGGGTCGGCGGCCAGGCGCAGCACCTGCGACGCGGTGAGCGACGACGGCAGGGGTACGTCGGTGACGCCCGCGCGAGCCCGCAAAAGCTCGCCGGTGAGCGCGTCCAGGTCGCGGTCCCAGGAGGCGAGCGTGCGGGCTTCCTCGGGAGTGAGGCGCTCCGGGTCCTCGGGGTGAGGGCGGGCCTCGGGGGCGGATGCCTGGTGCGGAACCGTCGGGCGGTCCTCCGTCCAGGAGTCCCAGTCGGAGCCGTCTTCCTCTGCGGGGTCCGGGGGGTCGTCGTCCTCGGGCGGAGGCGGCCACTCAGGGTCTTCGTGCGAGGACGAGAGAGAGTGCGAGGACCGGGGCGGGAGCGCGGACGAGGTCGGAGCCGTGGCCGGGCCGTGGGCGGCCCCTGGGTGGGCCTCCTGGTGGGAGGCGACCCGCTCCAGGTGGGCGAGTACGGTCTCCGCGGCCGCCCGGCGGCGCAGGAGTGCCGCGTCGTCGAGCGGAAGCGGCCAGGCGTGGTCGGCGGACGCGTCGAGGAGGGCGGGGTTCTCGTCGTCCTCGGCGGGTTCGTCGGCCCAGGCCTCGATCTCCCCGTGTCCGGTCGCGCAGTGCTCGTACAGGGCGTGCAGGAAGTCCGAGGGGCCGCGTGGCTTCTTCTGGGAGGGCCCCCACCAGTGGCCGGAGCCGATCAGGAGTGAACGGGGGCGGGTGAAGGTGACGTAGCCGAGACGGAGTTCCTCGGTGTGCTGGTGGTCCTTCATGGCCTCGTGGAAGGCCTTGATGCCCCTGGCGTCCCAGGTGTCGATGTCGGGCAGGGTGTCGGCGTCTCCGCGCAGCTCGTGCGGCAGGACCTTGCCCTGGGCGGTCCACTTCTCGCGGCCCTGGGTGCTGGGGAAGGTACCGGTGACGAGGCCGGGGACCACGACGACATCCCATTCGAGGCCCTTGGACCTGTGCGCGGTGAGCACCTTGACGGTGTTCTCGCCACCTGGGAGGGCGTTGTCGAGGCCCTTCTCGTACTGCGCGGCGGTCCGCAGGAAGCCGAGGAAGGCCAGCAGGGTGGCCTCTCCGTCACCGGCGGCGAAGGACGCGGCGACGTCCAGGAAGTTCGACAGTGTCTCGCGGCGCCTGGCGGCCAGCGCGTGCGGCGACGCGGAGAGTTCGACCTCCAGGCCGGTGACGGCGAGCACCCGATGCAGGACGTCCATCAGCGGGTCGGCCAGCGAACGGCGCAGGTCGCGCAGCTCGGCGGCGAGCCGGGCGAAACGCACCCGTGCGTCGGGCGAGAAGGGCAGTCCGTCGTCGTCACCTCCCGCCTCGATGGGCGTCTCCAGGAAGGTGTCGAGCGCGTCCGCGAGCGATATCACCTCGGCCGGATCGACCCCCTCCACGGCCGCGGCGAGCCGGCGGTCCGGATCGTCGTCGGCGCCCACGCGCGCGTGGGTCACGAGAAGTCGGGCGCGCCTGCCCAGGAGGGCCAGGTCGCGCGGGCCGATGCGCCAGCGGGGGCCGGTGAGCAGGCGTACGAGGGAGGCGTTGGCACCGGGGTCCTGGAGGACCTCGCAGACGGCGACGAGGTCGGCGACCTCGGGAAGGTGCAGCAGCCCGGAGAGGCCCACCACCTCCACCGGAATGTCACGGGCGACGAGCGCGCCCTGGATCTCGGCGAAGTCCGTCGCCGTACGGCACAGGACCGCGATCTCGCCGGGCGCCTTCCCGGTGCGGACGAGATGGGCGATCGAGTCGGCGAGCCAGCCGATCTCCTCGGCGTGGGTGCTCAGCAGCGCGCAGCGGACCAGGCCGTTGCGCTCGGCTCCGGGGGCGGGGCGGAGTGCCTCCACGCCCGCGTGCATGGCGCGAAGGGGCTCGGCGAGGCCGTTGGCGAGTTCCAGGAGACGTCCGCCACTGCGCCGGTTCTCGCTGAGTGCCTGGCGGTTCGCGGGGCGGCCGTCGGGGTGCGCGAAGTGCTCGGGGAAGTCGTCGAGGTTGGCGACGGAGGCTCCCCGCCAGCCGTAGATCGCCTGGCAGGGGTCGCCGACCGCGGTCACCGGGTGGCCGGTGCCGCCGCCGAAGAGACCGGCGAGCAGGACGCGCTGGGCCACGGACGTGTCCTGGTACTCGTCCAGCAGGACCACGCGGAACTCGTCGCGCAGGATGGTTCCGACCTCGGGGCGGGTGCGGGCCAGCGTGGCGGACAGGGCGATCTGGTCGCCGAAGTCGAGGAGGTCGCGTTCGCGCTTGGCCGCCCGGTAGCGGACCACCAGCTCGGCGAGTTCGCGCCGGGCCGCCGCCGCCTCGGGAACCTTGCGGAGCTCGGCGTTGGAGAGTTTGGCGCTCTCCAGGGACCGCAGCAGTTCGGCGTCGTACGTGCGTAGGTCCTCGGGGCGTACGAGGTGTTCGGACAGCTCCGAGTCGAGCGTGAGGAGGTCACCGACCAGGTCGGGGAAGGAGCGGGTGAGCGCCGGGTAGGGGCCCGGCGCCTCGCGCAGCACGCGCGCGGCGAGCTGGTAGCGGGTGGCGTCGGCCAGCAGGCGGGACGTCGGTTCGAGGCCGATGCGCAGGCCGTGGTCGGTCAGCAGACGGCCCGCGAAGGCGTGGTACGTGGAGATGACCGGCTCTCCGGGCGGGTTGTCCGGGTCGATCACGTCGGGGTCGGTGACGCCGGCCCTGATCAGTGCCTTACGGACGCGCTCGGCGAGTTCACCGGCCGCCTTGTTGGTGAACGTCAGGCCGAGGACCTGCTCGGGGGCGACCTGTCCGGTGCCGACCAGCCACACGACGCGCGCCGCCATCACCGTGGTCTTGCCCGAACCGGCTCCGGCCACGATCACCTGCGGGGCGGGCGGTGCGGTGATGCAGGCCGTCTGCTCCGGGGTGAAAGGGATGCCCAGGAGCTCTTTGAGCTGCTCGGGGTCGGTGATACGGGCTGGCACGTCAGAGAGGCTAGCGGCGCGCACTGACAGCGGGGGCCACATCGGCCGTGGAGCCGAGAGATGCGCTGGTCAACAGGGGTGGTGCGATACGTCACGCACGTCGCGGCGGTTTCCGCGCACGGGCCCCGCGGCTCGGCCGGTCACGCGCCCCCGGCGCCACTCGCCTCAGGCACCCGCCCGCTCGTCACTCGACCACCTGCCGCCCCTCGGGCCGCGCGCTGCACGACGCCCGGAACGCGCAGTGCGTGCAGTGCTGGCCCGTCTTGGGTGAGAACCGCTCGTCGAGGACCTTGCCCGCCGCGGTGGCGAGCAGGTCACCGACCCACTCGCCCTCCAGAGGCTCCTGCGCCTGCACCTTGGGAAGGGTCTCGCCGCCGTTCTTCTTGGGGGCGCCCTGGCGCAGCTGGACGAGTTCGGCGCCGCCCGGTTCGGGCCGTACGCCGTCGAAGGCGTCGTCGGCGGCGCCCTCCCCGATGGCGAGCTGGTAGACAGCGAGTTGCGGGTGGTGCGCCACCTCGGCGGCGCTCGGCGCCTGTTTGCCGGTCTTGAAGTCGACCACGTAGGCGCGGCCCTCGGTGTCCGTCTCGACGCGGTCCATGGAGCCGCGGATGCGCACCTCGTACTCGCCCGCTTCGAGGGTCACGTCGAAGTCGTGCTCGCTGGCCACCGGCGTACGCCCGGTGCGGTCCATCACATGCCACTTCAGGAAGCGTTCGAGCGCCACGCGCGCGTGCTCCTTCTCCTGCGCGGACTTCCAGGGTGCGTCGAAGGCGAGCGCGTTCCACACGGAGTCGAGGCGCTCCATCAGGACGGCGAGGTCGGCCGGGGTACGCCCGGAGGCGACCTCGTCGGCCAGGACGTGCACCACGTTGCCGAAGCCCTGGGCGGCGGTCGCGGGCGCGTCGGCCTTCACCTCGCGCCCGAGGAACCACTGGAGGGCGCAGGTGTTGGCGAGCTGGTCGAGAGCGCTTCCGGAGAGCACGACGGGCTGGTCGCGGTCGCGCAGCGGGATCTTGCTCTCGGTCGGCTCGTACAGGCCCCACCAGCGGTAGGGGTGCGCGGAGGGGACCAGGGGGCGGCCGTCCTCGTCGCCGAGCGCGGCGAGTCTGGCCAGACGGTGGGCCGCGGCCTGCCTGAGGGGTTCGGAGACACGCGGATCGACGGTCGTGGCGCGCAGCTCGGCGACCAGCGCGGCGACGGACAGCGGGCGGCGCGAGCGGCCGGTGACGTCCTTGGGCTCGACGCCGAGTTCGGTGAGGAAGCGGGACGGCTGGTCGCCGTCGTCGGCCGGGGCCTTCACGGCGGTGACGACGAGGCGTTCACGCGCGCGCGTGGCGGCCACGTAGAACAGACGGCGCTCCTCGGCGAGGAGCGCTCCGGGTGTGAGGGGTTCGGCGAGGCCGTCGCGTCCGATGCGGTCGGCCTCCAGCAGGGAGCCGCGGCGGCGCAGGTCCGGCCACAGACCCTCCTGGACGCCCGCCACGACGACGAGACGCCACTCGAGGCCCTTGGAACGGTGTGCGGTCATCAGACGTACGGCGTCGGGGCGTACGGCCCTGCGGGTGAGCGTGTCGGCGGCGATGTCCTGGGCCTCGATCTCCTCCAGGAAGTTGAGGGCGCCGCGGCCGCCGATGCGTTCCTCCGCGCGGCTCGCGGTCGCGAAGAGAGCGCACACGGCGTCGAGATCACGGTCGGCGTTGCGTCCGGCCGCGCCACCGCGCCGGGCGGCCCGCTCCAGGCGCTGGGGCCACGGGGTGCCCTCCCACAGGTCCCAGAGCGCCTCCTCGGCCGTCCCGCCGCCCGCGAGGCGCTCCCGCGCCTTCCGCAGCAGCGCACCGAGGCGCTGGGCGCCGCGGGCGTACGCCGGGTCGTGCGCGACGAGCCGCTCCGGCTCGGCCAGCGCGCGGGCGAGGAGTTCGTCGGAGGGCGCCGGGACGTGGTTTCCGGCGGCCCGCTCCTCCTCGCGCAGTGCGCGGCCCAGGCGCCGCAGGTCGGCGGCGTCCATGCTCGCGAGCGGCGAGGCGAGCAGGGTGAGGGCGGTTTCGGTGTCGAGCCAGGGGGTGTCCGGGTCCGACGGGACGGACTCGGTCGGTTCGTCCGATACAGCCGATTCAGCAAACTCCTGGGACTCCTGGGACTCCTGGGAATCACGAGGTTCCTGGGACCCCTGGGGCTCGTGTGAGTCGGCGTTATCGGCGGCCGCCGCGGATGCGTCGTCCCGGGCCGCATCGTCTCGGGCCGCATCATCGGGGGACGCATCGTCGCGGGACGCGTCTCCCAGGGACGCGTCTTCTCCGGCGTTCACGCCTCCCACAGCGTCCTCGGCCGGCACCTCCCCGGCCGAGTCCTCGGCAGGCGGCACCTCCCCCGCCACATCCCCCGCGGATACGTCCACACCCGCACCGGTGTCGCCCTCCGCGCCCCCCTCCGCCCGCGCCACCGCCCGCAACGCCGTGAGCAGTGGCGCGACCGCCGGTTCGTGCCGGAGCGGGAGGTCGTCGCCGTCGATGTCGAGCGGCACGCCGGCCGCGGTGAGCGTCCGTCGGATCGTCGGGATCGTGCGGGAACCGGCGCGCACCAGGACGGCCATCTCGCCCCAGGGGACGCCGTCCTCCAGGTGGGCACGGCGCAGGATGTCGGCGATGTTGTCGAGCTCAGTGCCGGACGTCGGGTAGGTGATGACCTCGATCCGGCCCCCGTCCCGCACCGGGGACAGCTCGCGGTGGGCCCGGACCTTCTCCGCCGGAAGCCGGGTCAGCGGCATGCGCTGGGTGAGCAGACGGGTGGCGCCCAGCAGCGCGGCGCCCGAGCGGCGCGACGTCCTGAGGACCTCGACCGGCGCGGGGCGGCCGTCCACGCGCGGGAAGGCGTCGGGGAAGTCCAGGATGCCGTTCACGTCGGCACCCCGGAAGGCGTAGATCGACTGGTCCGGGTCGCCGAACGCGACCAGCGTGCGGCCACCGCCCGCCAAGGCCCGCAGCAGTCGTACCTGCGCCGGGTCGGTGTCCTGGTACTCGTCGACGTAGACCGCGTCGTACTGCGCGGCCAGCCGTTCGGCGACGCCGGGGCGGCCGGCGAGCAGCACCGCGCGGTGGACGAGTTCCGCGTAGTCGAGGACTCCCTGCATGTCGAGAACGTCGAGGTACTCGGCGAGGAAGGCCGCCGCCGCACCCCAGTCGGGGCGGCCGATGCGCGCGGCGAAGGCGTCCAGGGCGTCGGGGCTCAGGCCCAGCTCACGGCTACGGGCGAGGACCGCGCGGACCTCGTCCGCGAAGCCGCGTGTGGTCAGACAGGCCCGCAGGTCGTCCGGCCAGCGCACATGCGCGAGACCCAGGCGCTCCAGGTAGGGCTGACCCGCGAGCAGCTCACGCACGGCGACGTCCTGTTCGGGACCCGACAGCAGCCTGAGAGGTTCCGCGAACAGTTCGCTGTCCTGGTGGGCGCGGACCAGGGCGTAGCAGAAGGAGTGGAAAGTGGTCGCCTGAGGGGCGCGTGCTGCGCCTATGCGCAGCGCCATGCGGTCGCGCAGCTCGACGGCGGCCTTCCTGCTGAAGGTGAGCACCAGGATCCGCTCCGGGTCGCCGCCCCGTGCGATCCGGCCCGCCACGGACTCGACCAGCGTGGTCGTCTTTCCGGTGCCAGGGCCCGCGAGAACGAGCAGTGGGCCACCCTTGTGGTCAACCACCGAGCGCTGTCCCGCGTCAAGACGAGGGGGATCCACCCGGACCGGCGGGGTACGAACCAGTCGGTACGCGCCACGGGTCCCCTGTCGCACATGGGGGTGCGACAGGCGCCTGGTGGATGAAGAGGAGCTCACGTGGTTCGCCGGTCCTGGTGGTTGTGCTGGGGATCGTCACTGTCGGCGCTGAGCACCGTTTTCGCGGGAGTGGTGGTCGAGCGGCACGTCCCTGGCGTGCCGCGCGGTCGGTGCGGTGGCCGTGGGGCGAGAGGGATGGGCGTCGTCGACGCTACGCCGGTGAGCACCGAGGAAGGAGGACTTCCCCTTCTTCCCAAGGGCCCCGTGCGTCCCCCGTTCCTCGAACGTACGGCATGTCGGGGACGTGCCGCGCTTCCCCCGTACGGGCCACAGGTTCTCCCTGCGCCCGTCGAATACCGGAAGCTGTCAGGTGTGACTCTCCGCGCGTTCGCCGCCGTCCCATCGCGCCCGTCTCATGTCGAGGCGCGGCAGATGTCCGGTGGCGGCTCTGCTCGACTCCTTCAGGGGCGTGCCCTCCGCGCGGTAGCGGGCCAGCGCCTCGAGTTCGTGGCCGGGGAGCAGCACGCCGTCCGCGCGGGTGACGCGCCACCACGGGACCGCTCCTCCGTAGAGGGCCATCACCCGGCCCACCTGGCGCGGGCCGCCCTCCTCCAGCCACTCGGCGACGTCCCCGTACGTCATCACACGCCCGGAGGGGATCAGTTCGGTGACCTCAAGGACCCGCTCGGCGTACTCCGGCAGGTCGTCCGCCGGAAGGCTCTCCTCGCTCATCCGACCCATCCTGCACCACCCCACCGACAACGCGACGCGGTGACGACTGTGCGTATTCCTCGCCCCGACGCGGCGCTTCGGGCAGACTGTGCGCCCCCGCATTTGCACCCTGATGCCCCCGTGTGTCGGTGGAGCATGCCACCATCGTGCGGGCGGTGACCGGTGATACGAGATCAAGAAGAGTCGATGAGTCAGCAGGACGTGCACCCCGAAGGCACGGAGGGCACCTCCGAGGCTCCGTCGCGCCCTGACGCCTCCGAAGCCGCCGAGAAGAAGCGGGACGACCCGACCGTCGACTGCGTGGACGAGGTCCACAGCGACGAGGTCGAGGGCGACGAACCGCTGCTCCCCGCGCGCGTGCACCGTCCGTCGGATCTGATGCGCCTGCTGGTCGGGATCCTCGCGATCGTGCTGCTGCTGGCCATCGCCGCGTTCGCGCACGGCACCACCTCGGGGCTCGAACAGGACATCAACAAGGGCACGGGCCAGGCACCCGATCTGCTGATCAAGATCGCCGGTCTGGCGTCGAGCATCGCGATCCTTCTGGTGCCGGTCGCGTTCGCGATCGAGCGGCTGATCAAGCGGGACGGGCTGCGCATCGCCGACGGCGTCCTCGCCGCGGTCCTCGCGCACGGAGTGACACTCGCCACCGATCTGTGGGTCGCGAAGGCGGCCCCCGACTCCATCCAGGAAGCCCTGACCCAGCCCTCACCGGGCGACATCCACGCTCTCACCGACCCGGTGCACGGCTATCTCGCGCCGGTCATCGCGTATATGACGGCCGTCGGCATGTCCCGCAGACCCCGCTGGCGCGCGGTCCTGTGGGTGGTGCTGCTCCTCGACGCCTTCTCGATGCTGGTCACCGGCTACACGACACCGTTCTCGATCATCCTGACGGTGCTGCTCGGCTGGACCGTCGCCTACGGGACGCTGTACGCGGTCGGCTCGCCGAACGTGCGGCCCACCGGGCGGACGCTGATGGCGGGCCTGCGGCACGTCGGCTTCCACCCGGTGACGGCGGCCCGTGAGGAGGTCCACGAGTCCGCCACGGAGAACGGCGACCGCGGCCGGCGTTATTTCGTCACCCTGGAGGACGGCCCACCTCTGGACGTCACGGTGGTCGACCGCGAGCAACAGGCGCAGGGGTTCTTCTACCGCGTGTGGCGACGGCTCACCCTGCGCGGCATCACCACCCGGCGCAGCCTCCAGTCCCTGCGCCAGGCCCTCGAACAGGAGGCGCTCCTCGCCTACGCGGCCATCGCCGCCGGGGCCAACGCGCCCAAGCTGATCGCGACCTCGGAACTCGGCCCGGACGCCGTGATGCTCGTCTACGAGCACACCGGCGGCAACACCCTCGATTCGCTGCCCGACGAGCTGATCACCGACGATCTCCTGCGCGACACCTGGCATCAGGTGCAGGCGCTCCAGTCCCGGCGCATCGCGCACCGAAGACTCGCGGGTGACGCGATCCTGGTGGATCGTTCCGGCACGGTGATCCTCACCGATCTGCGCGGCGGCGAGATCGCCGCCGGAGACCTGTTGCTGCGCATGGACATCGCCCAGCTGGTCACCACGCTGGGGCTGCGCGTGGGCGCCGAGCGGGCGGTGGCCTCCGCGGTCGGCGTACTGGGCCCGGACACGGTCGCCGACTGCCTGCCGATGCTCCAGCCCATCGCGCTGACGCGCTCCACGCGCGCGACGTTGCGCCGACTCGCCCGGGAACGCGCCCAGCGCGAGCGCGACGCGGTCCTGGAGGCCTCCCGGCAAGACAGACTCGCCCGCGCCGAGGAAACCAGGGAAGACACCGCGCCCGTACTGGAAAAGCCGGACAAGAAGGCCGTACGCGCGGAGCAGCGGGCCGAGAAGCGGGCGATCGACGACGCGCTGGACGAGGCGCGCGAGGAGGACCTGCTCACCCAGATCCGCCACCAGGTACTGCTGATCAGGCCGCAGGCCCCGGTCGAACCGGCCCGCCTGGAGCGGGTCCGGCCGCGCACTCTGATCAGTTTCATCGCCGGTGCGATCGGCGCGTACTTCCTGCTGACGCAGCTCACCCATATCGAGTTCGGGACCCTCTTCGACGACGCCGAATGGGGCTGGGTCGCCGCTGCGGTGCTGTTCTCGGCGCTGAGCTACTTCGCGGCGGCGATGAGCCTGCTCGGCTTCGTGCCCGAGCGGGTGCCCTTCGTGCGTACCGTGGCGGCGCAGGTGGCGGGCTCGTTCGTGAAGATCGTGGCGCCCGCCGCGGTCGGCGGTGTGGCCCTCAACACACGCTTCCTGCAACGCGCCGGGGTGCGGCCCGGACTCGCGGTGGCGAGCGTCGGCGCCTCGCAGCTGTTCGGACTCGGCTGCCACATCCTTATGCTGCTCTCCTTCGGCTATCTGACCGGCACCGAGAAGACACCGTCCCTGTCGCCGTCCAGGACGGTCATCGCGGGACTGCTCACAGTCGCCGTGCTGGTCCTCGTGGTGACGTCGGTGCCGTTCCTGCGCAAGTTCGTCTCCACGCGCGTGAGGTCGCTGTTCGCGGGCGTCGTGCCGCGCATGCTCGACGTGCTCCAGCGGCCGCAGAAGCTGATCACCGGCATCGGAGGCATGCTGCTGCTCACCGCCTGCTTCGTGATGTGCCTGGACGCGTCGATCCGCGCGTTCGGCCACGAGGAGACCGCCTCCCTCAGCCTCGCCAGCGTGGCCGTCGTCTTCCTCGCCGGCAACGCGCTGGGTTCCGCGGCGCCGACCCCCGGAGGCGTCGGCGCGGTCGAGGCGACCCTCACGGTCGGCCTGATCGCCGTCGGCCTCCCCAAGGAGGTCGCCGCACCCGCCGTACTCCTGTACAGGCTGCTGACCCTGTGGATCCCTGTCCTGCCGGGATGGCTCTTCTTCAACCACCTGACACGCAAGGGCGCCCTCTAGTCCCGGGCGGGCCGGACTTCCCGTAGCGGCATATGCCCCTGCGAGGGCCGTCCACCACGCGACTCCTCGCACCGCCCGGGGCCTCTCGTACGCGGCGCAGCGTGACCTCACCCACACGGCTCGCGCCCCGAGCGCCGTGCCCCGCCCGACCGCAGGATGGGGAACATGCCGAACCCTCCCCAGCTGCGCGCCGCCGCCCTGACCGTCACCGCCGTCCTGTTGTCCTCCTTGATGACGGGCTGCGGCGACGACTCCACGGACGAGGATCTGACGGCCCAGAAGCTGAGCTGGAAGGACTGCCCGGCGCCGTCCGGGTCCGAGGGCGGCGGGAGCGCTCCCTCACCCCTCCCGGGCGGTACGCAGTGGCAGTGCGCCACCCTGAAGACGCCCCTCGACTGGGCCGAGCCCAAGGGCGACACGATCGGGCTCGCGCTGATCCGGGCGACGACGAGCGGGGACCAGAGCAAGCGCGTCGGTTCGCTCGTCTTCAACTTCGGTGGCCCCGGCGGCTCCGGCATCACCACGCTGCCCGCCTTCGGCGAGGACTACGCGAAACTGCGCACCCGCTACGACCTGGTGAGCTTCGACCCGCGCGGGGTCGGCCGCAGCGCCGGTGTGCGATGCGAGAGCGACGACCAGCTCGACGAGTACTTTCAGCAGGACGCCACTCCGGACGACTCCGCCGAGCGGCAGAAGCTGCTGGCCAACACCAAGGGCTTCAACTCGGCCTGCGAGAAGAACTCCGGCAGGACCCTCCCGCACCTGCGCACCACGGACGCGGCACGCGACATGGACCTGATGCGTCAGGTCCTCGGCGACGACAAGCTGCACTACTTCGGCATCTCCTACGGCACCGAACTCGGCGGCGTCTACGCACACTTGTTCCCCAAGAACGTGGGCCGGGCGGTGTTCGACGCAGTCGTCGATCCGACACAGACGCCGGAGCAGGGGTCGCTCGGGCAGGCCGAGGGATTTCAGCTCGCGCTCGACAACTTCGCCGAGGACTGCACCTCGAAGACCGAGGACTGCCCCATCGGCGACTCCGCCCAGGACGTCAAGGACCGCATCGCGAAACTGCTGACGGACCTCGACAGCAAGCCGATCCCCGGCTCCTTCCCACGGCAGCTCACCCAGACCGCCGCGACCAACGGCATCGCGCAGGCCCTGTACTCCAAGGACTTCTGGGAGTACCTGACGGAAGGGCTGGAGCAGGCGTACGACGGCGACGGCAAGGTGCTGATGCTGTTGTCGGACTCGATGAACGGGCGCAACCAGAACGGGCAGTACAGCAACATCACCGCGGCGAACATCTCCATCAACTGCGCCGACGACAAGCCGCGGTACACCTCCGACTTCGTGGAATCGAGGCTTCCGGCGTTTCGGGCCGCCTCACCGCTGTTCGGCGACTATCTGGCCTGGGGCATGGTCAGCTGCACCGACTGGGCGGTGGCGGGCGCCGCCGACCACCCCGACGTGAGCGCACCCGGTTCGGCGCCGATCCTCGTCGTGGGAAACACCGGCGACCCGGCGACGCCGTACGAGGGGGCCAGGAAGATGGTGGACGCGCTGGGCGAGGGAGTGGGCGTCGAACTGACCTACAAGGGCCAGGGACACGGCGCCTACGACAGCGGGAACAAGTGCGTGCAGAACGCCGTGAACGGATATCTGCTGGAGGGCACCGTGCCCTCGGCGGGAACCGTTTGCTCCTAGAAAACCGCAGGTCAAACGGTTATCCACAGGGCGTGCGGGGTGCGGACGGCGGGCGCCTAGTATGGCCTGCATGTGATCCGCGACATCCGGCGGACCACGGGCGAGGGGGGAAGTTCATGACGCGATTCATCCGGTGGACGGCCGCGGCCGCCACCGCGTTGCTGGTGGCCGGCTGCGGCGGAGGCTCGTCCGACGACGGCGAGGACGAGGGGAAGAACAGCGACAGCCCGTCGGCCGCCGCGCCCTCTTCCGCCACCCCTTCCGGCCTGCCCGCCTCCCTCACCTCGCAGAAGCTCGACTGGGGAAGTTGCAAGGGCACTTCGGACTCCCCCGCACCGGGCGGCGACTGGCAGTGCGCCACGCTCAAAGTCCCCCTGGACTACGCGAAGCCGACGGGCGAGACCATCGGCCTCGCGCTGATCCGCTCGAAGGCGAGCGGTGACCAGAGCGACCGCATCGGCTCACTCCTCTTCAACTTCGGCGGCCCCGGCGGCTCGGGCGTCTCCTCGATGCCTTCGTACGAGAGTGCCGTCGGCCGGCTCCACGCGCGGTACGACCTGGTGAGCTGGGACCCGCGCGGGGTCGCCGCCAGTGAGGGCGTGCGCTGCCGCAGCGACAAGGACATCCAGGCCGCCGAGTCGGTGGACGCCACACCGGACGACGCTGCCGAGGAGACGGCTTTCCTCAAGGACGCCACGGACTTCGGCAAGGGCTGCGAGAAGGCCGCGGGCAAGCTGCTGTCACACGTCTCGACGACCGACACGGCCCGCGACATGGACCTGATGCGTCAGGTCCTCGGCGACCAGAAGATGCACTACTTCGGCATTTCGTACGGCACCGAACTCGGCGGTGTGTACGCCCACTTGTTCCCGAAGAACGTGGGACGCCTGGTGCTGGACGCCGTCGTCGACCCCAGCGCCGACACCGTGGGCCATGCCAAGAACCAGACCCTGGGCTTCCAGCGCGCCCTGGACAACTACCTCAAGTCCACAGGCCAGAACCCCAAGCAGGGCTCCCAGAAGATCGCGGACCTGTTGAAGCGGATCGACTCGAAGCCGCTGCCGACCTCCTCCGGACGCGACCTCACCCAGACGCTCGCCCTGACCGGCATCGTCCTGCCGCTCTACAGCGAGCAGGGCTGGCCGACGCTGACCAGCGCGCTGAGCGCGGCCGAGGACGGGGACGGTTCGGAGCTGCTGTCGCTGGCAGACGGATACAACGACCGCGATTCCTCGGGGAACTACGGCACGACGACGCATTCCCAACGGGTCATATCGTGCTTGGACGACAAGCAGCGGCCGACTCCCGAGGAGACGAAGAAGCTGCTGACGGAGTTCGAGAAGATCTCGCCCGTCTTCGGCGCCTTCCTGGGCTGGGACACCGCGGGCTGGTGCCACGACTGGCCGGTGGCCGGGCAGTACGACAACCCGGAGGTCAGCGCACCGGGGGCCGAGCCCGTCCTGGTCGTCGGCAACACGGGCGACCCGGCGACGCCGTACGAGGGCGCCCGCAAGATGGCCGACGAACTGGGCAAGGACGTCGGTGTGGAGCTCACCTGGAAGGGCGAGGGACACGGGGCCTACGGAAGCGGGAGCGACTGTGTCGACTCCACGGTGGACGGCTATCTGCTGAACGGCACGGTGCCGAAGGACGGCAAGGTCTGTTCATGACGGTGGCGGGGGTTCCGGACACCCTCGGTGTCCGGAACCCCCGCCACCGGCGGAGCGTCTGCTCAGTAGATCGGCTTGTCCGGCTCGATCTGGTTGACCCAGCCGATCACACCGCCGCCGACGTGCACCGCGTCCGCGAAGCCCGCGGACTTCAGGACAGCGAGGACTTCCGCACTGCGGACACCCGTCTTGCAGTGCAGGACGATCTTCTTGTCCTGCGGAAGGGTCTCCAGGGCGGTGCCCATGAGGAACTCGTTCTTCGGGATCAGCTTGGCGCCGGGGATCGAGACGATCTCGTACTCGTTGATCTCGCGGACGTCGATGATCTCGATGTTCTCGCCGTCGTCGATCCACTCCTTGAGCTGCTTGGGAGTGATCGTCGAGCCGGCGGCCGCCTCCTGGGCCTCCTCGGACACGACGCCGCAGAAGGCCTCGTAGTCGATGAGCTCGGTGACGGTCGGGTTCTCACCGCAGACCGCGCAGTCGGGGTCCTTGCGGACCTTGACCTGGCGGTACTGCATCTCCAGGGCGTCGTAGATCATCAGACGGCCGACCAGCGGCTCACCGATGCCCGCGAGGAGCTTGATCGCCTCGTTGACCTGGATGGAGCCGATGGACGCGCACAGCACACCCAGGACACCGCCCTCGGCGCAGGAGGGGACCATGCCGGGGGGCGGGGGCTCCGGGTAGAGGCAGCGGTAGCAGGGGCCGTGCTCCGACCAGAAGACGGACGCCTGGCCGTCGAAGCGGTAGATCGAGCCCCACACGTACGGCTTGTTGAGGAGCACGGCCGCGTCGTTGACCAGGTAGCGGGTCGCGAAGTTGTCCGTGCCGTCGACGATCAGGTCGTACTGGCTGAAGATGTCCATCACGTTCTCGGCTTCGAGCCGCTCTTCGTGCAGGACGACGTTCACGTACGGGTTGATGCCGAGGACGGAGTCGCGCGCGGAGGCGGCCTTGGAGCGGCCGATGTCCGCCTGGCTGTGGATGATCTGGCGCTGCAGGTTCGACTCGTCGACCTCGTCGAACTCCACGATGCCGAGCGTGCCCACGCCCGCCGCGGCCAGGTACATGAGCGCCGGCGATCCGAGGCCGCCGGCGCCCACACAGAGCACCTTGGCGTTCTTCAGCCGCTTCTGCCCGTCCATGCCCACGTCGGGGATGATCAGGTGGCGGGAGTACCTGCGGACCTCGTCTACGGTGAGCTCGCCGGCGGGCTCGACCAGGGGTGGCAGCGACACGGGGACTCCGTTGGTCGGTCAATCACTACAGTTGTTCTCCCCGTAACACTGCCACGCCCTTCTTCATTCCGAGACACCCGTTCCGATCCGCGAGACGATCTCGTCCCAGTAGCCGGGCATGGTCTCCCAGGGATCGGCGCGGCCGCCGCGGTCCGTGCGATCGGTGAAGTAGATCGTCGAGGCGCCCTGCCAGCGGGCGATGCGCAGTGCTTCGTCGAGATGGCCGCGCGGTACGCCGTGCACGAAGTGGCAGAAGCGCTCGGGCGGGTAGTCGGCGGTCCACTCGGCGACCTGCGACCAGCGGTAGTCGCTCCAGGAGCCGGAGAAGGTGACCAACTGGTCGGCGTTCTCCGCGTATCCGGGATACGGATGACTGCCGTGGCCCAGCACGATGTGTGTGTCGTCGCGGAGCGCGCGGAGTGTGGTGACCGTGCGGCGGACCTCGGGGAGCATGGCGCGCTCGGTGGGGCAGCGGTCCAGCAGGAACCCGTCGACCTGGTACCAGTCGAGATACCGGTGGGCGTCGGAGGCCAGTTCGCCGAAGGGGCGCGCGCCGTGCGCGGTGTCCAGGTTCCCGAGCACCCGGATTCCCGCGTTGCGCAGCCGTCCGGCGGCTTCGAGGCAGTGCGGGTCGGGGCGGATGCCGGGACCGTTGCCCACGTTGAGGACGACCCAGTGCAAGGGGGTGCCGGGGCGGGTGAGTTGGGCCCATTCGACGGGAGCGACGAGGGGGTGCGCATAGCCGGGGATGCCGAAGCGGAGGCCCAGGTCGGTGCTCGTGGTGCTCGTTGTGGTGCTGGTCAGATACGGCATGCCGCCTCCATCCAGATGTCGGCGAGGGATTCTTCGAGGTTGATCCGGGGCCGCCAGCCGAGCCGGTCGCGTGCGGTGCGCACATCGGCCTGCTGCCAGCTGCCGCAGCCGTCCGGGTAGGGGTACGCGACCGGGGCCGCGTGGTCCGGTTCGCCGCGGGGGTGGCCGATGGTCGGCCTGACGGGGCTGGGAGGTCCGTCGAGTTCGTGCAGCGCACCGCCGTAGCCGGCCACACGGGCGAGTACGGCGGCGGCGTCACGGAGGCGTACGGCACGGCCGGAGCCGATGTTGATGACGCCCTGTGCGGCGGAGAGCGAGGCGGCGTGGACGGCGCGTGCGACGTCGCGTACGTCGATGAAGTCGCGCTGGACGCCGAGTCCGCCGAGTTTGAGTTCGCCGTCGCCGGACTGCATCGCGCGGCGCAGGGCCTCGGCGAGGCGGCCGAGCGGGGAGCCCGCCGGGGTGCTGGGCCCCGCGGGTGAGAACACCCGTAGGACGACGGCGTCGAGGCCGGACCCGAGGACGAGTTCCGTGGCGGCGAGTTTGCTCACGCCGTACGGGCCACCCGGGCGTGGCACGGCGTCCTCGGCGGTGGAGGAGCCGGGCTGACTGGGTCCGTACTCCGCGCCGCAGCCGATCTGCACGAGGCGTGCTCCGCAGCCGCTGCGGCGCAGGGCCTCGCAGACGGTGGCGACGGCGACGGTGTTGTGCCGGGTCAGTTCGCGGGCGCCGCCCCGGGTGGCGCCGGCGCAGTTGACGACGACTCCCGGGTGCACCGCGTCCAGGAAGCGGGTGAGCGCGCCGGGGCTGCCGGACGCGAGGTCGAACCGTACGTCGGCGTCGTCGCCCCGGCCGAGCGCGGTGAGCTGCACGGCCGGGTCGGCGAGCAGCCTGTCGGCGACGAAGCGGCCGAGGTAGCCGTTGGCTCCGATCAGCAGGACCCTCATCGGGCGGCTCCCGGGGCGGATTCTCCGGTTCGGGAGGTGATCATCTGGCGTTCTCCTTCGGGTGATGCCGTGGGTCAAGGGGAGGGCCCGCGGTGTCGGCCCCGCGGGAGCGATGTGCCGGGGACGGGGGGTGAACCCCGGCCGCCGGGCGTGGCTCACAGCGGTGGGGGACACCGTGAGCCAGGTTTCGGGTCGTGGCGCAACGCACCGATCTCGGTGGACGCGGACGACGCCTCGGGTCGGTTCGTGGGCCTGCGAACGGGCCGGTCCTGGCATCGGTCCCGGTGTGGGCGCCAGTGCGGCCCGGTGCCGCCCAGGTGTGCGGAGTCCCAGCGCCGGCGCGGTGCCGTTCACGACGTGCGCGCCTGCCCAGGCACGGGCAGCGGGCCCGGTTTCCGTATCGACACGGGTAGCGGTCGCGGGTCCCGTGGCGATACGGGTGGCGGTCCCGGTTCCCGTGTCGGCGCCGGTCCGCGACGCGGGACGGTCGCAGCTCCGCCGGTGGTACTGGACGTCCGCTCGTCGGTTCATGCCGCCTCGCCGGTCTGGGCGTGGGCCGAGGCGCGGGTCAGGGTGCGGGTGGAGTGGAGCAGGAGGACGAGGGTGGCGGTGGCGCACGCCAGGGCCGGGACGGCGCCAAGTCCCCAGGCCCCCACGAGGGTGTCGACGGGGACGGACAGGAACGCGCAGCCGGGGAGGCGGCCGGCGAAGACCGCTGCCAGGGAGAGGGCCTCGGCCACGCCGGCCGTGGCCAGGACGACGGCCGGGGCGTGGGTGAAACCGCGAGCGGCGAGCAGCCGGGCGAGCAGGAGCAGCGTGCCGAGGGCCCCGGCACCGGCGTAGGGGACGGGTTCGCCGAGCGCCGCCCCGCACAGTGCGAGCAGTCCGATGAAGGTGCACAGGAAGAGCCCGAACACCCCGAGGAGCAGGGGTTTCACGGAGGAGGCGAACTCCTCCAGACCGCGGCTGGCGGCCAGTTTGCGGCGGGCTCGTACGGCGAAGAGGTGGGCGCACCAGGCCGCCGGGGCGCAGCCCAGGGCGAGCGCGAGGACCGGGGCGGTGGCCAGGGGCCAGGGGCCGTCGGGGCCGCCTTCGACGCCGGCACGCAGGAGCCCGTCGCCGAGGAGGGCGTACGCGATCAGCCAGCATGTCCACGCGCGCGTGGAGTTCGTCGTGTGGTGATGAACGCTCAGGGGGCCACGGCTGAGGGCGACACGCAGACCGAAGGCGACGGCGAGGGCGCCGATCACGGCGATCGCCAGGCGCGGTCGCCCTTCGGTGAGCCGCAGTCCCGTCACGGCGGCAGCGCACAGGGCACCCGGCAGCAGCGCGAGCACGGCCCAGTCGGCGCGCCCTCCGGGACGTGCGGGGGATGCCGGGCGCCGTGCGGGCTCCCCGTCACGGGGCACGCGGGCGTACAGCTCCTCGGCGAGCGAGAACACGTCCCGGTGCCGGAACCGCGCGGCGGTCCGGTCGGTCACCCCGTGCGCCTCAAGGCCCGCAGCGATCTCCAGCGGGTCCACGGCCCGCTCGCAGAGCTCCCGGTGCCGGTGCATCAGGGCTTTCACCGGGTCCACGCCGGCGCGGCGGCCGCTGGACCGACGCGCGGCACCACCCGCACTGTCCCGCGCCCCGCCGAGCACCTCCGGAACCCCGTCGACGGGCTCACCCGCCGACCCCGCCCCCTCGCGCACGCCGAGCACGCCGGGTGCGCCCAGCGCTCCCCCACCGTCGGCACTGCCCGCATCGCCGACACGGCCCGCACCGAACCCGTCGACATCGTGCGCCCGACCCACCCCGCGCCCCCCGGCCACCTCACCGACCCCCGACCCCGACCCCGACCCGGACCCGGACCCGGACCCGAATCCTTCAACCAGCTCCGCGCCCGCGACTTCACGAACCGCTACCGGAGCCGATACCGGCTCCCCCTCATCCCTCTCAAGCCGTACGTCCATCTCGCCGACCCCCGTCACAAGCCACTCCTCCGACCGCGCGTCCCAGGCGCCGGGGCTGTTGGGGCGTCCCGGCCGGTCCAGTTCTCCGAGTTCGTTCATGAGGCGCTCTCCCCGGCGGGGACGGGAACCGTCGCGCGTACCGGGGCGTCGGCGGCCCAGCGCGGGCGGCCCGTGGGCATCAGGCGGGCCTCGGTCCAGCGGCCGGGCACGTGGGCCTCGGCGGGGACTCCGAAGGGGAGCGGTTCCCCCGTCTCGTCGACGACCACGCGCCGTAGCGGGGAGTGCGAAACAATATCCAGGTAAATGCCGTGAAATGCCGTGATGTTCTGCTCGACGGTGAACAGTTCGAGGGCACGTGCGCGGGCGGCGGCGCCGAGGCGCTCACGGCGCTCGGGGTCGCGCAGCAGGGCCACGCACGCCTCGGCGAGCGCCCGTGGATTGCGTGGCGGCACCACGAGGCCCGTACCGCCGATGACCTCGACGACCGCGCCCACGTCCGTGGAGACGGTGGCGCGACCGCAGAACATGGCTTCCACGAGACTGATCGGGAAGCCTTCCACGACGCTGGACAGGACGATCAGGGCCCCGGAGGCGTATGCCTCCGGGAGGCTGGGGACCTCCGGGCCGCCGATCTCCTCGAAGGAGACCGGGTTGTCGCCGACCGCGTGCACGCCAGTCGCCTCGTCGGGGAAGAGCTGCGCGGCCAGTGCCTTGCAGTGGGCGAGGTAGGTCGCGCCCTCCGGTCCGTCGGCGGGCGCCCCCACGATCCGCAGCCGGGTCTTCGGCTCCTCCTTGCGGATCTCGGCGAAGGAGTGCAGCAGCGAGATCAGGTCCTTGGCGGGTTCGATACGGCCGACCCACACGAGTGTTTCCGGGTCCGCGTATCCGGCCGTCTCCTGGCCCTCCCCGACCTCCGCGAAGCGGGAGGCCTCCATGCCCGGGTAGACGGTGCGCAGCTTGGCGCGGTCGGCGCCGCACCGCTCCTGCCAGCGGCGGGCGTGTGTGTTGCCTGGCGTGATGACCGCCGCCGCGCGGTACACCTCGCTGGTGAGCCTGCCGTGGAACGCGGCGAGCAGGGCCCGTACGGCGGGGACGTCGCCGACGGCGGCGGACGCGAGGTAGTGCGCCCGCAACTGCACGCCGTACTCCGTGACGAGCAGGGGCACCCCGGAGAAGTGCCGCGCGAGGAGGCCGGGGAGTGCCGCCGTGCCGCCGGCCGTCGCGTGGCACAGGTCGACCGAGTCGAGCCCGTCGCCCTCGTACCAGTCGAGGGACAGGGGCCGCAGCGCTCGTTCGACATGGGCGGCGACCGTGAGCAGGTCGGGCACGCGGGCGGCGCGTGCCGCACGTAGTGCGCCGGGCGCACGACAGGCGCGCTCCAGCGCACGTACGGCGCCCTCGGAGCGGAGTGCTCCGATCAGACCGCCCTCGTCGCGGGCGAGTTCGGCGAGTTCGTAGAGCGCGCTGCCGAAACGGTCCGCCTCGGCGTCGGCGCCGCCCCCCGAGCCGTCGGCACCCCCGGCGGGAGAGCCGTCGGCACCCCCGGCGGGACCGGAAACCCCCGCGCCGGCGGTCGCCGCCTCGGCCCCCTCGCACATCGCCGCGGCCAACTCCCCGTACGCCTCGGCGAACCGTCGCCGCGCCCGGCGCCCGTACACCACACCGTCGTCCTCGGCCATCCACAGCGGCGCCGTCCGTACCCGGCTGACCTGCGGCGGCAGTTGGATCCAGCCCTCGTCCTCCTGGCGCTCGCTGCGGCTGAGCGCGTAGATGTCGAACTCGTGCTGCCCGAGCCCGCGTACGAGCCGGTCGCACCAGAGCCTGGCGTCACCGCTCACATACGGATAGCCACCCTCCGTAAGCAGTCCGATGCGCACGAGTGCACCCCCGATCTCCCTTGTGGGGAGCCGCCGTTGACCCGGCGGCTCGCAGCGGGACGAACGTATGCGGACATGACGGTGGCGCGACGGACGGTTGTCCATCGCGCCACCAGAAGGGGTGAACGGTCGTAACTTTCCCGCGCAGGCCGCGTTCGCTCGCGCTAAGGGATCAAGCAGTCACGTTTCGCTGGGCTACGGCCAGTGCCCTGCGTGCGGCGCGGCGTTGGGCCGCGACCTCCGGATCGAGCGCCGGTACGGCGGCCAGCAGCTGCTTCGTGTACGGGTCGCGCGGGGACCCGTACACCTCGTCGGCAGGCCCGTGTTCGACGATCCGCCCGTGCCGCATCACGGCCACCCGGTCGCTGACCTGCCGTACCACGGCGAGGTCGTGGGCCACGAAGACCAGGGCGAGACCGAGTTCGCGTTGCAGTTCGGCGAGCAGCGCGACCACCTGGGCCTGGGTGGTGACGTCGAGCGCGGAGACCGGCTCGTCGCACACGATGGCGTGCGGCTCGGCGGCGAGCGCCCTCGCGATGCCGACGCGCTGGCGCTGTCCGCCGCTGAACTCGTGCGGGTAGCGGTCGTAATGCGCCCCTTCGAGCCCCACGCGCTCCAGCAACTCCCGTACGCGCCCCCGGACGCGCCCCTCGTCGCGTTCTCCACCCGCGCGCAGCGGGTCGGCGATGGACTCCCCCACGCTGCGCCGGGGGTTGAGCGAGGAGACCGGGTCCTGGAAGACCATCTGGACGGCGGGGTTCACCCCGGCCTGTTCCCGGCCCGCGTAGCGGACCGTGCCCGCCGTCGGCTCCAGGAGCCCCACCAGCATCCGTCCCAGCGTGGTCTTGCCGCTGCCGCTCTCCCCCACGACGCCGAGAGTCTCCCCGCGCCGGACGGTGAGCGACACGTCGTCCACGGCCGTGAACCGCCGCTTCCCGCGGCCGAATTCGCGCCGCAGCCCGACGGCTTCGAGCACGGCACCGTCCGAGCCGGAGCGCCGGTCGGAGGCAGAGCCGGCACCCGAGCGCGAACCCGAGCCCGAGCCCGCCTGCGAATCCACCCGAGAGCCCGATCCCGCGCGAGAGCCCGAACCCGCCACCTGCGGCGGCACCCGCCCCGGGCCGCCCCTCCGACCCCCCGGATCGGCTCGCCCCCCATCCACGCGCGGCACCGCCGCCAGCAACTCACGCGTGTACGCCTCCCCCGGAGCGCCGAGCACCGCGCCGACCGCCCCGTGCTCGACGGCGCGCCCGTGCCGCATCACCAGCACCTCGTCGACGCTCTCGGCGGCGACGCCCACGTCATGGGTGACCAGCAGCAACCCCATGCCCGTCTCCTCGCGCAGGGTGTGCAGGAGGTCGAGGATCTGGGCCTGCACGGTCACGTCCAGGGCGGTCGTCGGCTCGTCCGCGATCAGCAGCTCGGGCTCGCAGGCCAACGCCATGGCGATGAGCGCGCGTTGGCGCATCCCTCCGCTGAACTCGTGCGGCCGCGAACGGGCCCTGCGCGCGGCGTCCGGGATGCCCACCCGGTCGAGCACCTCGACGGCACGCGCGCGTGCCGCACGCCGGGAGGCCCTCGTGTGCACCCGGTACACCTCGGCGATCTGGGCGCCGATCGCGTAGTACGGGTCCAGGGACGACAGCGGATCCTGGAAGACCATGGCGGCCTTGGCGCCGCGCAGCCGCCGCAGTTCGTCGTCGGAGGCGGCCTGGACGTCCAGGCCCGCCACCCGCACCGCTCCCCCGACGCGCGCCCCGGTGCCCCGGTGCAGCGCCAGCAGGGCCGACGCCACCGTCGACTTGCCGGAGCCGGACTCACCCACGAGACCGAGCGCGGCCCCCTTCTCCAGCCGGAAGGAGAGCCCGTCGACGGCACGCAGATCCCCGAACTCGACCGTGAGACCGCTGACTTCCACCAGACCGGCGCCAGGGTCACCATGGGGCCCGGCGCCAGGACCGACGGCGAAGTCGATCTCGGAACCACTGCCGGAACGGCTGTCGGAGCTCACGACAGCACCACCCGTCGGTCGGCCACCGCGAACAGCACGTCCGCGACGGCGTTGGCCAGGACCACGAAGAAGCCGGTGACCAGGACCATGCCGACGACCACCGGCAGGTCGACGACATTGACCGCGTGGACGAGTTCGCGCCCGAGACCGGGCAGCCCGAACATCGTCTCGGTGAGCACGGCACCGCCGATCGCCGACCCGAAGTCGTTGGCGGTCAGCGCGATGACCGGCGCGACGGCGCCCCTCAGGGCGTGCCGCCCGATGATCGAGCGCTCCCGTACGCCGTACGCGCGAAAGGTGCGCACATGGTCCTCGGCGAGCGTCTCCAGCATCGACGCCCGGGTCAGGCGGGCGTACTTGGCGGCCTCGATCAGCGCGAGGGCCAGCCAGGGCAGCAGCAGGTTCCACGCCCACTGCTCGGGATCCTCGGTGAACGGCACGTACTGCGGGAAGGGCAGCCACTGCAACTGCCCGCAGACCACGATCATCAGCACGAGTCCGATGACGAAGACCGGCGTGGCGGTGCCGGCGAGCGTGACGCCGGTCAGCACGCGCTCGGTGATCCGGCCGCGCCGCCAGGCCGACAGCACGCCCGTGCCGACGCCCAGGACCAGCCACAGCACGGCCGCGCCGATCACCAGCGAGAAGGTGGCGGGCAGTTTCGCCCAGATCAGCCGGGTGACCTGCTCGTCGCTCTGGTACGAGAGCCCGAGGCAGGGCGCGTCGCAGTGTTCCACCGACGTGCCCGTCGAGTAGTCGTGGCCGACGACGATGCCCTGGAGGAAGTGCCAGTAGCGCAGGTAGAGCGGGTCGTCGAGGTTCAACTGCTCGGCCACCTGGTGCACTTGGGCGGGCGAACAGCGCGGACCGCAGGTGATCTGCGCGACGTTGCCCGGGGCGACGTAGAAGACGAGGTAGATGATCACGGAGATCGCGAGCAGGGTGACGACGGCGCCGACCAGCCGCCGTAGCACGAAGCCGGCGAAGCCACTCGGCCCCACCAGGCCGCTCATGCCCTGGCCTCCCGCCTGCGGCCGGTGCCCACCCGCAGCCGTGAGGCCGCGCGCGGGTCGAGGGCGGTGCGCACCCCGTCGCCGAGGACGGTCAGCGCGAGCACGGTGACGAACAGGGAGCCGGCGGGCAGCAGCAGGTACTGCGGCGCCGCCTGGTACCAGATGTCGGCCGCGGTCAGCATCTGTCCCCAGGACGGGGTCGGCGGCTTCACGCCGACGCCGAGGAAACTGAGGGCCGCCTCGACGGTGATGTTGATCGGGACGAGCAGGGCCGCGTACGTGATGACGGGAGCGGCCAGGGCGGGCAGCAGTTCGCGGCGGGCGACGTGCCAGGAGCCCCAGCCGCTGAGCCGGGCCGCTGCCACGTAGTCGAGTTGCTTGAGCGTCAACGTGTGCGCGCGCACGATCTTCGCGGTGGAGCCCCAGGCGACCAGACCGATGACGAGCGCCACCAGCAGGGGCCGGGGGAAGCTGCTGGGCACGATCGCGAGCAGCGCGAGGGACACGATCATCAGCGGCATCGCGAGGATGATGTCCGTGACGCGGCTCAACAGTTGATCAACCCATTGATTGCCGAGGGCGGCGGCGACACCGAGGACGACACCGATGAACACCTGCACCACGGTCGCCGCGAACGCGACACCGAGGGAGACCCGGGCGCCGTACACGAGCCGTGCGAACAGGTCGCGGCCGGTCTGCGGTTCGACGCCGAGCCAGTGGTCGCCGCTGATGCCGCCGAACGGACCGACGGGCACGCCGCCGCGGGCGGAGTCCACCAGGCCGGGGTGGTAGCTGGTCGGGTCCTGGCCCTCGATCGCGGTGAGCAGCGGTGCGGCGAGCGCGACCAGGACGAGGAGCGCGACGACGGCCGCCGCGACGAGGGCGGCGCGTTGTGCGCGCAGTCGCCGCCAGAACTGACGGGCCCCGGAAGCCCCCGGGACGGACGTGTCCGTCCCGGGGGCCTCGGAGGCGACAAGTGCCTCGCTCACGGCGCTACTTCACCGCGACCTGGGAGATGTCCAGCACGCCGGTCCAGTCGCTGATCACGACGTTCTTGATGTCCTTGCCGTACAGCCGCTTGTAGACGGGGTGGAACAGCGGCACGGTGAGTGCCTGCTCACCGATCTTCTTGTCCAGGGCGCCCCAGCGCTTGGCGGCCTCGTCAAGGTCGGTCAACTTGTTGATCGCGTCAATCTCGTCATTGACCGACTTGTCGTTGAGGAAGCCCGTGTTGAAGTTGGCGCCGTCCTCGACGATCTGCCGTCCGTCGAAGATCGGGGCGAGGAAGGGACCGCCGGAGGGCCAGTCGGCACCCCAGTGGGCGAGGAAGAAGCCGGGCTCGGTCTTGACGCTGTGGATCTTGTCGCTGTAGTCGTTGTCCTCGAGTCCGTCGAGCTTGACGGTGATCCCGGCCTTCTTGAGGGCGTCCTGGACGGCGGTCGCGATCTCCGGGCTGGTCTCGAAGTCCTGGGCGTTGGAGTGGGTGAGCGTGACCGTGAGCCCGTTCGCGTAACCGGCCTCCTTCAGCAACTCCCTGGCCTTCTCCGGGTTGCCCGAGGCGCCGGCCGGGAAGTGGTCGTACGCCGTGTA
Organism: Streptomyces sp. NPDC088747; assembly: GCF_044751025.1. NCBI lineage: Bacteria > Bacillati > Actinomycetota > Actinomycetes > Kitasatosporales > Streptomycetaceae > Streptomyces > Streptomyces sp. NPDC088747. The sequence continues at coordinate 282,414 of NZ_JBIVKZ010000003.1, forward strand.
GCCGAAGGACTTCTGGTCCGGCAGGTACGTGGTCGCGGCCTCCGCCAGCGACGACCCGCCGGCCGCGTTGATCACCGACGTCCGGTCGACGGCGTACGAGATGGCCTCCCGCACCTTCGGGTCGTCGAACGGCTTCACCTTCGGGTTGAAGGCGATGTAGTTGGTGTAGCCGAAGTGCCCGGTGCCGACCCGTGCGGCGAGTTCCTTGTCGCCGGTGACCTTGGCGAGTTCGGCCGGGCCGAGGTTGGTGTCCGTGGTGACGGCGGCGGCGTCCGCGCCCTGGGACGAGGAGAGCCGCTGGTTGATGACGGAGGAGTCGATCCCCGACCGTACGTCGATCTTGTCCGGGTAGGCCTTGCGCTCGGCGTCGGTCGAGGCGGACCAGTACGTGTTCCGTTCCAGGATCAGCCGCTCACCGTCGTTCTCGTTCGAGACGACCTTGTACGGGCCCGAGGAGACCGGGTGCTCCTCGTACTTCGTGCCCTTGTCCTTGGCCTCCGGGACGGGCGAGAACTGCGTCTGCGTGGCGAGGTAGGGGAACTCCCCCTCCGGCTTGTTGAGGCGGAAGACGATGGTCAGGTCGTCCGGCGTCTCGATCGAGTCGAGGCCCTTCTTGTCCTTGTACGGCCCCTCGTAGTCGGCGCCGCCGATCAGCCAGTCCCTCAAGTAGGGCGCGCCGCCGGACAGTTCGGCGGCGAAGGAGCGCTCGATGCCGTACTTGACGTCGGCGGACGTGATCGGGGTCCCGTCCTCGTACTTGAGGCCCTTCTTCAGGGTGTACGTCCACACGGTCGCGTTCTCGCTCGGGCGGCCCGTGTCCGTGGCGAGGTCGGGGACGACCTGGGCGCCGGCGGCCCCGTCCTCGCGGTTGCGCGTGGTGAGCGTACGGAAGACGAGGGAGGGGACGTTGCCGCCGCCTGAGGTGTAGAGCCGCGCGGGGTCGAAGTCGCTCTGCGGGTTCGAGTTCAGGACGGTGAGCGTGCCGCCCTTCTGCGGCTTGGCGTCGCCGCCGCCCGCGTCGGCATCGTTGTCCTCGGGCCCGCAGGCCACGGCACCCGCTGCCACGGCGAGGCTGACGGACACTGCGGCCACTCGGCGCGCTATGACGGACGGTTGACGCATGGGAACAGACCCCTCAGGTAATTCGGAGAATGCCGCGCGACGACGTCGCGGCGGGCAGGAGAGCCGCGGAAATCGCCCCTGCGGCACGCCGAATTCCGGAATGAGCTGTTTCCCGGTGTTTCATCGATGATTTACCGGCCAGTGTCCGGCAACCCGGACAGGGCCTCCGGGAATCCGGAAGGAGGAAAGAACACCGACGCGCGCGACAGAGGCGGGCGTCAGCGACAGAGAATGTCGGCCACGCAGAGCGCGGTCACGCCGATCAGCGCCAGCTCAATGGCGGCGCGAGCGGAGACGTGACGAGGCGACATGCGGAAAAATATGAACCAACTCCCGCCGCATGTCAATGTGACCCCTGATACCTCGATCAACTGCCGGGATAGGGCCAGGGGTTGGCCTTGCAGTGGATCCCGTCGTGGTCGAGGAATTTGGTCTGCTGCTGCATCACGGGGGCGAGTTCGCCGTCCTTGTCGCAGGTGACGTGGCCGTAGCCGAGCCGGTGACCGACCTCGTGATTGATCAGCATCTGCCGGTATGCCAGCATTTTGTCACCGTAGGTCTCGGATCCCTGCGCCCAGCGGTACGCGTTGATCATGACGCGTTCCGTCGACGCCGAGTCGCACGACACATTGTCCTCGGTGGTGTCGAGTCCGGACCTCGCACACCATTCCGCGGTGGTTCCCGGGCTCGCCAGCGTAATCACGAAATCGGGCTTCCCGGAGGAAATCCGCTCAAAGGTACGGCCGCCGTCGTGGGCCCAACTCCGGTCGTCGTTCAGGGTTTTCTGCACGGCCTGCGCGAAGAGCGTGGCGTCGAGGCCGAGCCCCTTTTCCACGTCGACGCGGTAGGTGTACTTCTGCCCCTTGCCGGGCGCCTTGGCGAGCCCGCGGACCGCGTCGAACTTTCCCGATCCGCTGAGCTTCGCACCGAGCGCGTACTTCGCGCCCATCTTCTCGCCGTACGTCAGCGCCACCGGGCTCGGTGTCACCGACGGGGCGGGGGCGTCCGGGGCGCTCAGGGCGGCGCGTCCTTCACCGCCGTTGGACTGCGCCCGTACGCCGGTGTCCTCGCGCCCGTTGTCCTCCCGGCCGCTCGCCACCTGTCCGGCCACCACGACGGCGAGCACGGTGGTGACGGCGGCCGCCGCGATCCCCGTGAACGTCCGCCCCTTGCCGCCCCTGCCCCTGTCCGGCTCCTCGACCTCGGCCGGCGGCTTCTCGCCGGTCTCCGTGTCCCAGTCGGTCACGGAGGCGTAGGGGTCGTCACCGCGCGGGGCACCGGCGCGGGGCGCGAAGAGGTCGTCCTCCTCGTCGGGTTCGGCCCCGAAGGCGTCGATGTAGGCCTGCCGGGCTCCCGGCGCGGCCAGGTACCGCTGTGGCGGCGTCCGCGGCCCGTGATACCCGGACTGACCGTCCGCCGCCGCACCCGCGTGCGCGCCCGACAACAACTCCCCCCAGGCACCGCCCGGTTCACGCGTCTCCGGATGACCGCCCCGCACCTGGGGCACACCGCGCGCGGGCGTCCCGTCGGGGAAACGGGGCAGCCCGTGAGCCGGAGTCCCGTCGGGCAGCCGAGGCACACCACGGGCCGGAGTCCCGTCGGAGAGTCGAGGCACACCGTGAACCGGAGTCCCGTCGGCCTTCCCGATCTCCCCCGCCCCGTCGCCCTTGTCGATCCTGTCGTCGGCGCGCCCCCGACGGCTATGACGTCCCACGCCGCGCCTCAGCTTCCCGCACTGCCGGTGGTCGCCGACGAAGGCGCCAACTCACCAGAGTCCACGAGGAGTTCACGGAAGGCCGTGGCTACGGTCTCCGGGTACTCCATCATCGCGACATGGCCCGCGTCCGGCAATGTCAGCAGCCGCGCGTCCCGGAAGGCGCGGGCCGCGCGCTGGGCCATACGGAACCCGACGAGCTGGTCACGGCCGCCGTAGATGAGGAGTGTCGGGGCGAGAACCCGCTCGGCCTGGCGCCAGAGCCCGTGCTGGCCGCCCAGCGTGTACGCGTTCACGATGCCGCGCGCCGACCGGGCCATGGCGTCCCAGAAGTACGGGAGGGCGAGCCGCCGCTCCATCTCCTCGACCGCCTCGTTGAAACCCTCGGGAGTCACCATGCCGGGATCCCCGTAACAGAGCGTGAGGACTCCGCGTACGCGCTGCTCGGCGCTCCAGTCCTTGGTGAGCTTCGTGAACAGCGCCGCCACCCCGGGCAGCGCGATCATCACCGTCGGCCACGCGGTGCGCTGCGGGCGGAGCTCCGGCAGCGCGGGCGCGACCAGGGTGAGCGTGCGGACGAGATCGGGCCGTACGGCCGCGACACGCGTGGTGACGGCGCCGCCGAGCGAGTTGCCGAAGAGGTGAACGGGGCCGCGCCCCGACGCGTCCAGGTAGCGGATGACCGCGCGCGCGTGCCCGGTGACCGAGTAGTCCCCGTCGTCCGGTGGAGGCGAGTCCCCGAAGCCCGGCAGATCGATGGCCTCACTGTCCACGAACCCTTCGAGCAGCGGCATCAGCGCCGACCAGTTCTGCGAGGAACCGCCCAGGCCATGCACGTACAACGCGGGCGGCAGTCCGTCACGCGCGGGCGGCCTCGACCGCACCGTCAGCGTGATCCCGGGCAGACCGACGGATCTCAGCTGCTCGCCCGCCGCGATCCTGACAGCGCCGACCTTCGGTGTGACGGTGGAGGCCAGCACGGAGGGCAGCTCGGTCGAAGACATGCGGCAATGTTACGAGACGATCACGCAGTGGTTCGTGTGTTCGCCGTCACAGATCCGTTCGATGTCACGGATTGCGAGCAATGGGCGTGCCGGATCGCGAGCGATATGCGGCACAGATCGCTCGCGAACGGCGAACGGATCGCATCGCGCCCCGATCGGGTGTCTCCTAGGCTCAGACAGGGGCACTCGTATCCCGTACAGAAGTGCACCTCGTAGCAGGAACGCACGCGCACCACTCGGGAAGAGGAATCATGACAGTCGACCCCACGGACCCCGAGACCTTCGCGAACGAGGACGAGCCCGAGGAGCTCGCACCGGAAGCCCCCGAAGCCGACGCGGCGGAACAGCGCACGGGCCTGGAACCGGGCGAGGCCGAGGCCGCCCCGGTCGGCGACCCCGCCGGCGCGGACGAGGGAGACCTCGCCGAGCAGGCCCGAGTCGTGGAACTCGACGAGGACGACTACCGGTGACGGCCTACGGGTGACGCGCCCACCTCGCCCGCGTACGGCACTGTCTGTGCCGTTATCGCTCCGCGTCCGGTACGTGAAATTGTGCGCTCGCACCGCGCACACGGCGGTTACCGAAAAGTACGATGGCGGCGCGGCGCTCACCGCATGTGGACAATTTTGGGAGGCGGCGTGACAGCCATCGAGCAGACAGAGGCGGCACGCCCGCGGGGCACTCGCCTGCCGCGCCGTGCCCGACGCAACCAGCTCCTCGGCGCCGCCCAGGAAGTATTCGTTGCGCAGGGGTACCACTCGGCCGCCATGGACGACATCGCCGAGCGCGCGGGCGTCAGCAAGCCGGTTCTCTACCAGCACTTCCCGGGCAAGCTCGACCTGTACCTCGCGCTGCTCGACCAGCACTGCGAGTCGCTGCTCCAGTCCGTACGGACGGCACTCGCGTCCACCACGGACAACAAGCTGCGCGTCCGGGCGACGATGGACGCCTACTTCGCGTACGTAGAGGACGACGGCGGCGCCTTCCGGCTGGTCTTCGAGTCCGACCTGACGAACGAGCCCGCGGTCCGCGAGCGCGTCGACAAGGTGACGCACGAGTGCGCCGAGGCGATCTGCGACGTCATCGCGGAGGACACCGGCCTGTCCCGCGCGGAGTCGATGCTCCTCGCCTCCGGGCTGGGCGGTCTGGCCCAGGTGGTGGCCAGGTCCTGGCTGCACAGCGACCGCAGCGTCCCGCGCGACCAGGCGGTCCAGTTGCTGACCTCGCTGGCCTGGCGGGGCATCGCGGGCTTCCCGCTGCACGGCATGGACCACCACTGACACCGGAACTCCACCACCGACACAGGAACTGAGGAAGCGGCCGAGGGGGGTGAACCCCCCGGCCGCTTCTTTGTTCCCGTCCGCTGTTCGCTCCTGGCGTTCTCGGGCGGAGCGTGCGCGTCCCCTCACCGGGCTAATGTGTCCTGCGTACAGCGCGGACACACGCGCACATCACTGACCGTCGGAGGGACAAAGCCGTGGAGGTCAAGATCGGCGTGCAGCACGCGCCCCGCGAGATCGTTCTGGAGAGCGGTCAGACCCCGGAAGAGGTCGAGCGCGCGGTGTCCGAGGCGCTTGCGGGCAAGTCGCAGCTGCTGAGCCTCGTGGACGACCACGGCCGCAAGGTCCTGGTTCCGGCCGACCGCCTCGCGTACGTGGAGCTCGGCGAGCCCACCCAGCGCAAGGTGGGATTCAGCGCGCTGTAGTTCGGGCGAGCAGACGGAAGGGGCCCGGTGGCACTGCCACCGGGCCCCTTCCCGTACGCGCGGACACTTCCCGTACGCGCCCGAACCCGCTTCCCGGACCCGGCCGAACACCTCTGCTCAGGGCGGCTGTTCAGGCCTGCTCAGGGCGGTTGTTCCAGACTGCCGTTCAGCACAGATGGAGCACAGTTCCACCACAGGGGAGGATTGCATTCCGCACGTCAGGGGTAGGACGGGCTACGACCGAATTGCTCCGACCGTGCGGGAGGGACCCCACCATGCTCTTGGAAACGCTCGGCTCCGCGATGCTCGGTCTGGCACTGGCGTGGGCGGCCGCGTACCGCCTGCCGCACCGCCTCCCGAGCCGCCGGATGGTCCTGCCGACAGGCGTCGCCGGAGCCCTGTTCGGCGCCTTCCTGACGCACACCGCGCTGGGCGCCGCCAACCTGCTGGTGATCCTCGTCGGCGCCGTCGCGGTCTCCACCGCCTCGCTGTCCCTGCTGCTGCGCCCGGCGGAGGGATTTCGCCGCCGCTCGGCGACGGCGTAGCCAGCCACGCGACCCGCCGCGTACGCCGAGCCGCCGTACGCATCGCCCCACGCACCGCCGCAGCCGCGAGAGCCATACCCACCGCCGCGGGAAGCGGCGTTGAGGACCCGAGGCCCGTTCCCGCGCCGTGGGTGAACCCCCGCCGTGGGTGAACCCGCGTGCTAGGCCGCCAGCCCCAGCGCCGCCATCCGCTTCGTGTGCGCCTCGGTGATCCGGGAGAACATCCGGCCGACCTCCGCGAGGTCGAACCCGTCCGCGACGCCGCCCACCAGCATGGTCGACAGGGCGTCACGCTCGGCGACCACCCGCTGCGACTGCGACAGGGCCTCGCCCATCAGCCGTCGCGCCCACAGCGCGAGCCGACCGCCGAGCCGCGGTTCCGCGTCGATCGCGGCGCGCACCTTCTCGATGGCGAAGCTCGCGTGCCCGGTGTCGTCGAGGACGCCGAGCACCAGGCTGCGGGTGTCGGAGTCGAGACGGGCCGCGACCTCACGGTAGAAGTCACTGGCGATCGAGTCGCCGACGTACGCCTTGACGAGCCCCTCCAGCCAGTCCGAGGGCGCGGTCTGCCGGTGGAAGCCGTCGAGCGCGGCGACGAACGGCTCCATCGCCTGCGTCGCGTCCACGCCGACCGCCGTGAGCCGGGCGCGCAACTGCTCGAAGTGGTGGAACTCCGCCGACGCCATCTTCGCCAGCTCGGCCTTGTCGCTCAGCGTCGGCGCCAGCTTGGCGTCCTCCGCGAGCCGCTCGAACGCCGCCAGCTCGCCGTAGGCGAGAGCTCCGAGCAGGTCCACGACCGCGGCACGGTACTGCGGGTCGACGGCGGCCGTCTCCCAGGTCTGGGCGGCGACCGAGGTGGCCACCCGTGAGGTGTCGTCCGTGGCCGCGGGAGAAGGGGCTTCCGTGGCCGTGGAAGCGGTGTCGTCCGCGGCCTCGGCGGGGGTGTCAGCGGCGTTGTCGGGCGTCGTCATGAAGCGCACAATAGCCCGCTCAACGCAACACGGAAGTCCCTGGTCAATCAGTGTGACGACCACTACGTGACCAAATCGGCCATCGCGTATGCGCGATTCCGGGGTATGGTGGTAATGCGCCCGGCGACTATTCGACGGGCCGCATGAATGAGGATGCCCGGTCGGTGGCCCGATCGGCTCCGACCCGACAGCCCTCCACGTCGGTACGGCACATTGCGTACGACACCCGGAGGGAACCCTCAGTGGTACGAGAGCTCGAGCGTCGGCAGTGGTCCCATGCCACTCGGCCCGCCCGTAAAGAGCGGCCGACGTCCCCGGCACGGTCCCGACACGACCCCCCGCGCTCGCCTCGCACTGCGTACACAGAACAGGCAGCACCCTGACTACCACTTTTCGAGAGCTCGGAATCCTTGCCGAGACAGCTGAGGCCCTTGAGGCCGTCGGCATCATCAATCCCTTCCCCATCCAGGAGATGACGCTCCCCGTCGCCCTTTCCGGCAGCGACGTCATCGGCCAGGCCAAGACCGGCACCGGCAAGACGCTGGGCTTCGGTCTCCCGCTCCTCGAGCGCGTCACCGTCCCCGCCGACGTCGAGGCGGGCCGGGCGCAGCCCGAGCAGCTCACCGACGCCCCGCAGGCCCTCGTCGTCGTTCCGACGCGCGAGCTGTGCCAGCAGGTCACGAACGACCTGCTGACCGCGGGCAAGGTCCGCAACGTGCGCGTGCTCGCCATCTACGGCGGCCGGGCGTACGAGCCGCAGGTCGAGGCGCTCAAGAAGGGCGTCGACGTGATCGTCGGCACCCCGGGACGCCTCCTGGACCTCGCGGGCCAGAAGAAGCTCAATCTCAAGCACATCCGGGCGCTCGTCCTGGACGAGGCCGACGAGATGCTCGACCTGGGCTTCCTGCCCGACGTCGAGAAGATCATGAACATGCTGCCGGCCCGCCGTCAGACGATGCTGTTCTCGGCGACCATGCCGGGCGCGGTCATCGGCCTCGCGCGCCGCTACATGTCGCAGCCCACGCACATCCGCGCCACCTCGCCGGACGGTGAGGGCGCGACGGTCGCGAACACCGCGCAGTTCATCTACCGCGCGCACAACATGGACAAGCCGGAGCTCGTCGCGCGGATACTGCAGGCCGACGGCCGCGGCCTCGCGATGGTCTTCTGCCGCACCAAGCGAACGGCGGCGGACCTCGCCGACCAGCTCCAGCAGCGCGGTTTCGCCTCCGGCGCGGTCCACGGCGACCTCGGCCAGGGCGCCCGCGAGCAGGCGCTGCGCGCGTTCCGCAACGGCAAGGTGGACGTCCTCGTCTGCACCGACGTCGCCGCGCGCGGCATCGACGTCGAGGGTGTCACGCACGTCATCAACTACCAGTCCCCCGAGGACGAGAAGACGTACCTGCACCGCATCGGCCGCACCGGCCGCGCGGGTGCCAAGGGCATCGCCGTCACCCTCGTCGACTGGGACGACATCCCGCGCTGGCAGCTCATCAACAAGGCGCTGGACCTAGGCTTCCCGGCCCCGCCGGAGACGTACTCCACCTCCCCGCACCTCTTCGAGGAACTGAAGATCCCGGCCGGCACCAAGGGTGTCCTGCCGCGCTCCGAGCGCACCCGCGCCGGTCTCGCGGCCGAGCAGGTCGAGGACCTCGGCGAGACCGGCGGACGTGGTGGTCCGCGCGGCCGAGGTGGCCGTGCCGCCGCTCCGGCCCCGGCCGTCGAGCGCGAGCGGGAGAGGGAGCGTCCGGCCCGTACGCCGCGCCGCCGCCGTCGTACGCGCAACGGCGCCCCGATGGACGAGGGATCCACCTCTCCCGAGGTGACGACCGAGTCAGCCGAGGCACCCGCGACGGGCGAGCCCCGCACGCCGCGCCGCCGTCGCCGCACGCGCACCGGCGCGTCGGACCAGGCAGCGGTGCCCCAGACCGTCACGGAGCCGTCGCCCGCGCCCGCGGAGACCACGGTCACCACTGCCGCGGTCGCCACAGCCGAGGGCGTCCCGACCGAGAGCGTCACGGAGGAGCCGGCCAAGCCGCGCCGCCGCCGCACCCGCAAGCCCGCGGACACGGTGGAGGCCACGGCCGAATCCGTGGTCGCCGAGGCGGTCGCCATCACGGAGAGCGCCGTCGAGACCCCGGCCCCGCGCCGCCGCACCCGCAAGGCCACCGCGGCGACCGTCGAGGCCGACATCCCGGCGGAGGCCGCCACCGAGGCACCGACCAAGCCCCGCCGTACCCGCAAGGCCGCCACCCCCAAGGCCGAGGCGACCCCCGACGCGACCGCCGAGGCCGCGCTGGACACCGCCGAAGCCGCGGAGGCCAAGCCGCGCCGCCGCACCCGCAAGGCAGCGGCCACCGCCCCCGTCGAGGCCGACATCCCGGCTCAGACGGCGGAGGAGCCCGCGGCCCCGCGCCGCCGCACCCGCAAGGCCACCGCGGCGAGCGTCGAGGCCGACATCCCGGCGGAGGCCGCCACCGAGGCACCGACCAAGCCTCGCCGCACCCGCAAGGCAGTGGCGTCCGCGACGGAGGAAGCCGCCCCCGAGGCGACGGCCCCCAAGCAGCGCCGCACCCGCAAGGCCGTCACGGCGACGGCCGAGGCCGACATCCCGGCCCAGCCCGCCGAGTCGACCGACCCGAAGCCCCGCCGCCGCACCCGCAAGGCCACGGCCACCACGGAGCCCAGCGAAGGCTGACCCCGTCCCACCCGATGGCCCGGCCCCCCACCCAGGGGAGCCGGGCCATCGGCACACCGGCAGCCCCCATGCCGGAACCGCCGCAGCCCCGTGCCGCACCCGCGAGACCACGGAAGGGGCCGGGGGCCGGTACATCAAATGCCCGTCGCATACGTGGTCACACCGCCGCCCCACCCCACAACAAACCAGAGTGCCCATCAAGCGACGGGCGGATGTACCGGCCCCCGGCCCCGACCCACCCACCCACCCACCCGGCGCAGCCCCACCCGCCGCCGGCACCAGAACGCCGGATAACCTCACCCCATGAGCAGGCCCGCCACCTTCACCCCACCCCCCGGCGTAAAGGCCCACAGCCTCCACACCCCCCGCGGCCGTTTCGCCGCGCTCGAAGCCACCCCCCGACGCCCGAGCAAAGGAACCGTCCTCCTGCTTCCGGGATTCACCGGCAGCAAGGAGGACTTCATCTCCCTGCACGAGCCCCTCGCCGCGGACGGCTACCGCACGGTGGCTGTGGACGGCCGGGGCCAGCACGAGTCCCCCGGCTCACGGGACGACGAATCGGCCTACGCCCAGGACGAGTTGGCGAGGGACGTACTCGCACAGGCGGACGCCGTCGGCACCCCCGTACACCTCGTCGGCCACTCCCTCGGCGGCCAGATCGCCCGCGCCGCCGTCCTCATGGACCCGTCGCCCTTCGTCTCCCTCACGCTCATCGCGTCCGGCCCGGCCGAGATCTCCCCCTCCCAGCAGCAGCGCGTCAAACTGCTCCGCGACGCACTCGCGGTCATGGACATGGCCCAGGTCTGGGAAGCCATCCAGGCGATGGAACCCCCCGAGGACACCGACACCGGCGACCTCGACACGGGACTAGACGACCGCGCCGACCTGCGCCGCCGCTGGCTCGGCAACAGCCCGGCCCAGCTCATCGCGACCGGCCGTCAGCTGTGCACGGAACCCGACCGGGTCGCGGAACTCGCGGCGCTCCCCCTGCCCAAGCATGTCCTGTCCGGCGACGAGGACAACACCTGGCCGCTCCCGCTCCTCGACGACATGGCCGTACGTCTCGACGCGCGCCGCACGGTCGTACGCGGATCGGAGCACTCCCCCAACACGGACCAGCCCCGTGAAACGGCCCTCGCCCTGTCGGACTTCTGGAACACCCTCCACCTCTAGGGACCCCACCAGCCCAGCCAGGCTCGGCACTTGGGCCGCCACCAACCCCGTAACCCGGTAGGTACCGCGCCCGCTAGTACTGCGCCCGCAGGTGCTCCCAGAATCCGTCCCGCAACGCCCGCCGCAGATCCGCCTGCCCCCGCAGGGAGTACTGCAACAGCCCCTCGGCCTCGACCAGCAGATCCTGGTCGACCGAGCCGGGCAGGTACGGATGACCGGGCAACAGCTCGACCAGCGCCTCCCGCCCCCGCGCCGCCAGCCACTTCGCGGCGACCTGCGCGCCCACGAACCGTACGTCGTCGCGTGTGGGCCGGGCCGCCGCCGTCGCGTCGTACGTGGCGGCGGTCCGCCGTGCCACGTACGGCTTGAAGAAGTCGAGGTCGAAGGTGCGCTGGCTGTCGACCTCCCAGAGCAGCGGCTCGGCCTGGTTGCGGCCCTCGGGCGCCTCGATGCCCCACAGGTGGACCCGCGCGCCGTAACCCTGCGCCGCCTCGACCGCGGAGACCAGGTCCTCGTCGCCGCCGAGCAGCGCGGCGTCGCTGATGGCGCGGTGCCGGGCGAGGGACTCCAGGTCGGACCTGATGAGCGAGTCGACGCCCTTCTGCTGGTTGTTGGCGTTGAGGTTGCCCAACCGGACCTTGACGTCCGGGAGTTCGGCGATCGACTGCTGTTCCGCGGTGTGGATACGGCGTCTCGCGCCGTCGTACCAGTACACGCGCAGCAGCCTGCTGTCGGCGAAGATCGTGCGGGCCCGGTCGATGAGCGCCTCGATGAGCCCTTCGGTGTCGAGATCGAAGGAGCGGCGGTCCTCGGTCCCTGCGACCAGCCGTCCGGCGGCCGCGTAGAGATACCCGGCGTCGACGAAGATCGCATGGGTCGAGGGCGTCTTCGCCACCTCGGCGAGCATGCGCTGGAGCAGCTCGTTCGTGCGGTCGATGCGGGCGCCGAGCGCCTCGAGGTCTTCGTTCATCGCCACCATTGTCCCGGCGGTCACGCTTCGAACACAACCGGTCCCGATCAGTCCACTACCGACAAGTAGTTAGCGTCTCGAAGAATTTCCTTAGCGTAGGGAATGTTTGTAACACGCATCCCGTTGAATCCGTATGGAGCGAGGGGCGCAGACGCCTCACGCACCACACCCAAGTAGTTCTCCTCAGGAGGATGACCAGACGAAGGGAGAAGCCCATGCGCTTCGAAATCATGCGACTCGACGATGTCGACGGAACAGCCGTGGACAGCACCGTTGTAGACGCCGCCTCCGTCAATCGGATCGTTCAGCAGGCCGCCGCCATAGGACAGCGCCTCTGGATCCGCCCGGCCGACCCGTCCGCTTCATAACGCGCGGACACCAACTCACACTTCAGAGCCCCGTACGGCGCGATGCCGTACGGGGCTCTGTGTATACGACGGCGGCTCCCGGGACCCGTCAGCTCCCCTGGATCACCTGAGTGACCCCGTTGATGATCTGCTGCACCGCGATCGCCGACAGCATCATGCCCGCGAGCCGTGTCACCAGCACCACGCCGCCGTCCTTGATGACACGGATGATCACCAGCGAGTACCGCATCACGATCCACAGCACGACGTGGATGGCGAGGATCGCGACCCACGCGGACACCTGCGTGGTGACGCTGTCGGCCTTCTGCACGGCGAGGATCACCGACACGATCGCGCCGGGACCCGCGAGCAGCGGCATGCCCAGTGGTACGAGGGCGACGTTGACGTCCTTGGTCTGCTTGGGCTCGTCGGTCTTGCCGGTCAGCAGGTCGAGGGCGATCAGCAGGAGCAGCAGGCCGCCCGCGATCATCAGCGCGGGCACCGACACGTGCAGGTAGTCGAGGATCTGGTGCCCGAGCAGCCCGAACACGGTGATCACTCCGCCGGCCACGCAGACGGCCTGGAAGGCCATCCTTTTCTGCACCTTGGCGGGGCGCCCCGCGGTCAGCGCGAGGAAGATCGGGGTGATCCCTGGGGGATCCATGATCACGAAGAGGGTGAGGAACAGGGAGCCGAAGACGGCAACGTCGAACATGTGTGAGGCCTTGCGGGTGTCGAGGAGCGGAATCGTGCGGGGTGAGGCGCGTGCCCCGAGGTACGGGGCACGGCAACGGAGAATCAGGGGGCTGGAGGAACGGGATACAGCGGCGGCGTCAGGCGCCCCGAGGAGCGGAATCAGGCAGCGGAGGCCATGCGCCCCAAGCGCGAAATCTCGCAACGGAGGCCATAGGCCCGAGGAGCAGGCCTAGCGGCGGAGATCACGCGCCCCGAGAGGCACCGAACACCCGAGAGGCACCGGACAGAGGAAGGCCCGCGCCCCAAGACGAGGGACCGGCCGGGGGCAGGACCGGCCAGGGAAAGGCGCGCTCCCCGAGAGGCAGGACCAGCCAGGGAAAGGCGTGCCCCCCGAGAGGCAGGACCAGCCAAGGAAAGGCGCGCCCCCCGAGACGCGGGACCGGGCAGGGAAGGGTGCTCCCCGAAACCCGAGACCACCCAGGCCGGTTACGCGCCCTGGTTTCCGCCGGCGCCCGGCACCGGGAACGCCCCGGTGGCCCGCCGGACGATCTCCCCGTACACCTCGGGATCGGTGGTGAACTCGCCGAGCACGCACGTCTTGCGGCTGCCGTGGTAGTCGCTCGACCCGGTGGTGAGCAGCCCCAGTTCGGCAGCCAGCCCGCGCAACCGAGCCCGGGTGGCCGGCTCGTGGTCCATGTGGTCGACCTCGATGCCGTCGAGGCCCGCGGCGGCGAGTTCCGCGATGGCGGACTCCGGCACGGTACGGCCGCGCTTGGCGGCGGCGGGGTGCGCGAAGACGGTGACGCCGCCCGCGCCCTTGACCAGCCGGATCGCCTCGAAGGGGTCGGTCTCGTGCTTCTCGACGAAGGCCCGGCCGCCGTCGGACAGCCACTGCTCGGTGAAGGCGTCGTTCACGGTCGGTACGACGCCGATCTCGACCAGCGCGGAGGCGATGTGCGGGCGTCCCACCGAACCGCCGCCCGCGATGCGCGCCACCTGCGTCCAGGTGATCGGCACGCCGAGTTCCCGGAGCCGGGCGACCATGCTCTGGGCGCGCGGCACCCGGTCGTCCCGTACGAGCTCGCGCTCGGCGAGCAGCGCGGGCTCCTCGGGGTCGAAGAGGTAGGCCAGCATGTGCATGCTGATGCCGTCCAGGCGGCAGGAGAGCTCGGCGCCGGTGACCAGGGTCAGCCCGGCGGGCAGCGCGTCGAGCGCCTCCGCGTACCCGCGGGTCGTGTCGTGGTCGGTCAGCGCGACGACGTCCAGTCCGGCTGCGCCCGCGTTGCGGACCAGCTCGGCCGGGGTGTCCGTACCGTCGGACGCGGTGGAGTGGGCGTGCAGATCGATGCGCACTACGCGGACTCCAGACAGCGACAGAACGGAACAGGACACCCAAGGGTAACGGGAAACCGACCCTCCCCTGTCACACCCGCACCCACGCGGCGCCCCCTACGAACCGGCTGTGAGCCACAGGGCCCGCCCGTACGAACCGGCCGTGAGCCCTACGGCTCGGCGGCGCCCCCTCCACGAACCGACTGCGAGCCCTACGGCTCCAGGATCCGCGGCGACAGCGCCCCGCAGGGCAGCAGGTCCACCTCGGCGCCCGCGTCCCGCAGGTCCGTCAGGACGAGTTCGTCGTACATGAGCAGTCCCGACTGCTCGGGCCACACGACCGCCCAGAGCCACAGTCCGAGCGCCTCGCCGGCGAAGACGGCGCGGTCGTCGGGGGCGCCCGCCACATGCCAGAGAGGGGTGGGGCGGCCGGCCGCGAGAACCTTCGCCTGCGGCGGCTTCTCGACGCTCATGTACGGGCCGGGGTCGGGGCCGTCGACTCCCGCGTACCGCGCGCCGAGGCCGACGCCGAGTTCCTCGGCGACGAGGATCAGTTCCCCTATGCCGCCGAGCGGTCCTGGGCCCGAGCAGGCGACGGCGGTCGCGCGCCCGCCGCTGCGGTCGTCACCGGCGAAGGCCGCGCCGGTGAACAGCCAGCCGACGGGCAGCGGCCAGGGCATCCACACCGGCACCCGGGCACGGTGCACCACCACGCCGAGGGCTTCGACGCTGGGCGGGATCACGGGCTGAAGCGGATGCACGGTGCCGTGCAGATCGCACTGCCAGGAATCGGCAAAGAGGCCGGGAGCCCTGACCCGGCCACCACACTTCGGGCAACTGGGTTCGCCCCTCATAGAGCCCAACGGTCCTCCCCGTCCTTCGCCGCGTCAAGGACGATCACCCGTCCGGCACGTACGCCTCACCCGGGGTCATCCCGAGAAAGTAGATGTAGCTTGCATTATTTAGTCGACCTAACTTATTATGTGTATACGTCAACGATCTCGTCGAGGACTGCGAGGACCACGTATGCGCACCGCCACAGGGGAACCCACCGGAGAACCCGCCGAACGGGGCCCGGCCGACGACCCCTTCGACACCGGAGCCGGCGGCATCCTGCGCCAGCCGAAGGCCGTCTGGGCGACGGCCGGGGCGTCCGTCGTCGCCTTCATGGGAATCGGGCTCGTCGACCCGATCCTGCCGTCCATCGCCAAGGGCCTGGACGCCACCACCAGCCAGGTCTCGCTCCTCTTCACCTCGTACTTCCTGATCACCGCGGTCGCGATGCTGGTGACCGGCTTCGTGTCCAGCCGCATCGGCGGCAAGAAGACCCTGCTGCTGGGCCTCGCGCTCGTCGTCGTCTTCGCGGGCCTCGCCGGCACGTCCGGGTCGGTCGGCGAGCTCGTCGGGTTCCGGGCGGGCTGGGGCCTCGGCAACGCGCTGTTCGTGTCCACGGCCCTCGCCGTCATCGTCGGCGCCGCGGCCGGCGGCAGCGCCGCGGCGATCCTGCTGTACGAGTCCGCCCTCGGCCTCGGCATGGCGTGCGGGCCCCTGCTGGGCGCGCTGCTCGGCAACGCGAGCTGGCGCTACCCGTTCTTCGGGACCGCGTTCCTGATGGCGATCGGCTTCCTGTGCATCACGGTGTTCCTCAAGGAGCAGCCGAAGCCCGCCCGGAAGACCTCACTGCTCGACCCGATCCGGGCGCTCGGCCACGGCGGTCTCGCCTCGGCGGCGGCGTCGGCGTTCTTCTACAATTACACGTTCTTCACCGTGCTGGCCTTCACGCCGTTCGTGCTGGACATGACCCCGTACAAGTCGGGCGCCGTCTTCTTCTGCTGGGGCCTGCTGCTCGCCCTCTTCTCGGTGATCGTGGCCCCGCGCATGCAGGCACGCTTCGGCTCGCTGAAGGTGCTCGGCGGCTCACTGGTCCTGCTCGCCGCGGACGTGCTCGTGCTCGGGTACGGCAGCCACACCACCGCCGTCGTCTGCACGATCCTGTCCGGCGCGTTCATCGGCGTGAACAACACCGTCTACACGGAACTGGCCCTCGGCGTGTCCGACGCGCCCCGCCCGGTGGCGAGCGCCGGGTACAACTTCGTGCGCTGGTTCGCGGCCGCCGCCGCGCCGTACTTCGCGCCGAAGATCGAGGAGTGGAGCGACATCCACATCCCGTTCGTGGTCGCCGCCGCCACCGCGGTGATCGGCGCCGTGGTGGTCTTCGTACGACGGGACGCGCTCACGCACGAGGCCGAGGAGCTGGAGCCGCGGCACGCGACGGAGGACAGCGTCGGAGTTTTTGCCAACTGACCGATTCCGGCCAGGGTCTGACCCCGTCTCAGCCAGAACGGCGAAAAACCTCAGTCCAGTGGTACGGACCTGCGCAGCGGATCGCGCAGGTCCGTACCGCCGTTCAGCCAGCGTTCCTGGAGGGCGCCCGCGCCGTGCACGCGTTTCCACGCGGCCTCGTTCGGCGTCATCGGAAGGAGCGGCAGGAAACGTACGGGGTCGGCGGGCTCGTCCAGGTCCAGGTCCTCCACCAGGCCGCCCGGCTCGGCGACCAGCACCGAGGTGAAGGTCGCGCCGGGCCAGAGGGGTTCACCCACGTCGAGGGAGGCGCCGGGAGCCACGATCAGGCCCTCGACCTGCGGAGACGCGGCCAGTACGGCGAGCGGGCGGAGCACCTTGTCGGTGTCGGCGGCGCCGGCGCGCACGGACAGGACCAGCTCGGCGCGCGGGCCCTTCACCGGGTCGGCGATCACCGCCGTGGGGTCCGCCATCGGCTGGGCGGACATGCCGAGCGTCGCGTAGCGGACGATGTCGCCCTCTGTGAAGCGCAGCACTTCGACGCGGTCGGTACCGACGAAAGTGACCGCGGCGCGGGCGTCGGGTTCGCCCAGCGCGGAACGCAACCGGGCCTCGACCAGAGGAAGAACATCAGCCATGAACCGAGCATAGATCTCGTTAGGAGCGGGCAAAGCGGCGCCTTGACGCTTCGGCGCGCTGCTAGTCTTGGCCGCTGGCCGGGGCAGCACGCAGAAGCGTCGCTCTCAAGTCCCGGCCCACTGAGGCTGACTCCCCCTCACGGGGGAACTGTCCGACTCCCCTTTGGAGGGAGCCGGGTCCCCCGCGGGGGATGGATCGTCCCTCACGGGGGACCGACCGGAGGAGGTGGGGCTGCAATGGACCGAAGTCATCCGTGCAGTACTACCCGCTCTTCCCGTCGCTGAGTTCGTTAGCTGGCCCTCCGGTCCCGCCGGCTGTCGCCTCCCGCGATCGTGTGCATACGTGTCAGCGTTGCCCTGTGCACCACGGAAGAGCGCTTCGTTCCCTTCTGATCCGTCCGATCCGAACGCGATCCGTCCGGTTGATCCGAACTCGGTCCGCCCGGTCGAGACGTGATCCGCCTGATCTGAATCAGTAGCGAAGCTGCCACCGCGACGGTGCGGTGCTCCCCGCTTTGTGGACGTGCCAAACATCCGCAGTCAGGACGTCCCCATTCCGGGTAGTTCCAACCGTCGCCGGCCGCCTCCGTTGCGAAGGAGCCTGCCATGTCGATGATTCGTGACCTCCGTGCCGCGGTCCGCCCCCGTCCCTCGCTGCGCAAGGAAAGTGGCTCGTACGACACCACCCGCGACCCCGGTACGCCCTCGGCCGTGGTCGACTGCGCCGTCTACCGCGACGGCGCCCGGGTGCAGACCCCTGAGCCCCTGACGCCGCACCAGGCGATGCGCCAGGTGCACCGCGACGGCGGTTTCGTGTGGATCGGCCTGCATGAGCCGACCGAGGCCGAATTCTCGGGTATCGCCGGGGAGTTCGGGCTGCACCCGCTCGCCGTCGAGGACGCGGTGCAGGCCCACCAGCGGCCCAAGCTGGAGCGGTACGACGACTCGCTCTTCACCGTCTTCAAGACCATCCACTACGTCGAGCACGACCAGCTGACCGCCACCAGCGAGATCGTGGAGACCGGCGAGGTGATGTGCTTCACCGGGCGGGACTTCTTCATCACGGTCCGGCACGGCGGGCAGGGGTCGCTGCGGGCGCTGCGGCACCGGCTCCAGGACGACCCCGAGCTGCTCGCCAAGGGGCCCTCGGCCGTACTGCACGCCATCGCCGACCATGTCGTCGACGGGTACATCGCGGTCGCCGACGCCGTGCAGGACGACATCGACGAGGTCGAGACCCAGGTCTTCTCGCCCGGCCGCAAGGGCAGCCCGCGCGGCACGGACGCCGGGCAGATCTACCAGCTCAAGCGCGAGGTGCTGGAGTTCAAGCGGGCGGTGTCGCCGCTGCTGCGTCCCATGCAGCTGCTGAGCGAGCGGCCGATGCGGCTGGTGGACCCCGACATCCAGAAGTACTTCCGCGACGTCGCCGACCACCTCGCCCGGGTCCAGGAGCAGGTCATCGGCTTCGACGAGCTCCTCAACTCCATCCTCCAGGCCAACCTCGCGCAGGCGTCCGTCGCGCAGAACGAGGACATGCGCAAGATCACCTCCTGGGCCGCGATCATTGCCGTACCGACGATGGTGTGCGGGGTGTACGGCATGAACTTCGAGCACATGCCGGAGCTGCACTGGCGGTACGGCTATCCGGTGATCCTGGGGGTCACGGTCGTCATCTGTCTGGGCATCCACCGCACGTTGAAGCGCAACGGCTGGCTCTGAGCGCGCGCTGGATAGTCTTGGCGCCATGACGGAAGAGCTGCTCGACAAGGCCCTCGTCGAGGAGGCCACCAAGAAGTCCGGGCTGATCTGGGTGCGGAGCGACGGCGTGCCGGTGCTCGGGGCCCAGAGCCCGGCCGCCTCCTCCCGCGCCCTGTGGCACGTGTGGCACGACGGCGCGGCCTGTCTGATGGGCGACGGACCGGGCGAGCAGCCGCTGCCGGACCTGGTGGACGGCGGCGGCGCGGTCGTCACCGTACGCAGCAAGGACAAGGGCGGCCGGCTGGTCGCCTGGTCCGCGAAGGTGGTGGAGCTGACGCCGTCGTCCCCGGAGTGGGAGGCGGCGGTCGCCGAGCTCAAGGGCAAGCGCCTGAACGCCCCCGACGGCGAGGCCATGACCGCGCGTTGGGCCCAGGAGTGCCGGGTGCTCAGACTGGAGCCGACCGGCATGACGGGCGAACAGCCCACGGGCTCGCTCGCGGCCCCGCCCCTCCCGACCCCGGCGACCACCCGGCAGCCCATTCCCGCGGCACTCCCCCGTCTGCTCCGCAGGAAGCGCAAGCGCCGCTAGCGACAGGTCGCCCGGGACTCGCGGCGGGCTCCGGCGGCCCTACGACGAGGGCAGCTCCTGCCCGTAGTCGACCGTCTCCTTCTTGTCCGGCTCCTTCAGGGCGAAGTCCTTGCCCCAGTCCGTGAGGCGCAGGGTGCCGGCGTTGCCCGCGCGGACCAGGAGGAGGGGGTACGCCGTTCCCTCGAGGGAGACGTCCAGGGAGCCGCCCGAGCCGTCGTCGCCGGTGATGCGGAAGGTGCGGACGCCGGACTGCTCGTGGTAGCCGTCGGTGGCGAGGTCGCCCTGGAGCGTCAGCAGCCCGTCGAGGAGGACGTCCTTGTCGGTGAAGCCGCTGAAGCGCTTGTAGGCGGGGTCGTCGGACGGGACCTTCACGTACATGCCGCTGAGCTTGTCGGCGACGTCCGTGTCCGCCGAGGTGCCGCCGGAGCCGTCCGGGTCGCTCCAGAAGTCCGCGTCGGCCTTCAGGTAGAGGTGCTCGCCGACCCGCAGCAGCCGGAAGGTCGACTTCTTCGAGGTGACCGAACCGGTGCCGCCGTCCTCCTTGAGGCGCATGTCGAGCGTGTAGGTGGTCCCGTTGGTCACCACGGTGCCCGCGAGCCGCACCGTCTTCGCGGCCCCGGCCGCCTGCTTCGTCCTCGTCTGGATCTGGGCGGCGGTCAGCTTGCCCACTCCGTTGGTGCCCGCGTCCGGGTCCTCGCCGCCGCACCCCGTCAGTCCTGTCCCCGTCACGACCAGTGCGCACATCGCGCTCACCAGCGTGGCCCTGCGAGTACGGCCCTGGGGAAATGCAGTCACAGGTGGGGCGCCTTTCGTGCGCGGGTCCGGGCGGCGGCGTACGGCAGCGTACCGGTGCTCCCCACGGCCGGCGGAAGGGGTCCGTCCGGACCGCCCACCAGGGCGTATCCGACCGGGACGGGCTAGCCTGAAGCCCACCCGAGCGGACATAACGGCAGGAAGAGGAGGCGCGCGCATGGCCGCAGGCGCCCCCCGGATCTTCGTCTCGCACCTCGCCGGCGTCGCCGTCTTCGATCCGAACGGCGACCAGGTGGGCCGTGTGCGGGACCTGGTCGCCATGCTGCGCGTCGGACGGCGGCCGCCCCGGATCCTCGGCCTGGTCGTCGAACTGTCCACGCGCCGCCGCATCTTCCTGCCGATGACCCGGGTGACCGGCATCGAGAGCGGCCAGGTCATCACCACCGGAGTCCTCAACGTGCGCCGCTTCGAACAACGGCCCACCGAGCGGCTCGTGTTCGGCGAGATCCTCGACCGCCGGCTGACCCTCGTCGAGACGGACGAGGAGGTGACGGTGCTCGACGTCTCCGTCCAGCGGCTCCCCGCACGCCGCGAGTGGGAGATCGACCGGGTCTTCGTCCGCAAGGGCCGCAGCGGGGCGTTCAGGCGCACCAAGGGCGAAACCCTGACCGTCGAGTGGTCCGCCGTCACCGGTTTCTCGCTGGACGAGCAGGGACAGGGCGCCGAGAGCCTCCTCGCCACCTTCGAGCAGCTGCGCCCGGCCGACCTCGCCAACGTCCTGCACCACCTGTCGCCCAAGCGGCGCGGGGAGGTGGCCGTCGCGCTGGACGACGACCGCCTCGCCGACGTACTCGAACAGCTCCCCGAGGACGACCAGATCGAGATCCTCAGCAAGCTCAAGGAGGAGCGCGCCGCCGACGTCCTGGAGGCGATGGCCCCGGACGACGCGGCCGACCTGCTCGCCGAGCTGCCCGAGGACGACGTGGAGCGGCTGCTGACGCTGATGCGGCCGGGCGACGCGGCCGACGTACGGCGGCTGATGGCGTACGAGGAGCGGACCGCCGGCGGGCTGATGACGACCGAGCCCATCGTGCTGCGGCCCGACGCGACGATCGCCGACGCGCTCGCCCGGGTCCGCAACCCCGACCTCTCCCCCTCGCTCGCCGCCCAGGTGTACGTGTGCCGCGCACCGGACGAGACGCCGACGGGCAAGTACCTGGGCACCGTGCACTTCCAGCGGCTCCTTCGCGACCCGCCCTACACCCTGGTCAGCTCGATCGTCGACGACGACCTGCCGCCGCTCGCCCCGGACGTGGCGCTGCCCGTCGTCGCCGGGTTCTTCGCGACGTACGACATGGTCGCGGCGCCCGTCGTCGACGAGAGCGGCTCGCTGCTCGGCGCGGTCACCGTGGACGACGTACTGGACCACATGCTGCCGGAGGACTGGCGCGAGACGGAGTTCCACCTCTCCGAGGAGGTGGCCGATGGCGGGTGAGCGCGAGACACGCGAGCGCGCTTCCGCGGGCGCGACGGCGACCAGCCGGGGGCGCACCCGGCTCGACCAGCCGAAGGCGCCGCGCCGCAGACTGCTGCCGGAGTGGGACCCGGAGGCGTTCGGGCGGCTCTCGGAGCGGATCGCGCGGTTCCTGGGCACCGGACGGTTCATCGTCTGGATGACCGTCGTCATCATCGCGTGGGTGCTGTGGAACATCTTCGCGCCGGGCGACCTGCGCTTCGACAGCTACCCGTTCATCTTCCTGACCCTGATGCTCTCGCTCCAGGCCTCCTACGCCGCCCCGCTGATCCTGCTCGCGCAGAACCGCCAGGACGACCGCGACAAGGTCAACCTCGAACAGGACCGCAAGCAGAACGAGCGGTCGATCGCGGACACCGAGTACCTCACCCGGGAGATCGCCGCGCTGCGCATGGGCCTCGGCGAGGTCGCCACCCGTGACTGGATCCGCTCCGAGCTGCAGGACCTGATCAGGGAAATGGAGGAGCGCCGTCCGGAGGGTCGCGTCGTGTTCCCCTCGGAGCGCGCCGGGGGACGTGACGCGGAAGACCTGTGACGGGGCTTTCCGTAGCCCGTGGTGAGCCCCGTACCATCGACCTCATGGTGGCTACGGAAGACGCGGTGCGCGAAGCACTGGCGACGGTGAACGACCCCGAGATCCAGCGACCCATCACCGAGCTGGGGATGGTCAAATCGGTGGAGATCGGTGCGGACGGTGCGGTCGCGGTCACCGTGTATCTGACCGTCTCCGGCTGCCCGATGCGGCAGACCATCACGGACAGCGTGACCGCGGCCGTCTCGGCGGTCGAGGGCGTCACGCGGGTCGAGGTGACCCTCGACGTGATGAGCGACGAACAGCGCCGTGAGCTCGCCTCCGCGCTGCGCGGCGGCACGGCCGAGCGCGAGGTCCCCTTCGCGCAGCCCGGCTCGCTCACCCGCGTGTACGCGGTCGCGTCCGGCAAGGGCGGCGTCGGCAAGTCCTCGGTGACGGTGAACCTGGCGGCGGCGATGGCGGCCGACGGCCTCAAGGTGGGTGTCGTCGACGCGGACATCTACGGCCACTCGGTGCCCCGCATGCTCGGCGCCGACGGGAAGCCGACCCAGGTCGAGAACATGATCATGCCGCCGTCCGCGCACGGCGTGAAGGTGATCTCGATCGGCATGTTCACGCCGGGCAACGCGCCCGTCGTGTGGCGCGGCCCGATGCTCCACCGCGCCCTCCAGCAGTTCCTGGCGGACGTCTTCTGGGGCGACCTGGACGTCCTGCTCCTGGACCTGCCGCCGGGCACCGGCGACATCGCGATCTCGGTCGCCCAGCTCGTCCCGAACGCCGAGATCCTCGTCGTGACGACCCCCCAGCAGGCCGCGGCCGAGGTCGCCGAGCGCGCGGGCTCCATCGCCGTCCAGACCCACCAGAAGATCGTCGGTGTCGTCGAGAACATGGCGGGCCTGCCCTGCCCGCACTGCGGCGAGATGGTCGACGTCTTCGGCACCGGAGGCGGCCAGTCCGTCGCCGACGGCCTGACCCGCACCACGGGCGCCACCGTCCCGGTCCTCGGCAGCATCCCCATCGACGTCCGCCTCCGCGAGGGCGGCGACGAGGGCAAGCCGGTCGTCCTGACCGACCCCGACTCCCCGGCGGGCGCCGCCCTCCGAGCCATCGCGGGCAAGCTCGGCGGCCGGGCCCGCGGCCTCTCTGGCATGTCGCTGGGCATCACCCCGAGAAACAAGTTCTAGCGAACGTCAGGGGGGGCGCCCCGTCAGGGGGAGCGCTCCGTCAGGGGAGCGCCCCTTCAGGGGCGCGGGGAACTGCGCGAGCAACCACGACGAACCCGCGGGTTCAAACGCACCGCACCGCCCGGTGTACGGGAATGGGGGCGCCGTCCTGAGTGACGGCGCCCCCATCCCCGTACGCCCGCCGCCTAGGCGTACGCGCCGATGTCCTTGATCATCGAGAAGCCCAGCCCGTACGCGCTCATGCCACGGCCGTACGCGCCCACGTGGACGCCCTCCTGGGTGGAACCCGCGAGGACCCAGCCGAACTCGGACTCGCGGTAGTGGAAGGGCGTGGGGACACCGTCCACGGGGAGCGACAGGGTGGACCACTCCTCGCCCGCCAGGTCGTCGGCCAGGACCCAGGCGGTCTCCGTCTGCTGTTCCAGCCAGTCGTCCCGGAGGGTGTGGTCCATGTGGCCGGGCCAGGTGAAGGACAGCAGTCCCACCCCGGCGAGCCAGGCGGCGGAGGAGACCGAGGTGGCCTCCAGCAGACCCGTACCGTCCGCGCTGCGGCGAGAGGGGCTGGCCGCGACGGTCACCACGACCGCGAAGCGTTCCTTGTCCTCGGTCGTCTCGGCGCGCACGGTGGGCTCTTCGCCGTGGCCGATCGAACCGTGCTCGACGGCGCCGTCCGCCGAGGTACCGACCTGCATCAGCCAGCGCGGCCCCGTGAAGGCCTCGTCGAGGCCGTACCACGGGAAGGGCGCCAGCAGGTAGCCGTCGACCGTGCGCCGGGCGGAGGGGACCTGTTGTCCGCCCTCCGCGGCCGGCGCCTGCGCGCCTACCCGACTTGTCGTCTCCATCTGCCGGACGCCTCCTAGCTCTCGTCGGACCGCCGGGCCCACCCCCCTCGGGGATCCTTGTCGGTCCGCACAACAACTGGGCAGCATAGCCACACGACCGGGAGCAGCCGGGAAAGCGCCCGGCGCGTGGGTGGGTTTTCGGGCCGCGTGAGACTCATATCACCTGCGACGGAGCCCTCCGCGGGGCAACTGGTCCAACCGCCGGGCGGGGCCGACCAGTCGGTGGTACGCGGGTTCAGGCGGCGGGCGACCGCTCGGGCGGACCCTGAGTGTTCGGCCGGTATCCGACCGCTCGGGCCGAACCCGAGTCTTCAGCCGCTGTCCGACCGCTCAGGTGGCGTCCGACCGCTCAGGTGGCGTCCGCGTCGAAAGGCGGGCGCTCGTCCTTGGCGAGGTCGAGCTTCTCGCGCTTCTTCGTCATGTCGACGGACCCGCCGGAGGAGCCGGACCCGGAGCCCGAGCCGGACGCCGAGTCGGAGTCACGGCCGTGGACGGCGTCCGTGACGTCGGCCATCTCCTTCTTCAGGTCGAAGCCGTTGCGGATCTCCTTGAGCCCCAGCTCGTCGTTGTCCAGCTGCTTGCGGATGAACGTCTTGGGGTTGAGGTCCTCGAACTCGAAGTCCTTGAACTCCGGGCCGAGCTCCTCGCGGATGTCCGCCTTGGCGCTCTCCGAGAACTCGCGGATCTTGCGGATGGTGCGCGTGACGTCCTGGATCATCTTCGGGAGCTTGTCCGGACCGAAGACGAGCACGGCGAGGACGACGAGCGCCACCAGCTCTAGCGGTCCTATGTCATTGAACACCTGAAGCTCCTTGCGATGTCCTCGGTCCTCGGGCCCTCGGCGGTTCTTCCGTGGTCCGGGCCGGGTCCACGGTACCCGGCCATCCCGTCCGTCCGGAACTGTCCCGGGGCTTCCGAGTTCATGTACACGGCGGGTTTTCCGTGATGTTTGCTGTTCGGAGCAGGCCTCGGACGCCTTTCTGTGAGGTTCCTGTCAGTTGCTGTCGGCCGAGCCGAGGACGAGGGTGATCAGCTTCTCCGTGCCGCCCCGCAGGACCGTCAGCCGGAGCGTGTCTCCCGGGCGGTGGGCCCGGGTCTTCACGATGAGCTCCTCGCCGGAGTGCACGGGCCGGCCGTCGACCTCGGTGATGATGTCGCCCGGCTCGATGCCCGCCCTGGCGCCGGGGCCGCCCGCGGTGACCGCCGGACCGCCGTCGCCGCTCTCGGTTCCGACCCTGGCGCCGTCGCCCGTGTAGTCCATGTCGAGCGTGACGCCGATCACCGGGTGGGTCGCCCTGCCGGTGTTGATCAGTTCCTCGGCTACGCGCTTGCCCTGGTTGATGGGGATGGCGAAACCGAGCCCTATCGAACCGGACTGGCCGCCCTCAGGTCCCGAGCCGCTGTCGGCCGAGCGGATGGCGCTGTTGATGCCGATGGCGCGGGCCCGCGAGTCGAGGAGGGGGCCGCCGGAGTTGCCGGGGTTGATCGGCGCGTCCGTCTGCAACGCGTCCACGTACGAGACGTCGCTGCCGTCGCCGCTCTCCCCGCCCGCCGTGATGGGCCGCTCCTTGGCGCTGATGATGCCGGAGGTGACGGTGTTCGCGAGGTCGAAGGGCGCGCCGATGGCGACGACCGGGTCGCCGACCTGGACGCTGTCGGAGTTGCCGAGCGGCAGGGGTTCCAGGCCGTCGACGCCGGACACCCGTACGACGGCGAGGTCGTACCCGCTGTCGCGGCCCACCACCTCGGCCTCGGCGGTGTCCCCGCCGCTGAACGTCACGGTTATCTCGCCGCTGTCGGCGGCCGGTTCGACCACGTGGTTGTTGGTGAGGATGTGTCCCTGGCCGTCGAGCACGAAGCCGGTTCCGGTGGCCTCCTCCTCGGAGCCGCTCACATGCAGGGTGACGACGCTGGGCAGCGCCTGCGCGGCGATCCCGGCCACGCTGTCCGGGGCCCGCCTCGGCGCCTCTTTCCCGGCCTGCGGCAGCTCGACGTCACTCTCCCCGGAGTTCCGCTCCAGATACACCCCCACGGCCCCTCCCACGCCTCCGGAGACGAGGGCGATCAGCACCGCCCCGGAGACCAGCGCCCTGTTCGTCCGCCTCCGCCGCTGCTCCGTGGTCGCCACGGCCGCGCCCGTCTGCTGGAGAGGGCCGGGGGCCGCCCAGGGGTCGTAGTTCTGCCACGGGGTGGCCACTGGCGGTGCGTACGTGTCGTGCGCCTGCCCTTCCGAGTACGCGCCCGGAACCTGAGTCCCCCGCGCGGGCGTGGCCTCGGGATACTGCACCGGCGGCGCCGACGCCCACGGCCCCGGCTCCCCGTAGGGCGGCGTGCCGTAGGGGTCGGGGGCGTGGAGGGGCTCGGGGTGGTGGTCGCGGGGTGGAGCGGCGGACGGAGCGGGGGCCTGAGATTCGGCGGAACCCGAGGGAAGGGGGTGCCGGGGTTCCGAAGCGCGGCTGTCAGCGGGCTCCGGGGGGAAGTCGGGCCGGGGTTCGGACACGGGAACGGAGGGGGGTCCGGACGCTGGGGCGGCGAACGGTTCGGGCACGGGAACGGCGGGGGGTCCGGACGGAAGGTCGGCGGAGGAATCAGGCAGACCATCCGCTGGGGGTTCGGCGGCCCGGCCCCCGGAGTGATCGGACCGGCGAACGCCGGAGTTATCACCCGGTTCAGCGGCGGACTGAGCCGGAACAGGCCCAGCCAGCTTGAAGTCGCCATCGGCATCGGCGTCGGTGTCGGCATCGCCATAGGCGCCAGCCCCGACGCCCGGCCTCCCAGACGGCTCGTCACCCCCAGGACCAAGCCGCGCCGCACCCCCGGCGTCGGTCCCGGCCTCGGCCTCGCCGGACGACGCGCTCTCCCCGCCCTGCGGAGCAGGCGCGGCCAGTTCGAAGTCGCTGTCGGAGGCGGAGGTTTCGGTGGAACCCACGGTGTCGGTGTGCGCGTAAGAGCCCGGTGGCTTCGACAGGGCGCCGTCCTCGTGAGGTCGGGCGAGCTCGAAATCGCCGTCGGGTACCGGCTCGCCCTCGGACGGGCCAACTCCCGTATCCCCGGGGGCGACCGGCGGCCGGGGCCGGCTCCACCACTTCGCCTTCGGGGGCTTCCCCTCGCTCATGCTCTCCCCACACCCGGCCCCCGCGCTCAACTCACCGGCGGTTGCCGCAGATTGCCGACTCCGCGTCCGGGACACCTCCCGCGGACGCGGCCCACCCCGGATTCAACCAGGTTCACGGGCCGCCGCGCAGTGGGCGAGGTCAGCGGAGGGAGCCGGAGGTGGCGGACGGGGCGGGAGAGGAGGACGAGAGGGATCCGGGTGCCGCGAGCAGACCCGGGGTCGTGACGTCGGGGGCGGTGGACCACGAGGTCAGCGCGACCGGATCGACGTCGGTGAACGGACGTATGAGCGGGGACATCACGGCGGCGCCGGCGACCACGGGTGCCGTCAGCGTGTGCATGACTTCCTGAGCGTGGTCGACCGGAGCGGGGACTCCGGGCAACAGCGGCGCGGACACCTCGGTGGGCGCCACCGTGCTCTCGCCGAGCGTCCGCTCACCAAGAGCGAGCAGCGGCCCGACGGACCGGCGCCGCTGCGCGTCGGGAGCCGTCGAGGCCCCGGCGCCCTGCGTACGCATCGGTGTCACGTTGCTGCCGGAACCGGATCCGCCGCGCGCGTCCGCGGTGTCGGGGCCCGTGCCGGTCGACACCCCGCCGAGCGCGACCGCGGCGAGCGACACCGCTCCCGCCGCGGCGAAGGCGAAGCGCAGTCCGCGCGAGGCCGACCGCTCGGCCTCGTGACGGCCGACGTCATGGATACGGAAGCCGCGTCCCGAGGAGGGCGGCAGTACGTCGGTGTGGGGTTCGGAGGGGACGTAGCCGAAGGGCTCACCCCGTACTCCGAAGATGCCGGTGCCGGCGGAACCGCCGGGGATTCTTCCACCGAAGGCACCTCCGCCCAGCGGTGAGCCCATGCCCGCGTCGGAGTCGCCTCCGCCGGGAAGGCCCTGGAGACGGGCGAGGAAGCTCTCGGAGGGGGGCGGCGGCGCCATCTCCGCGAACACGTTCTTCAGTCGGCGCTGGGCCGCGGCCTCGGCCTTGCACTTCGCGCAGGTGGCGAGGTGGGCCAGGACGCGCTCGCGCGACTCATGACCGAGCTCTCCGTCCACGAGGGCGGACAGTCGGTCTCCCAGATGCTGCTCGGCAGGTGTAGGACGAGTTCCACTCACGCGGACGCGCCCCCTCCTCCCAGCGCGGGCACACCGGTCACCGCGAAGCCGCGGCGCTCGGCACGGGCCTCGGGGGACCGGTGCGCGAGGGCCTTGCGCAGCTGCGAACGGCCACGGTGAATCCGGCTGCGGACCGTGCCGAGCTTGACGCCCAGGGTCGCGGCGATCTCCTCGTACGACAGTCCCTCGATGTCGCAGAGGACGACCGCGGCGCGGAACTCGGGCGCGAGGGTGTCCAGCGCCTGCTGGACGTCGGCGTCGAAGTGCGCGTCGTTGAAGACCTGCTGCGGTGACGGCTCACGGCTGGGTAGGCGCTCGGCCGCGTCGTCGCCGAGGGCGTCGAACCGGATTCGCTGCTTTCGGCGCACCATGTCCAGGAAGAGATTCGTGGTGATGCGGTGCAGCCAGCCCTCGAAGGTGCCGGGCGTGTAGGTGGACAGGGAGCGGAAGACACGGACGAAGACCTCTTGGGTCAGGTCCTCGGCGTCGTGCTGGTTACCCGTCAGGCGGTAGGCGAGCCGGTAGACCCGGCCGCTGTGCGTGCTGACGATCTCCTCCCAGGTGGGCGGAGTCCACGCCTGCGACTCCGCGTCGCTGGTGAACGTCGCGGTCTGCGCGGAGTCGGCGCTGTGGAAACTGTCAGCGGTGTTGGTCACGGATTTCGGCTCACCCGCCGACCTGAGAAAGCGCCGCAGCACTCCTCCCCGATCCACAGGCGCAGCCGCACCTCCCCTGTCGGCTCTGGTGGTGTCCAGTGGAGCCCCTACCATAGCCACCTCGCCCGTTAGCTCCGGATAAGCGGTTTTACGAGAAATTGATACGCGCTCAAATCGCTGCGTGAGCGCTTCCTCGGTGTCCTGATCCATGCGCTTCCCCCAGTGCGTTTCCCCACCCCTCTAAACGCCTGGTCCCATCTGCGGGTTCCCGGCACCAACGGATACAGTCACGGCCAGGCAACTACGGGGACAGGAGAGGGTCATCACCGGCAACCGGCAGCCAGGCTGGGCGGCGTTCGCCGACGCCTTTGTCGCCGAGGACGAAGCACTGCTCTGGGCCCGGGACCGGGCCCAGGACGCAGGGCTGCGTTCGGTGTCGCCCGGTACAGGCGCCGCGCTGCGGCTGCTCGCCGCCACCGTGGACGCGAAAGCGGTGGCGGAGATCGGGACCGGGACCGGAGTCTCCGGAATTCATCTCCTCAACGGCATGCGGCCGGACGGGGTACTGACCACGGTGGATCCGGAGCCGGAGCGCCAGCAGTTCGCCCGGCAGGCCTTCCGCGCCGCCGGCTTCGCGAGCAACCGCGCCCGCTTCATCCCCGGCCGCGCCCTCGACGTCCTGCCCCGCCTCGCGGACTCCGGGTACGACCTCGTCTTCTGCGACGGCGACCGTCTGGAGTGCCTGGAGTACTTCGCTGAATCGTTGCGCCTGCTGCGTCCGGGCGGGCTCGTCGTCTTCGAGGGCGTCTTCGCGGACGGCCGCACGGTGGACTCCGGACCGCAGCCCGCCGAAGTCGGGCGGCTGCGGGAACTGCTGCGCGCGGTGCGTGAGAGCCAGGAGCTGGTGCCCTCGCTACTGCCGGTGGGCGACGGCCTGCTGTGCGCGGTCAAACGCTGACCGGGAGCACCCGAAAACGCCCTGACCAGCGGTTACGTCGATTTCGTACCCCCCAAATACAGCTGCCCCGGCACCGCGTACGATGCCAGGGCAGCTGAAAAGGGTGCGGTCGCGTCCCGCGTCAGCCGACGACCTTCTTGAGAGCGTCGCCGAGCGCGTCGGCCTCGTCAGGGGTCAACTCGACGACGAGCCGACCGCCGCCTTCGAGCGGAACGCGCATGACGATGCCCCGCCCCTCCTTTGTCACCTCGAGCGGGCCATCGCCCGTCCGCGGCTTCATGGCCGCCATGCTCGTTCCCCTTCCTGAAACCAGCTCATCGTCGCCGACGGCCCCTTAGAAGGGCACGCCCGTCCCCTCATAGGACACGCGTCACCGGCATCGAACACATTGCTTCCAGGCCATTATCCCGCATCTCAGGACCCGATGACCAACATCAGTCGGCATCGCTTGCGCAACGCGCTTGAGCAAAACCACTCAATTCGGCGATGTGACTGCGATACTGCGCCGCCGCACGACCTTCCGAGGTCAGGAATTCTTTGACACAGGTCACATGTCCGGGCGGCTCCGCTGTCAGTGATCTCCGTCATGCTGTCCTCGGAAGCGATACGTACCGGCGGGTAGGCCGGTGCGACGGAGCCGCGACACCTGAGGGGACCCGCCATGGCCGAGACCGTGCTCTACGAGGTGAACGACGGACTCGCGACGATCACGCTGAACCGCCCCGAGGCGATGAACGCGATGAACACGGAGGCCAAGGTCGCCCTCCGGGACGCGGCACAGGCCGCGGCGTCCGACGACTCCGTACGGGCCGTGCTGCTGACCGCCGCCGGAGACCGGGCGTTCTGCGTGGGTCAGGACCTCAAGGAGCACGTCGGCGGCCTGCACGCGGCGCGTGCGTCGGGCGGGGGCGAGGGTGTCATGAGCACCGTGCGGGAGCACTACAACCCGATCGTGCGGGCCCTGACCGGGGCGGCGAAGCCGGTGGTGGCCGCGGTGAACGGTGTGGCTGCGGGGGCCGGTTTCGGCTTCGCGCTCGCCGCGGACTACCGCGTGGTGGCCGAGACGGCTGCCTTCAACACGTCCTTCGCCGGGGTCGCCCTGACCGCCGACTCCGGCATCTCCTGGACGCTCCCCCGGGTCATCGGCCCCGGGCGCGCCGCCGACCTCCTGCTCTTCCCGCGCAGCATCACCGCTCAGGAAGCCTTCGAACTGGGGATCGCGAACCGGCTCGTGCCGTCGGGCGAGCTGCGCGCCGAGGCCGAGAAGGTGGTCCGCACGCTGGCCGAGGGTCCGACACTGGCGTACGCGGCGCTGAAGGAGTCCCTGGCGTTCGGGCTCTCCCACTCGCTCGACGAGACGCTGGAGAAAGAGGACGAACTCCAGTCACGGGCGGGCGCGTCGGAGGACCACCTGATCGCGGTGCAGGCGTTCGTGAACAAGGAGAAGCCGAAGTACCTGGGGCGCTAGGGGGTGTCGTCGCGCACTGCTGCTTCCCCCGGCCCGGGAATCCGGGGCGGGGGAAGTCAGTGCCCGCGGTGACCGTCAGGGATCGCCGTAACCGTCAGTGGCCGCGGGCCACGCAGTCCGCGAGGTGGTCGTCGACCAGGCCGCAGGCCTGCATGAGGGCGTGCGCCGTCGTCGGGCCGACGAAACGGATGCCGCGCTTCTTGAGGGCCTTGGAGAGCGCGGTCGACTCGTCGGTGACGGCCCTGACGTCGGCAAGCCTCTTCGGGGCCGGCCGGCCGGCCGGGTCGGGCGCGAAGGACCAGATCAGCTCGTCCAGCTCACCCGGCGCCCAGTCGGTGAGCACCCGCGCGTTGGCGACCGTCGCCGCGATCTTGGCGCGGTTGCGGATGATGCCGGGATCGGCGAGCAGCCGCTCCTGGTCCGCGTCGGTGAACGTCGCCACCTTGGCGATCTCGAAGCCGGCGAAGGCGGCGCGGAACCCCTCGCGGCGCCGCAGGATCGTGATCCAGGACAGCCCCGACTGGAACGCCTCCAGGCACAGCCGCTCGTACAGCGCGTCGTCGCCGTGGACCGGGCGGCCCCACTCCTCGTCGTGGTACGCGACGTAGTCCTCGGTCGACAGCGCCCACGGGCAGCGCAGCGCGCCGTCCGGACCCGCGAGAGCGTCGGTCACCGGTGGTCCTCCTCGGCGGGCTTGTGCAGCGAGGTGGAGGCGACCGAGGCCGACCTGGCGCCGTCGAGCGCCGCCTCCAGGTCGGCGATCCGGGCGTCCCGCTCACCGATCTCGGCGCCGAGACGGCCCAGGACGTCGTCGACGTCCGACATGCGGTAGCCGCGAAGCGCGATGGGGAAGCGCAGCGTCTCGACGTCTCCCCTGTTCACCGGGCGGTCCAGCGGAAGCGGGTCCGCCAGCCGGTCCGGTACGGCCTCGGGGAGGGGCGCGCTCTCGCCGCCGCCCACCACGGCCACCGTCACCGCGGCGACCACCACGGCGAGCGCGACGACCAGGAACAAGAACATGAACATCGCTGAGGTCCCCACGCTCCGGTGCCGGCGCGGAGGCGCGTCGGCGTGAATGGCGCTTCGGCGCACTGCGCTGAAGCGGTTGGTGCTGATGCTGACAGTGTCGGGTCCGATCGTGCCATGCGAGTCTGACAGTTAAGGTCGCAGGCGGCTTATCAGCGGGACTTACTGGGAGAGGTCACAGGGGATGCTCAGGCTGGGCAAGCACGAATTCGACCCGCACGAGCCGGTGATCATGGCCATCGTGAACCGGACCCCCGACTCCTTCTACGACCAGGGGTCCACGTTCCTCGACGAGCCCGCGCTCGTCCGGGTGGAGCAGGCGGTGGCCGAGGGCGCCGCCATCATCGACATCGGCGGGGTCAAGGCGGGGCCGGGCGACGAGGTGACCGCCGACGAGGAGGCGCGCCGCACGGTCGGTTTCGTCGCCGAGGTCCGCCGGCGTTTCCCCGAAGTGATCATCAGCGTTGACACGTGGCGGCACGAGGTCGCCGAGGCGGTCTGCGAGGTCGGGGCGGACGTGCTCAACGACGCGTGGGGCGGGGTCGATCCGCGGCTGGCCGAGGTGGCCGCGCGGTTCGGCGTGGGTCTCGTGTGCACCCACGCCGGGGGCGCCGAGCCTCGTACGCGTCCGCACCGGGTCACGTACGACGACGTCATGGCCGACATTCTCGGGGTGACCGTCGGGCTGGCCGAGCGGGCGGTGTCGCTGGGCGTGCCCCGGCAGTCCGTGATGATCGATCCCGGGCACGACTTCGGGAAGAACACGCGGCACAGCCTGGAGGCGACGCGGCGGCTGGGCGAGATGGTGGCCACCGGGTGGCCGGTCCTGGTCTCCCTCTCCAACAAGGACTTCGTCGGCGAGACGCTGGACAAGCCGGTCAAGGAGCGGGTGGTGGGGACGTTGGCGACGACCGCGGTGTCCGCGTGGCTCGGGGCGCAGGTGTATCGCGTCCACGAGGTCGCGGAGACGCGGCAGGTGCTGGACATGGTGGCCGCCATCGCGGGGCACCGGCCGCCGTCCGTGGCCCGGAGGGGGCTGGCGTAGGGGGTTTTCTCGCCCCCTCCGCCCCTTCCCGTCCCGTCCCCTGGGGGCTGCGCCCCCAGACCCCCCTTTCGCGCTTCGCGCTCGTCCTCAAACGCCGGACGGGCTGAAATTGACGACAGGGCCTAGCGCCCGGCCTCCTTGGACACCAGCGACACCGCCTCGTCCACGTCGTCCGTCAGGTGGAAGAGCAGCAGGTCCTTCTCCGAGGCCTTGCCCTGGGCGATGAGGGTGTTCTTGAGCCAGTCGACCAGGCCGCCCCAGTACTCCGTGCCGAAGAGCACGATGGGGAAGCGGGTGACTTTCTGGGTCTGGACGAGGGTGAGTGCCTCGAAGAGCTCGTCCAGGGTGCCGAGTCCGCCGGGGAGGACCACGAAGCCTTGCGCGTACTTCACGAACATCATTTTTCGCACGAAGAAGTAGCGGAAGTTGAGGCCGATGTCGACGTACTGGTTGAGGCCCTGTTCGAAGGGCAGCTCGATGCCGAGGCCGACGGAGATGCCCTTGGCCTCACAGGCGCCCTTGTTGGCGGCTTCCATGGCACCGGGGCCGCCGCCGGTGATCACGGCGAAGCCGGCCTCGACGAGACCGCGGCCGAGCGCCACGCCCGCCTCGTACTCGGGAGAGTCGGCCTTCGTCCGGGCGGACCCGAACACGCTGATCGCGGGCGGGAGTTCGGCCAGCGTGCCGAAGCCCTCGATGAACTCGGACTGGATGCGCAGCACCCGCCAGGGGTCGGTGTGCACCCAGTCGGAAGGCCCTCCCGCGTCCAGGAGGCGCTGGTCGGTGGTGCTTCCCTGCACCTGATCCCGCCTGCGCAGCACCGGTCCGAGCCGCTGCTCCTCCGGTGGCCGCTTCTTGCCCTCGGGGTTGCCAGTAGCCATGTGTGCTCCCTCCGCTTGCGGGTCGTTCCACCCCAGCGTAGATCTCCGCCGGTTACGGAGGGGGGAAGCCGGCATGTCCGCCTGACACCAGCACGGCACAGCGGTGGTTCAGGCCCTTCTCAGGACGTCAGCCAGGCCCGCAGCCGCTCCTCCGCCTCCGGGATCGCGGCGGCCCTGACCCGCTCGTCGACCTTGTGCGCCAGGAGTTGGGCGCCGGGGCCGTAGTTCACCGCGGGCACCCCGAGGGCGCTGAAGCGGGCGACGTCGGTCCAGCCGAACTTGGGGCGGGCCTCTCCGCCGACGGCCGCCATGAAGGCCGCCGCCGCGGGGTGGGTCAGGCCGGGCCTGGCGCCGCCGGTGTGGTCGTCGACGACGAACTCGTCCACGCCGCAGTCCGCGAAGTAGTCGCGCACGAAGGCCTCCGCCTCGGCCTCACTGCGGTCGGGCGCGTAGCGGAAGTTGACGACCAGGGTGCAGGCGTCGGGAATGACGTTGGTGGCCACGCCGCCCTCGATCCGCACGGCGTTGAGGCCCTCGTGGAACCGGAGGCCGTCCACAACCGGGGTGCGCGGCTCGTAGGCGGCGAGCCTGGCCAGGGCCGGGGCCGCGGCGTGGATCGCGTTGGAGCCCATCCACGCGCGCGCGGAGTGCGCCCGCTCCCCCGTGAACTTGAGGAACATCCTCAGCGTGCCCTGGCAGCCGCCCTCGACCTGGCCGTCCGTCGGCTCCAGGAGGATCGCGAAGTCGCCGTCCAGCCAGTCGGGGTGGGCCTCGGACACGTGTTTCAGGCCGTTCAGATGGGCGGCGACCTCTTCGTTGTCGTAGAAGACGAAGGTGAGGTCGCGGTTGGGGGTGGGCACGGTGGCCGCGATGCGCAGCTGGACCGCCACTCCCGACTTCATGTCACAGGTGCCGCAGCCCCACAGCACGCCGTCCTCGTCGAGGCGGGAGGGGACGTTTCCGGCGATGGGGACCGTGTCGATGTGGCCGGCGAGGACGACGCGCTCGGCGCGGCCCAGGTTCGTCCGCGCGACGACGTTGTTGCCGTACCGGTCGACCGTCAGGTGCGGCAGGGCGCGCAGCGCGGTCTCGACGGCGTCCGCGAGCGGCTTCTCGCTGCCGCTCTCCGACGGGAAGTCGACGAGCGCCGCGGTCAGCTCGGCGGCGTCCAGCGTGAGGTCAAGGGAGGTGTCGGCCATGCCGTCGACCCTAGCGTTCACGGCTCCGCCCGATCGACGCCGTTGTCCACAGCCCACACGTACGTGACAGTAACCTCCAGTACCTTGTACGACGTGTCAGAGCCGTCCCCCACCCCTGCCAGGCGCGGCCGCCTCCTCCGGTTCGGAGGGGCCGTCGTCGTCCTGCTCGCGCTCGCGGGCTATCTCACGGTGCAGTACCTCACCGGCGGACCGGGCATCCCCCGCTGCACGGTCGTCTCGGGCCAGAGCGACGACGAGTCGTACGACTTCACGCCGGAGCAGGCGGTGAACGCGGCGACGATCTCGGCGGTCGGCACCAACCGCGGCATGCCCGAGCGTGCCGTGGCCATCGCGCTCGCCACCGCCATCCAGGAGTCCGGGCTGCGCAACATCAGACACGGCGACCGGGATTCACTCGGCCTCTTCCAGCAGCGCCCCTCGCAGGGCTGGGGGACGACGGCGGAGATCATGGACCCGACGTACGCGGCGGACATCTTCTACGAGCACCTGGCCAAGGTCGACGACTACGCGCGACTGCCGCTCACCGTCGCCGCCCAGCGAGTGCAGCGCAGTGCCTTCCCGGACGCGTACGCGAAGCACGAGCCGGACGCCACCCTGCTGGCCGCGGCCCTGACCGGCCGATCTGCGGCCACGCTGACCTGCCAGGGGCCCGCCGACGCGACGGTGACCGGCGGCGCGGACTCGGTCCGGGCGGCGCTCGTACGGGACTTCGGGCGCGGCGTCCTGGCGGAGACGGGCGCGGCCGTGGGCGACGCGGACGCCCCGGCCTCACCGACAGCCGCCGCCACCGCGTCCCCTTCGACCGCCGCCACCGGTTCCGCCTCGGCATCTCCCCCGTCGACAACCGCGAGCCGGACCGTGACCCTGCCCGTCTCCGCGGTCTCCGCCACCGGGGGCGCCGACGGGACGACCGTCGGCGAGCGCGGGTGGGAGCTGGCGCACTGGGCCGTGGCCAACTCCGCGTCGCTGCACATCGAGCGGGTCTCGTACGCGGGGCGCGAGTGGAGGGCCGAGAGCGCCGACAGCGAGTGGAGTCCGTCCGACACGAGCGCGGGTTCGGACGCGAAGGCGTCCACCGAAGAGGTCCGGATCGTCACCGGGCAGTAGTGCGAGTCCTCCCCCGTTGGGGGGAGGCGGCGGCCGGGGCACCGGAGATGCGGGCGGGTTTTCGCACGCTCACCCTCGTCTCCGCCGAATCCCTTGAGAACAAAGGGCCGTAAGGATTCGACAGACTTCCCCTCGGACGCTTTTTGCCCGATTTTATCCGTAGCTGATTATGCGACGCATTACCAACTCTTTACGTCGGGCCACCGAAACCTTCGACGGCTTCGAGCGGTAGTCACTGCGTCCGAGTCCGGAACGATCACCTTCGGCCGACAGCCAGTCGGCGGTCAGTTCGTTCAACTGACGGGCCTGGATGGACACTTCACCGTTCTCTTCCGTCTAAGGAGCATCATGTCCCTCCCCCTGACCCGCCGGATCGCCCGTGCCGCGCTGCTCGTCGCAGCGGGAGCGGCAGCCGGGGTCGGTGCGGCCGGCTCCGCCAGCGCGGCCCCCGAACTGCCGGCCGGCCCCAACCTCGGCGGCCTGACCGCCCTGGACGGCGCGAGCGTCGGCAACACGGTCGACGGTGCGGCTCAGAACGTGACCGGCCTCGCGGGCAAGTCCGGTGGCGACGCGGTCAAGACGACAGTGCCGGCCGCGGGCAAGACCGGCGGAAAGGTCGCCAAGACGGCGACGCCGGCCGCGCAGCAGGTGGCCGGGGACACCGCGGGGCAGGCCGGCAACCTGCTCGGTGAGACCGCCAAGACGGCGGGCGGTGGCCTTCCCACGGACGCGGTCACCAAGGGCGGGCTGCCGACCGACGCCGTCAAGGGCGGACTGCCCGCGGACCAGCTGCCGCTGAAGGGTCTGCCGCTCGGCTGACACCGGCTCCGCACGGTCACGGGGGTCCAGGGAAGCGCTCTTCCCTGGACCCCCGTTTCGCTTGCCCCGGCGCCGGGGCGGTCGCCGCTGAGGCCGTGCCTCGGCGCCGGCACGGTCAACGCTGAGGCCGTGCCTCAGCTCTGACGCGGTCAGCGCGCCAGTCGTGCCACGGCCGCCGCCACCCGCTCGTCCGTCGCCGTGAGGGCCACGCGTACGAAGTTCTCGCCCGCCGGGCCGTAGAAGTCGCCCGGGGCGACGAGGATGCCCAGGTCGGCGAGGTGCGCGACGGTGGCCCAGCAGGACTCGTCGCGGGTCGCCCACAGGTACAGGCTGGCCTCGCTGTGCTCGATACGGAAGCCGTGCGCCAGGAGCGCTTCCCGCAGGGCCGTACGGCGGACGGTGTAGCGCTCGCGCTGTTCGCGGACGTGGTCGTCGTCGGACAGGGCGGCGACCACGGCGGCCTGGGTCGGCGCGGAGGTCATCATGCCGCCGTGCTTGCGGATCTGGAGGAGGTCGCCCAGGACCGCGGGGTCGCCCGCGAGGAACGCGGCGCGGTAGCCGGCCAGGTTCGACCGCTTGGAGAGCGAGTGGACCGAGACGATCCCCTCGTACGAACCGCCGCACACGTCGGGGTGGAGGACCGAGACCGGGTCGGCCTCCCAGCCCAGTTCGAGGTAGCACTCGTCGGAGAAGACGAGGATGCCGTGCTCGCGGGCCCAGGCGACGATCCGGGCGAGTTCGGCCGCCGACAGGACGCGGCCCGTCGGGTTCGACGGGGTGTTCAGCCAGAGCAGCTTCAGATCCGTCGGGTCCAGGTCCGTCGGGTCGTCGTAGGCGACGTGGTCCGCACGGGCGAGGCGGGCGCCGACCTCGTACGTCGGGTAGGCCAGCCGGGGGTACGCCACCTTGTCGCCGGGGCCGAGGCCCAACTGGGTGGGGAGCCAGGCGACCAGTTCCTTGGAGCCGACGATCGGGAGCACGTGGCGGTGGGTGACCCCCCGTGCGCCGAGCCGCCGTTCCACCCAGCCGGTGAGCGCGTCGCGCAGTTCGGGCGTGCCCCAGACCGTGGGATAGCCCGGCGAGTCCGCGGCCGCCACGAGAGCTTTCTGGATCAGCTCGGGCACCGGGTCGACCGGGGTGCCGACGGACAGGTCGACGATGCCGTCCGGGTGGGCGGCGGCCGTCGCATTGAAGGGCTCCAGCTTGTCCCAGGGGAAGGCGGGAAGCCGGTCGGTGACTGCGGACACGGGATGGACTCGCTTTCTGACGCGTACGGCGGTCTGGAACCGCGCGCGTCGCTGGTACTCGCTGCGCTCAATGGCAGTCGATGTGCTCGCCGCCCCGGCAAACGCCTCGGTCCCGTACGGCGACCAGGGCGATCAGGCCGTACGGGACCGAGGCGGCGCGCGTGTGCGGGCCGCTTACTGGTTCTGCGGCGGGAGCCCGGCGACGAAGGGGTGGTCGCGCTCGATCAGGCCGAGCTTGCTGGCACCGCCGGGCGAGCCGAGTTCGTCGAAGAACTCGACGTTCGCCTTGTAGTAGTCCTTCCACTCCTCGGGAGTGTCGTCCTCGTAGAAGATCGCCTCGACCGGGCACACCGGCTCGCAGGCTCCGCAGTCGACGCATTCGTCCGGGTGGATGTACAAGGACCGGGAGCCCTCGTAGATGCAGTCGACCGGGCACTCCTCGATGCACGCCTTGTCCTTGACGTCGACACAAGGCTGCGCGATGACGTAGGTCACGCTGTCGTTCCTCCTCGATAGGGCGCTGGCGGGCCTCCGTAGGCTCCGCCGCCTGGCGCGCGGAAGCGCGGCGTCGTCGATGCCCGCACCTAGTATCTCCGTTCTTGGTCCCGATCCGAACAGGAGGGGTGAACCGACCTGTGGAAATCTCCGCGACCGGCCGCCTTGTCGTCCGCATCACCGCTGCTGACGTGGGCAAACGCGTATCTGTTCGGCGTCTGTACGACGATGCCGCCAACGGGGAGAAATTCACCGACACGGTTGGTGTTCTCACATCATGGGACGACGGTGTGTTGACGATCACACGGCGCACCGGCGAACGCGTCAGTGTTCCGGAAACCGCGCTGGTCGCGGGCAAGGTCGTTCCGTCGGCTCCGGCACGGCGGCGCGGCCCGGCCGCCACGTACGAGGAGTTGGCACGGGTCGCCGCGCGGGCGTGGCGGCCGGTGGAGAGTGAGCGGCTCGGTGGGTGGGAGCTGCGGGCGGCCTCCGGGTTCACCCGGCGCGCCAACTCCGTGCTGCCGCTCGGCGATCCCGGCCTGCCGCTGGACGAGGCGCTGACGTGCGTACGGGACTGGTACGCCGCCCGTGGCCTGCCCGCGTACGTCCAGACCGCCACCGGGGCCGAGGGCACGCAGGAGTTGCTCTGTGCCGGGCTGGAGGCGCGTGGGTGGACCCGTGAGGTGACCGCCGAGCTGTGGACGGGGGCGCTCGCGCCGGTCGGGGACCGGGAGGCTCCCGGGGTCGTGCTCTCCCGGGAGGCGGACGCGAGCTGGCTGGACCGCTACCAGCGCAAGGGGCTGAGCGAGGTGGCCCTGAAGGTGCTGGAGAGCGGGCCGTCGGTGTGGTTCGCGACGGTGCCGGGCGCGGCGGGGGCGGGACCGGCCGCGATCGGGCGGTGCGTGGTGGACGGGCGCTGGGCCGGTTTCGCCGCGGTCGAGGTCGACCCCGCGCGCCGCCGCGAGGGCCTCGCCACCGCTGTGATGGCCGCCCTCGCCCACCGCGCCCTGGACGAGGGCGCCTCCGCGGGCTGGCTCCAGGTGGAGGCGGACAACACGGGGGCGCGCGTGCTGTACGACGGAATGGGGTTCAGCCCCCATCACGCCTACCACCACTACCGGGACCCCCAGAGCCCCCAGACCTCCGAGCCCGGCGCCGCCCAAGAGCAGCCGAGCAACGCCTCCAGACAGCGACCGGCCCCCGCCAGGGGCGCGAGGAACAGCGCCACCAGCCACGACGAGACCCGCGACCGCACGACGGCGCAGCCCTCTACGGGGCTCCGGCGCAGCTCGGTCGAGGCGCGGCCGGTCGGGGAACCGGGCGGCGGTTTCGGACGGGGGCCGGGCGTCGGTGGGCGAGGGGAACAAATGGTTGCCGGCGACCGGTATCGATCGGCGTGAACGGGCACGAGGCTGCTATGCGTTCCCCACATCCCCCGGAGCCGGAGCGTGCCGCCGAGGTGCGGCGGCGATTCGGCGCGGAGGCGCGGGCCGAGCGGCCCGATCTCGCGGTGCTGTGCCTGCTGGTGGGCGCCGCGGCCGACGGCGGCCTCGACGAGGCCGGGATGGACCAGGCGCAGATGGAGCTGGACCGGCTCGCGGGCCTGCTGCCGTTCCGGCCGGGCGGTCCCCGTTCCTGGGCGGCCGCCCTCGGTGAACTCCTCGGCGAGCGCTGTGAGTTCCACGGCGCGCCCGGGGACTACCAGCGGCTCGGCTCCTCCCTCCTCCACGAGGTGCTGCGGCGGCGGCGCGGGCTGCCCATCCTGCTCTCCGTGGTGTGGATGGAGGTCGCTCGGCGGGCCGGGGCGCCCGTGTACGGGGTTGCGCTCCCCGGCCACTTCGTCGTCGGTTTCGGGCCCCCGGAGCAACAGGTCCTCGCCGATCCCTTCGACCGCGGCCGGGTACTCACCGGCTCCGACGCGGAACTGCTGGTCGCGGGCGCCACAGGGGCACCGCTCGACCCTGCGATGCTCTCCCCCGCCGACCCGCTCGACGTCGTCCTGCGCATCCTGAACAACATCCGCGCCTGGGGTGCAGCCCGGCCCGAGCGGTCCGATGTCTCCCTGTGGGCCGTGGAGTTGTCGCTGCTGCTGCCCTCGCATCCCGCCCGGCTGCGTTACGAGCGGGCGCAACTCCTCGTCCAGCGGGGCGATTTCCTCGGCGGGTCGAAGGAACTCGACGCCTATGCGGACGTCGTGGCCGCCGTCGACGAAGCGGCGGCGGCCCGCGTGCGAAGTCAGGCGCTCGCCGCGCGGGCGCGGCTCAACTGAGGCAACTCCCTCCCCGACGCGCTACAGCCAGCCTTTCTCCCTCGCGATCCGTACCGCCTCCGCCCTGTTCCGCGCCGCCAGTTTCTGGATCGTCGTGGAGAGGTAGTTGCGGACGGTGCCCTGGGAGAGGTGGAGGGTGAGGGCCAGTTCGGCGTTGGTCGAGCCGTCGGCGGCGGCACGGAGGATCTCGCGCTCGCGGTCGGTCAGCGGGTTGGCGCCCTCGGCGAGGGCCGCGGCGGCCAGGGTGGGGTCGATGACACGTTCGCCGGCGAGCACCTTCCGTACCGCTTCGGCGAGTTGGGCGGCGGGGGCGTCCTTGACCAGGAAGGCGTCGGCGCCGGCCTCCATCGCGCCGCGGAGGTAGCCGGGGCGGCCGAAGGTCGTGAGGACGACCAGTCTGACGCCGGGGAGCGCCCGGTGGACCTCGGCCGCCGCCTCGATACCGGTCCTGCCCGGCATCTCGATGTCCAGCAGCGCCACGTCCACGTCGTGCTCGCGCGCCGCCGCCAGCACCTCGTCCCCGCGGGCCACCTGGGCGACGACGTCGATGTCCGGCTCCAGCCCCAACAGGGCGGCGAGTGCCTCGCGGACCATCGACTGGTCCTCGGCGAGCAGGACCTTGATCGTGCGGCTCATGCCCCGGATCCTACGGCTCCCGCATCCCCGCGGCCCGGCCGTCCGCGTCCCTCGCCGACCGGCCGGCCTCGGCACCCGTGGACCGGTCGGCCGTCTCCCCCGCGGGCTGGACGTCCGCGGCACCCGCAGCCCGATCGTCCGCGTCCCCCGCCGACCGGCCGTCCCCAGCACCCGCGGCGCGGTCGGCCGTCTCCCCCGCGGGCTGGACGTCCGCGGCACCCGCAGCCCGGCCGTCCGCGTCCCCCGCGGCCCGGCCGGCCTCAGCACCCGTGGACCGGTCGGCCGTCTCCCCCGTGGGCTGG
Organism: Streptomyces sp. NPDC088747; assembly: GCF_044751025.1. Classification (NCBI taxonomy): domain Bacteria; kingdom Bacillati; phylum Actinomycetota; class Actinomycetes; order Kitasatosporales; family Streptomycetaceae; genus Streptomyces; species Streptomyces sp. NPDC088747. The sequence continues at coordinate 325,114 of NZ_JBIVKZ010000003.1, forward strand.
TCGTCCGCGGCACCCGCAGCCCGATCGTCCGCGGCACTTGTGGGCTAGCCGTCCCCAGCACCCGCGGCCCGGTCGGTCGTCTCCCCCGTGGGCTGGTCGTCCGCGGCACCCGCGGCCCGGCCGTCCGCGTCCCCCCTGGGCCGGCCAGCCTCAGCAACCGCGGCCCAGCAGGCCGTCTCCCCCGAGGGCTGATCGTCCGCATCCCCCGCAGCCCAGCCGTCCGCGGCACCCCCGGCCCGGCCGGCCTCAGCACCCGCGGCCCAGTCGGCCCTCTCCCCCGAGGGCTGATCGCCCGCATCCCCCACGGCCCAGCCGTCCGCGGCACCCCTGGACCGGCCGTCCGCGGCACCCGCGGCCCGGTCGTCCGCCGACCGTCCGTCCGCGCCCCCCGTCGGCACCCGCGCGACCACCCGGAACCCGTTCCTCGCCACGCCCGCCTCCAGCGATCCGCCCGCCTTCGCCAGGCGTTCGGCCAGGCCGGTCAGGCCGTTGCCCGGTCCGTTGCCGGGTCCGGCGTTCTGGCCTCCCGGGCCGTCGTCCTCGACGGACAGTTCCAGCACGGGGCCGTCCAACGTCTGGCGGCGCACGAGGCCCACCACACAGCGCCGCGCCCCGCTGTGCCGTACGACATTGGTGACCGCCTCGCGCAGCGCCCACGCCAGCGCGGACTCGCTCTCCTCGGGGACCGAGGTGAGGTCCGGCTCGGCCGGCAGGTCGGGGAGGACGCCCGCCGCCGTCAACGCGGCCTCCGCGCCGGCGAGTTCACCGGCCAGCCGGGGCCGCCGGTAGCCGGAGACCGCCTCGCGTACGTCGACGAGGGCCTGGCGGCTGACGTTCTCGATGTCGGTGACCTGCTGAGCCGCCTTGTCGGGGTGGTCGGGGAGCAGCCGTCCGGCCAGTTCGCTCTTGAGGGTGATCAGGGACAGTGAGTGCCCCAGCAGGTCGTGCAGGTCGCGGGCCAGCCGCAGCCGCTCCTCGTTCGCGGCGAGCTGCGCGACGGTGGCGCGGGCCTCCCGGAGCGCGATGGTCGTCCGTACCAGCTCGCGCACGCCGGTCATCGCGAACCCGCCGAGGAGCGCCGGGATGAGGAGCCCGGCCAGATACGCCGTGCCGTCCGGGACGGCCAGGGCGATCGCCGTCAGCAGGGCGGCGGCGGCCGGGATGGTCCAGCGCGCCCAGCGCAGCGGCAGGGCGGCGCCGGACGCGATCGAGACGTACACGAAGAGGACGAGCCACTCCCGGCCCAGGGTGAGGGACAGGACGGCGGACTGGGTGGCCAGCACCGCCAGGGAGCCGAGGACCACCGCGTTGGTCTCGCCGCGGCCGGTGCGGAAGACCAGGACCATGTACCAGCAGACGAAGGCGGCCAGGCCGAGCCAGCCGAGGATCCGCACGCCGGTGCTGTGGCCGCCGTGCAGCAGGTCGGTGACGGGCGCGCTCAGGTAGACGAGCCAGATGCCGGTCCACAGGGACTTGACCATCCGCTGCCTGCGGTTCTGCGGGCGTTGCCCGATGCCGACGCCGCTCACGCCTTCAGCGTGTCCTTCCGGTACAGCCAGGCCGCGCCTCCCGCGAACAGGACGAAGGAGACGGCGAGGATGGCGAGGTCCTTCGCCTGCGGGGCGTCGCCGAGCTCGATGGACTGCCCCAGGGCAGCGTACGCGTGCGTGGGCAGCCACTTCGCGATGTCCTGGAGCCAGCCGGGGAAGGTCGTGCTCGGCAGCCACAGACCGCCGAGCATGGACAGTCCGAAGTAGACGATCATCGTGATCGGGCGGACCGCGTCGCCGCTCGCGAGGTACCCGATGGCGACGCCGAGCGCGGCGAAGACCAGGCTGCCGGCCCAGATGGCGAAGGTGAGGACGACCCACTGCCAGGCGTCAAGGCGTACGTCCTTCACGGTCGCGGCCACCACGAAGGCGACCACGATGGAGGGCAGGCTGACGACGGCCGCGCTCGCCGTCTTGGCCAGCACGTAGCCGCGGCCCGGCAGCGTGGTGAGCCGCAACTGCCGTACCCAGCCGCTCTCCCGTTCCTTCGCGATGCGCTCGCTGTTGCCCATCAGTACGGCGGTCAGGGCGCCGAAGGAGGCCATCGAGACCATGTAGAAGGTCGGCAGGGTGAGTCCGGTGCCGGTCACCTCGGTGGTGCTGTCGGCGCTGCCCGCGATCAGCAGGAACAGGGCCGAGGGGTAGATCACCGAGAAGAACAGGAACTTGCGGTTGCGCAGGGCGCGGATGATCTCCAGCTTGATCAGGCTGTTCACTTCTGCTTCGCCTCCTCGGCGGCCGTGATGGCGACGAAGGCCTGCTCAAGTCTGAGCCCGGCGACTTCGAGGTTGCGGGGGTAGACGCCGAGGCCGTAGAGGGCGTGGACGGTCGCGTCGGCGTCGGCGGACTGGATGCGGACCGTGTGGCCGGAGACGTCGAGGGCGGTGAGGAAGGGCAGCGCGCGCAGCGGGGCCTCGTCGATCACGCCGGCCGGGCTCTCCAGGTCGAAGGCGATCCGCCGCGCGCCCGCCCTCGCCTTGATCTCGGCGGCGGTGCCGTCGGCCAGCAGGCGTCCCCGGTGCAGGACCAGCACCCGGTCGGCGATCGCGTCGGCCTCCTCCAGGTAGTGCGTGGCGAAGAGGACCGTACGGCCCTGGTCGGCCTGTTCGCGCATGGTGGCCCAGAATGCCTGGCGGGCGGAGACGTCCATGCCGGTGGTGGGTTCGTCGAGCACGATCAGGTCGCTGTCCCCCGCGGTGGCGAGGGCGAACCGAACGCGCTGCTGCTGGCCGCCGGAGAGCTTGTCGACCTTGCGGTCGGCGAACTGCGAGATGCCCGCGCGGGCGAGCACGTCGCTCACGCCGTACGGCTTCGGGTGCAGGTCGCAGGCGAGCCGGACCAGTTCGCCGACGGTGACCTCGTTCATGAGCCCGCCGCTCTGCAGCATGGCTCCGACCCGGCCGGCGACGATGGCCTCGCGCGGGCCGGTCCCGAACACCCGGACCGCGCCGCTGTCGGGGCGCTTGAGGCCGAGGAGCAGGTCGAGCGTGGTGGACTTGCCGGCGCCGTTGGGGCCCAGCAGGGCGACGGTCTCGCCGGGGTGCAGGTCGAGTGTCAGCCCGTCCACGGCCCGGACGCCGCCGTACTCCTTGGTCACCGATTCGAACCGGACCACCGTGCCGGTGGTCGTCGCCGTGGTCGTCGCAGTGGTTGTCATGCGGTCCATCGTGGCCGCGCGGGGGCGGTCCCCGGCAGTGTCGCCTGTCGCGCGTACGGCATGACAGATGTCATGCGGCCCGCCGTCGGCCGACCGGCCGGGCAACGGCGAGAGGGCGCCCCGCCGTGGTGTTCACGACCGGGCGCCCTCTCGAAGGGCGGGTACGACAGGACCTAGCTGGGATCCGTGTCGATCACGCCGACGCGTTCGGCCGCCGTCTTGCCGAGGAGCGCGGGGCGCAGCGCGCCGACCACGTCCTGCGGCGTCACGGCCGTCTTCGAGCCGTTGGCCCGCGCGATGGTCACGCCGTCGAAGGCGCCGCCGTAGAGCTCCTTGAGCGCGTCGAGGTCGTAGGTGTCGGTGAGTTTGCCGTCGACGGCCTTCACCGCGATGAACTTCCAGAGGGAGTTCTCCGGGCTGAACGACACGGTGTGCGCCGCGTCCGTCTGCACGGTCACGAGGTCCGACATCGCCGGCTGGGCGAACTCCTTCATCATCCGGTCGACCTCGGCGTCGCTGACCGTCGGCTGCTGGGTGGACGTGGCGACCTTCACCGGTGTGGTGGTGCCGGTCTCTACCTGGGTGCGGTAGGCGTCCTCGACGACCTGGGCGGAGGCCCCGGCGTCGACGCCCTTGCCCGCCTTGCCGTACACCGCGACGGCCTTGCCGGACTCGAACTTGATCGTGCCGTCGCTCGCCGACCCCGAGCCGCCCGCGGCGCCCTGGAGGGCGGCCTTGAGCTTCTCCTCGTCGACGGGCATCGCGGGCTCGACGACCCGCTCCTGGCCGAACAGCGAGCCGATCACCGAGACGGGGTTGTAGTCACTGCCCGCGGCGGCGCGGACCGTGGCCTGGGTGTCGAGCTGGAGCCCGGCCTGGTCCGGCTTGAGCGAGACGGTGTCGCCGTCGACCGAGAGCTGGAGCGCCTTGTCCGTACGGTCGCCGAAGGCGGCGTCGAGCTTCTGGACGGCCTCGTCGCGGGTGCCGCCGCCGATGTCGACGCCGAGCACGGTGGTGCCCTTGGGCACGTCCGAGTGGTTCATGAGCAGCCCGGCGCCGTAGGCACCGCCGCCGATGACGAACACGCCGACGCCCAGCAGCACCAGCTTGCTGCGGCCCTTCTTCTTGGTCCGCTTCGCCGCGGGGGCCGGTTCCTGGACCGGCTCGGGCAGCTTCGGCGGGGTGTGCGGCAGCGGCCCGTCGGGGTGAGCGCCGGGACCGAAGGGCGAGTTCTGGGTGGCCGGTACGACGGGGATGCCGCTGGTCAGGGTGTGCCCGGAGACGTTCTCTCCGGCGCCGCCGCCGTAGCCGCCGGGGCCCGGGTCCGGGGCCGGCTGCTGCGGCGTGAGGATCGCGGTGTCGTCGCTGAGACCGCCCGCGAAGTTGCTGCCTCCGTTGCCGGGGTATCCCGGGGCTCCCGGACCGCCCTGGCCGCCGGGTCCCACCTGTCCGGGGTATCCCTGGCCGGTGCCGGGCCCGCCTGGACCCGTTCCCGGGCCGCCGGGGCCCATCCCCGGTCCGCCCGTCCCGGGCCCGCCGGGACCCGCGGCCAGACTGCCGGGAGCCACGCCCGGTCCCATCGACGGGACCAGCGGACCCGCGCCGGTGACCGGGCCTCCGGTCGGCCCCGCGGGGCCGGCACCGTTGCCGGGGCCGCGCTGCCCGCCGTCCGGGTAGTACGGGAGCTCCTCACGCCGGGGTCCGGCGGGGTCGGCCGCGACGGGCGGGAAGGAGCCGGTGTTGCCGAGGGCTCCGGAGACGTCGTAGGAACCGGTGCCGCCGCCGTGACCGGGGGCCACGGGTCCTGCGCCGGTCGCTCCGGCCCCGTTCGCGCTGCCGGTCCGGGCGCCTCCGGGGGTGCCCATCGGACCGGCGCCCATCGGACCGGCGCCGTTCGCACCGGCGGGACGCGCGCCGCCCTGCTGGGGAGCGCTGTGACGGCCGCCACCCGAAGCCTGCGGTCCCGCGGGAGCACCCGAGGCCTGCGGCCCGGCGGGAACAGGAGCGCCGCCGGGGACCGAACCGACGGGCAGACCCGCCCCGTTGGTCGACCCGCTGCCCGGACCGCCCTTGGGCGCACCGGACTTGCGCGGCGCGAACCAGTCGCTCGCCTTCTCGTCGGCGGCGGGTACCGGAGCCGCGCCCGCCGGGACGTCCATGGCCGTGGACGCTCCGTTGGGCGAACTCAGGGCGCGCGAGGGCTCCACGCCACCGCCCGCCCCGGCGCCCGATCCGTCGGCGTTCTCGGGGGACATGTCCGTGTCCGCGACCGGCGTACGCACCACGACGGGCGGGATGGGCCGCGATCCAGGGATGTTGATCCGGATCCGCGTCGTCAGCGTGGTCTCTGTCTTGCGCTCCTCCGGAGGGGCGCCGGCGGCCGAACGGCCCGCTTCGGCGCCGCTGTCGGAGGCCTGGGGGGTCCCGTACGGCGGCGTCCCCGACGGGTACGCGGCTCCACCGCGCCCGTTGGGCCCGGAGGACGAACTGTCAGTTTCACGACTCAAGGCAAGTTCTCCCGGTTGGCTCCGCCGCCCGTTTCCTCGACCTCATCTCGGGCAGCTCGGCGGCGCGCACCACCATACTGGCCATGTCCGGCCCGCAAACCTCGCCGGCGAAGGAAACCCCCACGGGACCCGCACCTGCCGGATACGGCGAAGTGGTACGTCACTTGCCAAGTCGGGCGGCGGGGCCGTCGGGTTGCCGCCCCTGCCAAAGCGTGGCGCACATCACAGCCAGGGCCATACCGCCGAGCAGGAAGAGGTAGGAGCCGAATCCGGTGCCGAAGACGAAGTCGCCTTCTGGGCGGGAGACGGTGAGCAGGATGACGGCGACCATCCAGCCGGCCGCGGGCGCGCCGGCCCCGGCCCTGGTGCCGACTCCGCGCGCTCCGGCGAGGAAGAGCCCGCCGGCGCCCGCCAGCGCGAGCAGCAATCCGCCCGGGAACCAGCCGGGTTGCACGAGCGCTCCCGCGGCCCCCACGACGGCGCCGAGCACGAACAGTCCCAGATAGACCGCGATCCGTACGCCCGAGGGCACGGTCACCGGCTGGGCGATCGCGCTCCCCCGCTGTCCTGTCGTACTCATCACACGCCCGCCTCTCGCTCTTGCCCGTCGGTCCCCGCGAACAGGTCCGTCTCACGCGACGCCGGCCGCTCGCCGCGGACCAACTCGTAGTACTCCGTGGTGAACAGCGGCTGAGCGAGCTCGTTGGACAGCACGAACCAGGGCTCGGCCACCTCGATCTGGGTGGCGTGCGCGCGCATCGCGGCGGCCTTGGCGGCGGCGTACGCCGTGCCGTCGACCTCGGTGGTGATCACCGGGTCGTCGACCACGCCCGGTACGTCGTCCAGGACGGCCGCCTTGGCGTACGGCAGCCGTGGGAGGGCCTCGCGGAGACGGTCGAAGGCCTCCTCCGCGACGGAGCGCGGGACCCTGTTCCAGTAGACCTTGGCGATCGGCCAGGGCTCCCCGGGACCGGGGCGGAAGTCGGCGCGCGCGGCCAGCTCGGCGGCGCGCACGGCCACCCGGTGTGCCTGGATGTGGTCGGGGTGTCCGTAGCCGCCGTCGGGGTCGTAGGTGACGAGCACCTGGGGGCGCACCTCGCGGATCACCTCGGCGAGGTGTCCGGCGGCTTCGTCGACATCGGCGGACCAGAAGGCGCCGGGGCGCCGGTTCTGCTCGGTGCCCATCATCCCGGAGTCGCGGTAGCGCCCGGGCCCGCCGAGGAAGCGGTGGTCGGTGACGCCCAGTTCCTTCATGGCGGCGGTCAGTTCGCCGACGCGGTACGCGCCGAGCCCGCCCTCCCGGTCGGCCGCGAGGTGGGCGAGCTCCGACGGGATGACCTCGCCCTCCTCGCCGAGGGTGCAGGTCACCAGCGTCACGTGGGCGCCCTCGGCCGCGTACCTGGCCATGGTGGCGCCATTGTTGATCGACTCGTCGTCCGGGTGCGCGTGCACCAGGAGCAGACGCCGGTCGGGCAGTTCCGTCATGGAACCCACCCTACGAGGCGCCCGGCCCGCCGCTGAGGCGGGCGCGGGCCCGAGCCGGGGGCCGGTCAGAAGTTGATGCTGCCGATCATGCCCGCGATGTTCGTGGTCACCTCGTTGATCGTGGGCGCGACCGTCGAGGAAGCGAGATAGAACCCGAGCAGGACACACACGATGGCGTGCGGCGCCTTCAGTCCTGACTTCTTCACCAGGATGAAGACGATGATCGCCAGCAGCACCACCGCCGAAATCGAGAGTGCCACGGCGGTTCACCTCCAAAGATCCCAGGGACAGGGGGGTCCGGTACGGAGTCGGACATGGGGGGTCGGTAAGTCCATACAGCAGCCAGCGGGTTCATACCCACACAGCGCTAGTGATCATAACTATCCGTACGCGCGCATCGATCGGCGCACTGCCGCACAAGGGGGCGCATGGCCAATATGGTCAGGGCATGACGACCGAGCCCCTCTCCTTCCCCCGACGGCACGCGCGCACCCAGCGGTTCACGCTCGGAGCGCCCCGCGCCTTCGCCGTGGCCCCCGACGGTTCCCGGGTCGTGTTCCTGCGTTCCCGTTCCGGCACGGACCGGGCGAATCTGCTGTGGGTACTCGACGTCGCGGACGGCGGGGAGCGCGTCGCGGCCGACCCGGAGACCCTGCTCGGGGGCGGCACGGAACACCTGTCGGCGGCCGAACGGGCGCGCCGCGAACGCAGCCGTGAGGGCGGCGCGGGGATCGTCGGCTACGCCACCGACACCGCGGTCGAGCTGGCCTCTTTCGCCTTGTCAGGGCGGCTTTTCACGGCCGAACTGCGGGCCGGCACGGCACGTGAACTGCGCGTACCGGGACCGGTGATCGACCCGCGCCCCTCCCCCGACGGACGGCTCGTGGCGTACGTCAGCAAGGGCGCCCTGCGGGTCGTCGGCGCCGAGGGCGAGGACGACCGGGAGCTCGCGGGACCCGAGGCGGAGACGGTCACCTACGGGCTGGCCGAGTTCATCGCGGCCGAGGAGATGGGGCGTTCGCGCGGCTTCTGGTGGGCGCCGGAGGGCGACCGGCTGCTGGTCGCCCGCGCCGACGACGCGCCCGTACGCCGCTGGTGGATCGCCGATCCCGCACAGCCGGAGCGCGATCCGCAACAGGTCGCCTATCCGGTGGCCGGAAGCGCCAACGCCCAGGTCCGCCTCTGTGTCATCGATCTCGACGGGGTGCGCACGGAGGTCGTGTGGGACCGGGTCCGGTACCCGTATCTGGCACATGTGCACTGGTCAGAGGCCGGAGCGCCGCTCATTCTCGTGCAGGCCAGGGACCAGCGGAGCCAGCTCTTCCTGGCCGTGGATCCGGACACCGGGACGACCCGGATGGTGCACGCGGACGAAGATCCACAATGGCTTGATCTTTTCCCTGGCGTGCCCTGCTGGAGCCCCGCGGGGCAGCTCGTGCGGATCGCCGACGAGGGCGGCGCGCGGGTGCTCGCGTTCGGTGAACGCCCGCTCACAGGTCCGCAGTTGCACGTACGGGCGGTGCTCGACGTGTCGGACGACGAGGTGCTGGTCTCGGCCTCGGCGGGCGAGACGGCGACCGTGCCCGAGACCGGCGAAGTGCATGTGTACCGGGTCAACGAACTCGGCCTGGAGCGCCTCTCGCAGGAGCCCGGCGTGCACTCGGCGGTCCGCGCCGGGGGCGTGACCGTGCTCGTCTCGGCGGTACTGGACCAGCCGGGCACCCAGGTGCAGGTGCTTCGGGAGGGAAAGCGGGCCGCGACGATCGCCTCGTACGCCGAACATCCCGGTTTGTCCCCGCGCGTGACCCTTACACAGGGGGGCGCACAGAAAATCCCATGCGCCGTGCTTATGCCTAGGGACTACCGCGGTGACACTCCCCTGCCGGTTCTGATGGATCCCTACGGCGGTCCGCACGGTCCCCGGGTGCTGGCGGCGCACAACGCGCACCTCACCTCGCAGTGGTTCGCGGACCAGGGTTTCGCGGTGGTCGTGGCGGACGGGCGGGGCACGCCCGGCCGCTCCCCCGGCTGGGAGAAGGCGGTCCGCGACGACTTCACGCTCTCCCTCGACGACCAGATCGACGCGCTGCACGGCCTGGCGGAGACGTTTCCGCTGGACCTGTCACGGGTCGCGATCCGCGGCTGGTCCTACGGCGGCTGGCTCGCGGGCCTCGCGGTGCTGCGCCGCCCCGACGTGTTCCACGCGGGCATCGCGGGCGCCCCGGTAACGGACTGGCGGCTGTACGACACCCACTACACCGAGCGGTACCTGGGCGATCCGGCGGCGGCCCCGCAGGCGTACGCGAAGAGCTCGCTGGTCACCGACGAGGGGCTCTCCTCGCCCGCCGAGCCGCACCGGCCGCTGATGATCGTGCACGGCCTCGCCGACGACAACGTGGTGGTGGCGCACTCCCTGCGGCTCTCCTCGGCTCTGCTGGCCGCCGGCCGCCCGCACGAGGTGCTGCCCCTGTCCGGAGTCACGCACATGACCCCGCAGGAACAGGTCGCGGAGAACCTGCTGCTGCTCCAGGTGGACTTCCTGAAGCGCTCGTTGGGGCTGGCGTAGGCACGGCAACGGGCCGGGAGACATGGCGCTCCCGGCCCGTTTACGGCACCCGCACGGCCGTACGTCAGTCAGACTGACGCGTCCGTATATCGGTACCGCTTCCACCGAGTTGCCTGCGTGTAAACGCGATTGGTGCACGTTTGTGCGGCTATGCGGCCCCCGTCGGAGGGGCCTCCGGCGGCACCACCTGCTTCTCCTCCGCGAAGTGACAGGCGGAGTCGTGCGCGGCCGGACCCTCCACGAGCCGGAACTCCGCGGGCACCGCGAGCAGCGGCACCTCCATCGCGCACCGTTCCCGCGCCTTCCAGCAGCGGGTGCGGAAACGGCACCCCGAGGGGATGTTGGCCGGGGAGGGCACATCCCCGGTGAGGATGATCCGCTCGCGGTGTTCGCGGGCCTCGGGGTCGGGGACGGGCACCGCGGAGAGCAGGGCCTGTGTGTAGGGATGCGTCGGGTGGTCGTAGATCTCGGCGTCCCTGCCGGTCTCCACGATCCGCCCGAGGTACATCACGCCGACCCGGTCGGAGATGTGCCGCACGATGGAGAGGTCGTGCGCGATGAAGACGTAGCTCAGGTCGAACTCGCTCTGGAGCCGGTCGAGCAGGTTGATCACCTGCGCCTGGACCGAGACGTCGAGCGCGGAGACCGGTTCGTCGGCGACGATGATCTCGGGGCGCAGCGCCAACCCCCGTGCGATACCGATGCGTTGACGCTGACCGCCGGAGAACTGGTGCGGATAGCGGTTGATGTACTCGGGGTTGAGCCCGACCACGTCCAGCAGGTCCTGCACCCTCTTGCGCCGGTCGCCCTTCGGCGCCACCTCGGGGTGGATCTCGTACGGCTCCCCGATGATGTCGCCGACGGTCATGCGCGGGTTGAGCGAGGTGTACGGGTCCTGGAAGACCATCTGGATGTTGCGGCGTACGGCTCTGAGGGCCTTGCCGGACATCCGGGTGATGTCATCGCCCTTGTACTTGATCACCCCGGCGGTCGGCTTCTCCAGGTTGACCAGCATCTTGGCGACCGTGGACTTGCCGCAGCCGGACTCGCCGACGATGCCGAGGGTCTCGCCCCGGCCGAGGTGGAAGTCGACGCCGTCGACGGCCCTGACGGCCCCGACCTGTTTCCTGAAGAGGATGCCCTGGGTCAACGGGTAGTGCTTGACGAGCCCTTCGACCTCCAGGATCGGCTCAGGCGCCGGCTTGGCCGTCGTCGCCTCAGTGGCTGCCTGTGTCATCGAGGCACTCCCTCCAGAAGAAGCAGGCGCTCCTGCGGACCTCGTCCACCTCCGCGAGCGGGGGCACCTCGGTCCGGCAGATGTCCTGGGCCATCGGACAGCGGGGGTTGAAGGCGCAGCCCGGCGGGATGTGCATCAGGTTCGGCGGCAGGCCCTTGATGGCGTAGAGCTCCTGGCCCTTCTGGTCCAGGCGCGGGATCGACTCCAACAGGCCCTTGGTGTACGGGTGTGCGGGGGCCTTGTAGATGTCGTGCACCGGCGCCGACTCGACGATCCGGCCGGCGTACATCACGGCGATCTTGTCGGCGACGTCCGCGACCACGCCGAGGTCGTGGGTGATGAGGATGAGCCCCATGTGGAGTTCGCGCTGCAACTCCGCGAGCAGGTCCATGACCTGGGCCTGCACGGTGACGTCGAGGGCGGTGGTCGGTTCGTCGGCGATGATCAGGGCGGGTTCCAGGGCCAGCGCCATGGCGATCATGATGCGCTGGCGCATACCGCCTGAGAACTGGTGGGGATAGTCGCGCACGCGCTCGGCGGCGGCCGGGATCCGTACCCGGTCCATCAGCTCGACGGCCTTGGCCCTGGCGTCCTTCCTGGACATCCCGCGGTGCACGGTGAACATCTCGCCGAGCTGGTCGCCCACCGAGAGCACCGGGTTGAGGGAGGACAGCGCGTCCTGGAAGATCATCGCCATCTCGGCGCCGCGGACCTTGCGCCGTTCCTCCTCCTTCAGCTTCAGCAGGTCCCTGCCCTGGAAGAGGACCTCGCCGCCGGTGATCCTCCCCGGCGGGATGTCGAGGATGCCCATGACGGCCTGCGCGGTCACCGACTTGCCGGAGCCGGACTCGCCGAGCACGGCGAGGGTCTCGCCCTTGTCGACGCTGTAGGTGACGCCGTTGACGGCCTTGGCGACCCCGTCCCTGGTCCTGAACTCCACGTGCAGGTCGCGCACTTCGAGCAGCACGGCGGTCACCTCAGCTTCGGGTCGAGGGCGTCGCGCACCGCGTCGCCGAGCATGATGAACGCCAGGACGGTGATCGCGAGGGCGCCGGCGGGCCACAGGAGCATGTGCGGGGCCTGCCTGATGTAGGCGGACGCCGAGGAGATGTCGATCCCCCAGGAGACCGTGGGGGGCTTCAGGCCGACGCCGAGGTAGGACAGGGTCGCCTCCAGCGCGATGTACGTGCCGAGCGCGATGGTCGCCACGACGATCACCGGAGCGACGGCGTTCGGCGTGATGTGCCGCAGCAGGAGCCGTGAGTTGGAGGCGCCGAGGGCGCGGGCGGCCTGCACGTAGTCGTTCTGCTTGGTGGTGATGACGGAGCCGCGCGCGATGCGGGAGATCTGCGGCCAGCCGAGCAGCACCATGAATCCGATGACGGGCCAGACGGTGTTGCTGGTCACCACGGAGAGGAGGACCAGGCCGCCGAGGACGACGGGGATCGCGAAGAAGATGTCGGTGATCCGCGACAGGACCGAGTCCCACACCCCGCCGAAGAACCCGGCGAGGCCGCCGAGCACCGATCCGAGGATCGCGACGCCGAGTGTGGCGCAGACACCGACGGCGATCGAGACGCGGGTGCCGTACACCGTCCGGGTGTAGACGTCACAGCCCTGGCCGTCGAAGCCGAAGGGGTGGCCCGGCTGCGAGCCTTCCTGGGCCTTGGCGAGGTCGCAGCTGAGCGGGTTCCCGGAGGCGATCAGTGAGGGCCAGAGCGAGATGACCACCAGGAAGAGGATGACGAGCGCGGAGATGATGAAGACGGGGTTGCGCCGCAGGTCGCGCCAGGCGTCGGACCACAGGCTGCGGGGCTTCTCCTGCGGTCCCGTGCCCTCGGGGCCGCCCGGAGTCTTCTCCAGCGTCTCCCCCTCGCTGGTGGCGAGGTCCATCGCGCCGCCCATGCCCGTCGCGGCGATCGCGCCGTCCTCCGGGGCACGGCCACCGCCGGACATCCACGGCTTCGGCGGTTCAGGCTCAGGCATAGCGGATCCTCGGGTCGAGTACGGCGTACAGCAGGTCCACGAGCAGGTTGGCGACCAGGAAGACGAGCACCAGGACGGTCACGAAGCCGACGACGGTCTGGGTGTTCTGGCGGAGAATCCCCTGGTAGAGCTGGAAGCCGACGCCGTGGATGTTGAAGATCCGCTCGGTGACGATCGCGCCGCCCATCAGGGCGCCGACGTCGGTGCCGATGAAGGTGACCACGGGGATGAGCGAGTTCCGCAGCAGGTGCTTGGTGATCACCCGGCGCCGCGGCAGGCCCTTGGCGATCGCCGTACGGACGTAGTCGGAGCGCTTGTTCTCCGCGATGGAGGTCCGGGTCAGCCGGGTCACGTACGCGAGGGAGACGGAGGCCAGGACCAGGCCGGGCACGATCAGTTCGCCGAAGGTGGCGTCCGAGGAGACCGACGGCTTGATCCAGCCCCACTCGACGCCGAGCAGCAGTTGGAGCAGCAGGCCGGTGACGAAGGTGGGCACCGAGATGACGACGAGGGTGAACAGCAGGACGCCGGTGTCGACGGGACGGCCGCGGCGCAGGCCGGTGACGACGCCCAGCGCGATGCCGATGACGATCTCGAAGAGGATCGCGACGATCGTCAGCCGGATGGTGACGGGGAAGGCGGTCGACATCAGCTCGGTGACCGGCTGTCCGTTGAAGGCGGTGCCGAAGTCGCCGGTGAAGACGTTGCCCATGTAGGTCAGGTACTGCTGCCAGACGGGCTTGTCGAGGCCGAACTCCTTCTCCAGCTGGGCTGCCGTGGCGGGGTCGCACGCCCGGTCCCCGCACAGGCCCGCGACGGGATCGCCCATCACGTTGACCATCAGGAAGATCAGCAGGGTGGCGCCGATGAAGACCGGGATCATCTGCAGCAGGCGCCGGATCACATACCGTCCCATGAGGACTCCGGAGGTAGTGGGAGGGCCGTCGCACCCGCGGCGGCCCTCCCCGCGGCTCGGCTCAGTTGACCTTGATCTCGTTGTAGACGGGGACGCTGAACTGGTTGAGCGCCACGTTGGAGACCTTGTCCGAGTAGCCGGCGCTGCCGTTCTGGTACCAGAGCGGGATGGCGCCCATGTCGTCCCGCAGGACCTCCTCGGCCTGCTGGAAGAGCTCCACGGCCTTGGCCCGGTCGGTCTCGGCGTTCGCCTGGTCGACGAGCTTGTCGAAGTCCTTGTTCGTCCACTTGCCGTCGTTGGACGAGGCGTTGGTGTAGTACAGCGGCTGGAGGAAGTTCTGGATCAGCGGGTAGTCCATCTGCCAGCCGGCCCGGAAGGGGCCCGACATCTTGTCCGAGGTGATCTGGTCGCGGAAGTCGGCGAAGGTGCCGACGGGGTTGCCGGCGCAGGCCTTGTCGTTGCCCAGGGCGTTGTTGATGGAGTTGCAGACGGCGTCGACCCACTCCTTGTGCGAGCCGGTGTCCGCGTTGTAGGAGATCTTGATCTGTCCGCCGGGAAGGCCGCCGCCCTCCTGGATCAGCTTCTTGGCCTCGCTCGCGTTGTACTCGCAGGCGTCACCGCACAGGCCCTCCTTGAAGCCGCCGTCCTCGCCGAGCACCGGTGAGGTCCAGTCGGAGGCCGGTGTGCGGGTCTTCTGGAAGATCGTGTCGGTGATCTGCTCGCGGTTGATCGCCATGGACAGGCCCTTGCGGACCTTCTCCATCCCCGCTTTGTCCCAATTCTTGTCATAGAACGGGAAAGCCAGCGTCTGGATGATCCCGGCGGGCGTATTGATGTACCGGTCACCGAGGTCGCTCTGCGCGTTCTTGAGCTGGGAGGCGGGTACGTCATCGACGAGGTCGAGGTTGCCGGCCATGAGGTCGGTGTAGGCGGTGTTGTTGTCGGTGTAGACCTTGAGGTCCACGCCGCCGTTCTCCGCCTTGTCCTCGCCGGAGTAGCCGTCCCACTTGCGCAGGGACATCTGCGAGCCCTTGGTGTACGAGTCGATGGTGTAGGGCCCGTTGCCCACCGGCTTCTTCACCCAGGCCGCGTGGTCGTCGAAGAACGCCTTGGGCAGCGGCGAGAAGGCGGCGTAGCCCAGGGTGTCGGGGAACGTCGAGAACTTCTGGTTGAGCTTGACGGTGAAGGTGTCGGTGCCGGTGACCTTCAGCCCGGACAGGGTGTCGGCGCTCTGCTTGCTGCCGTCCTCCGGGTGGGTCTTGTCGTACCCGTCGATGTACCCGAAGAAGTACGCGTTCTTCTGGTTGTTCTTGAGGCTGGCCCCGTAGTTCCACGCGTCGACGAAGGACTGGGCGGTGACCGCCTCGCCGTTGCTGAACTTCCAGCCGTCCTTGATCGTGATCGTGAAGTTCTGCGAGTCCGAGGTCTCGATCTTCTCGGCGAGCATGTCCTCGGCGGCGCCGGTCTTGGCGTTGTACCGCTTGAGCCCCCGGAAGACCATGTCGAGGACCTTGCCGCCCTGCACCTCGTTGGTGTTGGCAGGCTCCAGCGGGTTCTGCGGGTCGCCCCAGGAGGAACTCACGACCCCGGTGCCGTCGCCGCCGCCGCTGTCACTCCCTCCGCCCCCGCAGGCGGTCGCCGCGAGGGCTACCGCCGCCGCGCATGCGGCCCATTTGGCGTGCGTGGCTCCACGCATGGAGTGCCTCCTCAAGAGTGCGCTGTGCCGCCGGCGCCGGGGCGTTCGCTCTGGGCTCCGGTGCGCTGTGCCTTTAGCGCTCAATATCTTCCGATAAAGGGCAAGTCGCACATTCGGGCCACCCTTCCGAGTGGCGATGCCACCCGGATGCGGGCACTCCGGAACCAGACGCTCCACTTGACCACGGACCGGACGCGGAGGCTCCGGACGGTGGGCGCAACGGATCTTCATCCTTCGATGCGGAACCGTTGGATTGCGTGCACCAGATGTACGCATTCCGCGACTCCCGCGTCCGCATATCGAACGCCTTGCCCGATTGGGGAAGTTGGTCCGTTTCCGGACACGGATCGGCCACAGTGCGCTACACGCGTAGTTACGTCGGAGTCAAGCAGAAGCAAAGAAGGTAAAGACAAACCCAAGGCGGGCCAGATTTTATTGACCTTGCATGAATTGCGTTGAAAAAGTCCGGCGTAGCCCGTAGGGAACGACCTGCGGAGCCCTGACCCCTTCGGGCACGGAGCACCATGACCCTCCCTCCTCCTTCCGCGGCCGCCCCGCTCGAGGTGATCGACGAGAGCGTCGAGCCTGCGGCATCGACGCCGTCTTCCACCCCAAAGGGCTCCGAGAGTCGCTCTCCGGGACGACTCGCCTGGAAGCGGTTCAAGCGTGACCGCACGGGCGTCATTTCGGCCTACATCGTGATCTTCTTCTTCGTGATCGCGATATGCGCCCCGCTGATAGCGAAGCTGTACGGCAAGAACCCGTACACCACGTACGCCAGCCAGCGGCCCGAGCTCCTGGACGCCTTCGCCTACCCGGCGGGGGCGAACGGCGGGATGAGCTCGGAGTTCTGGTTCGGGATCGAACCGCAGCTGGGGCGGGACGTCTTCACCTACCTGCTGTACGGCATCCGGACCTCGCTGGGCCTCGCCGTGGCCGCCACCCTGCTGACCACCGTCGTCGGCGTGGTCGTCGGTACCACCGCGGGCTATCTGGGCGGCAAGACCGACTATCTCGTCGGCCGGATCATCGACATCGTGCTGTCGTTCCCGTCGACGCTGTTCTTCATCGCCTTCATGCCGGTCGTGTACGGGCTGTTCGTCGCCCCCGACGACAACATCCCCACCTCTTTGCGGGCCGCCGCCCTGATCCTGGTCCTCTCCTCGTTCGGCTGGGCCTCCATCGCCCGACTGCTGCGCGGCCAGGTACTCGGTCTGCGCGAGCGGGAGTACATCGAGGCGGCCAAGGTCACCGGCGCGTCGCCACGGCGCATCGTGTTCAAGGAGCTGCTGCCCAACCTGTGGACGCCGATCCTCATCCAGTCCACGTTGATGCTCCCCGCCTACGTGACCGCGGAGGCCGGGCTGTCCTTCCTCGGCGTCGGCATCATCGACCCGACCCCGGACTGGGGCGTCATGATCCAGCGCGGCGCCCAGTTCTACACCGAGGACCTCACCTTCATGCTCTTTCCGGGCGTGTCCATGGTGATCTTCGTCCTCGCCTTCAACCTGCTCGGCGACTCGGTGCGCGATGCGCTCGACCCGAAGTCCAAGCGGTAGCCACCCCGTAAGTCCAGGCGGCAGCCACCCCGTTCCACCCGGTCATTTCAGGCGGCCGGCCCATCCGTTCCGAACGTCCTCATAAGGCAGGTTTCACCCATGTCTTTCTCCCGTAGAAACTTCCTGATAGCCACCGGTGTGGTCGCGGCCTCGGCGTCGGTGCTGACCGCGTGCGGCGGCAGCGACACCAAGTCGGCCAGCAAGGTCCCCTCGGTCAGCGGCTCGAAGACCCAGGAGATCCCGGTCGGCACCAAGGCCGACTCGACCGGCCCGGCGCCGGAGGTCACGGGAGCGGTCAAGGGCGGGACGATCTACTCGCTCGACCAGTTCGACATGGACCACCTGGACCCGGCGCAGATCTACGTCTCCACCGAGGGCGCCATCACACGGCCGATCCTGCGCGGCCTCACCGGCTACAAGATCGACGACAAGGGCGGTGCGACGCTGGTCGGCGACCTCGCCACCGACGCCGGCACCATGAAGGACGGCGGCAAGACCTGGTCCTTCACGCTGAAGGACGGCGTCAAGTGGGAGGACGGCTCGGACATCTCCCTGGACGACGTCCGCCACACCTTCGAGCGCCTCTTCGCCACCTTCGTCACCGAGGGTCCCCGCTACGTCCAGCAGTGGCTGGTCGGCGGTGACAAGTACACCGGGCCCTACGACGGCAAGTCTCTCGACTCCATCGAGATCGACGGCAAGACCGTCACCTTCCGCCTGACCGAGGCGCGCGGCGACTTCAACTTCACGCTCGCCATGCCGGGCTACGGACTGGTGAACAAGAAGAACGACACCAAGGAGGACTACGACAAGCGTCCGTTCTCCTCCGGCCCGTACAAGATCGGCAGCCGCAGCGTCGGCAAGTCACTGACCTATGTGCGCAACGAGCACTGGGACCCGTCGACCGATGCGATCCGCAACAACT
The DNA here is from genome assembly GCF_044751025.1 of Streptomyces sp. NPDC088747. Classification (NCBI taxonomy): domain Bacteria; kingdom Bacillati; phylum Actinomycetota; class Actinomycetes; order Kitasatosporales; family Streptomycetaceae; genus Streptomyces; species Streptomyces sp. NPDC088747. The sequence continues at coordinate 343,198 of NZ_JBIVKZ010000003.1, forward strand.
ACCCGGACAAGTTCGTCTTCCAGTTCGGCTTCGAGCTTGTGGCCTCGACCGACCGCTACATCGCGGACTCGGGCAACGACCAGTACGCGATGTCGATCTTCAACGAGGTCGCCCCGGAGCGCATCGCCCAGGTCCTCACGAACGCCACGCTCAAGAAGCGCGTCCTCACGCAGGTCGACACGGTCACCTACTACTGGCCGATCAACATGACCCGCATCAAGGACGTCAAGGTCCGCCAGGCGATCAACCATGCTTGGCCGCACCAGCAGATCCAGACGATCCAGGGCGGCGCCTCCACCAGCGAGATCGCCACCACCATCCTCGCTCCGGTGACCCCGGGTTACGAGCAGTTCGACCTCTACGGCGTCAAGAAGAAGCCCGGTGGCGACCCGGCCAAGGCCAAGGCCCTGTTGAAGGAGGCCGGCAAGGAGGGCCAGAAGCTGGTCATCGCCTACCAGTCCTCGGACACCCAGGTGAAGGTGGCCGTCGCGGTCAAGAACGCGCTGGAGGCGGCCGGCTTCACGGTCGTCAACAAGCAAGTGGACAAGTCGACCTTCTACACGCAGATCGGCAAGATCGACAATGACTTCGACCTGTTCGGCGCCGGCTGGAGCCCGGACTGGCCGAACGGCTACTCGGTCTTCTACCCCTGCTGGAGCGGCAAGAACATCGGCGACGGCCGCAGCAACTACGCCCAGCTGAACGACCCGAGCGTCAACAGGGCCATCGACGCGGCGGCCAAGATCACGGACACCGCCGCGGCGAACAAGGCCTGGGGTGCCATCGACCGCCAGATCATGGAACTGGCGCCGGTCGTCCCGGACTACCACAAGATCCGCAACTGGATGCACGGTTCCAAGGTCGGAAACGTCGTCTACGACAGCGGCAACACCTGCATCGCGCTGTGCAAGCTGTACGCGATGAGCTAAGCCGTACGACCCCTGGGGGCGGCCGTTCGCCCGGCCGCCCCCTCCGGCCCTCTCCCCTCCACGCCCCCGGCGACGGCGCCCCGTCCGGAAAGTCACGCCCCCATGCCCCGCTTCCTCATCCGCCGAGTCCTCGGCGCACTGGTCATTCTGCTGATCATCAGTGCCATCACCTTCGGCCTCTTCTACGCCATCCCGCGTGACCCGGCGATGATGTCCTGCGGCAAGAACTGCACGCCCGACATGCTCGCGCAGATCCGGAAGAACCTGGGCATCGACCACCCGATCCCGGTGCAGTACTGGGACTGGCTCAAGGGTGTCTTCGTCGGACGTGACTACGCCAGCTTCGGGAACTGCAACGCCCCCTGCCTCGGCTACTCCTTCGCCAACCGCGAGCCCGTCCTCGGCACGATCCTGGACCGGCTTCCGACGACCCTCTCGCTCGCCTTCGGTGCGGCCGTCGTGTTCCTGGTCTTCGGTGTCGGCGCGGGTATGGTCGCCGCCCTCAAGCAGGGCAAGTTCCTGGACAAGTTCGCCAGCTCGGCCTCGCTGTTCGGCTCCTCGCTGCAGATCTACTTCGTCGGCTACGTCGCGATGTTCTTCCTGGTCTCGAAGCTGGGCCTGTTCTCGCAGCCCTCGTACACGCCCCTCACCCAGGATCCGGCCGCCTGGTTCTCCGGGCTCCTGCTGCCCTGGCTGACCCTGGCGATCATCTTCACCGCCAACTACACCCGTATGACCCGCTCCCAGCTCGTCGAACAGCTCAGCGAGGACTACGTCCGCACCGCCCGCGCCAAGGGCCTGTCCCGTGCGAACGTCTTCTTCCGGTTCGCCTGGCGCGGTGCGATGGGTCCCATCGTCACGGTCTTCGGCATCGACCTCGGCACCCTGATCGGCGGCGCGATCATCACGGAGTCGGTCTTCAGCATGCAGGGCATCGGCCGCCTCGCGGTGGACTCCGTGAACAAGAGCGACCTGCCCATGCTGCTCGGCGTCACCATCCTGTCGGCCGGCGCGATCGTGTTCTTCAACATCATCGTCGACGCCGTCTACGCCCTCATCGACCCGCGGATCCGGCTCGCCTGACCCCGGGCACCCCGCCCCCGACAGCTACCCCGGCACCACCCCCCTCAGGAGCGTCCCCGTGACGAGCACCGATCAGCAGCCCTTCCTGTCCGTCAGGGATCTGAAGGTCCACTTCTCCACCGAAGACGGCATGGTCAAGGCCGTCGACGGTCTCTCCTTCGACCTGGTCAAGGGCAAGACGCTCGGCATCGTGGGCGAGTCCGGCTCGGGCAAGTCCGTCACCAACCTGACGATCCTGGGCCTGCACGACCGCGACCGCACCGCCATCGAGGGCGAGATCCTGCTCGACGGCAAGGAGTTGCTGACCGCCTCCGAGCGGGAGATGGAGCGGCTGCGCGGCAACAAGATGTCCATGATCTTCCAGGACGCACTGGCCTCGCTCTCGCCGTACCACACGATCGGCAAGCAGATCGGCGAGACGTACCGCAAGCACACCGGCGCCTCCAAGAAGGAGGCCAGGGCCCGTGCGATCGAGATGCTGAGGCGGGTCGGGATCCCGCAGCCGGACATGCGGGTCGACGACTACCCGCACCAGTTCTCCGGCGGTATGCGCCAGCGCGCGATGATCGCGATGGCGCTGGTCTGCGACCCGGAGCTGCTGATCGCGGACGAGCCGACCACGGCGCTGGACGTCACGGTCCAGGCGCAGATCATGGACCTGCTCAAGGACCTCCAGCAGGAGTTCGGCACGGCGATCATCTTCATCACGCACGACCTCGGTGTCATCGCCGACATCGCGGACGACGTGCTGGTGATGTACGGCGGCCGGTGCGTGGAGCGCGGCACCAAGAAGGAGGTGCTGCGCCAGCCGCAGCACCCTTACACCTGGGGTCTGCTGGGTTCGATGCCGAGCCTGGACGGACCGGTCGACGTTCCGCTGTCGCCGATCCCCGGCTCGCCGCCCTCCCTCCTGAACCCGCCCACCGGCTGCCGCTTCCACCCCCGGTGCACCTTCCCGGAGAAGGTCGGTGGCGGTCTCTGCTCCACCGTGCAGCCTCCGCTGGTAATCACGGACGGGCGAGGTGCCGCCTGCCACCTCACGGCGGACCAGCGCCGCGACTTCTTCACCGACTACGCCGCGACCCGGTCGCACTGACGTACAAGAGACGGGACTTCACGACCATGAGCAACACGAACCCCCTCCTGGACGTCACCGGCCTGACCAAGCACTTCCCGGTGATGGGAGGCTTCCCCATCAAGCGGAGGATCGGCGCGGTCCAGGCCGTGGACGGCCTCGACTTCCAGATCGCCGAGGGTGAGAGCCTGGGCCTGGTCGGCGAGTCCGGTTGCGGCAAGTCGACGACGGGCCGGCTGATCACGCGGCTCTTGGAACCGACGGCGGGCTCGATTCGCTACCGCGGCCAGGACATCACGCACGCGAACCGCAGGCAGCTCGCCCCGGTCCGCTCCGAGATCCAGATGATCTTCCAGGACCCGTACGCCTCCCTGAACCCACGACAGACCGTCGGAAAGATCATCTCGGGTCCGATGGAGATCAACGACGTCAACCCGGCGGGCGGCCGCGAAAACCGCGTACGGGAACTCCTCGAAACCGTCGGCCTCAACCCCGAGCACTACAACCGCTTCCCGCACGAGTTCTCCGGCGGCCAGCGGCAACGCATCGGCGTGGCACGGGCGTTGGCCCTCTCGCCCAAGCTGATCGTGGCGGACGAGCCGGTGTCCGCGCTGGACGTCTCGATCCAGGCACAGGTCGTGAACCTCCTTCAGGATCTCCAGAAGGACCTGGGTATCGCGTTCCTCTTCATCGCCCATGACCTGGCCGTCGTCCGCCATTTCTCGCAGCGCGTCGCCGTCATGTACCTCGGCAAGATCGTCGAGATCGCCGACCGCGAGGACCTGTACGACAACCCGCGCCACCCGTACACGCGCGCGCTCCTGTCCGCCGTTCCCGAGGCCACGGCGGACGATGTCCCGTCCCGCGAACGCATCCTCCTCACCGGTGACGTGCCCTCGCCGCTCAACCCGCCCTCCGGCTGCCGCTTCCGCACCCGCTGCTGGAAGGCGACGGACAAGTGCGCGTCGGAGGCTCCGCCGCTGGTCCAGATCAGCGGCAGCAGCAACGGCCATCTGACCGCCTGCCACTACCCCGAGGTGAGGGAGACCGTCCCGGCTCCCCGCCTCGCCAACAACCCCGAGGTCACGGCCTGACACACCCCATTCCGTCAGCCCGCGACCCACGGAACCGACCTTCGCCGGCCCATTGACCCGAGCGGACGAACGTCCGGTTCCCGGGGAACGAAGGCCCGCACTCTCCGGAGTGCGGGCCTTCTTCTCGTACGAGGGGTGCCGGGGCCCCGCTCGCGGGGCTCAGCCCAACTCCCCCCGCTCCACGCAGAATTCATTCCCCTCGGGGTCCGCGAGGGTGATCCAGCCGCCGCCGTCCGGGCGGGTGTGGTCCGCGATGTGGTGGGCGCCGAGTTCCAGGGCCCGGGTCACCTCGGCGGCGCGGGTGCGGCCCTGCGGCTGGAGGTCGAGGTGGAGGCGGTTCTTGGCCGTCTTGCCCTCCGGGACGCGGACGAAGAGCATCGCCGGGCCGCCGGACGGGTCCCGGATGATCGCCTCCGGGTCACCGGGCTTGTCGTCGTCGGCCAGCGGGCGGCCGAGCAGCTCGCTCCAGAAGAGGCCGAGATCGTACGGGTCGCCCGTGCAGTCGAAGGTGAGGGTGCGGATGGTCGGGTTCAAGGGTTCTGCCGCTCCCATGGGTCTAGTCGCCGGTCCGGCCGTCGGCCAGTTCGCGCAAGATGTCGAGGTGGCCGTTGTGCCGGGCCGTCTCCTCGATCAGGTGGAGGATGATCCAGCGGAGGTTCACGTGGCGGCCGTCGCGGACGGGGCGCTCGGCGGTGCTGTCGAGGTCGTGCTCGGCCACCAGCCGCCGGTAGCGGGCGCACTGTTGCTCGTAGTCGGCCAGCAGGTCCGGCAGCGGGACGTCGACGGCGATGCGCATCTCGCGGTCGGGGTCCTCGTCCGTCCAGGGGCCTTCGTCCTCCTCGCCGAGGAACACCACCTGGAACCAGTAGTACTCCACCCAGTGCAGGTGGCTGATCAGTCCGCTCAGGGTCATCAGCGGGGAGCCTGGCAGCAGGGACTTGCGCGCGTTCTCCGGGGAGACGTCCTCGCACTTGGCGCGGGCCGTGGCGCGGGCGTAGTCGAGGAAGGTGGCCAGCTGCGTGCGCTCGTCCCAGGCGGGAGGCGTGTCTGTTCGCGTCGTCGTCATCGGGGTGAAGCATCCCGGCAGGCCGGTTCGATGTCGAGCGATTAACCGTCCGCGTCCGGCCCGCTCCCCTCCCCCGGCGGTACGGCGGTCAGCGCACGGCCCGCCTCCCGCAGCGAGGGGAACCAGGCGTCGGCGCGGGCGAGTTCGGCCGGCCGGTGGGTGGTGGCCACCGCGTACACCGTGCACCCCGCGGCGAGGCCCGCCTCGACACCCACGGGTGAGTCCTCCACGACCACACAGCGGGCCGGGTCGACGCCCAGGCGTGCGGCGGCGGTGAGATACCCCTCCGGTGACGGCTTGCCCTCGCGGACGTCCTCGGCGCACACCCGTACGCCGGGAACGGGCAGCCCGGTCCGGGCGAGGCGGGCCTCGGTGGGACGCGCGCGGCCGGAGGTGACGACCGCCCACCGGTGCGGCGGCAGGGACCGCAGGAGCGTGCGGGCCCCGTCGAAGGCGCGGAAGCCGGGCTCCTCGGCCGCCATCAGCCGGTCCAGGGCCAGGTGTTCCCCGGCGGGATCCCGTCCGGGGACCAGCAGCCGGAGGATGTCCGTGCGACGCCGGCCCTGCGTGGCCCGCCAGACCGCCTCCGGGTCGAGTCCGTGCCCTCTCGCCCAGGCACGCCAGACGCGTCCGTGCGCGTCGGCGGTGTCGATCAGCACACCGTCCACGTCGAAGAGGACGGCGGCCACCGCGTGCCGCTCCAACTCCCCCTCCCCTCACCGCGGTCGGCCCGCGGTCCGGCAGGTCGCCGCCAGTGTCCCGGTCAGTGGTCCGAGCGGGCCCACGGGCTGACAGACTGCTTCGATGGCTGACCGTTCGTTCAGTGACCTCTCACTGGCCGCCCTGTACGACACCCTCAATCCATGGGGTCCCGCCGAGGACTTCTACCTGGATCTCGTACTGTCCGCCCGGTCCGTCCTCGACGTCGGCTGCGGGACGGGGATGTTGCTCGGGCGGGCCCGCGAGGCCGGGCACGAGGGGCGGCTCTGCGGGCTCGACCCCGCCGCGGCGATGCTGGTCCAGGCGCGGCGGCGGGCGGATGTCGAGTGGGTGCTCGGGGATCTCACCACGACACGGTGGGAGCGGGAGTTCGACCTCGTCGTGATGACCGGCCACGCTTTCCAAGTCCTGCTGACGGACGGTGAGTTGCGCCTGGCCCTGGCCGCGGCCCGCCGTGCCCTCGGCGAGGACGGCCGGTTCGTCTTCGAGACCCGCAACCCGGCGGCCCGCGCCTGGGAGAGCTGGACTCCGGAGCGGACGCGCGAGGCGACGGACGCCCACGGCGAGGTCGTACGCGTCCGGCACGACGTCGAGACCCCGGTCGCCGGGGACCGGGTCACGTTCACCGAGACGTTCGAGCACCCGCGGTGGGACCGGCCGCGGATGAGCCGCAGCACGCTGCGGTTCCTCGGCCCGGCGGAGCTCGACGGGTTCCTCACCGAAGCGGAATTCGCCGTCCACGAGCGGTTCGGGGACTGGCGGCGGGGGCCGTTCACCCCCACCGCCCCGGAGATCATCACCGTGGCCCGGCCCCGGGAATCTTCGCCGCGGCCCGGACCCGGGGATCAGTAGCGCGGCCCGCCCCGTGACGACGCTCTGAACCTCAGCTCTTCGCGATCTCGTCCTCCAGCGCCGCCAGCGCCGGATCCATGATGATGTCCTCCGCGCGGGCCTCGATCGTCGGGTCCTCCGGGAAGTGGCACGCCGTCAGGTGGCCCTCGGCGTTCCCCGAGATCCGGACCAGCGGCGGCTCCTCCTGCGCGCACTTGTCCTGCGCCTTCCAGCAGCGGGTGCGGAAGCGGCAGCCCGAGGGCGGCGAGATGGGCGAGGGTACGTCGCCCTCCAGGCGGATGCGTTCCTTCTTCTCGGCGTCGATGTCGGCGTCGGGGACGGCCGACATCAGCGCGTGCGTGTAGGGGTGACGCGGCCCGGTGTAGAGGGACGTGCGGTCGGCGATCTCGACGATCTTGCCGAGGTACATGACCGCCACCCGGTGCGAGAAGTGCCGCACGATCGCCAGGTCGTGGGCGATGAAGACGAACGCGATGCCCATCTCCCGCTGGACCTCCTGGAGGAGGTTCACCACCTGCGCCTGGATCGACACGTCCAGCGCGGACACCGGCTCGTCCGCCACGATCAGCTTGGGCGACAGGGCCAACGCCCTCGCCACGCCGATGCGTTGCCGCTGGCCGCCGGAGAACTCGTGCGGGAAGCGGTTGTAGTGCTCGGGGTTGAGGCCGACGGTCTCCAGCAGTTCCCGCACCCGGGCCTCACGGCCGCCCGGCGGATTGACGCCGTTGATCTCCATCGGGGCGGAGATGATCGTGCCCACCGTCTGACGGGGGTTCAGGGAGGCGTACGGATCCTGGAAGATCATCTGGATCTCGGAACGGATCGGACGCAGCTGGCGCCGGGAGGAGTTGCTGATGTCCTTCCCGCGGTAGGAGATCGTGCCTCCCGTCGGCTCCAGGAGTTTGGTCAGCAGCCGTCCAGTCGTGGACTTGCCGCAGCCCGACTCGCCGACCAGGCCCAGGCTTTCGCCGGGGAACACGTCGAAGGAGACGCCGTCCACGGCCTGGACGGCGCCGACCGTTCGCTTGATCGGGAAGCCTCCCTTGACCGGGAAGTGCTTCTTCAGGCCCTTGACACTCAGCAGCGGCTCAGGCTTCTCGTCCCGCTGCCCGGGGATCGCGTCGGTCACGACCGCGGTTTTCTCGTCGCTCACAGTCAGTCCCCTCAGCCCAGCCTGGGCCGAATCGTGTCGGTGAAGATGTGGCTCTTTTGGTCCAACGTCAGATGGCAGGCCGAGCCGCGCCCCACCGGCAGTTCGGGTCGCACGTCCACGCAGCGGTCGGAGCCCTCGACCTCGGCGGTGAAGGTGCACCGCGGGTGGAAGGGGCAGCCCGACGGCGGGTTCAGCAGCGACGGCGGCGCGCCCGGAATGGGCATCAGCGGTTCGTCGACGTCGGCCGTGAGGCGCGGCATGGATCCCAACAGGCCCCAGGTGTAGGGGTGTTGCGACTCCTTGAGCACCTGGCGGACCGTGCCGCGCTCCACCGCCCGGCCCGCGTACATCACGAGCAGGTCGTCCGCCATGTTCGCGACCACCCCGAGGTCGTGGGTGATCATGATGATGGCGGACCCGAACTCCTGCTGGAGGTCCTTGAGCAGGTCGAGGATCTGCGCCTGGACGGTCACGTCGAGGGCCGTCGTCGGCTCGTCGGCGATCAGCAGATCGGGGTTGCAGACCAGCGACATCGCGATCATCACGCGCTGGCGCATACCGCCGGAGAACTGGTGCGGATAGTCGTCCACCCGCTCCCTGGCGTGCGGGATGCCGACCTTGGTCAGCATCTCGATCGCCCGTTCCCTCGCCTCCCTCTTGGAAGCTCCGGTGTGCTTGCGGAACGGCTCGCCGATCTGCCGCCCGACCGTGTGGTACGGCGACAGTGCGGTCAGCGCGTCCTGGAAGATCATCGCCATCTTGTTGCCGCGGAGCTGCTCCAGCTCGCTCTCCGTGGCGGTGGTCAACTCCTTGCCGTCGAGGACGATCTCGCCCTCGACGGTGGTGTTCAGCTTGCTGTGCAGGCCCAGGACGGTCAGGTTGGTGACGGACTTCCCGGACCCGGACTCGCCGACGATTCCGAGGGTCGTACCGCGCTCCAGATCGAAGGAGAGACCGTCGACCGCCTTGACGTCGCCGTCCTCCGTGGAGAACCGGACATGCAGGTCGCGGACCGACAGAAACGCGTCGGATCCGGTGGGAGCCGGCGCGTCCTCCGGCTTGGTGAGAGTGGTCACTGCGGTTTCTCCCGGTACTACGAGCAGGACGACGAGCGGGTCTGCGGCACAGCTACCGCGGCACTGCGGATGAGGGCCTACGCCAGTCGTACGCGTGGATCGACCACCGCGTACAGGGCGTCGACGATGACGTTCAGTACAAGGATGAACGCGGCGCTCACGAGCATCACGCCCATCAGCTTCGGCAGGTCCTTGCCGACCACCGAATCCACCGCGAGCCGGCCCAGACCCGCGAGACCGAAGGTGAACTCGGTGACGATGGCGCCGCCGAGCAGCGCGGAGAGGTCCATTCCGAGGATGGTGAGGATGGGGATGAGCGAGCCGCGCCAGGCGTACCGGAAGAAGACGTATCGGCCGGACATGCCCTTCGCGCGGGCGGCGCGCACGTGCTCCTCCTGGAGCTGCTCGATCATCGTCGAGCGTGCCATACGCGTGTAGTTGGCGGTGAAGATCACGGACATGACGAGCCAGGGGATCAGCAGGCCCATGAACCAGCCCCACGGATCGTCGGTCAGCGGCACGTACTTGGGCTTGTCCAGCCAGCCCGTGCTGTAGACGAAGATGCCGAGGACGATCGGGCCGAGGAAGTAGATCTGGAAGGAGCTGAGCACCAGCGAGATGCTGCTGGCGCCCTTGTCCAGCCAGGTTCCCCGGTAGCGCGCGGCGATCATGCCGGTGCCGAGACCGACGATGAGGAAGACGACCAGGCCGCCGATCGTGAGCGAGAGCGTCAGCGGGAAGCGGTCCATGATCGTGTCCCAGACCATCTGCTGGTCACGGAAGGAGACGCCGAAGCAGGGGGCCGGGCAGTGGCCGACGGCGAAGTCGCGTCCGACGAAGACGCCGGAGAGGAACTTCCAGTACTGCACGGGCAGTGGGTCGTCCATGCCCAGGTTCTTGTGGATGATCGCGAGCGCGTCCGGAGTGCAGTTCTTGCCGCACGAGAGCGTCGCCGGGTCCTGGGGGATGGCGTAGTACATGAGGAACGTGACGACGCTGATCAGCAGAAGGATGAGCATCGCGCCGAACGTCCGGCGAAGGATGAATCGAAGCATGGCGGAACGCTGCTCTCGGGACGGCTGCGGCCAGGGACAGGAGCACCCGGGGGCGCGCTCGGCTGAGCGCGCCCCCGGGACCGTGGTCAGCTCTTGAGGAAGACCCGGGTCGGGTCGATGTAGCTGGTCACCGTCGAGTAGCGCAGGCCACCGACGTTGGAGCCGGCGATCTGGAACACCTTGGTGTAGTAGATCGGCGCGGCCGGGTTGACCTTCTCGCTGATGTACTGGTTGAGGGTGTTCCAGGCCTTGGAGGCCTCCGCGGAGTCCGTGATCTTCTGGATGCGGGCGATCTCGGAGTTCACGTGGTCGTCGTTGATGTGCGCGTAGTTCGACGAACCGTCCTGGATCTGCGTGCCGTCGTACAGCGGCGGGAACACCGTGTTGGCGGACGGCCAGTCCTGGCCCCAGCCGGTCATGTAGAGGTCGAGTCCGTTGTCGACCTTGCCGACCTGCTCGTACCAGGTGGCGGAGTCGATCTCCTTCTTCTGGACGTCCAGACCGATCTTGGTGAGGGCGTCCTCGATGAGGATGGCCTGCTGCTGGCGGACCGGGGTGTTGGAGTAGGCGTAGACGACCTTCTTGCCCTCGGCGCCGGCTTCCTCGACCAGCTTCTTGGCCGCCGCTATGTCACCGTTGGGCTTCTTGGCCCGGTTGAAGGGGTCGTACGACTTGTCGTAGCCCGGAGTGGTCGGCGACATCAGGCTGTTGGCGACCTCACCGCCGTAGTTACCGCCGTCGGCCCGGAAGATCGAGGTGGCCGGCAGGGCGAGGGTGATCGCGTCGCGGAGCTTCTTGTCCTTCATGCGGTCGAGGTTGAAGTTCAGCTGCCAGACGTAGGGCGCGTAGCCCTGGACCGTGCGCTTCATCGCGGCGGCGTCGGACACGACCTTCTGCACCTGCGTGGTGGCGACCTGGCCGGTCATCATGATCGAGTTCTTGGCGTCGCCGCGGTCGGCGAGGATCGTCTTGGTCTGGTCCTCGTCGTCGTGGTTGACCTCAAGGTCGAAACCGTCGACGTACTGGTGGCGCATCGGGTCCGTCTTCGCGTCCCAGTTGGTGTTCTTGACCAGCTTGACGCTCTTGCCGGGCTTGAACTCCGAGATCTTGTACGGGCCGACGGCGACCGGGTCGGTGTCGTACTTCTCCTTCGTGTCCGTCTCTTCCGGAACGATGGAGTAACCGGCCATGGCCAGCGCCTGCGCCAGGTCGGGCTGCGGGGTCTTGAACTTGAAGACGATGGTCTTCGCGTCGGGCGTCTCCAGCACGGTGTCCGGCAGGTGCTTGCCCTTGAACGGACCCTCGTACGCGTCACGGTAGGCGGTGCCGGAGCCGGACAGCCACTGCTGGATGTACGACGGGCCGTCCGTGATGAACGGGTCGTAGAGCCGCTCGAAGGTGTGCCGGACGTCGGCCGAGTCGATCACATGACCGGTCTCGTCCTTGATGCCGTCCTTCAGCGTGTACGTCCAGGTCTTGCCGCCCTCGGAGATCTTGCCGGGGTCGGTGGCGAGGTCGCCGACGACGGTCAGGCCGCCCTTGCCGTCCTCTATGTACGTGGTCAGACCGCGGTAGATCAGCTTGGAGAGCAGGCCGCCGTCGCTGACGTAGATCTGCGCGGGGTCCAGGTGCGAGAAGTCGGTCTCCTGATAGACCTGCACGGTGCCGCCGGGCTTGGCTCCGGTGACCTCCTCGGCGGGACCCGTGGAGTCCGCGGCCGTACCGAACTTGACCGCCTGGGACTGCGCGGCGGCGTCCTTCTTCTGCTTGCTGGTGTCCTTGTTGCTGCCGCTGTCACTGCTGCTGCAGCCGGCCAGCGCCAGGGCGCCGACCGCGACCGCGGCGACTGCGGTCCGCCCTCTGAGGGAACTGAGGATGCTCATGGAGTTGAGTCCACCTGCCTGTGAGTAGTGATCACTGGTGCTGCCTTGCAGTGCACGGCCGGTTGTCGCCGGCTCCCGGGTGGCAGCGGCCCTCGCTGGAATCAGCGGCCCGTCTTGGGATCGAACGCATCCCGGACGGAGTCCCCGAGGAGGTTGAACGCCACGACGAAGACGACCATGGCGACACCCGGGAAGAACATGTAGACGGGGTCCTGCTCGTAGATGTCCGACCCGATGGCGAACATCCGTCCCCAGTCAGGGGTCGGCTCGGTGTAACCCACGCCGACGAAAGAGAGGAACGCGACCGAGAGGATGGTGCTGGGCAGCATGTACGTGCCCTGCACCAGGATCGGGGTCACGAGGTTGGGCAGCAGTTCCTTGCGGATGATGCGCCACGGCGAGGCGCCGGCGACCTTCGCGGCCTCCACGAACTCCCGCTCACGCAGCGAGAGGGTGACCGCCCGGATCAGCCGGGAGAGTCCCATCCAGCCCAGGAACCAGAGCACGCCGACGATGGCGAGCGTGCGGATGTAGGTGGGGGTCTCCTCGTCGGGGGCGACGAACATCACGGTGATGACGGGCATCGACGCGATCATGAACAGCTGGCTGGGGAAGGCCAGCAGGAAGTCCGTGAACCGGCCGAGCCAGTAGTCCACCCTGCCGCCGAAGTACCCGCCGACCAGGCCGATCAGGATGCCCATGACCACCATGGCGACGGTCGCGGCGAGCGCCGTGTAGAGCGAGGTGCGCATGCCGTACAGGAGTTGCATGAACACATCGCGCCCCAGGGTGGGTTCGATGCCGAACCAGTACTCCGAGGTGATGCCGCCGTTGGGCCCCGCCGGCATGTTGAAGTCGTTGAGGAGCGTCGGGTCTTCCTGCCCGTAGAGCGTGTACGGGTTCTTGCCGTACAGCTTCGAGATCAGCGGAGCGAGAGCGGCGATCAGGAAGTAGAAGAACACGATGTACGCGGAGAGCACACCGGTGCGGTCGCGCTTGAAGCGGCGCCACATGAGCTGGCCGGGTGAACGCCCCGCCAACTTCTCCGGTTTCTCGGAACGTTTCGGCTCGGCCTTCTCGTCGACCTCGGTGGAGGCTTCCGCGCCCTTGATCTCGATCGGACTGGTCATGGTTCGTCCATTTCATGGGTACGCCGAGCCCATGGCCGCCACAGGGTTGTGGGCGTCCAGGGTTCGGACCATGTGAATCAGGAGAGACGTATGCCTAGAGGTCGCTGAGCGCCAGGGCGCGGCGGGCGACAACTCGCAGGTGAACACGCGTAGTTGGCATCTTGTGCCTCCTCATGACTCAACCGGTGCACGGACAAGGGGTTCTCCGTCTGACCTCCGACACCCCTGACGGAGGGTCAGACACCCCACTGTGCTCGTGAGTCGAACGCTGCCCCCGCAGCGCATGACCCATTGACCCGAGCGTTACGCGGCTAACTATCTGACATGAGCCAGATACCGACCACTGCCTTTAGGTCTCGGTTCCATCACAGCTGATGCGTACATCTTCCAAAATCTGGACAAAATGATCTGAGAGAGAAGCCCGCGAAACGGACTTGTTACATGCGTATCGGGCGGGAGGAACCGCATTTCGGACACGGCGCGACGGGAAAACCAGTTGCGAGGGGTTTGTGGCGCGGCTAGTTCTTGCGCAGCAGAAAGCCCGGGTCCCCCCATCATGGGGGGACCCGGGCTCGGTTGCCGATGCTCGCGGCCTTGTCGGCGACCCCGATCAGGGTCAGCCGGAGCCGCCCGGAGCGACCGGATCAGCCGTTCTTGGCGCGGCTCGCGGCGCGGGCGCGCTCACGGCCGTCCAGCTTGACCTTGCGGATGCGAACGGCCTCCGGGGTCACCTCGACGCACTCGTCGTCGCGGCAGAACTCCAGCGACTGCTCCAGCGAGAGCTTGCGCGGCGGGACGATCGCCTCGAAGGAATCGGCCGCGGCCGACCGCATGTTGGTGAGCTTCTTCTCCTTGGTGATGTTCACGTCCATGTCGTCGGAGCGCGAGTTCTCGCCGACGATCATGCCCTCGTACACCTCGGTGCCGGGGTCGGTGAACAGCACGCCGCGCTCCTGGAGATTCGTCATCGCGAACGCCGTGACGGCGCCGGCGCGGTCGGCGACCAGGGAGCCGTTGTTACGGGTCGTCAGCACGCCGAACCAGGGCTCGTGACCCTCGTGGATCGAGTGCGCGATGCCGGTGCCACGCGTGCCCGTGAGGAACTCGGTCCGGAACCCGATGAGGCCGCGGGACGGCACGACGAACTCCAGACGGACCCAGCCGGAGCCGTGGTTCGACATGTTGTCCATGCGGCCCTTGCGGACGCCCATGAGCTGCGTGACCGCGCCCATGTGCTCCTCGGGGACGTCGATGGTCATGCGCTCGACCGGCTCGTGGACCTTGCCGTCGATCATCTGCGTGACGACCTGGGGCTTGCCGATGGTCAGCTCGAAGCCCTCACGGCGCATCTGCTCGACCAGGATGGCGAGCGCGAGCTCACCACGGCCCTGGACCTCCCAGGCGTCCGGACGCTCGGTGTCCAGCACGCGCAGCGAGACGTTACCGATCAGCTCGCGGTCGAGGCGGTCCTTGACCTGGCGGGCGGTGACCTTGCGGTCCTTGACCGCGGCCTTGGCGTCCGCGCCCTTGCCGGTGGCGCCGCGGCCGACCATCGGCGAGGTGTTGGTACCGATGGTCATCGAGATCGCCGGCTCGTCGACCGTGATCAGCGGCAGCGCGATCGGGTTCTCGGGGTCGGCCAGCGTCTCGCCGATCATGATGTCCGGGATGCCGGCGACGGCACAGATGTCACCGGGGCCGGCCTTCTCGGCGGGCTTGCGGGTGAGCGCCTCGGTCATCAGCAGCTCGGTGATGCGCACGTTGGACATCGTGCCGTCGCGCTTGATCCACGTGACGGTCTGGCCCTTGCGCAGCTCGCCCTGCTCGACGCGGAGCAGCGCGATACGGCCGAGGAAGTTGTCGGCGTCCAGGTTGGTGACGTGCGCCTGGAGGGGGGCCGCCTCGTCGTACTCCGGGGCCGGGACGTGCGAGAGGATCGTGGAGAAGAAGGGCTCCAGGCTGTCGCTGTCGGCCGGGACGGTGCCGTTCTCCGGCTTCGTCAGCGAGGCCACGCCGTCACGCGCACACGCGTAGACGATCGGGAACTCGATCTGGTCCTCGTCGGCGTCGAGGTCGAGGAAGAGGTCGTACGCCTCGTTCACGACCTCGTCGATGCGCGAGTCGGGCCGGTCCGTCTTGTTGATGCACAGGATGACGGGCAGCCGGGCGTGCAGCGCCTTGCGCAGCACGAACCGCGTCTGGGGCAGCGGGCCCTCGGAGGCGTCGACCAGCAGCACGACCGCGTCCACCATCGACAGGCCGCGCTCGACCTCGCCACCGAAGTCGGCGTGACCGGGGGTGTCGATGATGTTGATGGTGATGACGTCGCCGCCATCCTTCGGGTGGTACTTCACGGCCGTGTTCTTGGCCAGGATCGTGATGCCCTTCTCACGCTCCAGGTCATTCGAGTCCATCATGCGGTCGTCGAGCGACTCGGCGGCGTGCGCGGCGAAGGCACCGGCCTGCTTGAGCATGGCGTCGACCAGAGTGGTCTTGCCGTGGTCGACGTGGGCGACGATGGCAACGTTGCGGATGTCGTGGCGCGTGGCCATATTGAGGCGCTTCTCCCGGAGTGAGTGGACGGCCTCCGCAGCGCGGGGCCTGCCGGGCTGAACACGCCACGGCCTTACCCCATGGTACGGGGCCCGGACACCGGCGGCCTCCGCGGGCCTGTGCGCCGGGCTCCTGGGCCGTACTCGCGGGCTCCCGCACGGGCGGTTCCCGCGGCGGGCGTGGCGGCCGGGCCGATCCGCCGGGCGACCGCGGCCGCGGCGGCGTCCGACGTGACACGCTCTCCGCGATCGCTGGAATCACCGCAGGTCATGGACGTACGACCGGTCTCGTCACGGTCCGGCGCATGGCCCCGTCCGGCTCGGCACGGCCGCGGCCCGGACGAGGGCGGGTGGATCCGGCCCCGACCGGGCCGCCGGACACCGCGGCGCGGGACGACCCCTCGGCGTCCCCCGGGTGCCACGCGAAGTACTCCCCGACTTCGTCCGGAACGCCCGGCTCCGGAGGTGCGCGCTACTTGTCCTTCTTCTTCTCCGCCCGCGGCGCGCCCTGCGCCCCCTTCTTCAGGAAGCCCATGTCCTCGTAGACCGGCGTCTGGAAGCCGAAGGCGCCGGTGTTGGCGAGGTTGGTGCGGGCGGCCGTCAGCTGGGGGCGCTGGTAGAGGGGAATCGATCCGGCGGCGGCCCAGATACGGGCGTCGGCCTTGCGGACCAGGGAGCGCGCCTCCTCCTCGTCGAGGGTGGCGATGGCCTGGTCGAAGAGCTGGTCGACCTGGTCGGTGCCGACGCGGGTGTAGTTCTGCTCGACGGTGAGGGAGCCGTCGGCCGCCGGTACGGGCTTGGAGTAGATGGGCCGCGCGTCGGTGGCCGGGAAGGCGGAGGCGGGCCAGGAGTACAGCGCCAGGTCGTAGTCGCCGGACGCGATGTGGTCCTTGAAGTAGCTGTCGTCCGGGACCCTGTTGATCTCCGTACGGATGCCGACGCGCTCCAGCATCCGCGAGACGCGGTCGGCGACGGCGCGCAGCGACTCCGAGCCGGCGCCGGTGGGCACCACGAAGCGGAGCGTCAGGGGCTTGCCGTCCTTGGCGAGGGCGGCCGCGGTGCCCGCCGGGGCGGCCGTGCCCTTGGGCGCGTACGCGCCGGGCGCTCCGCCGTGCTTGGCGCCCTGGGCCTCGTTGCGCCCGTACTGCTTCCCGGAGTGGTCCTTGGGGTCCTTCTTCTTCTCCCGGTCGGCCTCGGCGGGCTTGTCGTCCTCGCCGACGATGTACGTCCCGTCGTCCGAGCCCCCTTCGGAGCCTTCTCCCGAACCCTCGCCCGAGCCTTCTCCCGAACCCTCGCCCGAGCCTTCTCCCGAGCCCTCGCCCGAGCCTTCCCCGGAGCTCTCGCCGGAGCTCTCGCCGGAGCCCTCCCGCGAGACAGCGCCCTCGCCCTCGGACCCGGCCGCCTCCTCCGCCTTCTTCCGCTCCTTGACCGGGCCGCCCGGCACCCACCCGGCGTCCGCGAGCAGTGCCCGCGCCTCGGCGGTGTCCTGCCCGCCGAGGGCGCCGCTGTTGTCGGCGTACGCCCCCTGGCCGGCGAGCGCGAGATGGCTGCCGACGGGCACGGCGGGCAGCCCGAGGGGTTCGAGGACCACCTTGGCGAGTTCCTCGCGGTCGAGGGCGCGGGCCACGGCGCGGCGGACGCGCTCGTCGGCGAGGGGGCCCTCGGAGCCGTTCATCGCGAGCTGGGTGTAGGCGGGTTCGAGGGACTTGCGGACCACGAAACCGCGCAGCGCGGACTGCCGGCCCGCGTACTCCGCCATCGCCGCGCGCCGCTTCTCGCGGGCGCTGATCTCCTCGCCCGCGGCCTCCTCGTCGGAGCCGTGCGCGAGGGCCCAGGAACGCAACGCCTTCGCGGGGGTGAGCTCGGCGCCGGGGCCCTGGTGGGGCGCACTGCCCTTGGCGCCGGTGACACGGGTGATCCGCCGGGCGTCGGCGGGGTCGATCTCGGCCAGGTCGAGCTTGCCTTCGGCGAGCGCGGCGGCCCGCTCGTCCCGGGGTACGGCGCGCAGCACGATCTCGGAGAGCTTGGTGGGGCGGCCCCACCAGCGCGGGTTGCGGGCGAGGGTGACCTTGCCGTCCTCGCGGTCGACCTTCTTGAGCGCGAAGGGTCCGGCGGTGACCTTCAGCTTGCGGCGCGCGCCGTCGTTGAAGGTGTCCGGGGTGCCCATGACGTCCTTCGGGTACAGCGGCGAGAACAGCGACTTCCAGTCGGCGTACGGGCGGCTGAAGGTGACCTTGACCTCCAGGTCGCCGGCGCCGCGCTCGATCTTCTCGATGCGGTCGTAGCCGGCGTTGCGGGCCGTCCAGTACGCGGAGTCCTTCCCGGACAGGGCACGCCACTGGGCGGCGAAGTCGGCGGCGCCGATCTCCCGGCCGTCGCTCCACACCGCCTGCTGGTTGAGCTTGTAGAGCACGACCTGCTTGGGCTCGCGCTCGGCGACCTTCGCGGACTCCAGGTAGGCCGTGTCGACCCGCGGCCGGCCGTTCGCGTCGAGCCGGTACATCGAGGGCAGTACGGCGCCGGCGACCCTGGACGTCGTGGTGTCGGCGTCCGCCTGGAAGGTGTTGAGCGTCTCCGGTACGGCGTCCACGGCCCAGCGCAGGGTGCCGCCGTCGGCGATCCGGTCGCGGGTCGCGGGCGCGATGTCCTGCCCGGCGACCGGCTTGCCGGCCTGGTCCTGCGTGCTGCACGCGGTGAGCAGGGGCACCGCGAGCGCGCCCGCGGTGAGAAACGCGACCGAGCGCATCACCGCGCGCAGACCGACGCCGTCGTGGGACATCACTGCAACCTCCGGGGGACGCTCGGCTCTGATCACGTTTGGCCGTATATGGAGCTGATCAGATCTATGCACCCACTGAAGGGGAGGGGGGCGGGGCCGAGGCTGCGACACGGCGGCGCCGGGCGGAAAGCCCACCCGTGCGGCGCAACGACGACTGTTCGCGGCCCCCGGCCCCGGCGCGCGCCCAGCGTGCGGCGGGGGCGTACGGACGAGTGAGATCCACCAATCCATGCACACGCCTTCACACGGGCTCATGTGACGCGCGACACTCGCAGGCGCATGAACGTTGCCGCCTCGGGCCCGCGGGTCCGTGAAAGAGAGGGCAAGTCATGTCCGTGCAGGACGACCTGACATCAGTTCAGCGCTGCCTCGACGACCTCGCGAGGTCGGTGGGACGCCTGGAGCAGCAGATCGGTGAGGGGCTGGAGATGCGCCGCGTGCGCACCGACGCCGACCACCTCCGCGAGAGCGTCGCGCTGCTGAGGGAGGCCGCCCCGGGCCTGTCCGCCCCAAGGCGGCCCGACCTCGTCTCCATCCCCGACACGCCCTACGACACCTCCCTGTGGACGGACTCGGACGACGAGGGCCTCGGCTCCCGCGACCGCCGCGCCCCCTGAGTCCGCCACGCCCCCGATCCCGACCGGAGTCATGAGTTGGCCACTGGTACGGAACCCCATCCCAAGAGCGGCGGTGTACGCGCCGGTACACGCGCCGCGATCAGCGCCCCGCACCTGCGGACGGACCGCTGGTGGCTGGCGCCCGCCGTCACCGCGGCCGGACTGCTGGCCTTCATCGTCTACTCGACCTGGCGGGCGTTCGCCGAGACGGACTACTACGCGGCGCCGTACGTCTCGCCGTTCTACTCGCCCTGTCTGGCCGACCGCTGCGAGCCGATGCGCTCCGGGCCCAACGCGGACCTGTTCGGGAGCTGGTGGGGCATCTCCCCCGCCGTCATCATCCTGATCTTCCCGCTCGGCTTCCGGCTGACCTGCTACTACTACCGCAAGGCCTACTACCGCGGCTTCTGGGCGAGCCCGCCGGCCTGCGCGGTCGCCGAGCCGCACAAGAAGTACACCGGTGAGACCCGCTTCCCGCTGGTGTTCCAGAACGTCCACCGGTACTTCTTCTACGCGGCCATCCTCGTCGCCGGGATCCTCACGTACGACACCGTGCTCGCCTTCCGCGACGAGCACTACGAGTGGGGGCACATGGGTCTCGGCACCCTGGTCTTCCTGCTCAACATCGTGCTGATCTGGGCGTACACGCTGTCCTGTCACTCCTGCCGGCACATCGTGGGCGGCAAGCTGAAGCACTTCTCCAGGCATCCCGTGCGCTACCGGATGTGGCAGTGGGTGGGCAGGCTGAACGACCGTCACATGCTGCTCGCCTGGGCGTCGTTGGTGAGTGTGGCGCTCGCCGACTTCTATGTGTATCTCGTCGCCTCCGGCGCCTTCGACGATCCGCGCTTCTTCTAGTGAGTGGGGCCCTGTGATGTCCGTGGTCGACCGGCAGGAGTGGGACGTCGTCGTGGTCGGTGCCGGGGGCGCCGGACTGCGCGCCGCCATCGAGGCACGCGAGCGCGGCGCGCGTACCGCCGTGATCTGCAAGTCCCTGTTCGGCAAGGCCCACACGGTGATGGCCGAGGGCGGGATCGCCGCCGCCATGGGCAACGTCAACTCCGGTGACAACTGGGAGGTCCACTTCCGCGACACCATGAGGGGCGGGAAGTTCCTCAACCAGTGGCGGATGGCCGAGCTGCACGCGCGGGAAGCGCCGGACCGCGTATGGGAGTTGGAGACCTGGGGCGCCCTCTTCGACCGGACGAAGGACGGCCGGATCTCGCAGCGCAACTTCGGCGGGCACGAGTACCCGCGGCTCGCGCACGTCGGCGACCGTACGGGCCTGGAGCTGATCCGCACCCTCCAGCAGAAGATCGTGTCCCTCCAGCAGGAGGACATGAAGGAGACGGGCGACTACGAGAGCCGCCTGAAGGTGTACCAGGAGTGCACCGTCACCCGGATCCTGAAGGACGGTGCCCGCGTCTCCGGGACCTTCTGCTACGAGCGCGAGTCGGGCCGCTTCTTCGTCCTGGAGGCGCCGTCGGTCGTGATCGCCACGGGCGGCATCGGCAAGTCCTTCAAAGTGACGTCGAACTCGTGGGAGTACACGGGCGACGGGCACGCGCTGGCCCTGCTGGCCGGGGCGCCGCTGCTGAACATGGAGTTCGTGCAGTTCCACCCGACGGGCATGGTCTGGCCGCCGTCGGTGAAGGGCATCCTCGTCACCGAGTCGGTGCGCGGCGACGGCGGTGTGCTCAGGAACTCCGACGGGAAACGCTTCATGTTCGACTACATCCCGGACGTCTTCAAGGAGAAGTACGCGCAGTCCGAGGAAGAGGGCGACCGGTGGTACGAGGACCCGGACCACAACCGGCGTCCCCCCGAGCTGCTCCCCCGTGACGAGGTGGCCCGCGCCATCAACTCCGAGGTGAAGGCGGGCCGCGGAACCCCGCACGGCGGCGTCTTCCTGGACGTCTCCACCCGGCTGCCCGCCGAGGCGATCCGGCGCCGACTGCCGTCCATGTACCACCAGTTCAAGGAGCTGGCGGACGTCGACATCACCGCCGAGGCGATGGAGGTCGGCCCGACCTGCCACTACGTCATGGGCGGCATCGCGGTCGAGTCGGACACCGCGGCGGCACGCGGCGTACCCGGTCTGTTCGCCGCCGGTGAGGTGGCCGGCGGTATGCACGGCTCCAACCGGCTCGGCGGCAACTCGCTCTCGGACCTGCTGGTGTTCGGACGCCGGGCGGGCCTGCACGCGGCTCGGTACGCGGCCGAACTCGGTGAGCGGCCCCCGCTGGACGAGATCCAGATCGACACGGCGGCGGCCGAGGCCCTGCGGCCCTTCTCGGCCGAGGGCCCCGAAACCGGGCTGGAGGACGCGGTCCCGGCAGGTGTGGAGGACGCGGTCCCGGCGGGCGTGGAGGACCCTGCCCCGGCGGGCGTGGAGGACGCTGCCCCGGCGGCGGCCCCCCGGACATCCGCCGGACGGCCGCCCGAGAACCCGTACACCCTCCACCAGGAACTCCAGCAGGCGATGAACGACCTGGTCGGCATCATCCGCCGGCAGGAGGAGATGGAGGCGGCCCTGGAGAAGCTCGCGGATCTGCGGGTACGGGCCCGCCGGGCCGGGGTCGAGGGCCACCGTCAGTTCAACCCGGGCTGGCACCTCGCCCTGGACCTGCGCAACATGCTCCTCGTCAGCGAGTGCGTCGCACGGGCCGCCCTGGAGCGTACGGAGTCCCGTGGCGGCCACACCCGCGAGGACCACCCGGCGATGGAGCGCGCCTGGCGCCGCGCCAACCTCCTGTGCCAACTGACCGATCCCACCGGCGGATTGGCGGCCACCGACCCCGTACACGGCCAGATCGAGCTGACCCGCGAGGACACCGAACCCATCCGCCCCGACCTGCTCGCCCTCTTCGACAAGGAGGAGCTGGTCAAGTACCTCGCCGAAGAGGAGCTCTACGAGTGAGCAGCTACGAGGCCCGTTTCAAGGTGTGGCGCGGAGACGTGAAGGGCGGCGGCCTGAAGGACTTCGAGGTCGAGGTCAACGACGGTGAGGTGGTGCTCGACATCATCCACCGGCTCCAGGCGACCCAGGCCTCCGACCTGGCCGTGCGCTGGAACTGCAAGGCGGGCAAGTGCGGTTCGTGTTCGGCCGAGATCAACGGACGGCCGCGGCTGCTGTGCATGACGCGGATGTCGGTGTTCAGCCGGGAGGAGACGATCACCGTCACACCGCTGCGCGCCTTCCCCGTCATCCGGGATCTGGTCACGGACGTCGGCTTCAACTACACGAAGGCGCGCGAGATCCCGTCCTTCGTGCCGCCGGACCTGGAGCCGGGCAAGTACCGGATGCAGCAGGAGGACGTGGACCGTCCGCAGGAGTTCCGCAAGTGCATCGAGTGCTTCCTGTGCCAGGACACCTGCCATGTCGTCCGGGACCACGAGGAGAACAAACCGGCGTTCGCGGGACCGCGGTTCCTGATGCGGGTCGCGGAACTGGACATGCACCCGCTGGACGCCGCCGCCGAGTCCGGCCTGGACCGCAAACGCACGGCCCAGGACGAACACGGCCTTGGTTACTGCAACATCACCAAGTGCTGCACCGAGGTGTGCCCCGAGGGCATCAAGATCACGGACAACGCGCTGATCCCCCTGAAGGAACGGGCCGTCGACCGCAAGTACGACCCTCTCGTGTGGCTCGGGAGCAAGATCAGGCGGCGCACCTGAGGGGTCTCACGCCTCTGCCCGGAGGTAACCGGAGTGGGCCACCTGGCCGAGGAACCTCAGCTTGGTGTCCCTGGTCATGTGCTTCTCGAAGGCCTCTTTGATACCGGGCCACTTGGGGTGACCGAAGTCGTCCAGGACGACGATGCCGCCGGGCGCGACGATCTGCTCGGCCCACTCCAGGTCGGCCGCGACACCGGCGGCGGAGTGGTCGCCGTCGACGATGATCACGCCGTAGGCGCGGTCGGAGACCAGGGCGCGGATCTCGGGGTCCTCGGAGAAGCCCTGCTGGATGCGGGCCGCGGCACCGGCCGCACCGGCCAGCGCCAGGTTGGTGCGCACGGCGGCCTCGCGCACGGGCGTGCCCGTGACGTCGCCGCCCATGGTGGTTCCGGGCTGAAGCTGGAGCCCCGCGAGCGGGTCGACGATCGTCAGGCTCGGGTCGCGGCCGGCGCGCTCCATCATGCGGATCAGGGCCGCGCCGAACATCCCGTACAGGGTGCCGATCTCCAGGATCTCCTCGTTCGGCGGGTCGAGCAGCGGCACGGCGGACAGCTTGCCGACGATGTTCATCGTGCCGCCGGCGATCCGGCCGACCCCGAGCGCCTCCATCGCGATGAGCAGCCGGAACGCCTGGGCGGTGTTGCGCTCGGCGCCCTCCCTGTCCCCGGTCACCTCCGCCAACTCGCTGATCGTGCGGTTGAGATGGGGCGCGGACGGCAGCCGGGACGCGCCGCGCCCGGTGCCGTCGAAGAACAGCTCCAGGGGACGCTGGCGGGCCCGCAGCTTCTTCAGTTCCTGGAGCAGCGCCTCGTCGGCGGCGCCGGCCGGGACCTTCGCCGGGATCTTCCCCGAGGGGGTCCCGACGATACGACGGACCTGGCGCTCTATGCGCTGGTCGATGAGGTCGGCTACGGGACGCAGGACACGCCGGGCAACCCTGCTGGTGAGTAACGCTCGCATCAGTGTGTGACCCTCACGGGGTGGTAGGGGAGGTGGACGGTAGAGCCCTCAGACCCCGTCCACAACCAACAAGGGCCTCCCTACGGGGAAAGCACGGATGACTTCTGGGTGACGGAATGCCCGCGTCACCGCCCGGCCGCTCCGGTCAGGACACCCAGCCCTCCCTGTACGCGGCCCAGTCCGACTCCTCGGCGGCGAAGTCGATGTAGAGCGCGACGCCGAAACGCTCCCGGTCGCGGTCCGTGCGGGAGAGGCCGAGACGGGCGCCGCGGACGGCCGCCCCGGCCGTCTCGGCGTCCTCGTGGTGACTCATGTCGTCGTCGTGGAAGAACGGCAGGCCCATCAGCAGGTCCGTGGACTCCGGGGTGACTTCGAGGGCGAGGGAGGTCTGCTGGGCGACGTAGCCGCCGTACAGGCTCTCCAGCGGAAGCGCGGTGTCGTACGACATGAGGGCGATCTGGTCGACCCGGCGGGCGACCTGGCCGAAGTACTCCTGGGTCCACCACTTGGGGTGGCCGGTGAGGGCACCCCTGACGGAGTTCGCGGCCGGGAACGGGTCGATCTGGTGGGCGGCGACGGAGAGGGCGACGCCGCGGTCCCGGGTGACCGTGTGCAGGGCGTCGAGGAGGGAGAGGTAGTCCTGGTCGTCCGAGTGCAGCGGCTCCAGGTCGAAGTGGACCCCCTCGAAGCCGGCGCCGAGGACCTGTTCGGTGGACCCGACCACTGCGGCCCGTGTCTCCTCTCGCTCCAGCCGCAGCCCTTCCGGGCCCTCACCCGCCAGTACGTCACCGAGCCAGGCCTGCACCCGTACGCCGGGCAACTCGCGGTGCACGGCCCTGATCAGCCACTCCGCCCGCGGGTAGGCCGACACGGGCAACGACCCGTCGTGCTCCAACGGCCCCGCGTGCACGTACAGATCCCGTATCCCGGTGCCCCCCAACCGCCGCGCGAGCGCGGTGACGTCGGCGCCCGTCTTCCGCCCGTCGATCCAGGCATGCCCCAACCACAACGCGTCCCGATCCCTGCTCTGCGTCCCGCCCCCCGGATCCCCCGCATAATTCACCCGCAACGCCACCCCCGCCCCGAGCACCGGCACCACCAACAGAATCACCACCCCGAGAGCGATCCGCCTGGCCCACCGAAGCCGGGGGTGCCGCCAGACCCGCACGATCCGCCGGGCGGGGGCGACTCGACGGCGGGTCTGCCGCGCGTCGGTGCCGGCTTCCGGGTCGGTGCCGGGTTCCGGGTCCACGGCGACTCCGGGCTCCGCGTCGGTGCCGAGTTCCGGGTCGACGGCGACACCGGGCTTCGCGGAGGTGACGGGCTTCTCGTCGGATTCGAGCCCCGCGTCAGGGGCGGGGGCCGGGGCCGAGGCGAGGTCCGGGTCCGAGACAGGGCCCGTGTCCGGGTGGAGGTCCGAGCCCGTGTCCGGGACGGGGGCCGCGCCGGTGTCTGGGACGAGGTCCGGGTCCGGGTCCGGGATGAGCCCCGGGGCCGGGATGAGGTCTGCCCCGGGGTCGGGATCCGCCCCGGCCTCCGGACGGGTCTCAGGGCCCGACGCGGGGCCGGACCGCCGCGGACCGGGCGGTAGACGCTCGCCCTCGGGCTGGTCCGCCCGGCCGGACCCGGGCTCCGTCCCGGCTCCAGAGTCCATGCCCGTCCCGGCGTCGGGAACTGCGTCGGCGTCGAGGTCCGCACGGGGCTCACGGCCGGGCACGGCGGCGGGCGGGCGGTGCTCGTCGTCGGGCCGGTTCGCCCGGTCGGTGTCGGGACGCTTGCCGGTGGGAGGGGTCGCGTCCGAAGTGGGGCGTGCCGGCGGCTCGGATGCCGTCTGTCC
Source organism: Streptomyces sp. NPDC088747 (assembly GCF_044751025.1). NCBI lineage: Bacteria > Bacillati > Actinomycetota > Actinomycetes > Kitasatosporales > Streptomycetaceae > Streptomyces > Streptomyces sp. NPDC088747. The sequence goes on from NZ_JBIVKZ010000003.1 coordinate 368,740, forward strand.
CGTGTTCATCCCCGTGCCCCCTCCGGTGTGCCCGCGCATCCTCCGTACCCTAAGCAGCCCCGCGTCGGCGTACCCCGGTCGCGGCGGGGCGCGGGCGGTCATACGCTCCCAAATGTGACGTCGTTCCGGAGTGGAAGCAGGTCGCGCCGCGCGGCGTCGCACATAGCCGTGCGGGGTGCGTACGGGCTGGTCGGAGGCCTGGTGGTGGTGGGGTGGCTGGTGCTGCCGCTCACCGGGAGGGGCGATGATGATCACGATCGGGTGACCGTCTCGCGGGGCACGGAGGCGCTGGCGTCCGAGGCCGCCCCGAGCGAGGACGGGACAGGCAGCGGCGATCTCGTACTGCCGGTCGCCGCGGTGGGCGCGGCAGGCGCGCTGACGGCATACACGTACACCCGGCGCAGACGGCGGGCGAGGACGCGTACGACCCCCGGCGGGGCGGCCCAGGGGCTCGTACCGCTCACCGAACTGGACCGGCGGGCCCAGCGGTCGCTCGTCGGCACCGACGACTGTGTCCGCACCAGCGCGGAGGAACTCGGCTTCGTCACCGGCCTGTTCGGCGAGGAGGAGACGGAGCCGTACACACGGGCACTGGCGACCGCGAGGTCCGAGCTGGCGGCGGCCTTCCGGCTACGGCGGCGCAGGGACGACACGGCGGACACCGACGAGGCCCGGCGCCTGCTGGAGGAGACCGTCACCCGCTGCACGGAGGCCGGTCTCCAACTGGACGCGGCGGCGGCCGGGTTCGACCAGCTGCGCGCCCTGGAGCGGAACACCCCCACCGCACTGGCGTACGCCGAGACCCGCTTCCGGGAACTCGCCGCCCGCACTCCGGCCGCAGAGTCGACGCTCGGCGAACTCCGGGAACGGTTCGCCCCCTCCGCGTCCCTCGCCGTGGCGGGCAACGTCGAACAGGCCAAGGACCGGCTCCTGTTCGCGACGACACGCCTCAACCGGTCACGGCAGTCCCTCGACCGCGGCGACCGGAGCGACCGGAGCGATGGCGCAGTTGACGCAGTTGACGCAGGCACCGTCGACCGCGCCGTCGCGGACCTGCGCGCCGCCGAGGGAGCCATCGCCCAGGCGGCCGTCCTCGTCCACGGCGTCGAACGGCTCGCGGACGAACTGGCCGCCGCGGCACAGCGGTTGCCCGCCGCGCTCGCCGCGCTGGAGACCGGCGTCACCGAGGCGCACGCCCGCCTGGACGGCACGGCCGCCGGTCCGCCCGAGCTGTCCGGCCGGGTCGTACACGCCGAGTCGGTCCTCACCGACGTACGGAACGCGCTGTCGGCCCTCGGCGCCCACGACCCGCTGGACGCGCTGCGCCGGGTGGCCGGGGCGGGGTCGGGTCTCGCCGACGGGCTCCTCGACCACGCCCTGCTCCCGGCGGCCAGTTCGACCGCCATCGCGGCCGACTTCGTCGCCACGCACCGCGGGGCGGTGGGCTGGGAGGCGCGCGCCCGCCTGGCGGAGGCCGAACGGCACCTGGCTCACGACCACGCCGACGCCCCGGCCGCCGAGACCCTGGCCCAGCGGGCGCGGGTCCTCGCCGAACGGGACGTACGGGCGTACGGGCATCCGCTGTCCGAGGGCGGCGGGGCGGGCGGCGCCGTACTCGGAGGCGTCCTGCTGCCTGACGGCGGTCCCGCGAGCTTCGGCGGCCCCCGGACACGGGCCCGGAGGGCACTGCCACCCGACGAACCGGCGCCGTAGGCCAACGCGGCGCCCGGAGCCGACCACCGCCATCAGCTCGGGCCGACCTGAGAACAGGCCCGCGTCAGAACAAGCTCAACAACGCCTCCGCCGGGTCCGCCAGCGTCCCCCCGTCCGGCAGCGGAAGCTCGAACCACACCGTCTTGCCGCGCGGCGTCCGTCGTGAGCCCCACGCGGCCGACAGCAGCCCGACGAGCTGGAGGCCGCGCCCGCCCTCGTCCGTGTCGCGCGCCCGACGGCGCCGAGGCTGCACGAGCCCGGCGTCCCAGACCTCGCACACCAGCGTCCGGTCCAGGAGCAGCCGGAGCCTGATCTCCCCCTCGCCGTACCGCAGGGCGTTGGTGACCAGCTCGCTGACCAGCAGCTCGGTGGTGTCGACGAGCGGCTCCAGGTCCCAGGCGACCAGTTGCGTACGGGCGTACTCCCGGGCCCGGCCGACGCTGCGCGGCTCGCGCGGCAGCGTCCAGTCGCCGACGGAGTCGGTCGGCAGCCCCTGGACCCGTGCCATGAGCAACGCGATGTCGTCCTCGCCGTGGTGCGTGTCGAGGGTGTTCAGGACGTGGTCGCAGACGTCCTCAAGGGGGCTGGAAGGGTCGGTCAGGGCGCCGACGAAGGCCTGGAGTCCCTCATCGAGGGGGTGGTCGCGCGATTCGACCAGTCCATCCGTGTAGAGCGCCAAAAGAGCACCCTCGGGAAGTTCGACCTCGACCTCCTCGAAGGGCTCGCCGCCGACACCCAGCGGCACCCCCGGCGGCACGTCGAGCATCAGCGCGGCCTCCCCCGGCTCCACCAGGACCGGCGGCAGATGCCCGGCGTTGGCGAAGGTGCACCGGCGCGTGACGGAGTCGTAGACCGCGTACACGCAGGTGGCGAGGTAGACCTCGGACAGGTCGGCGTCACGGGGCTGGCGGGCCGCGCGGGTGGCCTGCTGAACGCCGCCCGGCGTACCGAGCCCGCGGGCGATCTCGTCCAACGCGGAGAGCACCTCGGCGGGTTCGAGGTCTAGCAGGGCCAGCGTCCGTACGGCGGTACGCAGTTCGCCCATCGCCACGGCCGCGCGCAGACCGCGCCCCATCACGTCGCCGACGACCAACGCGGTGCGGTGACCGGGGAGTTCGATGACGTCGAACCAGTCGCCGCCGACCTCGGTGGCCGCGTTGCCCGGCAGATACCGGCACGCGATGTCCAGTCCTGAGGCCTCGGGGTCGCCCGGCGGCAGCAGGGACCGCTGAAGGATCAGTGCGCGTTCGTGCTCACGTCGGTACAGACGCGCGTTGTCGATACAGACCGCGGCACGCGCGGCGAGCTCCACCGCGAGGGCCCGGTCGCGGTCCCCGAACGGCTCGCTGCCCTTCGTACGCGAGAACTGCGCCAGGCCCACCACGGTGTCGTGGGCGACCATCGGCACGGCGAGCGTGGACTGGATGAGACCGCCCTCTTCGGCGGGCACGTACTGGGGGCGGCCGGTGCGCAGGGCGTCCGCGCAGCGCGAGCTGAACGGGAAGTGGTGGACGGCGCCGACGGAGACGGGCGCGGGTCCGCCGACGAAGGGCGCGTCGGAGACGGCGCTGGCGAAGGCGACCCGGCGCAGTTCGGCACTGCCGTCGGCGAGCCCCGGCGGGGTCTCGTCGCCCGCCAGGAGGACCTGGTAGAGGTCGACGGTGGCGAGGTCGCAGAAACCGGGCACGACGACGTCGAGGAGTTCGCGGGCGGTGGTCTCCAGATCGAGGGAGTTGCCTATGCGGGCGCCGGCCTCGTTCAGAAGGGCGAGATTGCGCCGCGCGGAGGCGGCTTCGCGGGCGGCGGCTCGGCGGGAGGTGACGTCGGTTCCGAGCCAGGCGATGCCGATGGGGCGCCCGCTGCCGCTGTGCACGCGGTAGAGGTTGACGGACCAGTGGCGGCGCTCCTCGGAGCCCGGCACGAATCCCGTGACGTGCATGTCCGTGACGGAGTCGCCGGTCTCCAGGACACGGCGCAGGGTCGCCGAGAGCCGCTCGGCCTCGGCGCGCGGCAGGTAGTCGTGCACTCCGCGGCCCCGGTGGTCGGCGGGAGTGCCGCCGAAGATCGAAGCGAACCGCTGGTTGGCACGCCGGACCCGGAGGTCGGTGTCGATCAGCAGGAAGCCGAACGGAGATTGACCGAAAATCGCCTGCGAGGCGGCGAGATCGGTCTCGATACGGCGGAGGGTGCGGACGTCCACGACGATGCAGACGGCGGCTCGCTCGCCGTCCTCCGTAGTGGTGGGCATCACATACACCTCGGCGAGGCCCTCGGCACCCTCCTCACCTGCCTCGGTGCGGGGCATCTGGAAGGGGACCACACCGGTCCACTCCCGGCCGTCGAGGATCTCCGCCATCTTCCGCTGCCCGAACTCGCGCCGGTCGGGGGCGACGAACGCCGCGATGGGGTCCATACCGACGGCGTGCTCGGCGGCTATCCCGAAGAGCTGCTCCGCGCGCAGGCTCCACTGGTCGACCAGCCCGTCGGCGCCTATGGAGAACGAGGCCACCTTGATGTAGTCGTAGATCGAACCGGGCGGGCTGCTCTGCCACATACCGTCGCCCGCCGTGTCGCCGCCCGCGTCGCCCATTCCCAAGTCCAGGGCGGACCGGCGCACCACTGAGCCGCCCACGGCGGAGTCGCCCACGCCGTCAGCCCTCGCGCCGCCCGACGGGTCCTCGGACTCCGTGGCCTTCGCTGGTATCTCGCTCACGCGAACCGTCCCCTCCAGCTCACCGCGTCCGGCACCGGTCACCGGGGGCGGCTGACCGCAGTATCCAGTACTACGGCGCCGCACAACACGGTGTTCACGATCACAGCTCGGTCCAGACGCTTTTTGGACCGGCCGCGACATACTCCCAGTCTTCTAACCAGGTGGCACCCCGTCGAATCAAAGACTCCAGCCAACACCAGTGGCCTGAACCAGTAGGTTGTCCACACCCTGGACCGAGGTGCCTCACGCGGGCACCGCCAGCTCGAACCAGACAGTCTTGCCGGAGTCCCCCGGACGCGTGCCCCAGTGCCGGGACGCCCTGGCCACTAGCTGGAGTCCGCGGCCGCCCTCGTCGTCGCTGCCGGCCGAGCGTTCGCGGGGCGGGTCGGGCAGCGGGTCGGAGACCTCCACCAGCAGGACGCCGGAGGCGCCGCCCGGCCGGACGAGCCGTACGCCGATGGGGCCCGTGGCGTGCCGCAGGGAGTTCGTCACCAGCTCGCTGACCAGCAGCGCGGCGATGTCGGCCAGGGAGTCCAGCTCCCAGGCGCGCAGTTGGTCCCGGACCACGGCACGTGCGGCGCGGACGGCACCCGGCTCCGCGGGAAAAGTCCACTCGGTGCAGGCGCCTTCGGTGTCGATCACGCCGATCACTTCCCGGGCGAGGAGCACACCCATGTCCGGTTTCATGGGGTTAATGGGCACATACCCGATATCCTGGATGGTTTACCGCACCTCTTGGCGCACGGTGGCGCGAACGGCGTACGAGCCCCAGGACCCGGGCGTCACGCGCGCCCTCCGATTCCGGCCCCCGGCTCGACACGCCCGCCGCCCGCCTTCCTTCCGCGCCGACCGCGGCAGCCGGACCACCCCCGCGACGGCTCACCCCCGGAGCGGCTCACCCAGGGCGGCACGCCCAGCGCCGGGCAGGCGCACACGGGTCCGGGTCACGCCGACGGGGCCCCGAAGGCCTGCCCGGCGTCCCACATCGTCAGCACCGCCCGCACGGCGGGCACGTCCTGGTCCAGCCACTCCACGTCCCAGATCTCCCCCGGCGTCAGCCAGCGCAGCTCGTCGTGGTCCTGGAGCGGCTTCGGGTCGTCCGAGCCGGGGAGCAGTCGGGCGGTCCACACCTGGAGGACGTACGGCGCCCGGAGGGGCCACTCCCCCGGGACGCGGCCGGAGGGCTCCGCCGTGATGCCGAGCTCCTCACGCAGTTCGCGCGCCAGGGCGCCCTCGGGGGTCTCGCCCGGCTCCACCTTGCCGCCGGGCAGCTCCCAGCGTCCGGCGAGCTCGGGAGGCGCGCTGCGGCGGGCGGCGAGCAGTCGGCCGGCGTCCAGAAGGGCGGCTCCGACGACCACGATCCGTTCGGTCATGCGCCGGAGCCTACGGGAGCGCCCCCGAGCCCCGGCGGGACGCACGCGCGAGCGGTCCGCGATCCGGTCGCCCGCGGGTCACCTGCTTCCGTTCTGCCCGATCCGCTCGACCCAGTAGAGCTGCTTGTGGCCGCGTGCGTCGAGACTGTCGGCGATCTTCTGGGCCTCGGCCCGGGTCGCGTACCTGCCCACGCGGTAGCGGTTGCCGTTGTCGTCCTGCCGGATGACGAGCCAGGGAAGAGTGATCGTGCCGTCGTTCATCGAGCCCCTCCACTTCCCGCCCCGGGCCCCCGCCGCGCCTCGACCTCTGACGAAACCGCAATCCGCATATGCCCGAGCCTACGCCTAACCTTCACGCAGCGAATACGGCTTTTCACAAAGAGGTACGCAACCAGCCAGCAAGCGGACTTGAGTCCGGGGGCGTACGCCGCCGAACGCGCCGTCGAGCTCCGCCTGAGCGCGTCTCAACAGGGCAAAGTCGGTGCGGAGCAGGGAAGTTGAGAAAGGCCAGATTCCAACCGGAGCCAGGCGGGGGCCGCTTCACCTACGGCGGCCCTCGCGCCCTTGTCCCGCGGCTACTTCACCGGCAGGTGATACGCGATGCGGTACCGGTCCGCCGGGACGACGACGTCCGCCGTCTCGACCGGACGCCCCGACGCGAAGAACGTCCGCTGGATGACGACGACCACGTGCCCGGGAACGCCGCCCAGCGCGAGGAGTTCCTCGGCGAGGCCCGGGCGGGCACCCACCTCCTCCGTGACGTTGTCCACGATCACGTCGATGGCCGCCATGCGCTCGACCACGCCCATGCCGCCGAGCGGGCCCTCCTCGGGGAGCATCACCGGCGTACGCCCGGTGACGGCGAGGGGCTCCCAGGAGGTGGAGAGCATCATCGCCTCGCCGCCGTCGCGGTACACGTAGTTCGTGCACATCACGCGGTCGCCCGGCTGGACGGAGAGCCGCTCGGCGATCGCGACGCTCGCCTCCGTCTGCCGGCTGTGGGACTCCCAGGTGCCCCGCACGGAGTCGTCGGCCTGCTCCTGGCGGAACGGGGTCGCGCCACTGTCCGGGCGATAGCCGGAGCGGGCGACGCTGCGCGGCACCGGGCGCTCACGGACGTACGTGCCCGAACCGGAGCGGCCCTCCACCAGGCCCTCGGCCATCAGCACCTTGCGCGCCTCCAGCGCGACCGTGTCCGAGACGCCGTACTCCTCGCGGATCCTGGCCTGTGACGGGAGGCGGGTGTGCGGTGGCAGTGAACCGTCGACGATCTTCTGGCGGAGATCACCCGCGACGCGCAGATACGCCGGCTGCTCACCGAAAGTCACTGGCCGCTCCCATCAGGTTGTACAGACAGCTACAGCCTGGCAACCGTGGGTTGTGCCATGCAAGCAAAGGCCAAAGAATCACTCGATGTGATGACTTGTACCCGCCGAGGGCTTTACCCAGGCACTTTCTCCCCGGTATAGCCGCCGTCACACCTCCAGCCCGGTGTCATCTCCGCCGTCGTCCCCCGAACCGTCGTCCCCTCCGTACGTAGGCGGGTCGGTGGCGAGGCCCAGAGCCTCGCGGGCGGTGACCGTCTGCTGGGGGTCGGTGAGGTCCAGCCCCTTCTCGTAGTGGAGGTAGAAGGCGTCCACGTCGGCCGCGTCCGCCGCCTTCGTCCACTCCGCCCGCGCCGACTCCAGGTCCTTCACGAGGGCGGTCACGGGTGCGGCCGCGTCCGGGGCGAAGGTGTGGTCGCGGAGCCTGCCCGCCTGCTCGGTGAGCGCGTCCGCCACCCTGGACGCCCACTGCTTGTGGCCCGGCAGGTCGTCCTCGACGTACTCCGTGTCGGGCTCGGTGTCCATCGCCGCGTTGAGGACCTGCGCCGCCGACAGGTAGATGAACTGGTCCGCGTCGAGCGTCTTGGCGTCCCTGCGCAGCGAGCCGGTCAGACCGGCCGTCGCGTCCGTGTTCCCGAAGACGCAGGTGATCTCACGGTCGCCGAGCCGCCAGCTCTGCCGGGTCGGCGTGAAGTAGTAGAGGTCGACGTCGTCCGGCACGGCCCAGCTGTCCATCGCGTAGGCGTCCTGGAGCGTGTAGCACCTCTCGTCGGCCGTGTCCGCGACCGCGCCGTCTCCGGGATAACTCCCGCCGCTCATGATGAAGTTGGCGTACACCTCACCCTGGTGCTCACCCGCGCACGGCACCTTGTCGACGTCGTACGTCACGCCCTCCAGCGAACCGCCCGGCACGTCGAAGCAGTCGCCCTTGACGAGGGAGAAGGTGCTGCCGCCGGAGTCGTTCGCCGCCTCCTTGAAGCCGTCCCAGAAGTCGTGCGCGCCGCCCGTGGCGACCGCGAGCAGCGCCAGCACGAGGCCGAGGGAGGACAGCACCATGCCCCCGATCGCCATCTCCTTGCCGCGCTCGCCCTTCTTCCTGATCTGCACCAGCGCGAGGATCCCGAGCAGCAGCCCGACGGCGGGCAGGAAACAGAGGAAGCCGAGCACGAGCGCGGAGATCGCCAGCCCGTTGACGGGCGCGGGGCTGTTCTGCGGGGAGTAGCCGTAGCCCCAGGGCTGGTACTGCTGAGGGAACGGCTGCTGGAACTGCTGTTGCTGGTACGGCTGTTGCTGGTACGGGCCTTGCGTGTTCGGAGGCGGGTACTGGCCCTCGGGCTGCTGGGGGCCGGGCGGCGGGGGTATGGCCACGAGTACCTTGCTCCTAGTCCGGGCGGGGCGGAAAAGGACGTACGAACTCCCGTACGAGCTGCCCCACGACTCGGCGAATCGTAGACGTGGCGAGGGCGGACGGCGGAACGCGGGGCACGAACGCGACCATCCGGGCGCTCCAGGGCCCCACCCGGTCCCTTCCCGCCCGCACGTCATGCCTCGTCCTCGCGGCGGGCCGGGTCCGGGACCCGAGGCCGCACCGCGAGGACGAGTGGTCGACCACGCCGACCGGGATTCATGAGCGGGGGTTCATGTGTTCCTACTCGTGGACCCCGACCCGGTGTTCACCGCCCGGGACTCAGAACTGCAGGGCCCAGGAGTCGATGCGGCCCACGTCCTGCGCCGCGTTGTCGCTGACTCGCAGCTTCCACACTCCGTTGGCGGCCTCCGAGGAGGCGTTCACGGAGTACGTGGTGTTGATGTTGTCGGTGCTGCCGCCGGTGCTGTACGCCTTGAGCGTGTACGCCGTGCCGTCGGGTGCGATCAACTGGACCTGGAGATCGCCGATGTAGGTGTGGACGATGGCCACCGGCACACTCAGCGCCGCCGGTGCGTTGCCGGTGACACCGCTCACCGTGACCGGGGACTCCACGGTGGTGTTGTCGGCGACCGCGTAGTCCGCGGTGTTCTCGAAGCGCGGACCGGGCGGCGTCACGGTGCCGCCGGCGACGTTGAGCAGCCGGTTCGGCGAGCCCGTGCCGGGGTTGGTGACCACGCCGGTGGACGAGGCGTTGATCAGGCCCGTCGCCACCTGCGCGGGCGTGGCCGAGGGGTTGATGCCGAGGTAGACCGCCGCGGCGCCCGCCACGTGCGGTGTCGCCATCGACGTACCGGAGATGGTGTTGGTCGCCGAGTCGCTGGTGTTCCACGTCGAGGTGATCGAGGAACCCGGGGCGAAGATGTCCAGCACGGAACCGTAGTTGGAGAAGCTGGAGCGGGCGTCGGTCGAGGTGGTCGAGCCGACGGTGATGGCCTCGGTGACGCGGGCCGGGGAGTAACTCGACGCGTTGGCACCGTCGTTGCCCGCCGCGACGGCGAAGGTGACCCCGGACGCGATCGCGCCCCGGACGGCCGCGTCGAGCGTGCTGTCCGCGCCGCCGCCGAGCGACATGTTGGCGACGGCCGGCTTGACCGCGTTCGCGGCGACCCAGTCGATGCCCGCGACGACTCCGGCGGTCGTGCCCGAGCCCGCGTTGTTGAGGACGCGGACGCCGACGATCCTCGCCTTCTTCGCGACGCCGTACGCGGTTCCGGCGACCGTGCCCGCGACGTGCGTGCCGTGGCCGTTGCCGTCCTGCGCGGTGTTGTCGTTGTCGACGGCGTCGTAGCCGTAGGAGGCACGGCCGCCGAAGTCGCCGTGCGTGATGCGGACGCCGGTGTCGATGATGTACGCAGTCACGCCCGTCCCGGCCGAATCCGGGTAGGTGTAGCTGTTGTTGAGCGGCAGGGTCTTCTGGTCGATGCGGTCCAGGCCCCAGGAGGGCGGGCTGGGCTGGGTCGCGTTGATGCGGAAGGTGCGGTTCTGGACGACCGAGGCGACGGCCGGGTCGGCGGCGAACCGCCCAGCCTCCGCCGCGGTGGCCTCGACCGCGTAGCCGTTGATGGCCTTCTTGTACGTCCGCTCGATCGTGGCCCCGTACTCCTCGGCCAGGGCCTTGCCCTCGGCGGAACCGGCCTTCGCGGCGTCCGCCTTCAGGGTGACGAGGTAACTGTCGGCGACCGCGTTGGCGGCGCCCGCGTACTGGATCTGTCCTACTCGCTCCGGTGCCGCGTTCGCGGGAAGGGCGGAGACGACTCCGAGGACGAGGGCGGCGCTCGCTATGCCGGCCAGTCTTCGGCGGGTGTGACGCATCACTGCCATCTGAGGGATCCTCCTCAATCGGTGGTGCGCTGGTGGGGGGTGGTGCAACGCAAACAGAGCAGGTTCATGCCAACTCGTGGGGCGAATGACCACACGTGCGAACCCTGTCCGAGGCCTGTGCAGAACCTGTGCGTCAGCCGAAAGATTGGGGCTTCCACAGGAATTGCACAAGAGTCCTGCGTGGACGTAACACAGGTGCCATATGCCAGTCATGACACAACGTCACCAAACAGCGCATCTAACCTGCGAACATGACACCTTTGCCGGATTGTTTCTGCCCGGTGGACGGCACCCGCGTGCCCGCCGGTTCGCTCGCCTGGTGCTGCCCGGCCTGCCGCGGCCCGCTCGACCTGGACTTCGCACCGACCCCGGCGGGCCTCAAGTCCCTCACCGGACGGGTCAATTCACTCTGGCGCTACACGGAGTGCCTGCCGCTGACGGCGCCCACCCTCAGCCTCGGCGAGGGCCGCACCCCGCTGGTCCCGCTCCGGGACCACGTCTTCGCCAAGCTCGACTTCCTGACGCCGACGCTGTCGTTCAAGGACCGCGGCGCCGTCATGCTGGCCGAACTGGCCCTGCGCCTTGGAGCCCGGCAGGTGCTCGCGGACAGCAGCGGCAACGCGGGCACGGCGATCGCCGCGTACTGCGCGCGCGCCGCGCTGCCGTGCACCGTGTACGTGCCCGAGGGCACGTCGCCGAAGAAGCTGGAGCAGATCGGGGCGCACGGCGCGCGGGTGCGGGTGGTCGACGGCGACCGTGAGGCCACGGCGGCCGCCACGCGGGAGGCGGCCGACGAGGAGGGCGTGTTCTACGCCTCGCACGTCTTCAACCCGTACTTCCTGGCCGGTACCAAGACCTACGTCCACGAACTCTGGGAGGACCTGGGCGGGCGCCTCCCCGAGGTCCTCGTCGTCCCCGTCGGCAACGGCACCCTGCTGCTGGGCGCCGCCCTCGCCGTCGCCGAACTCCACTCGGCGGGCCTGATCGACCGCCGCCCGGCCCTCTACGCGGTCCAGGCCGCCGCGGTCGCCCCGCTGGCCGAGGCCTGGCGGGCGGGCGCCGACGACCTGCTCGGGGTGACCCCGGCGGCCCCCACCTTCGCCGAGGGCATCGCGATCCCGCGCCCGCCGCGCGCCCGCCAGATCCTGCGCGCGGTACGGGACTCCGGAGGCGCCTTCCTGACGGTGACCGAGGACCAGATCCGGCACGCGCAGACGGACCTGGCGTCCCAGGGGTTGTACGTGGAGTCGACGGGGGTGGCGTGCTGGGCGGCTGTCCGGGAAGGGGCGCTGGGCGAGCGGTCGGCGGTGGTGCCTCTGTGCGGGGCGGGGGTGAAGACGGGGCTGGCGCGCCGGCCGTAACGCCCTGGCCGTAAGGCCCTGGCCGGTGCGTCAGGCAGTGCCTTCCGGCCCGCCCGGACCCTCCGGCCACTCCGGACCTCCTGGACCTCCCGGAGCTCCCGGGCCTCCTGGACCTCCTGGATCCTCCGGACCGCCCGGACCGGTCCGGACTCTTCGCACCGCCCGGCCCCTCCGGACCTCCCGGACCTCCCGGACCTCCCGGACCTCCCGGACCTCCCGGACCTCCCGGATCCTCCGGACCGCCCGGACCCTCCGGACCACCCGGACCCTCCGCACCGCCCCTCCGCACCGCCCGGACCCTCCGCATCCTCACGCACCGCCCGCACCCTCCGGCTTCCGCGGCGCGTCCGGGCTCTCAGGTATCTCCCCCGACCTGGGGATCCCCGCGGCGCCGGTCGCCAGCCGCTGCTGTTCCTCCTCGACGATCCTGCGGGCGAGGCCGCTGTCCGAGACGTCGACGGCGTCCGGGGTGTGTTCGGCGGTGTCGCTGCGGCGGGCGTAGGCGTCGAAGAGGCGGGTCTTGTTCTCCAGGATGTCCAGGAGCCGCTGGTCGACGCTGTCGGTGGCGAGGAGGCGGTGGACCTGGACGGGGCGGACCTGGCCCATCCGGTGGGCGCGGGCCACCGCCTGATGCTCCATGGTCGGCTTGACCTGCGGCTCGCAGAGAATGACCACGGAGGCCGCCTGGAGGTTGAGGCCGACACCGCCGGCCTGGATCTGGCAGAGCAGCACCGCGTGTCCCGCGGCGGCCGTGAAGTCGTCCACCATCCGCTGTCTGCGCACGGCGGGAACGGCGCCGGAGATCGGGCCGAACACCCCGTCCCCCAGGGCCTGTTCGACGGTGTCGAGGACATCCTTGAAGTAGGAGAACACGACGACCTTCAGACCGTTCTCCGCCGCCTCCGCGACCAGCTCACGCAGCCGTTGCAGCTTCGCCGAACTCGCCGCGCCGGCGTACCCGGCGCGGCGCATCGCCATGAAGTTCCCCTCCTCGACGGCCCTGCGGTACGCGGCCCGGTCCGCCGCCCCGAACTCCTCCCACTCGTCGACCTTGAGGAGGGCGGGCAGTTCGGTGAGGACATCGCCCTGGTTGCGGCGCAGATACGCGGGGGCGACGGACCTGCGGAAGGCGTGCGGGCCCGCCGCCGCGCTGCCGTTGTGGATGGCGGGGAGAAGTCCGGGCTGGAGGTAGCGGACGAGGGTGCGGAACTCCTCGACGCGGTTCTCCATGGGCGTGCCCGTGAGGAAGAGGACGCGGTCGCAGTGCCCGGTCCAGGCCGCGACCGCCCTGGAGCGGCGGGTGTCGGGGTTCTTCACGTAGTGCGCCTCGTCGACGACGAGCATCCCCGGTTTCCCGCCCGGCAGCTCCCTGGCGCCCACGGCACCCGCGGCCGTCTCCAAGCCCTCGGCCCTCGTGACCCCCTTGACCCCTCTGGCCGCCTTGGCGCCCCTGCCCGGCCTGCCTCCCCTGTTCCCCCTGAGCCCCTTGGCCCCTCGCGCGTCCTGGGCGGGCGCGGGCTCGGGCAGGCTGTGCAGCACGTCGTACGTGGTGATCGCGACGCCTCCGCGCTCCCACCACTCCTCGTACGCGTCGAGCCGCTCGGAGCCGTGCACCGGCAGGGCCCGCAGGGTGCTGCGCGCGCCGATCTCACGCGTCCAGTTGATCAGCACGCTGGCGGGGCAGACGACCAGGAAGTGGCTGTGCCCGGCCGCCGCGAGATGCGCGAGCACCGCGATGGCCTGCACGGTCTTGCCGAGACCCATCTCGTCGCCGAGGACGACCCGCCGCTGGGCCAGCGCGAAGCGGGCGCCGAAGTCCTGGTAGCCGCGCAGCGAGACCCGCCGGTGCGTGTCGTCGAGCTCCTGGGCGTGCACCCGCTCGGCGACCTCCGACGGCAGGAACCCCTCGGAGGCCTCGACGTCCGGGCGCCGCCGCGAGACCTCGGCGAGCTGGCTGTAGTACTCCGTGGAACGCAGCTCGAAGTCGACCCACGCCTCGATGTCGGAGGCCGGTTCGCGCAGCAGGTCCGTCGACGCCTGGGCAAGCAGCAGCCGTACGTCTTTGGCGGCGGCGCCGGTGGTCAGCTCGCGCAGCTCCACGAGGGCCGCCAGCGCGCGCTCGCGCGTGTGCCGCCCCGCGAGCGCCATCCGCAGCCGCCCCGCGGCGGGCCGGGCCGCCGTCAGCAGCGTGCCGAGCCGCTCGTCGAGCCGGGTGGCCGCGTCCACGGCCCGGCGCAGCTCCGGACCGGCCTCGACGAGGGTGCGCAGGGCGATGACCAGGGCGGTCGTCAAGGGCTCGGGACGGTCGACGTCGATCCGCACGGAGACGGTCTCCTCCACCGCCCGCGCGATCTGCCGCGCGGCGGCGAGCGCCCGGTCCGCGGTCTGCTCGCCCACTCCGGGCAACTGCCGCAACTCGTACCGGCTCTTCCCGTACACCGCCCGCACCGACTCGAGCCCGGCCGCCTCCAGGGCGCCGAGCCGCAGCCGTCCCTCGGTGACGTCCTTCAGCCGCGAGACGGGGATGGAGTCGAGCTCCCCGCCGACCAGCTCGGCGTGGATCGGTACCAGAGCGGACCGCACCGCCTCCAGCGCCCGCGCTTGATCGGTGAGCAGGGCCCGCGCGGCCCCGTACAACCGCGCGCCCGCCGTGACCAACTCCCGGGCGCCGCGCCCGACCGGCGGAGCCTGGCCGCCGCTCCCGGGCACCCCGGCTCTCCCCGGCCCCGCCGGAGTCCCGCTCCTCTCGACACCCGCCATGACGCCCCTCATGTGCCATCCGCCCCGATGCGCGCATCCTTCCACGGGGGTCTGACAGTCACGGTTCCCGGACCGCCGGACAACCGGACAGCCGCGCGGGCGGCCTGGCGCCGCGCGGGAACCGACGCCGCGCGCAACGGTGACGGGTCCCCGGGATCCCGCGTGGCGCCGAACGAGTGGACTCGCGCAAGCGCGTACCGGACGGAGACCCCCATCCGGGGGCCGGATGGTGACGTTGCCGTCCGAGCCCCTGACCTGGAAGAAGCGCCCCGACATGCGACGTACCCCCACCCGCCGTCTGTTCGCCGCGGCCCTGCTCGCGGCGGCCGTGCTGGCCCCGATGACAGCGATTCCCGCGGCGGCGAACCACACCGCGGCCATCGACCGCTGCGACAAGGACGAGTGCCGGCCAGGCGGTCTCGGCCCCGAGCTGACCGCCCGCTTGGACAAGGCCGTCGAGAAAGTCCGCAAGGAGGCAGGCATCCCCGGCGTCGTCGTCGGACTGTGGATGCCCGGCAAGGGAAACTACGTCCGCGCGAGCGGGGTCGCCGACACCGCCACCGGCGAGCCGATGACCACCAGTCCCTTCGTGCGGATCGGCAGCGAGACCAAGACCTTCACGGTCACCGCGCAGCTCAAGCTCGTCGACGACAAGCGGATCCGGCTGGACGACCCGATCGCCAAGTACATCCAGGGCGTGCCCAACGGGCGCCGGATCACCCTGCGTCACCTCGCCGAGATGCGCAGCGGCCTGTTCCCGTACAGCTCCGACCCGGACTTCGTGCACGACCTGCTGAGCGACCCGCAGCGCCCGTTCACCCCGCGGGAGTTGCTCGCGTACGGCTTCAAGCACCCCAACACCTTCGCGCCGGGAAAGCAGTTCGAGTACAACAACAGCAACCTCATCCTGCTCGGCCTGGTGATCGAGAAGGTCACCGGTCACCGCCTCGCCGATGTCATCGACAAGGGGGTGCTCCACCCGGCCGGCCTGCACCGCACGCTGTTCCCGGAGGGCTCGGAGTTCCCCGAGCCGCACCCGCGCGGCTACACCAACCAGACGCTGAGCGGCGAGGTCACCGACTCCACGGACTGGAACCCCAGTTGGGCCTGGGCGGCCGGGGCGATGATCTCGGACCTGCACGACCTGCGCCGCTGGGCGAAGATCGTCGCCACCGGGACGCTGCTGAGCCCCGAGACCCAGCGGCAACGGCTCAAGATGCTGCCGACCGGCCACCCCGGCACGAGCTACGGCCTCGGCATCTTCGAGTCCGACGGCTGGATCGGGCACAACGGCTCGATCCCCGGATACGAGACCGTGACCGTGTACCTGCCCTCCAAGAAGGCCACCCTGGTGCTCATGCTGAACACCGACATCACCTACGAGGGCCAGGAGCCGTCCTCGCTCGTCGCCCGCGCGATCACCGAGATCGTGACCCCGGACAACATCTACGACCGCCCGGTGGCCACGCCAGGCGTCGGCCGCTGATGCCGTAGACCTTCCGGACCCGCACCCACCCCCACATCCGCAACCCACACAGGCACAGGCACAGGCCAGGGGCCGACCCGCGATCGGGTCGGCCCCTGGCCTGTGTGAAGCCGTCCGGGGCGGGAGCCGCCGAGTCCGTGCGGGGACTAGGCTCGCGGTGTGTTCGGAGCGACAACACCAGTGCGGGCGGGGGGCGTCAGAGGTGCCGTGGCGCGCTGGAACGCGCTGGGCGTGCTGGTACGCGACGGGGTGTTCACCCTCGCCCTGACGCCGTTGGTGTTCGCACCGGCCACGGCCCATCTCAGCGCGGAGTTCGGCGACCTGGCGAAGCGCTCGCCCGACCTGCCGGGCGTCCTGGTGACACTCGCCCTGTGGTTGCCCCTGGTGGTACGCCGACGGTGGCCGGGGGTGTGCCTCGCCCTGGTGGCGGCGGCCTTCGCGGTCCACCAACTGGCCGCTTTCCCGGCCACGTTCGCGAGTGTGGGGCTGTACATCGCCCTCTACAGCGTGGGGGCCCACGGCAGGCGGGTCGACGGCCCGCGTCTCGTCCTGGTCTCGGCCGCGGCGATCGCCCTGTTCGCCCTGTTCGCCCTCGGGCTGCACCACAGGGGCTCGCCGCAGCGGGCGTCCGACTTCCTCCTCATCCTGCTCGTGCTGGTCTGTTGCTGGGCCGCGGGCCGGGCGGTACAGGCGCGGCAGGCCGGGGAGGAGGAGCGGCGCAGGCTCAGCGTGGCGGCGGCGACGGCCCAGGAGCGGGCCCGTATCGCCCGGGAGTTGCACGACGTGGTGACCCACCACGTCACCGCGATGACCGTGCAGGCGGACGCGGCCCTGTTCCTGCTCGCCGACGCCCCGGACCAGGTGGCCAACGGCCTCGGCGCGATCGGCGACTCGGGCCGGCACGCCCTGGCCGATCTCCGGCAACTCCTGGGCGTACTCCAGGCGTCCGGCGGCGACCCGTCCGCCGCGGAACTACCGGGAGACACCTCCGCGGCGGAACCCGCCCTGGCGCCGGGCCGGTTGGGCGAACTGGTCGAGCGGACCCGGGCGGCGGGCCAGCCCGTGGAACTGACCCGGACGGGAGAACGGCCGACGATGGCCTCGGGGGTCGAACTCGCCGCGTACCGCGTGGTGCAGGAGGGTCTGACCAACGCCCTCAAGCACGCGCCGGGCCACCGGACACTCGTCACCGTCCGCTACGCGCACGACGAGCTCGAGGTCGCGGTGACCACCGAGGGGGCGCCCGCCGTTCCGGCCGCCACCGGGACCGGACCGCTGGGCCGGGGCGGCGGCCTCGGACTGGTCGGGCTGCGCGAGCGGGTGGCCGTGTTCGGCGGGGAACTCCTGGCCGGCGCCCGCCCGGACGGCGGTTTCAGCGTCAGCGCCCGGATTCCCGCCGGGGACGACGGAGTTCGCCTCGGCGGACGGCCAACACCCGCCGGGGAACAGGCGATTCCCGCCAGGAGGCACGCATGACGCCGATCAGGGTCCTCGTCTGTGAGGACCAGGAGCTGGTGCGCACCGGCTATGTCACCATCTTCGCCGCCCAGCCGGACCTGGAGGTCGTGGGAGAGGCCGCCGACGGCCGTGCGGCGGTGGAGGCCGCGGGACGGCTGCGGCCGGACGTGGTGGTGATGGACATCCGGATGCCGCTCCTCGACGGCATCGAGGCGACCCGGCTGCTGGCCGGACCCGGGGTCGCCGACCCGGTGAAGGTCCTGGTGGTCACCACCTTCAACCTCGACGAGTACGTGTACGAGGCACTGCGGGCCGGCGCGAGCGGGTTCCTGCTCAAGGATTCGGCGCCGCGTGAACTGGTGGACGGGATCCGTACGATCGCCGCGGGCGAGTCCCTGCTGGCGCCCGCCGTCACCCGGCAGCTCGTCGGCAGGTTCGCCGACCGGATCCGCCCGGCCGAGGTCCACACACCCGCCGCGACCCAGGCCCTGTCCCTGCTGGCTCCCCGCGAGACCGAGGCGCTGAAACTCATCGCCGAGGGACTGTCGAACGCCGAGATCGCCGACCGCATGGTCCTCAGCCGCGAGACGGTCAAGACGTACGTGTCGCGCATCCTGACCAAGCTCGACCTGCGCGACCGCGTCCAGGCGGTCGTGTTCGCCTACCGGGTGGGCCTGGTCACCGCGCAGGCCTGACCCGTCCAGGCACCCGTGCCCCGTTGTTTGTTGCCCACTTCCCGTTGTCCCCCGTGCGAGCTACACGCGGCTGTCCACCCCGGGGGGACGTTCGGGGGTGCCCTCCGCTCGTAGCGTTCCCGTCGATGCAGGGGCGGCCGGGCCGCCGGTCGACGATGGGAAGTGTCATGTCACTGAGGAACGCGCGGGCGGTGCGGTGGGTGCGCCACCAGTTCTCGCAGGCACCGTTCGAGCCGACGCGCCGGGTGTGGCCGGCCGGGGTGCGGCTGGCGGTGATGGTGGGGCTGTTCGTCCTGGTGACGGGGATCGCCGCGGGGATGCGGGCGCTGGCGGGCGAGAACCCGGTGCTGTCGCTGCTGTTCGGCGCGGCGGCCGCGGTGCTCGCCCTCACGGTCTACGCGGCGGCGGTACGGCTCCTGGAGCAGCGCCCCGCGTCCGAGCTGGACACCTCCGCTGCCGGGTCGGGCCTGCGCCTGGGCGCCCTGGGCGGCGTCGGACTGTTCGTCGCGACGCTCGCGCTGATCACCCTGTTCGGCGGGTACGGCACGAAGGGCGGGGTGTCCGTCGGGGGCGCGTTGACCGTGCTCGGGATGATGGCGGGGGTCGCGGTCGTCGAGGAACTCCTCTTCCGCGGCATCGTCTTCCGCCTCGTCGAGGACCTTGCCGGCACCCGCGGTGCGCTGGTGGTCTCGGGCGTGCTGTTCGGGGTTCTTCACCTGGTCAACTCCGGGGCCACCGTGTGGGGCGCGCTCGCCATCGCCATCGAGGCCGGCCTGATGCTCGGCGCGGCCTACGCCGCCACCCGCACCCTCTGGCTCCCGATCGGCCTGCACTTCGGCTGGAACTTCGCCCTGAGCGGCGTCTTCGGCGTCACCGTCTCCGGCAACGAGGACATGCCCACCGGCCTGCTCCACGGCACGCTGTCCGGCCCCACGGCGATCACCGGAGGCGACTTCGGCCCAGAGGCCAGCATCTTCGCCATCCTCGTCTGCACGATCCCCACAATCCTGCTCCTCCGCACCGCCAAACGCCGAGGCCACCTCCACCCGCGCCGGCGCCCCAGCACCACGGAGACACCGGCCAGGCCCTGACAGGGCTGTCCGCGCCGCCCACGGGACGGGAGAACGAAGGGGTCCGCCTCCGAGGAGACGGACCCCTTCCGACTGCACGATCGAGGAACTACCGCACGTGACGTACGGGCGCGACTACACGTTGAAGCGGAACGTAGGTAAGCAGGTCCACGCGACCGAAGGGCCCCTCCGCCTCCACCCGGAACTCGTAGACCTTGGGCAGCTCCGAGGAGAACAACTGATGGCCCACGTCCATGACGAAGGGAATGCGGCGCGTCGGAGGCAGGGTGGCGATTGGGCGACCAATAGCGCGATTGAGAGTCGCAGCCCGCTCGGCCCCCAGAGTGGTCTGCAGCGGAGGGCTCACCGAGACGCGTACGTTGCGGGCCAGGGTCTGTCCGATGTTCTCGATCACCAGCACGAGCATCGATGACCCAGGGATACGAGGCCTGATGTCGACGATGACGTACGGCTCCGCCTGCTCGCGTTGCGCCCTTTCCGTGAGGGCGTTGGCGTGCGCGATCGCTCTCGCCTGACGTCGGTTGTAGACGAGGGTCCAAAACGCGGCTGTCGTTGAGAAGACGAGAGCCGCCACAGAGATGACCACTGTGGCGATCTGGACCGATGAGTCGCTCATGGCCGGATGTCAGGTGGGTGGCCGATCACGGCGCGGCGAGTTGCCGAAAATCCTCCGGCGGGGATCGTTGGCTCTCCAGCTTGAGCTGTGGGCCGCTACCGTGAAGCCATGACCGCACTGCCCGACTGGATGCGCCCGCCGCGCGCGGAAGGCTGGTTCGCGGAGGATCTCGACCGCCTCCCCGAGGCACCCCGCCACACGGAGTTGATCGATGGAGCCCTCGTCTTCATGATGTCGCCCCAGCGGTCCTGGCATGGCCGCCTCGTCACCGCCCTGACCACCACGCTCATGGCGCAGGCACCGGCCGGATTCGAGGTCGAGCGGGAGATGACGATCCGCCTCGATGCCCGCAACCGCCCCGAGCCGGACCTCTTGCTGACGGACCTGCCCTACGACCCCGACCGCACCTGGTACGCCCCGGAGGACGTGAAGCTCGTCGTGGAGGCCGTATCCCCGGAGTCCGCCCATCGCGATCGCACGGTAAAGCTCCGCAAGTACGCAGAGGCCGGCATCCCGCACTACTGGTGCATCGAGGACGAGGACGGAGCACCCGTCGTCCACGTCTACGAGCTCGACGAACCCACCGGCGCCTACGCTCCCGCCGGGATCTTCCGGGGCACCCTCCAACGCCCGGTGCCCTTCCAGGTCGGCCTGGACCTCGACAAGCTCACGCCGCCCCGAAGCGGCTGAAAAGTCAGCACCAAGTCAGCACGGGAATGCCGAAGGGGTCGGACTCGTCAGGGTCCGACCCCTTCTGACCTGCACGTTTGACCAAATTAACTAACATGCAGTAACGAAACGACTACACGTTGAACCGGAACTCCACAACATCCCCGTCCTGCATCACATAGTCCTTGCCCTCCATACGGGCCTTGCCCTTCGCCCGTGCCTCCGCGACCGATCCCGTCTCCACCAGGTCGGCGAAGGAGATGACCTCGGCCTTGATGAAGCCCTTCTGGAAGTCGGTGTGGATGACTCCGGCGGCTTCGGGGGCGGTGGCGCCCTTCTTGATGGTCCAGGCGCGGGATTCCTTCGGGCCGGCCGTCAGGTAGGTCTGCAGGCCCAGGGTGTCGAAGCCGACGCGGGCCAGCGTCGCCATACCGGGCTCCTCGACGCCCACCGACTCCAGAAGCTCCATCGCCTCCTCCTCGTCGAGCTCGGCGAGGTCCGCCTCCAGCTTGGCGTTGAGGAAGATCGCCTCGGCGGGGGCGACCAGGGCGCGCTGCTCGGCCTTGAACTCGTCGTCGACCAGTTCGTCCTCGTCGACGTTGAAGACGTACAGGAACGGCTTGGTGGTGAGCAGGTGCAGGTCGTGCAGCAGTTCCTCGTTGCCGGAGCCCTGGACGATGCCCGCGGAGAAGAGGGTCTCGCCCTTCTCCAGGATGGCCTGGGCCGCCTCGACCGCGGCGACCTTCGGGCCGATATCCTTCTTGATGCGCGACTCGCGCTGGAGACGCGGCAGGACCTTCTCGATCGTCTGGAGGTCCGCGAGGATCAGCTCGGTGTTGATCGTCTCGATGTCGTCCTTGGGCGAGACCTTGCCGTCGACGTGTACGACGTTCTCGTCCTTGAAGGCGCGGATGACCTGGCAGATCGCGTCCGACTCGCGGATGTTCGCGAGGAACTTGTTGCCCAGGCCCTCCCCCTCGGAGGCGCCCTTCACGATGCCGGCGATGTCGACGAAGTCGACGGTGGCGGGCAGGATCTTCTGCGAGCTGAAGATCTCGGCCAGCTTCGTCAGCCGCGCGTCGGGCACACCGACCACGCCGACGTTCGGCTCGATCGTGGCGAACGGGTAGTTGGCCGCGAGCACGTCGTTCTTGGTCAGGGCGTTGAACATGGTCGACTTGCCGACGTTGGGCAGACCGACGATTCCGATCGTGAGCGACACGTTGCGACTTCCCGTACGTGAGGATGGGCGAAGGCCCCCGGGAGAGCGCGGGCCGATCCACCAGTCTACGGCGTGCCGGATCCCGCCCCGGCGACGTATCGAACGCTTGCCCAAGGTCGGCTCTACGGCGTGTCCCAAGGCCTATTCCACACATAAAACGACCTAGGTTGATCCAGTGGAGCAACACAGGACGCGTCCCCCTCAGCCCGGAACCCAGCACGGACCGCGCCGCGGTGCGCCCTTTCCCTCGCAGGCCGGGCGGGGTGCGGCCGGTACGGTCCGGCGGAGCCCGGCGGCCACCGGACGGCCCGCTCCGCCGGTCGTCCAGGCGGTACGCGGGATGCCCAACCCCCGGCTCACCGGACTGGGCGGCGGACTGTTCTGCGGCGCGGTGATGTTCGCACTCGGCTGCGTCGACCAACTGCTGTTCGGGGCGTCGATGGTGGTGTACGGAGTGCTGTTCCTGCCGGTCTGCGCGCTGACCGCGGTGTGGGTGCGGCGCGGTGACCTCGTCATCGCGCCGGTCGTCGTCCCGATCGCCTTCGCCTTCGGGCTGCTGCCGGTCGCCGGTGACGGCGGAGGCGGGATCGGGGGGCGGCTGATGGGACTGTTCACCGCACTCGCCGTACAGGCGGGATGGCTGTACGGGGGGACGCTGATCGCGGGGCTCATCTCGACCGTGCGGAAGGCCCGGCTCATGACCCGGCAGGCCGCGCAGCGGGGGGCGGCGCAGCCACAGGCCCGGCGGCGTCCGGTCTGAGAGCGCAACCACAGGCCCGGCGGCGTCCTGGTCTGAGAAGACGGCGCGCCGGTCGGTACAACCGCCCGGCGTCGTCCGCCGCGCGTTCGGGGCGCACTCCAGCGGCCCGAGTCGTCTCCCCCCACGCCCCGGGTCGTCTTCCTCACGGCCCGCCCCGACTCCCCCGGCGAGCCCCGCGAAGCGCCTAAAAAGCCCCTACGAGGCCTTCGCCGCGCGCATCGCCGCGCCCACGATCCCCGCGTTGTTCTGGAGCTGCGCCGGGACGATCTCCGCCTTGATGTCCTCGATCAGGGGCAGGAACTTGTCGGCCTTGCGGCTGACTCCCCCGCCGATGATGAAGAGCTCGGGCGAGAAGAGCATCTCCAGGTGGGCGAGGTACTTCGTGACCCGGCGCGCCCAGTGCTCCCAGGTGAGCTCGTGGTCGTCCTTGGCCTTGGTGGAGGCGCGCTTCTCCGCCTCGTGGCCGCCCAGCTCCAGGTGGCCGAGCTCCGTGTTCGGCACGAGGGCGCCGTCGATGAAGAGGGCGCTGCCGATGCCCGTGCCGAAGGTGAGCAGGATGACCGTGCCCTGACGGTCGCGGCCCGCGCCGAACTGCATCTCGGCGACGCCCGCCGCGTCCGCGTCGTTCAGCACGGTCACCGGAAGGCCGCCGAGTCTGCCGCTGAGCAGCGCCCGCGCGTCGGTGTCGATCCAGTCCTTGTCGACATTGGCGGCCGTGCGGATGGTGGCCTCACCCGTGACCACGCCGGGGAAGGTGATGCCGACGGGACCGGTCCAGCCGAAATGGGCGACGACGTCCCGCACGCCGTCGGCCACCGCGTCAGGCGTCGCGGGATGCGGTGTGAGCACCTTGAAGCGCTCCTCCGTCAGTTCGCCGCGTTCCAGGTCCACGGGAGCGCCCTTGATCCCGGAACCGCCGATGTCCACACCAAAGATCTGCATGGACCCACGTTACGTCGTGCCACTGACAGTCACTTCTCGGGTGGCGCACGGCCCCGGTACCTTCACGTCCGGAGGCCGCGCGACCGCCTGTCGGTCACTTCTCGCCGGTGCGTTCCGCCACCAGGGCCGCCGCCTCCGCGCGCAGGTCGCGGCGCAGCTCCTTCGGCAGGGAGAAGGTGATGGACTCCTCGGCCGTCTTCACCGTCTCAACGTCGCCGTAGCCACGCTCGCCGAGCCATTCCAGTACTTCTTCCACCAGCACGTCGGGGACGGAGGCGCCCGAGGTCAGGCCGACCGTGTCGACGCCTTCGAGCCAGGCCTCGTCGATCTCGGAGGCGAAGTCCACCAGGTGGGCCTTGGGCGCGCCCGCGTCGAGGGCGACCTCGACCATCCGGATCGAGTTCGAGGAGTTCTTCGAGCCGACCACGATCACCAGCTGGGCGTCCTCGGCGAGCTTCTTCACGGCGATCTGGCGGTTCTGCGTGGCGTAGCAGATGTCGTCGCTCGGCGGGGAGATGAGCTGCGGGAACTTCTCCTTGAGGGCGTCGACGGTCTCCATGGTCTCGTCGACCGACAGCGTGGTCTGGGAGAGCCAGACCACCTTGGAGGGGTCGCGGACCTCGACCTGGGCGACGTCCGAGGGGCCGTCGACCAGGGTGATGTGCTCGGGGGCCTCACCGGAGGTGCCGATGACCTCCTCGTGGCCCTCGTGGCCGATCAGGAGGATGTCGTAGTCCTCCTTGGCGAAGCGGACTGCTTCCTTGTGGACCTTGGTGACCAGCGGGCAGGTCGCGTCGATGGTGGCGAGCTTCCCGGCCGCGGCCTGGTCGTGGACGGCCGGGGCGACGCCGTGCGCCGAGAACATGACGATGGACCCCTCGGGGACCTCCGCCGTCTGCTCGACGAAGATCGCGCCCTTCTTCTCCAGGGTGCGCACGACGTACTTGTTGTGGACGATCTCGTGGCGGACATAGATCGGGGCCCCGTACTGCTCAAGGGCTTTCTCGACGGCGATCACGGCGCGGTCCACACCCGCGCAGTAGCCCCGGGGGGCGGCGAGCAGGACACGGCGGCCAGACGAAGCAGTCATGCGTCCCATCGTAAGGCCGCGCTCGACAGGTCAAAGATCGCCTCCTTGGGGAGACTGGTCGGGGGCGGGAACGGGCGGGGCCAGTCGCGACTCTCGGGAGGCACGGATGTCCGACACGCAGACCTCTGCCGGAGCGGCCGGTGACGCCGGTGGTGCCGGTGGTGCCGGTGGGGAGCGGGGGCTGCGGCGCAGTCTCGGTTTCCGGGACCTGGTGGTCTACGGGCTGCTGTTCATCGCCCCGATGGCGCCGGTCGGCATCTTCGGAACCCTCGACGCGAAGTCGCACGGGGCCGTCGCCCTGGTCTACGTCGTCGCCACCGTCGCGATGGCGTTCACCGCCTTCAGCTACGCGCAGATGGTCCGTGTGGTCCCCCAGGCGGGCTCGGTGTTCGCCTACGCGCGCGTGGGGCTCGGAAAAGGGGCCGGGTTCGTCGCCGGGTGGATGGCGATGCTGGACTATCTGCTCATCCCGGCGGTGGCGTACCTCTTCTCCGGGATCGCGATGAACTCCCTGGTCCCGGAGGTCTCCCGGTGGGTGTGGACCGCGCTCGCCGTGGTCGTCACGACCCTGCTGAACCTGTGGGGCGTACGGGCCGCCGCCCGGGTCGGTTTCCTGGTGCTCGCGATGGAGATCGTGGTCCTCCTTGTCTTCGTCGTCTCCGCGATCGTCGTACTGGCGCGCGACGGGGCACAGCGCGGCTGGCTGTCACCGCTGTCCGGCGACGGCACCCAGGGGGCGTTCGCGCTGTCGGCGGTGATCGGGGCGGTGTCGATCGCCGTCCTGTCGTATCTGGGCTTCGACGCGATCGCCTCCTTCGCGGAGGAGGTCACGGGCGGTTCGGAGAAGGTGGCCAGGGCGGTGCTGTTCTGTCTGGCGCTCGCGGGTGTGCTGTTCGTGGCACAGACCTACCTGGTGGCGCTCCTGGAGCCGACGACGTCCGCGCGGCTCGCCGCGGACCCGGGGTTGCAGGGATCGGCCTTCTACGACGCCGTGGACGTCTCCGTGGGGACCTGGCTGCACGATCTGGTGGCCCTGAGCAAGGCGATCGGAGCGGCGTTCGCGGCGCTCGCCGGGCAGGCCGCGGCAGGCCGGCTCGTGTTCGCGATGGCCCGTGGCCGGCGGCTGCCGAAGGTGCTGTCGAAGACCGACGCCGGCGTACCGCGGGCGGCTCTCCTGTGCGCGGCGGTCATCACGCTGGTCGCCGCGGTCTGGGCGGCCCGGCGCGACGACGGACTCGACCGTCTGGTGTCGGTCGTCAACATCGGCGCGCTCACCGCCTTCACCCTGCTGCACGCGAGCGTGGTGGGCTGGTTCGCGGTACGTCGGCGGGGCGGTCCTGTGGTGTGGTGGCGGCACGTCCTGATCCCCGTCGTCGGCGCCGCGATCACCGTTGCCGTGATCTTCGAGGCCTCGGGGACGGCCCAGGTGGTCGGCGCGATCTGGCTGGCGGTGGGGCTCGTGGTGCTGGTGGCGCAGCGCGGCCGGGGCGGCGAGGACGCCGGGTAGCCGACGGGGGTTGCCGCCGGTCCACGGCGGGTCGGGGGCGAGGGGCCGGGCTCAGGGTGCCGGCCTCCGCCGTGCCAGCAGGCGCGGCCGCGTTGTCCGACCCGGCGGCTACTCTCGCGACATGGCTCTCAACACGTCCGCGGACGCCCCGCTGCCCGTCGGTGAGGTGTCGCGGCTCATCGGGGGATGGATCGACCGGCTCGGCGCGGTGTGGGTCGAGGGGCAGATCACCCAGTTGTCGCGGCGCCCGGGGGCGGGTGTCGTCTTCCTGACGCTGCGCGACCCGTCGCACGACATCTCCGTGAGTGTGACGTGCTACCGCCAGGTGTTCGACGCGGTGGCCGACGTGGTGACGGAGGGCGCGCGCGTGGTCGTACTCGCGAAGCCCGAGTGGTACGCGCCGCGGGGGCAGTTGTCGCTGCGGGCCACCGAGATGAAGCCGGTGGGTGTGGGTGAACTGCTCGCCCGCCTGGAGCAGTTGAAGAAGTCGCTGGCGGCCGAGGGCCTGTTCGCGCCGGAGCGCAAGAAGGGCCTGCCGTTCCTGCCGCAGCTCATCGGGCTGGTGTGCGGGCGGGCGTCCGCGGCCGAGCGGGACGTGCTGGAGAACGCGCGGCACCGCTGGCCGGCGGTCCGCTTCGAGGTGCGCAACGTCCCCGTCCAGGGCGTGCACGCCGTGCCGCAGGTCGTGCAGGCCGTGAAGGACCTCGACGCGCGGGACGACGTGGACGTGATCATCGTGGCGCGCGGCGGCGGCAGTGTGGAGGATTTGCTGCCGTTCTCGGACGAGCAGTTGGTACGGACGGTCGCGGCCTGCCGTACGCCGGTGGTGTCGGCCATCGGACACGAACCCGACACCCCGCTCCTCGACTACGTGGCCGACCTGCGCGCCTCCACGCCGACCGACGCCGCCAAGAAGGTCGTGCCGGACGTCGGCGAGGAATACGAGCGGGTGCGGCTGCTGCGGGACCGGGCGCGGCGCAGCGTGCACGCCTTCATCGACCGCGAGGAGCGTGGCCTGGCGCACGCGCTGGCCCGGCCCTCGATAGAGGATCCGCACCGGATGATCGACGAGCGGGCGGACCACGTCGCCTCGATGCTCGACCGCGGCCGGCGCACGCTGGGGCATCTCCTGGACCGGGCGGTCTCGGAGCTGACGCACACCCACGCGCGCGTGGTGGCCCTCTCCCCCGCCGCGACGCTCCAGCGGGGTTACGCCGTGCTCCAGCGGGCCGACGGCCATGTGGTCAGGGACCCCGCCGAGGTGACGGCCGACGAGCCGCTGCGCGCGCGGGTCGCCGAGGGTGAGTTCTCCGTCCGAGTCGATGCATAGGGTGGGCGCATGACCAGCAAGGTGGACGAGGCGCTCGGGTACGAGCAGGCGCGGGACGAGCTGATCGAGGTCGTACGCAGGCTGGAGGCGGGCGGTACGACCTTGGAGGAGTCCCTCGCGCTCTGGGAGAGGGGCGAGGAACTGGCGAAGGTGTGCCGGCGCTGGCTTGAGGGCGCGCGGGCGCGGCTGGACGCGGCGCTGGCCGGGGAGGACGGCGAGGGAGCGGACGGTTCGGCGGACGCCGAGTCCGAGTAGAGCCGCCCTCCGGAGTGCGGAGGCCGAGTAGGGCCGCCCTCGGGAGTGCGGAGGCCGAGTCCGGGTCAGGTGCGCCGTCCGCCTCTTGAGCAGGGCGCGCCCTCGAAGTGACGACACCGGGATCCGTGATGCGGACCACGACGCTCCGCATTTAGTTGAAGTTTGAACATCAAAGGTCTACTGTCGTCGTTGTCAGCCGATCCCCCGGGATCCGACGCACGTACCGAGAAGGTTCAACCATGTCTCTCGTTCTTGACTCCGCCGCACAGGACCTGCTGTTCCGCGAGGCCCGCACCGCGAACACCTTCACCGACGAGCCGGTGACCGAGGAGCAGGTCCAGGCGATCTACGACCTGGTCAAGTACGGCCCGACCTCCATGAACCAGTCGCCGCTGCGGATCACCCTGGTCCGCTCCGCCGAGGCCCGCGAGCGCCTCGTCGGCCTCATGTCCGAGGGCAACCGCCCCAAGACGGCCACCGCCCCGCTGGTCGCGATCCTCGCCGCCGACAACGAGTTCCACGAGGAGCTGCCGCAGCTCTTCCCGCACTTCCCCGGCGCCAAGGACATGTTCGGCGGCTCCCGTGAGGCCCGCGAGCAGTCTGCTGCCCTAAACGCCGCCCTCCAGGCCGCGTACTTCATCATCGGCGTGCGCGCCGCCGGCCTGGCCGCGGGCCCGATGACCGGCTTCGACTCCGTCGGCGTCCAGAAGGAGTTCCTGGACGACGACCACACCCCGCTGATGGTCGTCAACATCGGCCGCCCGGGCGAGGACGCGTGGTTCCCGCGCAACCCGCGCCTGGAGAGCGACCAGGTCATCACGACCGTCTGAGCCGTCCGTCGGCAGGCACGAGGAAGGGCCCCGGTGAGGTCACCGGGGCCCTTCCTTCACGTGCTGTCCGCACCCGGCGGCTCGGCTCAGGTCGTCTCCAGGGCCTGCGCCATCTTCGTCAGCTGCCCGAACGAGGCCGTTCCGGTCACCACCGTCGTGGCACCGTCCTCCTTGAGCACCAGGGCGTCGTACTGCTCGCCCTCGTACCGCTGCCACGTCCGGTCGCCTATGCGCTGCGTGGCCTTCGTCTCCCTGGCGCCCTGACTGGCCGCCGAGATGAACGCGGCCGGCTTCTCGGTGGACTGCTCGACGGCCACGTACTGGCCCTCGGGGTCGTGGTAGCCCAGGTGCCAGGCGTCGAACTGCGAGCCGTCGTACCGCACCGACGTCGCCTTCCACTCCGTGGGCAGCCCTTCGGGCGCCGCCACGGGATAGCTGGCCGCGCGCCGGGCCGTGAGCAGCTCGACGCGGTAGTCGACGCGCTTGAGCTCGGGTTCGGAGTCGTCGTGCGGGATGAAGAGGTAGATGACCCCTGCCGCGAGCGTGATGATGCCCAGGGAGAGCACCATGCCCCGGATCGACTGCCTGCCATTGGTACCTGCCACGCGCCTATCGTCGCAGGTGCCCTGGCCTGCTCATCCGTGGGGTCCCCTGCTCATTTTGTCAGCCTGGCGATAGAGTCGTGGCCATACCCTCATCCGGCCGTCGTCGTATCAGAAAGGTGCGTCTCGATGACCGAGCATCATCTGCCGTCCGAACTCGAGGTCCCCGCCGAGGCCCCCGACCGAAATCTCGCCCTGGAACTCGTCCGGGTCACCGAAGCAGCCGCGATGGCCGCGGGCCGCTGGGTCGGCCGCGGTGACAAGCTCGGCGCCGACGGTGCCGCGGTGCGCGCCATGCGCACCCTCGTCTCCACCGTCTCGATGAACGGCGTCGTCGTCATCGGTGAGGGCGAGAAGGACGAGGCCCCGATGCTCTTCAACGGAGAGCGCGTCGGTGACGGGACCGGCGCCGAGGTCGACATCGCCGTCGACCCGATCGACGGGACCACCCTCACCGCGAAGGGCATGACCAACGCGATCGCCGTGCTCGCCGCGGCCGACCGGGGCACCATGTTCGACCCGTCCGCGGTCTTCTACATGGACAAGCTGGTCACCGGCCCGGAGGCCGCCGACTTCGTCGACATCAACGCCCCCGTCTCGGTGAACATCCGCCGGGTTGCCAAGGCGAAGAAATCCTCACCCGAGGACGTCACCGTCGTCATCCTCGACCGGCCGAGGCACGACGGGATCATCAAGGAGATCCGCGAGACCGGCGCCCGGATCAAGCTGATCTCCGACGGCGACGTCGCGGGCTCGATCCTGGCCCTCCGCGAGGGCACCGGCATCGACCTGCTGCTCGGCATCGGTGGCACCCCCGAGGGCATCATCTCGGCCTGCGCCGTGAAGTGCCTGGGCGGCACCATCCAGGGCAAGCTGTGGCCCAAGGACGACGAGGAGAAGGCGCGGGCGCTCGACGCCGGCCACGACCTCGACCGCGTCCTCTACACGGACGACCTGGTCTCGGGCGAGAACGTCTTCTTCGTCGCCACCGGCATCACCGACGGCGAGTTGCTGCGCGGGGTCAGGTATCGCGCCGAGACCGCCACGACCGAGTCGATCGTCATGCGCTCCAAGTCCGGCACGGTCCGGCAGATCACGTCGGAGCACCGGCTGAGCAAGTTGCGGGCGTACAGCGCGATCGACTTCGACCGGGGGAAGTAGCCTCCGCCGTCAGTCATGTACGGGAAATGGGGCGCCCCTTGTGCGGAGGGGCGCCCCATTTCCATGCGCTCAGGACCGGCCGGTGGCTGCGTGTGCTCCGGGCTAACCGGCCGCCGCTATCGGCCCGGTGGAGCGGGCGGCCTTCTTGAGTTCGACGTCGCGGCGGCGGCGTCGGGCGAGGACGACGCGGCGCTCGGCGGCGGTGAGGCCGCCCCACACGCCGTACGGTTCGGGTTGCAGGAGCGCGTGTTCGCGGCACTCGACCATCACCGGGCAGCGCGCGCAGACGCGCTTCGCCGCCTCCTCACGGGAGAGGCGGGCCGCGGTCGGTTCCTTGGAGGGCGCGAAGAACAGGCCTGCCTCGTCCCGTCGGCACACGGCCTCCGTGTGCCAGGGGGCTTCCTGATCCCTGTCCCGCACTGGCGCCCGCTGGGCCTGAACGGCGGCTACCTGCAGGGACTGATGCGGCGGTTGCAGCACGGTCTACTCCTGACGACGGCTTCGCGAGCGTGCCGGGCGCCGGGGGAAGTCCACAGCACCCTCCAGGGGACGATGCAGCAAGGCCTACCCGCTGTGCGCGCGCCTATGCACTGTGTTCCGAAGCCCTGGAATTCTCCACCGCCGCCACACGAATGCCGGTCCGCCGCGACTGGACCAACTCGCGGCGGGCGCCGCCTGATTCACAGGCGTCAACGGTCCAGGTGCTTGCGCAAACCCTTGTCCAGCCGCTCCGACACCCGGTCCGTGACACGGTCGAAAAGGTCCGCGATCAGCTTGCCTCGCTTGGGCTTCGCCTCGACGCTTCCCAGCACCGCGAGGCCGTCGACATAGACCACGGGCGCTCCGGTGTCACCTCCGTCGAGCGTCTTCACCTCGAAGCTGCCCAGCACCCCGGCGCCGCTGCCACGCAGCGACACGTTCTCCGGGACGCGGATGTCCACGCTGCCGAAGACCGAGATCGCCCTGATCACGACCTGCGGATACTCGAAGATCGCCTCGCTGAGGTCTATCTCGACGCTGCCGAACACCGCGTACGCGTGGATACGGCGGCCCGCGCGCCAGCGGCCCTTGCGGACGGCGGCGCTGAACACGGCCACCACGTTGTCATCGGGCTCCAGCGGGATCGCGCCCGCCGTGGGGCGGTTGGGCGCGATCGAGTACGCGGGCGTCGCACGGGGGCCGTGGGCGACGGGCAGGTCGCGCACGAACTGGTCCAGCTCACCCACCGTCTTGGTCGCCAGCACCCCTTCCACGCGCTCGGAGTGCTCCTCGGCGGTGAGACGGCCCTCGGCGAGGGCGTCGCGCAGGATGTCGGTGATCCGGTCACGGTCCGCGTCGGAGGCACGGAGCTCGGCCGGCTTCACCGAGGCGGGGGCGGTCGGCTCGGGGCGCTTCTGAAGGTCCACGGCCACAGCGTACCCAAACGCGATAGATCGCGACTAGGGGGTGTGGACGACGAACTGAGCCTTACCTCACAAGCTCGATGTCCGAGGCAGGTTCTACGCTGGTGGACGCTGCCAATGGAGGCACGCCGCTGTCTGTCGAGTGAGGAATGGGCGAGATGCCTGAGTTCGCGTACACCGATCTGCTCCCCCAGGGAGAGGACACCACGCCGTACCGGCTGGTGACCTCCGAGGGTGTCTCCACCTTCGAGGCTGACGGGCGGACGTTCCTCACGGTCGAGCCGGAGGCGCTGCGGCAGCTCGCCGCCGAGGCCATCCACGACATCCAGCACTATCTGCGGCCCGCCCACCTCGCGCAGCTGCGGCGCATCATCGACGACCCGGAGGCGTCCGGCAACGACAAGTTCGTCGCGCTCGACCTCCTGAAGAACGCGAACATCGCCGCCGCGGGCGTCCTCCCCATGTGCCAGGACACCGGCACGGCCATCGTCATGGGCAAGCGCGGGCAGAACGTCCTGACGCGCGGCTCCGACGAGGCGGCCCTCTCGCGCGGCATCTACGACGCGTACCTGAACCTGAACCTGCGCTACTCGCAGATGGCCCCGCTCACCATGTGGGACGAGAAGAACACGGGCTCGAACCTCCCGGCCCAGATCGAGCTGTACGCGACCGACGGCGGCGCCTACAAGTTCCTGTTCATGGCCAAGGGCGGCGGCTCGGCCAACAAGAGCTTCCTGTACCAGGAGACGAAGGCCGTTCTGAACGAGGCCTCCATGATGAAGTTCCTGGAGGAGAAGATCCGTTCGCTCGGTACGGCCGCGTGCCCGCCGTACCACCTGGCGATCGTGGTCGGGGGTACGAGCGCGGAGTTCGCCCTGAAGACCGCGAAGTACGCGTCCGCGCACTACCTGGACGAGATTCCGGCCGAGGGTTCCGAGCTCGGGCACGGCTTCCGGGACAAGGACCTCGAACAGAAGGTCTTCGAGCTGACCCAGCGGATCGGGATCGGGGCGCAGTTCGGGGGCAAGTACTTCTGCCACGACGTACGCGTGGTCCGCCTCCCCCGGCACGGCGCGTCCTGCCCCGTCGCCATCGCGGTGTCCTGCTCCGCCGACCGGCAGGCGGTCGCGAAGATCACCGCCGAGGGTGTCTTCCTTGAGCAGTTGGAGACCGACCCGGCGCGGTTCCTGCCGGAGACGACCGACGAGCACCTCGACGAGTCCGGCGTGGTCGAGATCGACCTCAACCAGCCGATGGACGACATCCTCGCCGAGCTCACCAAGTACCCCGTGAAGACCCGGCTCTCGCTCTCCGGGCCGCTCGTCGTGGCGCGTGACATCGCGCACGCCAAGATCAAGGAGCGGTTGGACGCGGGTGAGGAGATGCCGCAGTACCTGAAGGACCACCCGGTGTACTACGCCGGGCCGGCGAAGACGCCCGAGGGGTACGCGTCCGGGTCCTTCGGGCCGACGACCGCGGGGCGGATGGACTCCTATGTCGAGCAGTTCCAGGCGGCGGGGGGGTCCAAGGTGATGCTGGCGAAGGGGAATCGGTCTGCGCAGGTCACGCAGGCGTGCGGGGCGCACGGGGGGTTCTATCTCGGGTCCATCGGGGGACCGGCGGCCCGGCTCGCGCAGGACTGCATCAAGAAGGTCGAGGTCGTCGAGTACGAGGAGCTCGGTATGGAGGCGGTCTGGAAGATCGAGGTCGA
The DNA here is from genome assembly GCF_044751025.1 of Streptomyces sp. NPDC088747. NCBI lineage: Bacteria > Bacillati > Actinomycetota > Actinomycetes > Kitasatosporales > Streptomycetaceae > Streptomyces > Streptomyces sp. NPDC088747. The sequence continues at coordinate 402,063 of NZ_JBIVKZ010000003.1, forward strand.
GGACTTCCCTGCGTTCGTCGTCGTCGACGACAAGGGCAACGACTTCTTCCAGGACCCGGCGCCCGCGCCGACGTTCACCTCCATTCCGGTACGGGGGCCGGGGCTGGGCTAGGGGTTTTCTCGCCCCCTCCGCCCCTTCCCGTCCCGTTCCTGGGGGCTGCCGCCCCCAGACCCCCGCTTCGCGCTTCGCGCTCGTCCTCAAACGCCGGACAGGCTAAGAAATAGCCCCTCCGGCGTTTGAGGAGCGGGGGTTCGGGGGCGGAGCCCCCGAGTACGGGACGGGTAGGGGCGGAGGGGGCGAAAAACGCTCGTCCGATCAGCCCCACCCGGGAACACCCTCACCCCCCTCCACGCTGTACCGGTCATGACCGACTACCGCATCGAGCACGACTCCATGGGCGAGGTCCACGTCCCCGCCGACGCCAAGTGGCGGGCCCAGACACAACGGGCGGTGGAGAACTTCCCGATCTCCGGCCAGCGCCTCGAACGCGCGCACATCGAGGCCCTCGCCCGCATCAAGGCCGCAGCCGCGAAGGTGAACGGCGAGCTGGGGGTGGTGGGGACGGACGTCGCGGAGGCTATCCGGGCGGCGGCGGCCGAGGTCGCCGAGGGGCGGTGGGACGCGGAGTTCCCGGTGGACGTGTTCCAGACGGGCTCGGGGACCTCGTCGAACATGAACGCGAACGAGGTCATCGCGACGCTGGCCACCGAGCGGCTCGGCCGGGACGTACACCCCAACGACCACGTGAACGCGTCGCAGTCCAGCAACGACGTGTTCCCGTCCTCCATCCACATCGCCGCCACCGCCTCCGTGACCCGTGACCTCATCCCGGCCCTCGAACACCTCGCGGCCTCGCTCACCCGCAAGTCCGAGGAGTTCGCCGACGTCGTGAAGTCGGGGCGTACGCACCTGATGGACGCCACGCCGGTGACGCTGGGGCAGGAGTTCGGCGGGTACGCCGCGCAGATCCGGTACGGGGTGGAGCGGCTCAACGCCTCGCTGCCGCGGCTGGCCGAACTGCCGCTGGGCGGGACGGCCGTGGGGACCGGGATCAACACACCGCCCGGATTCTCCGCCGCCGTCATCGCGGAGGTCGCCAGGGACACCGGGCTGCCGCTGACCGAGGCGCGCGACCACTTCGAGGCGCAGGGCGCCCGCGACGGGATCGTGGAGACCAGCGGACAGCTCAGGACGATCGCCGTCGGTCTGACCAAGATCGCGAACGACCTGCGGTGGATGGCCTCGGGACCGCGCACCGGACTCGCCGAGATCAGCCTGCCGGACCTCCAGCCGGGCTCCTCGATCATGCCCGGCAAGGTGAATCCGGTCATCCCCGAGGCCGTACTGATGGTCGCCGCACAGGTCATCGGCAACGACGCGACCGTCGCCACCGCGGGCGCGGCCGGAAACTTCGAGCTCAACGTCATGCTGCCGGTCATCGGCAAGAACGTGCTGGAGTCCGTGCGGCTGCTCGCGTCCGTCTCCCGGCTGCTCGCCGACCGGACCGTCGACGGCATCGTCGCGCACCGCGAACGGGCCCGGGAGTACGCCGAGTCCTCGCCCTCCGTCGTCACGCCGCTGAACAAGTACATCGGGTACGAGGAGGCCGCCAAGGTCGCCAAGAAGTCGCTGGCGGAGCGGAAGACGATCCGTGAGGTCGTCCTGGAGTCCGGGTACGTGGAGCGGGGCGATCTGACGGTCGAGCAGTTGGACGAGGCCCTGGATGTCCTGCGGATGACGCGTCCGTAACGCGCCTCACCCTGGGAGAAACGCCTGATGACACCTCCGTAACGTCATGTGTCGGGTGTGGAGAACCATGACGTGTGCCGCAGCGTCGTATGCCCTGGGCACCTAATATCTGGTCATGACGGACGGTGGAGCGGTGAGAGAAGTGGAAGCGGGCGGATCGACGGCGCGCTGGGCCCCTGGGAGTCAGATCCTGTGGCGGTACCGGGAGAATGCCGGCGCCGGCTTCCACATCTGCCGCCCGGTGACCGTCGTACGGGACGACCGGGAACTGCTCGCGGTGTGGATGGCGCCGGGCACCGAGTGCGTGAAGCCGGTGCTCGCCGACGGCACCCCCGTGCACGGAGAACCGCTCGAATCCCGCTACACCAAGCCGCGCACCGTGCAGCGCGACCACTGGTGGGGCACCGGAGTGCTCAAGCTGGCGCGGCCCGGCGACCCCTGGTCGGTGTGGCTGTTCTGGGAGCCGGGCTGGCGTTTCAAGAACTGGTACGTGAACCTTGAGGAACCGCTGGCCCGTTGGGAGGGCGGCGTCGACTCGGAGGATCACTTCCTGGACATCTCCGTACACCCGGACCGGAGTTGGCACTGGCTGGACGAGGACGAGTTCGCGCAGGCCCAGCGGGCCGGTCTGATGGACGCCCAACTCGCGGGCAGGGTAAGGGAAGCGGGGCGGGCGGCGGTCGAGGTGATCAGCGCCTGGGGCCCGCCGTTCCGCGACGGCTGGCAGCACTGGCGCCCCGATCCGGCATGGCCGGTTCCCGCCCTGCCCGATGACTGGGACCGTACGCCCGCGCATGTGTCCTCGTGAGACCCTTGTTACGCCCCCGTGGTACAACCGTAGGATCGTCTTCCGCAAGGGCGCACGGCAGGAACAACTCCCGCAGTACGGGGCGGGCTTGACCATATGTCACCGAGGGGCGGCAGGACGTGAGCGAGGGGTACGAGGGCCACGGCGGTACGGCGTGCGGACAGCCGCACCGGCCGGACGCCACAGCCGCTTTCGGGCCGACGACCGGCGGCGCCGCACCGGCGCCGCGGCCGGTATCGGGCCTGCCCGGACCTGACGACGCGCAGATTCCGTTCCTGGGGCACACATTCCGGGTATCGGGGCTGCGGGACGAACCGCGCGTACGGCGCGCGGCCCCGGACGGACGGATTCGACACGCGTGACGGAGCAGCCCACCTCGCACGAGCGCCGTAAGAGCGGCGCCGGCCGGCCAGCCGCCCCCGCGGACCCCCGCGGGGCGCTTCTGCACACCCCGGAACAGCCGTCCCGGACTCCGGAGGCCACCGCTCTCCCCCTACAGGCACGCTCGGGCGACACCCCCTCGGGCCTCCCGGACGGACCGCCCGGCATTCAGGCGTCCGCCGGTACGGGCACGCCCTCCCCGGCCTCGCCGGGCCCCGAGCACTCCCAGTCGCCCGCCACCGTGCCCGATCCGCACCGCCCGCGCCCCGCTCCCGACAGCATCCCGGTCCAGCAGGGCGCCGACCCGGAGCGGACGGCCGGGAACTCCGGCGGCAAGGAGCGGCGTACGGGACAGGCGCTGCCGCCCGGTGGCCCGATGCCGATGCGGCGGGACGGGGACCGGCTGCGCTTCGTGGGCGCCGCGACCCGGCGGATCGCCCGGGGCATCGACCTCGACGAGATCGTGATGGGGCTCTGCCGGGCGACCGTGCCGACGTTCTCGGACGCGATCCTCGTCTATCTGCGCGACCCGCTGCCGGTCGGCGACGAGCGGCCCACCGGGCCCCTCGTGCTGCGGCTGCGGCGCACCGACCGGATCCCCTCGGAGCGGGACACGGAGAACGGCTTCTCGCCCATGTTCCAGCCGGAGCCCGTCGAGCTGTCGCCGGTCTCCGCCGAGCTGTGCGAGGTGCGTCCCGGCGGCGCCCTCGCCGAGGTGCTGCGCGGTGTTCGGCCCGTCTTCGCGGACGCGCCCGCGGCCCGCGCCGCGCTGCCCGAGCTGCTCGGCGACGACCTGGTCGTGCCGCGCGGACAGCGCGCCATCCTGGCCCCGCTGCGCGGTCGTCGCCGGGTGATCGGCGCGGCGCTGTTCCTGCGCCGCCCGGAGCGGTTCGCCTTCGAGGCGGACGACCTGCTGGTCGCCGCCCAGCTCGCCACGCACACCGCGCTCGGCATCGACAAGGCGGTGCTGTACGGGCGCGAGGCGTACATCGCCGACGAGCTCCAGCGCACCATGCTGCCCGAGACCCTGCCCAGGCCCACGGGCGTGCGGCTGGCGTCCCGCTATCTGCCGGCCGCCGAGACCGCGCGCGTCGGCGGCGACTGGTACGACGCGATCCCGCTGCCGGGCAGCCGTGTCGCCCTCGTCGTCGGTGACGTGATGGGCCACTCGATGACCTCGGCCGCGATCATGGGCCAGCTGCGGACCACCGCGCAGACCCTCGCCGGGCTCGACCTGCCGCCGCAGGAGGTGCTGCACCACCTCGACGAGCAGGCGCAGCGGCTGGGCACCGACCGGATGGCGACCTGCCTGTACGCCGTCTACGACCCGGTCTCGCACCGGATCACCATCGCCAACGCGGGCCATCCCCCGCCGGTCCTGCTGCACCTGGGCGGCCGGGCCGAGGTGCTGCGGGTGCCGCCGGGCGCCCCCATCGGCGTGGGCGGGGTGGACTTCGAGGCGGTCGAGCTGGACGCGCCCGCCGGGGCGACCCTGCTCCTCTACACCGACGGGCTGGTCGAGTCCCGTCTCAGGGACGTGTGGACCGGGATAGAGCAGCTGCGCGAGCGGCTCGCCGCGACCGCGCAGCTGACCGGACCCGACCATCCGCCGCCGCTGGAAGCCCTCTGCGACGACGTGCTCGACATGCTCGGCCCGGGCGACCGGGACGACGACATCGCGCTGCTCGCCGCCCGCTTCGACGGGATCGCGCCGAGCGACGTCGCGTACTGGTACCTGGAGCCGGAGGACGCGGCTCCCGGGCGGGCCCGCAAGCTCGCCCGGCGGGCGCTGTCCCGCTGGGGCATGGAGGAGCTGACCGACTCCGTGGAACTGCTGGTGAGCGAGCTGGTGACGAACGCCGTGCGCTACGCGTCACGGCCGGTGACCCTGCGGCTGCTGCGTACGGACGTACTGCGCTGTGAGGTGGGCGACGACGTCCCGCAGCTGCCCCGGCTGCGGCAGGCTCGCGTCACGGACGAGGGCGGACGCGGGCTGATCCTGGTCAACAAACTGGCCAGACGGTGGGGAGCCACGCGGCTGAGCACGGGAAAGGTCGTCTGGTTCGAGTTGAACCGGAGCTGAAGGGGTACTCGCGCAACACTCCCTTCAGCAGCCACTCAGAACCAGACCGGAATTAGACCCCGTCCAGATGTTGCCGACATCCGGTCGGCGGAGTTGACTGCTGATGTGGACGAAGCGACCTATCGACCCTCTTCTCTGACGGGAGGACGCTCGTGACGCAGGCATCCCAGAAGGCTCCGTACACCACGAACAACGTCGGCATTCCGGTGGAGAGCGACGAACACTCGCTCACCGTGGGCCCCGACGGCCCGATCCTGCTCCAGGACCATTACCTCATCGAGAAGATGGCCCAGTTCAACCGGGAGCGGGTCCCCGAGCGGGTGGTGCACGCCAAGGGCAGTGGCGCGTACGGATTCTTCGAAGTCACCAACGACGTCAGCCAGTTCACCAAGGCCGACCTCTTCCAGCCGGGCAAGCGCACCGACATGCTGGCGCGGTTCTCCACCGTCGCCGGCGAGATGGGGTCGCCCGACACCTGGCGCGACCCCCGTGGCTTCGCGCTCAAGTTCTATACCGAGCACGGCAATTACGACCTCGTGGGCAACAACACCCCGGTCTTCTTCGTCCGTGACACGATCAAGTTCCAGGACTTCATCCGCTCGCAGAAGCGCCACCCGGCCACCGGGCTGCGCAGCAACGACATGCAGTGGGACTTCTGGACCCTCTCCCCCGAGTCGGCACACCAGGTGACCTGGCTGATGGGCGACCGCGGCGTCCCCAAGACGTACCGCCACATGAACGGCTACAGCTCCCACACCTACATGTGGATCAACGGCGCCGGTGAGCGGTTCTGGGTGAAGTACCACTTCAAGACCGACCAAGGCATCGAGTTCCTCACGCAGGCCGAGGCCGACGAACTGGCGGGCCACGACGCGGACAAGCACCGCCGGGACCTGTACGAGTCGATCGAGTCCGGGAACGCGCCGACCTGGACGCTCAAGGTGCAGATCATGCCCTTCGAGGACGCGGCGGACTACCGCTTCAACCCGTTCGACCTGACCAAGGTCTGGCCGCACGGGGACTATCCGCTGATCGACGTCGGCCGGATGACCCTCGACGAGAACCCGGACGACCACTTCATCCACATCGAGCAGGCCGCCTTCGAGCCGTCGAACCTGGTGCCGGGAATCGGCCCCTCGCCCGACAAGATGCTGCTCGGCCGGCTCTTCTCGTACCCGGACACCCACCGGTACCGGATCGGCCCGAACTACACCCAGCTGCCGCCCAACCGGCCGCGCTCCCCGGTGAACTCGTACGCCAAGGACGGCCCGATGCGCTACGAGAAGTCGAACGCGGCGATGCCGTACGCGCCCAACTCCTACGGCGGTCCCGCGGCCGACTACGGACGCTTCGGCGACCCCGCGAGCTGGCACACCGCCGGCGAGCTGGTGCGCGAGGCGTACAAGCCGCACCGCGAGGACGACGACTGGGGCCAGGCCGGCACGATGGTCCGCCACGTGCTGGACGACGCGGCCCGCGACCGCCTGGTGTCCAACGTCAGCGGCCACCTCAAGGCCGACGTCTCCCGCCCGGTCCTCGACCGCGCCATCCAGTACTGGCGCAACGTCGACAAGGAGATCGGCGACCGGATCGCGAACGCCGTCAACGGCGGCTGAGCACGTACGAGTGAGGGGGCGCCCGGTGATGGATCACCGGGCGCCCCCTCTGTACGCCTAGGGACTGTCCGGGTCCAGGGGATCCTCCGGAATCGAGGGGCCGCTCGCCGACTCCGACGGAGAGCTCGGCTCCTCGGTCGGCGGCTCGGAGGTCGTGGGCTCTTCCGACGGGGACGCGGGCGGGCTGCTGCTCGTCGGCGGTTCGGTCGTCGGCTCCTCGGTGGTCGGCGTCGACGAGGGCGTCGAGGAGGGCGTCTGCGAGACGGTGGGCGTCTCGGTCGGCGCCACCGCCGCGCCCTGCGTGGTGTCCAGGTCGAACTTGGTGACCTTGCCCATCGCGCCGAAGGTGTACTCCGCCCAGATCTCGGCCGGGAAACCACCGCCGTTGACCCGGCCGCCGCCCGCGGCGCCCTTCAGGGTGACCTGCTTGCCCGCGTCCTTGGAGCCGACCGCGCCCTCGCCGAACAGGCCGACCGAGGTGACCAGGTTCGGCGTGTAGCCGGTGAACCAGGCCGACTTGTTGTCGTCCGACGTACCCGTCTTGCCCGCGACCTGCTGCCCCTTGCGATCGGGCGCCTGGGCCACCGAGACCCGGGCCGTACCGTCGTCGACCACACCGGTCAGTACGGAGGTGACGGTGTCGGCGGCTTCCTCGCTGATGATCTGCTCGCCGATCGGGTCGGCGAACTTGACCGCCCGGTCCTTGTGCTCCGCCGACGCCACGACGGCCGGGGTGACCTTCTTGCCGTGGTTGTCGAGGGTCGCGTAGGCGCCCGCCATCTCCAGCGGGCTCGCGCCCATGGTGCCCAGCGTCTGCGCGGGCACCGCCTGCACTCCCTTGGTGTTCATGCCGAGCTCGCCGGCGACCTTCAGCACGTTGTCCATCCCGACGTCGACGCCCATCTGCGCGAAGACGGAGTTGATGGACTTGTTCATCGCGGTCTGGACGGTGACCCTGCCGTAGTCCTGGTCGTCCTCGTTCGGCGGCGCGAAGGCGATGTCGCTGCCCTTGACCGCGCGGCCGCTCGTGCCGTCGTAGACCGTGCTGGCCGTGATCGGCTTGTCGTCCTGCGTCTTGGCGCCCTGTTCGAGGGCCGCCGCGAAGATCAGCGGCTTGAAGGTGGAGGCGGGCTGGTAGTCGCGGCGGGTCGCGTTGTTGATGTAGTGCTTGAAGTAGTCCACGCCGCCGTAGATCGCGAGGACCTTGCCGGTCTTCGGATCGACGGAGGCGGCGCCGGCCTGCACGTCGCCGTCGACATCGCGCTTCTTGGCGTCCAGGTTGCTGGTCAGCTGCTTCTTCACGGCCGCTTCGAGCTGCGACTGCTTCTTCTTGTCGATGTTGAGCTTGATGGTCCAGCCGCCCGCGTCGACCAGCGCCTTGGCATCGTCCAGGCCGTCGGCCGTCCCGTCGGTGACGAGCTGGTTGGCCAGCGCGTTGTTGGCCGCCTCCACCAGATAGCCGGTCTGCCCCTCCATGCCGGGCGCGCCCTGGGGGTCCTTGGGCACCGGGAACTTCATGCCGTCGCGCTCGGCGGAGTCCAGCCAGTCCTGCCCGACCATGTTGTCCAGGGTGTAGTTCCAGCGGGCCTTGACCAGCTCCTTGCCGGTGGCCGTGGCCGCCGCCCAGTCGTACTGGCTCGGGGCCTGGAGGAGGGAGGCGAGGTACGCGCCCTGCTCGACGGAGAGGTCGCTCGCGTCGATCCGGTAGTACGCCTGCGCCGCCGCCTGGATGCCGTACGCGTTACGGCCGTAGTAGCTGGTGTTGATGTAGCCCGCGAGGATGTCGTCCTTGGACTGCTGCTGGTCCACCTTCAGGGAGATGACCATTTCCTTCAGCTTGCGCGTGACGGTCTGGTCCTGGGTGAGGTAGTAGTTCTTGACGTACTGCTGGGTGATCGTCGAACCGCCCTGGAGGCCCTTGCCGGACAGGGTGTTGACCAGCCCGCGCGCCGTGCCCTTGAAGTCGATTCCCGAGTCCGTGTAGAAGGACTTGTTCTCGGCGGCGACGAAGGTCCGCTGGACCTCCTTGGGCACCTTGGCCAGGTCCACCACCTCACGGTTGACCTCACCGGTACGGGCGAGCGCCGAGCCGTCGCTGTACTGGTAGATGTTGCTCTGCTGCTGGGCGGCCGCGTTGCCCTCGGGTACGTCGACGACCAGGTAGAGCACGATGAAGGCGCCCATGCCGAGCAGGCAGAACCCGAAGAACGTACCTAGCAGCGTCTTCCAGTTGAGGAACCTGCGTATGCCGCTGCGGCGGCCCGCCTTTCCCCTGGCCGAGCGCTTGGGCGCCGCGCGGCGGCGTCCCTGCGCCTGCCTCGCTCGTCTCTCGTCCGCTCGTCCCATGGGTCGATCCGCTCCGCTTCACTCTCGTGTGGCACACAGGTTCGTCGCTCAGGTCAGCTCAGAAAACTAACACCGCGCGCTATGACAAAGGGCTACTGATCCGGTCCTTTCCGGACGTGAGAATCAGCACGCGACACACTCCCACCCCACTGGAACCGACGACCGAAAGGGGTAGAAGGTTGCCGTGCCGGGTAAAGTGATATCACTTAGCTAGATTGACGCTATGCTCTGTGCCGGGGCGGAACCCGCCCCGCGCCTACGAACCACGGGGGGATACAGATGTCCAGGCAAGACGCCACACCCACCGCCGACGTACCGGAGATGCCCGCCCCACGGGTACGGGAGTTCGCCGCGCACAGCATCGGCGGCGGACTCGCGCTGCTGCTCGGCCTGGTCGGGCTGCTGCTGGGCGCCGGCATGATCGCGACCGCCACGACGGTCGGCGGGACCGGGGCGAAGGCGGCGCTCATCGTCGGCGGCATCGTGATCGCCCTCGCGTCGTTCGTCGCCATGTGCGGGCTGAACACCGTGGCGCCCGGCGAGGCCCGCGTCGTCCAGCTCTTCGGGCGCTACCGCGGCACGATCCGGCAGGACGGCCTGCGCTGGGTCAATCCCCTGACCTCCCGCACCAAGATCTCGACACGCGTGCGCAACCACGAGACCGCCGTCCTCAAGGTCAACGACGCCTACGGCAACCCCATCGAGCTCGCCGCGGTCGTGGTGTGGAACGTCCGGGACACCGCGCAGGCCAGCTTCGAGGTCGACGACTTCCTGGAGTTCGTCGCCACCCAGACCGAGGCGGCCGTCCGCCACATCGCCATCGAGTACCCGTACGACGCCCACGACGAGGCCGGGCTCTCGCTGCGCGGCAACGCCGAGGAGATCACCGAGAAGCTCGCCGTCGAACTGCACGCGCGCGTGGAGGCCGCCGGTGTGCGGATCATCGAGTCGCGCTTCACGCATCTCGCGTACGCTCCCGAGATCGCGTCGGCGATGCTCCAGCGGCAGCAGGCCGGGGCGGTCGTCGCCGCGCGGCGGCAGATCGTGGACGGCGCGGTGGGGATGGTCGAGGCGGCGATCGCCCGGATCTCCGAGAGGGAGATCGTGGAGCTGGACTCCGAGCGGAAGGCGGCGATGGTGTCGAACCTGATGGTGGTGCTGTGCGGGGACCGTGCGCCGCAGCCCGTCCTGAACACGGGGTCCCTCTACCAGTGACCGTTCCTCCGGAGGATTCCGGCCCCGGCCCCGCTTCCGCTCCCGGCACGGGCCCGGCCGCCGGGCGGCGCCCCGCGCGGCAGCGCAAGCAGGTGCTGCTGCGACTGGATCCGCTCGTCCATGACGCGCTGGCCCGCTGGGCCGGGGACGAACTGCGCTCGGCCAACGCCCAGATCGAGTTCCTGCTGCGCAGGGCGCTGACGGAGGCGGGACGGCTGCCGGGCGGAACCGGACCGATCCCGCGCCGGGGGCGACCACCGCTCTCCGGGGAACCCGAGGACTAGGCCCGGTCGTCACGTTGCCGTCTGCCGGGCGACAGGCGCCGGGCGACAGGCGACAGGCGACAGGCGACAGGCGCCGGGCGACAGGCGCCGGGCGCCGGGCGCCGGGCGCCGGGAACGTGACAACAGGCCCTGGACCGCGCGCCGGTGGCGAAGCCGGAGGCCCGGTCCGCCGATTGACTGGTCGGCGGGCCGGGCCTCTGAACGGCAGACGCACGGCTCCGCGGTACGCGGGGGCACGGCTCCGCGGTACGCGGGGGCACGGCTCCGCGGTACGCGGCGGCACGGCTCCCCGTCGCGGAGCCGGAACGGCGGAGCTACTCCGCGATGACCGCCTCGGCGTCAAGCGTCGTACCGACGGCCTGGATGACCGACGCGATCTTGAACGCCTCCTGGATCGTCTCGCGGTCCACGCCGGCCTTGCGGAGCACCTGCTCGTGGGAGTCGAGGCACTGGCCGCAGCCGTTGATGGCGGAGACGGCGAGCGACCACAGCTCGAAGTCGACCTTCTCGACGCCCGGATTGCCGATGACGTTCATCCGCAGACCGGCGCGCAGCGTCCCGTACTCGGGGTCGGAGAGCAGGTGCCGCGTGCGGTAGAAGACGTTGTTCATCGCCATGACGGCGGCGGCCGACTTGGCGGCGGTGTACGCCTCGGCGGACAGGTTCGCCCTGGCCTCGGGCTCCAGCTCACGCAGCACGCGGGGCGAACGGGAGGCGATCGCGCACGCCAGCACCGTGCCCCACAACTGCTGCCGGGGAAGGTCGGAGTTGCCAATGACCGAGCCGAGGTTGAGGCGCAGGTCCTTCGCGTAGTCCGGTACGGCGGACTTCAGTTCGTCGAGAGACATGAGAGGTCACTCACCGGCCAGCAGGGCGACCGGGTCGAGGGTGTTCTCGCCCTTGGTCCAGTTGCACGGGCACAGCTCGTCGGTCTGCAGAGCGTCCAGCACGCGCAGCACCTCCTTGGGGTTACGCCCCACGGAACCGGCGGTCACCATCGAGAACTGGATCTCGTTGTTCTGGTCGACGATGAAGACGGCACGCTTGGCCGCGCCGTCCTCGCCCAGGATCCCGAGCGCGGAGCTCAGTTCCTGCTTGGTGTCGGCCAGCATCGGGAAGGGCAGCTCACGCAGGTCGTCGTGGTCCTTGCGCCAGGCGTGGTGGACGTACTCGCTGTCGGTGGAGAAGCCGAGGATCTGCGCGTCACGGTCGAGGAACTCGCTGTTCAGCTTTCCGAACGCGGCGATCTCCGTCGGACAGACGAAGGTGAAGTCCCGAGGCCACGCGAAGACGATCTTCCACTTGCCCTCGTAGGTCTTGTGGTTGATCTCCTCGAACTCCGCACCCTTCTCCAGTGAGACACAGGCGGTCAGGTCGAACTCAGGGAACTTGTCACCAACAGTGAGCACGCGCTCTCCTCGCAGCGAAGGAACGCCCCTTTCCCGAGGCGTTCCTCATGGGTTGGACGGAGTCAATGCTGGCACAAGCTGCATTGATTAGTGAAATAGCTATACTTGCACCCGTTGATCGAATGTAACTATCAGTCACTATGGGTGGGGAGCGGGCCAATGGTCAAGAGCACGAGGGCGCCGGGGAGCGGCCGACGGCAGCCCACCCTCGCTCAGCTTCGTGCGTTCGCCGCCGTGGCTGAGCATCTGCACTTCCGGGATGCCGCGGGGGCGATCGGGATGAGTCAGCCGGCGCTGTCGGGGGCGGTGTCCGCGCTGGAGGAGACGCTCGGGGTGACGTTGCTGGAGCGGACGACGCGGAAGGTGCTGCTGTCGCCCGCCGGGGAGCGGCTGGCCGTACGGGCGAAGGCGGTGCTCGACGAGGTCGGGGCGCTGCTGGAGGAGGCGGAGGCGGTGCGGGCGCCGTTCACCGGGGCGCTGCGGCTCGGGGTGATCCCGACCGTCGCGCCGTATCTGCTGCCCACGGTCCTGAAGCTGGTCCACGACCGCTACCCGGCTCTGGATCTCCAGGTCCACGAGGAGCAGACCACGAACCTGCTGGAGGGGCTCTCGGTCGGCCGGCTCGACCTGTTGCTGCTCGCCGTGCCGCTCGGCATGCCCGGGGTTGTCGAACTCCCCCTGTTCGACGAGGACTTCGTGCTGGTGACACCGCTGGACCACGCGCTGGGCGGGCAGCGGGAGATTCCACGCGAGGCGCTGCGGGAGCTGAACCTGCTGCTGCTCGACGAGGGGCACTGTCTGCGGGACCAGGCGCTGGACATCTGCCGGGAGGCGGGCCGCGCGGACGCCCCCGTCACCACGACCGCCGCCGGCCTCTCCACCCTCGTCCAGCTCGTGGCCGGCGGCCTCGGCGTGACGCTGCTCCCGCGTACCGCCGTCAGGGTCGAGACGACCCGCAGCAACCAGCTCCTCACCGGCTACTTCGCCGACCCGGCACCGACCCGGCGGATCGCGCTGGCGAGGCGTACGGGGGCGGCGCGCGGGGCCGAGTACGAGGAGCTGGCCGCAGCGCTCCGGGAAGCGCTGCGGCCGTTGCCCGTACGGGTGCTCTGAGTCGGCGGTGCCGGGCGGCCCGTGGGCCTACTCGGTGCGCAGTCCGTCCGGCCGCATCAGCCGCAGCAGCGGCGGCAGGCTGAGCACGGTCACCAGGACCACGACCCCGGCGCCGATGCCGGTCATCGACAGGACGCTCGCCCAGTCCAGTCGTACCGGCGTGGCCGTCATCTTCAGCAGCACCGTTCCCAGGGTGATGCCCACCGCCGAGGCCAGGACCAGGCCCAGGGCGATCGGGATCGCGGTCTGCCACAGCACCGACAGGCTGAGCGTGCGGCGCCGGGTGCCGAAGGCGACCAGGGCGGAGAGGAGCTTCTTGCGTTCGCGCAGCTGCTCGATCTGGGAGACGAGCAGGCTCGCGCCGATGAGGAAGAGGACGCAGGTGGCGCCGACGAACAGGCCGGTGCGGATGGAGGTGAAGCGGTCGGACCGCTCGCTGACCGTCCACGAGTAGGGGTCCGCGAAGGGGCTGATGTCCGCCGCCGTGTTCCGTACCAGCTCGTTCACGTCCGGCACGGACGCGTCGGTCCTGAGGTAGATCTGTCCGGAGACGGCCGGTGCGGCCTTTGCCGGGAGCGCGCTGGGGGTCACCAGGAAACCGTCGCGGTACATACCGGTCATGTCCTTGCGCGGCTCGGCCTGCTTGACCTCCTTCGGCAGGGTCCAGGTGATCTGCTTCGTGGGGTCCGGAATGTCGCTGTAGGAGGGGTCCAGATAGAGCGTCCTGCCGGGCTCGGCCAGTGCCTTCGTGTCGGTTTCGTACTCGGTGTCCGCGAGGGCGAAGACGTCGCCGTCCCGGCACGTGGGAAGGGTCGCCACCTCGCGCAGGGCGGCACAGTCGCCGACGGTGAACGCGCCCGACAGCTCGGGGTCCGTCCTGCGGTCGCCGAGGTAGCCCTCGCCGAACGACGAGACCCCGGTGACCCCCTTGGTCCGCTCGAACTTCTCGGCGGCCGGGGCGAGCGGGATCCCGCTCGGCAGGGGCACCTGCATCTGCGCCCGTGTCAGGTCGTTCTGGGAGACCTTGGTGTAGTCGTCCTCGACACCGGCGAACAGCATCTGGAGGGCGATCGCGCCGGCCACCGCCACCGCGATGCCGTTGACCATGCGAGCCGCCGTACCGCTGCTCAACTGGAGCCTTCGGACGGCCAGTTGCCAGGCGACGCCGCCGGAGCCGAGCCGTGCGACGACGGCCTCGACGATCCACGGCAGCAGCGCGGTGACGCCGACGAGCAGCAGGATGACGCCGCCGATCACCAGGTACTGGTTGAAGTCCCCGTTCTCCCGGCCCTGCCCGATCATCGGGTAGAGCATCGCGAGTCCGCCCAGCGGGAGCAGCAGCCGCCACCAGAGCCGGCGCCGCGCGGGCCGTGCCGAGCGCACCACTCCGAGCGGTTCGATGACCACGCCGCGCAGCGCGAGCAGGGTGACCAGCACCGCCGCGGCCGGGACCGCGAGGGCGACCAGCGCGGCCAGTGTGGGCGTCGGGTTCATGTAACTGGGGAACACGCTGACGTCGAGGACCTCGACGGAGCCCGCGACCTCACGGCCGAGCAGGAAGAAGCCGGTGCCGAAGACGAGGCCGACCACGGCGCCCGCGAGTGCTTCACCCGCGGCGATCCGCCGGGTCATCCGGCTGTCGGAGCCGACCAGGCGCAGTGCCGCGAGCCTGCGGTCGCGCCGCTCGCCGCCGAACCGTACGGCCGCGGCGATGAAGACGCCGACGGGCGTCAGCAGGACCACGAACATGACGAGGATCAGCAGGATCAGTACGGGGTCCAGCGGCTCGGAGGAGGGCTGCGGGTCCCCGTAGGAGTCGATGCGGGACACCCGGCCGCCGGTGATCATGGGCGCCAGTCCCTCGCCGCCCGCGTAGAAGGCGAGTTCGGCCGAGCCGATGAGTCCGGGCTCTCCGATGGTGCCGACGACGCGGTAGGGCAGCCGCTCCCGCAGCAGCTTCCCGCTGTCCGACTTCAGCAGCTTCCTGAGCGCGGGAGAGACGACCATCTCACCTGGCGCGGGGAACTTCGCCACTCCCGGCGGCAGCGGGGCACGGGGGCCTTCCGGCTCCAACTGCCGTCCCCGGACGTCCTTGTCGCGGTAGGTGGTGCCGACGTTCGCGACGATCACCGTGTTGTCGGCCTTCGGCCGCCGCAGGTCGCTGAACGTGATGTCCGTGCGCGCCCTCTCCCGGTCGTGCCGGGCGGACAGCGCGCTCGGCACGGCGGCGGTGAGCAGCAGCAGCGCCACGCCCAGTCCGACGCCGACGGCGGTGAGCAGGACCCTGACCCATCCCTCACGTCCGCCCGTGAAGGCGAACCTGACCCCCATGGCCAGATCCCTGTACCACTGGGGGCCCCCCCGCGTGCTCATACGATCCGCTCCATGTCCCGGGACTTCCCGTCGCGTACGACGATCTCGCGGTCGGAGTAGGCGGCGACCCGTGCCTCGTGCGTGACGAGCACGACGGCGGCGTTGGTGGAGCGGGCGGCCTCGGTGAGCAGGTCCATCACGCGTTCGCCGTTGAGCGAGTCCAGGGCGCCGGTCGGCTCGTCCGCGAACAGCACGCGCGGGTCGGTGACCAGCGAGCGGGCGACGGCAACGCGCTGGCCCTGGCCGCCGGAGACCTCTCCGGGCCGTTTGCCCTTGAGGTCGTCGACCTCCAGCTGTTCCATCCGTGCCAGCGCGGCCCGTTCGGCCTCCTTCCGGCCGGTGCCGTTGAGCCGCAGCGGCAGGGCGACGTTCTCGACGCAGGTCAACTCCGGTACGAGCTGGCCGAACTGGAAGACGAAGCCGAACTCGGTGCGTCGCAGGGCGCTGCGCTGCGAGTCGTTCATGGTGGCCATCTCACGGCCGGCGTACATGATCGAGCCCGAGTCGGGCGGCACGATGCCGGCGAGGCAGTGCAGCAGGGTCGACTTGCCCGAGCCTGAGGGGCCCATCACGGCGACGACCTCGCCGGGGTGGATGGAGAAGTCGGCGCCGTCCAGGGCGGTCGTCGGTCCGTACGTCTTGCGCAGCGCCGAGGCGGTCAGCAGGGACCCGGGCGGAGGAGTCATCGGATTGTTCATGGGAGTCGCAGTCGTCGTAGGGGTCATCGGGCGGTCACCGACTCGGCGAGCCTGTCGAGGCGCGCGGCGGTGAGCTCCAGCCACCGCAGGTCGGCCTCCAGGTGGAAGAGGGCGTGGTCGCAGATCAGTTGGTCCGCGAGGTCGCCCCTGCGCTTGCGGTCGGTGAGGATGCGCATCATGCGCAGGTGTTCCGAGCGCTGCGTGTCGAGGATCTCGCTCGCGTCCCGGTGGGTGAGCAGCGCGAGGACGACCTTGGTGTAGAGGGTCGACTGAAGGTAGGGCTCGGGCTTCTCGGGGGTCGCGAGCCACTGCTGTACGTCGGTGATCCCGGCCTCGGTGATCGCGTACCGCTTGCGCTCGGGACCGCCGCCCGCCTCTATCCCGTCGACCTCCACGAGGCCGTTCTTCAGGAGGCGCGACATCGTCGAGTAGACCTGGCCGTAGTGCAGCGGCCGGTCGTGGCCGAACTGTTCGTCGAAGGCCCGCTTCAGGTCGTAACCATGACGGGGTCCGGACTCCAGGAGTCCCAGGAGGGTGTGACCGATGGACATGGAGGAGACTCTACACACGGGGTATACATGGTGTGTATACATGCGGTGTATAGATCATGATGGGGTAGGTGAAAGCGCAGGTCAGGGGGCATTGTCACGGTTCTGTCACCGGGCCGCCGCCTCGCGCGAGCGGGGCCGCCGACGGAGGTTGCGGGGCCCCGCGTCCAGGGCCCCGGCGACGGCCTACGCCACCGGGTGCCGGCCTACGGCACCGGTCGGCGCGCCGGATCCACGTCCTTGGCCGCGGCCTCCGGGGGTTCCCCGGACTGGTACGAACGCAGGTAGCCGACCACGGTGTTGGTGACGGCCACCAGCGGCACGGCGACCACCGCTCCGCCGATCCCGGCGACCATTCCGCCCGCGGCGACCGCCAGGACGACCGCCAGCGGATGGACCCGTACGGCCCGCCCGAGGATGAAGGGCTGGAGGATGTGCCCCTCGATCTGCTGCACGGCGAGGACCACGACGAGCACCATGACCGCGGTGAAGGGGCCCTGCGTCACCAGCGCGACCACCACCGCCAGCGCGCCCGAGATCACCGCGCCCACGAGCGGGATGAACGCGCCCAGGAAGATGAAGACGGCGAGCGGCACGGCCATCGGCACGTCGAGGAAGTAGATGCCGAGACCGATGAAGATCGCGTCGATCAACGCCACCACCACCGTGCCCCGGACGTACGCCGTGAGGGTGCGCCAGGCGCGCGGCCCCGCGCCCGCGACACCCGGGCGGGCCGCCGCCGGCACCAGCTTGAGCGTCCACTGCCAGATCTGCTTGCCGTCGTAGAGCAGGAACAGCGTCGAGAACATCGCGAGCAGGATGCCGGTGAGGCCCTCGACGATGACCGTGACGCCTTCCAGGCCCGCCGACGTGATCTGGTCCGTGTTGGTGCCGATCGCGTCCCGCAGGTTCTCGGCGATCTCGTTGATCTGTTTGTCGGTCACGTGGAACGGGCTGTTGAGGAGCCAGTTCCGCAGTTCGTCGACGCCGTCCTGGATCTGGTCGGAGAGGGTGTCGATGTTCTCCTGGACCTGCCAGACGACGAACCAGCCGATCAGCCCGATGACGACGAAGCCGAGGATCGCGGTGAGCGCGGTGGCCAGTCCGCGCGGCACGCCCCAGTGCTTCAGGCGGGCGACGGCGGGTTGCAGTATCGCGGTGATCAGCAGGGCGGCCACGAAGGCGAACACCACGAGCTGCACGGCGCTGATGACCCGCATCAACACCCAGAGGGTGCCCGCGAGTACGAGCAGCCGCCAGCCGGCCTCGGCGGCGACCCGTACGCCCCACGGCACGGCCACGGCGGGGTCCGGGCGGGACGTCAGCGTGGTGACGTACGTCGCGGGGGCCGCGCGGACCGGTGCCGGGGCGGAGGGCGAGGCGGGGTCGGCGGGCGGACCGGAGAGATCGGAGACGTCGGAGGCCGCCGCGGCGTCACGCGGACCGGGAGCGGCGGCGGACGGCGAGGGCTGGGCGTCCGGCGCGGACCGGACGTCCTCGGCGGGCGGCGGGGTCCCGGTGTCCCAGGAGGAGGGGGCGGGCGGCGGGGTTCCGGTGTCCCAGGAGGAGGGGGCGGGCGGCGGGGTTCCGGTCTCCCACGAGGACGGGGCGTCCGCCGGAGGCCTGGCGTCCGGCGACGAGGTGCCGCGTGCGGGGGTTTGCCGGGGCGGCTGTCCGTCCGGTCCGGACTGCGACTCCCGCTCCACCTCGGCCCGCCGCTCGTCCAGCCGTCTGCCCAACTCGGTCAGTCCGGCGCCGATCCGGCCGAGCCATGCTGGTACGCGAGACATGATCCGTCCTCTTCCCCCGTTGCTCCCCACCACTCCCCCCTGGAGTCGTCGGATCCGACCGTACATGGCCGAAGCCCCTCCCCGTAGGACGGGGAAGGGCTCCGGAAGGTTGAGCGGCCGGCGTGTTCCGCGCGGCTGGTACCAGCGGCTAGTACCAGTGGTTGGCCTGCCAGAACGACCAGGCGTCGCACGGGCTGCCGTAGCGGTCGTTCATGTAGCTGAGGCCCCACTTGATCTGTGTGGCCGGGTTGGTCTGCCAGTCGGAACCGGCGGAGACCATCTTCGATCCGGGCAGGGCCTGGAAGAGACCGTAGGCACCGGAGGAGGCGTTGACCGCCGTGTAGTTCCAGCTCGACTCGTGGTCCACGATGTTGCTGAAGCACTGGTACTGACCACTGGGCACCATGGACTGGGCCATGGCCTGGATCTGCGCGGTGGTGTAGGAGGCCTGGACGGTGAAGCTGCTGGCGTCGCGGGTCGCGCTGCGACTGGCGGCTTCCTCGGCTTCCTTGCGCTCCTTGGCTTCCTGTTCGGCCTTCTCAGCGGCCTTCTGCTTCGCGACGGCGTCCTCGGCGGCCTGCTTGCGGGCCGCTTCCTCCGCGTCCTTCTTGGCGCTCGCGTCGGCCTGGATGGCCTGCGCGGTGGCCTGCTGCGTCAGGGATGCGGTCTGCACCTGGGCCTGCTGGCCCGCGGGTATGTCCGCGAGGAGAGTCGCGTCGCTTGCCGTCGCCTCAGCGTCGCTCGATGGCGCGGCGGTGCTGCCCGAGGCAACTCCGACGACGCTTCCGACAGCGGTGACCGCGGTGGCCGAAGCCACTGCGAATCCCCGGACCGAAATCCGGCTCACACGGTTTCCTTCCAGCATCGACCGCTTAGGTGACCCTCGCGGACGCAATCGTGCCCCTTGACGCTGGCCTCCCAACTGCGGGGTCACGGGAGGCGCGGGCCCGGTGGGCAACTCCCTTGCGGGGAGCGCCACGTGGTGCGCGGGCGGCATACGACGGCGCTATGGAGTTCTGACGTTCCTGTGGTGCCGTACCGCTGGGGGTACAGGTGTGTCGTATGCGGGGCCTGACAGGAGTGAGACTCTGCCGTAACCCGACGCCGCACGGCAATTCCGAGTTGCGTGTGAAAGCTCACACTTCGTTTGTCCCAGGAGTTTTCCGGAAACGAGCGCGCAGCAAGACGCCGCCCGGCTAAGGTTTTCGCCTTTGCCGGACGGCGCCAACTACCGTGCATTCGCCACCGATTCCCGGAACGGGTCCAGGTGGGTCAGACCGTTCAGATTTGCCCGTCCTCCAGCATTTCGGTCACTAGTGCCGCGATCTGGGACCTCTCGGACCGGTTCAGGGTCACGTGCGCGAAAAGCGGATGGCCCTTCAACTTCTCGACCACGGCGACCACGCCGTCGTACCGGCCCACTCGCAGGTTGTCCCGCTGTGCCACGTCATGGGTGAGAACGACCCGTGAATTGGCGCCGATTCGGGACAGCACCGTCAGCAGTACGTTCCGCTCCAGCGACTGTGCCTCGTCCACGATCACGAAGGCGTCGTGGAGGGACCGGCCCCGGATGTGGGTGAGCGGCAGGACCTCCAGCATGCCGCGTGCGGTGACCTCTTCGATCACCTCGCGCGAGGTGACGGCCGAGAGGGTGTCGAAGACGGCCTGCGCCCACGGGCTCATCTTCTCGGACTCGGAGCCGGGCAGATAGCCGAGCTCCTGGCCGCCCACCGCGTACAGCGGCCGGAAGACCATCACCTTCTGGTGCTGGCGTCGCTCCAGGACGGCTTCCAGGCCCGCGCAGAGCGCGAGCGCGGACTTGCCGGTGCCGGCCCGGCCACCCATCGACACGATCCCGATGTCCGGATCCAGGAGCAGATCCAGCGCGATGCGCTGCTCGGCGCTGCGGCCCTTGATGCCGAAGACCTCGCGGTCACCGCGTACGAGCCGGACGTTCCCCTCGGGCGTGACGCGGCCCAGGGCCTTGCCGCGCTCCGACTGGATCGTCAGGCCCGTGTGCACCGGCAGCTCCGCCGCCTCGGGAACGTAGGCGTGCCCCTCGTCGAAGAGGATGTCCACCTGCTCGCCCGCCAGGGTCAGTTCGGACATTCCGGTCCAGCCGGAGTTGCCCGTGATGGCGAGCTCCGCGCGGTACTCCTCGGCGAGGAGTCCGACGGAGGAGGCCTTGATCCTGAGCGGCAGGTCCTTCGACACGACGGTGACGTCGTAGCCCTCGGCCTGGAGATTGCGGGCCACCGCGAGGATGCGGGAGTCGTTGTCCCCCAGGCGGTAGCCGCTGGGCAGCACGCTGGGGTCCGAGTGGTTGAGCTCGACGCGCAGGGTCCCTCCGAGATCCCCGATCGGGAGAGGAGCGTCGAGGCGGCCGAACCGCACCCGGAACTCGTCGAGCAGGCGCAGGGCCTGCCTGGCGAAGTAGCCGAGTTCGGGATGGTGCCTCTTGGCCTCCAACTCCGTGACCACGACGATCGGCAGCACTACTTCGTGCTCGTCGAAGCGGTTCAGGGCGTTGGGGTCGGCCAGCAGGACGCTGGTGTCGATGACATAGGTGCGCCGGTCTGGCATACGGCGCTTTGTGCTGGTCACCACGGAAGGACGTACCCCCTCGGATGAGGTCGGGGAGCGACGGAGGAGATCTGGACCGGTCTGCGGCACCGATGCGCGGGCCGAAAACCGGCCCTCCGCTTCGTCCGTACTGACCGCACGGTCGGGCTGGTGCAAAGGGCCTCCCGGGCGGACGGCCCCGTGCCGTCCGCTGAGATCCGACACCCGTGGTTCGGGCGTCGACCTGGAAGCTTTATGCCCTCGATCGAGCCAGGCCATGCCAATGGGCATGACGACGCGTTCGTTAACTCCAGATGACGCGTGTCCCGTACGACGTCCTGAGGACCTGCGGGTCAGCCGCCGTAGCGCCGGTGGCGCGCCGCGTAGTCACGCAGGGCGCGCAGGAAGTCGACCTTGCGGAAGGCCGGCCAGAAGACCTCGCAGAAGTAGTACTCCGAGTGGGCCGTCTGCCAGAGCATGAATCCGGACAGCCGCTGCTCACCACTCGTACGGATCACGAGGTCGGGGTCGGGCTGGTCGCTGGTGTAGAGGTGCTTGCCGATGCGGTCGATGTCGACGGACTCGGCGATCTCCTCGATGGAGGAGCCCTTCTCGGCGGCTTCGAGGATCATCGAGCGCACGGCGTCGGCGATCTCCTGGCGGCCGCCGTAGCCGATCGCCACGTTGACCAGTATCCCGTCGACGTGCGCCGTGGACTCCTCGGCCTCCTTGAGGGCGTGCTGCATCTGAGTGGGCAGCAGGTCGGGCGTGCCCACGTGGTGGACACGCCAGCGGCCGTCGGCGGCGAGGGTGCGGACGACGTCCTCGATGATGCCGAGGAGGGGTCCGAGCTCCTCCGGCGGGCGGCTGAAGTTGTCCGTCGACAGCAGCCAGAGAGTGACGACCTCGACGTCCGTCTCGGTGCACCAGCCGAGGAACTCCTCGATCTTCTCGGCCCCCGCGCGGTGACCGTCGACGGCCGTGGAGCCGGCGGCCTTCGCCCAGCGGCGGCTGCCGTCCACGATGACGCCGATGTGCTTGGGCACCTGGTCGTGGTCGAGGTGGCCTTCCACCCTGCGTGCATAGAACCTGACCAGCAGTCGGCGCAGGTTTTCGCGCAGCAGGTTCACGTGTTTGTCAGCCCCTCCGTGCAAATGGCGGTCCCTCAGGGGCGACACCCTACCCCTGCTGGAACGCGGTGTTCCCTTGGGGTGGAGGGGCCTCACGCGACGGAGCGGGGGACTCTCCCGTGGGTGGTCCGCGCGCTGACGTAGCTTCGTGTCCATGAACGACACGTCTGTGTACCGCGCGGCGACGGAGCGGTACGAATCCATGGAATTCCGGCGCACGGGCCGCAGCGGGCTGAAGCTGCCCGCCGTCTCACTCGGCCTGTGGCACAACTTCGGCGACGACCGCGGTCTCGCGTCCCAGCGCGCGATCCTGCGCCGCGCCTTCGACCTGGGCGTCACGCACTTCGACCTGGCGAACAACTACGGGCCGCCGGCCGGCTCCGCGGAGCTCAACTTCGGCAAGCTGCTGAAGCAGGACTTCGCGCCGTACCGGGACGAGCTGGTCCTGTCGACCAAGGCGGGCTACCTCATGCACCCCGGCCCGTACGGGGAGTGGGGTTCCCGCAAGTACCTGCTGTCCTCCCTGGACGCCTCGCTGAAGCGGATGGGCGTCGAGTACGTCGACATCTTCTACTCGCACCGCTTCGACCCGGACACCCCGCTGGAGGAGACGATGGGCGCGCTCGCGTCCGCGGTCCAGCAGGGCAAGGCGCTGTACGTGGGGGTGTCGTCCTACACCGCCGAGCAGACGGCCGAGGCGGTGCGCATCCTGACCGGGATGGGGGTGCGTCCGCTCATCCACCAGCCCTCGTACTCGATGATCAACCGCTGGACGGAGGACGACTCCCTGCTCGACACGCTGGAGGCGGCCGGCATGGGCTGCATCTCCTTCGCGCCGCTCGCGCAGGGTCTGCTGACGGGCAAGTACCTCAAGGGCATCCCGGAGGGCTCGCGTGCCACCCAGGGCAAGTCGCTCGACCCGGGCCTGGCGGGCGACACGGACGTCGTACGCCGGCTGAACGGGCTGAACGACATCGCGGCCCGCCGCGGCCAGTCCCTCGCCCAGCTCGCGCTCACCTGGGTGCTGCGGGACGAGCGGATGACCTCCGCGCTCATCGGCGCGTCCAGCGTGCGGCAGCTGGAGGAGAACCTGGCGGCGCTGTCGGCTCCGAAGCTGACGGACGAGGAGCTCAAGGAGATCGACACGTTCGCGGTGTCGACGCCGGGGACGAACATCTGGGCCGGTCGGCGCTGAGTCACCGGGCTCCCGGGACGCGGAACCGGGGGGCGCACGGGGGCGCCCGTCGGACGGGCCGGGTCCGGGCACAAAAAACGGGCCGGTCCGTGGGGGGGAGACGGACCGGCCCGAGGGGGGGTTTCCACCATAACCCTTCGTAAGTGATGCTGCGTGCATCGGCGTGCCACAACTACTCTCCGGAGTCGTCCGGCGACGCCGAGGTGGGCGCGGAAGCCCTCATTCAGGGCGTGATGATGGCTGAATCACAGCGGATTCAAAGGGATTCATCGACGTTCGCGGAGGAATCGGAAAGATCCCGGGGATTTGCACACGGTTGTGTTTTCCCGCCCGGCCCGAGCGGCGCGTCCTCCGGGAGAGTGACCCCGCGAGGAACGTCCGCTTGACGCCACCGCTAACTTCGCAGCCATGGCCACGTTCACCACCCCCGGGACCTCCGAGCCGGTGCCGCTGGAGCTCGCCGGGTCGGCGCGGGCCCGGCGGCGCGGGCTGCTCGGACGGGACGGGATCGAGGGGGCGCTGCTGCTCAGCCCCGCGAGTTCGGTGCACACGATCGGGATGCGGTTCGCGATCGACGTCGCTCACCTGGACCGCGATTTCCGGGTCCTGGCGGTACGGACGATGCGCCCGGGGCGGGTGGGGCTGCCGCGACCGCGGGCCAGGCACGTCCTGGAGGCGGCGGCCGGCGCGATGGAGGGGTGGGGCGTACGGCGCGGAGTGCGGGTCACGGTCCGGTCCCCCTGACACGTCCACCCGTCGGTGACCTCACGTCAGGCCGCCGGGAGCACGGGAGCAGGCACCGCGCAGTCCCCTCCACCGCGCGGTGCCTCACGCGCGGCTTTGCTCACGCGAATTTCCTTGGACTGAACTTACGTGAGGCATACAGGCGAGACGAGCCCGTCCCGATAACGATGTGGAAAACCTGTGAGTCGTCCGCCACACCCCGCGTACGCCCACACCCCGCGCCACACCCGCCGCCCACGACCGCCGCTCGTCCGCCATGTGGACGGACATCTCGCGCAGACCATGCTGCATCGGCAGGTTTTCGGTCAATCAGATCGGCGGTCGGTTTTCACGCCTCCAGCGGACAGAATCCGACCTCTTCCGGATCTAGCGTCGCCCCATGACTCTGAGGATCACCTGGGCCGAGGCGAGCGCCCGACGACTGGAACGGCAGTCCCTGACCGTGCCCGCGGTGGCCGGCACTCCCGTCGCCGAGGTGGTCGGCGCGATGCTCGGCGCCCACGCGCAGGTGCTGTCGGCGGCCGAGGTGTCGGTGGGCGTGCGCGTGGACGGGGTGACACGGGCGGACGTACGGGCCGCGCTGTGGGAGCACCGGACGCTGGTGAAGACGTACGGCCCGCGCGGGACCCTGCATCTGCTGCCCGCCGCCGAACTCCCCTTCTGGTCATCGGCGTTGGGGACGATTCCGACCGGCCCGAGCCCGTTCGCGACGGACGTGCGGCTCAGCGCGGCGCGGGCGGACGAGGTGATCGCGGCGATCGGGGACGCGCTGGACGGGGCGTTCCTGACCATCGACGAGTTGGGCGACGCGGTCGTGGCCCGCACCGGGCCGTGGGCCGGGGAGCTGGTGATGCCGGCGTTCCAGACCATGTGGCCGCGCTGGCGCCAGGTGATGCACCGCGCCGGGCAGCGGGGCGCGCTGTCCTTCGGGCCGAACCGGGGTCGCAAGGTGACGTACACGCGCCCGCCGCGCTTCGAACCGCTCACGGCGGACGCGGCACTCGCCATGCTCGTACGGCGGTATCTGCGCGCGTACGGACCGGCGACGGCGGCGCACTTCGCCAAGTGGCTCGCCGCGCCGCGGGGTTGGGCCGGGGAGCTGTTCGCCTCGGCCGCCGCGGCCGGTGAGATCGAGGAGGCCGAGTTCGCGGGAGGACCGGCCTGGGTGGTGGCGGGCGACACGGACTTCCCGTCCGGGCCCGTGCGCGGGGTGCGGCTGCTCCCGTACTTCGACGCGTACGCCATCGCCGCCCAGCCGCGCGAGACGCTCTTCCCCGGCGCGGCGTACCAGCGCGCCCTCGCGGGCGGTCAGGCCGGCAACTTCCCGGTGCTCCTGGTCGACGGCGTGGTCGCGGGCGTCTGGCACCAGCGGCGTCGGGGGCGGCGTACGACGGTCACCGTGGAGCCGCTGCGGCGGCTGACGGCCGCGCGGGAGCGGGAGTTGGCCGCGCGGGTTCGCCGGGTGGGCGAAGTGCTCCAGGCGGAGGCGGAGTTGGTGATCGGGAAGGTGACGGCGGGGGCGCATGCGTGAGGGCGGTGCGCGCCCCCTAGTTGGGCCGGGGTGGCTTGTGGGCCTCGATCAGGTAGCGGGCGCTGTGGGCGGTGAACGGGCCCTCGGTCTCGATGCGGTCGTGCAGGGTGCGGAGCCGGGGGCGGTAGGCGTCGACGGTGAAGCCGGGGACCATCCAGATCACCTTGCGCAGGAAGTGGACGACGGCGCCGATGTCGTGGAACTCGACCCGCAGTCGCTCCGAGCGCAGGTCCACGACGTCGAGCCCGGCGGCCTCGGCGGCGGCGACGGCACGGTCGGGGTTGCGGCCGTTCTTGACCTCGTCCGGTTGCGGGCCGAGGAAGTACTCCACCAGCTCGAAGACGCTCGCCGGGCCTACCTGTTGGGAGAAGTAGACGCCGCCCGGACGCAGGACACGCGCGATCTCGTCCCAGTACGTGTGGACGGGATGCCTGCTGACGACCAGGTCGAAGGCCTCCGCCGCGAACGGCAGCGGGGCGTCCTCCGGGCAGGCGACGACCACGGCGCCGCGCGGGTGCAGCAGGGCGGTGGCCCTGGCGACGTTCGGCGACCAGCCCTCGGTGGCGACGGTGAGCGGTGGCAGCGCCGGGGCGGCGGCGAGGACCTCACCGCCGCCGGTCTGGAGGTCGAGGGCGGCGGACGCCCGCGCGAGCCGCTCCCCCATGGCGCGCGCGTACCCCCAGGAGGGCCGCTCCTCGGTGGCCCGGCCCTCGAACCAGGAGAAGTCCCAGCCGTCGACGGGCGCGGCCTCGGCCTCGTCGACGAGGGTTTCGAAGGTGCGGTGGGCGGTGGTCACGTACGGATTCTCTCCCGGGTGTGGGAGAGGCGCGAGGGAGTTTCGCCGTGCCGACAGACCCGGCGGTGGCCGCTGTTACGTTCCCGGGCATGACGACGAAACCAGCAGCCGTCCACGTGCCGTACACCGGTGGCGAGAAGGAGAGCCTGCACGCGTGCCTCGACCGGCACCGGAACGCCGTGCTGTGGAAGCTGGAGGGGCTCGACGACGAGCGGCTGCGGCGGCCGATGACCCCGTCCGGGACCAGTCTGCTGGGTCTGGTGAAGCATCTGGGGTCCGTCGAGTACGGCTGGCTCCGCACGGCCTTCGGGCACGAGACCGAGCCGCTCTGGTTCGACCCGTTCGCCGGTGAGGACATGAGCGCGGACCAGGGCGAGACGACGGCACAGATCGTCGACTTCTACGGCCGCGCCCGCGCCGCCGCCGACCGGACGATCACCGAGGGGTCGCTCGACGATCTGGGCACATCCTGGAACGGCGCGACGGTGTCGCTGCGCTGGGTCCTCATCCGGATGGTCGAGGAGACTGCCCGGCACGCGGGACACATGGACATCCTGCGGGAGCTGATCGACGGGACGGCCGGGGATCACCGGCCGGGCTGAGCGTCCTCCCCGTGCAGGACGAGCAGCGGGAAGTCCTCCTCACCGGGGCGGACCGTCCCGCTGGGGCGGAAACCGTGTCTCTCCAGCAGGCGGACCGAGGCGGTGTTGCCGACGAAGGGATCGGCGTACAGCGGACGGGTCTCCTCCAGCCGGAGGAAGAGGCCCAGGGACCGGGTGCCGACGCCCCGGCCCCAGTACTGACGGCCGAACCAGTAGCCGATGAAGCGCTGTCGGTCCTTCTCCTCGGCCTGGTCCGCCTGACCCACCCGGTCCGCGTGGTCCGCCCACCAGGCGACGATGCTTCCCGCGGTCTCGCCGTCGACGGTGACCGCCTGGACCAGCGCGGTGCGGTCGCCGAGGACCTTCGTGGCCCAGTGGGTCATGAAGGTCTCCCGGTCCCGGGCGGGGAATCTCGCCCTGCGCACCGCCTCCGGGTCGAGCTGCTGCTCGTAGAAAACTTCCAGGTCGGTGTCCCGTACGTCCCTGATCCGTACGTCCCTGATCCGCACGTCTTCGCTCATGCCCGGCAGTCTGGCACCGGGCACTGACAATCGGGCCGGCTGTCAGGGGACCGGCCGTCAGGGGACCAGCGGTCGCACCTCGTCGGCCACGAAGCGTACGAACCCCTCGGGATCGGGTTCGTCGGCGGTCGGCTGGAGGATGACGGTGTCGGCCCCGGCGTCCGCGAGGCGCTGGACGGCCTTGGCGACCACGTCCGCGTCACCGGCGACTCCGTGCTCGGGCAGCGCGGCCTCTCCCCCGGCCTCGATCTCGGCGCGCAGCCGGGCGTCCGCGTCGGCACCGGTGGCCGCGTGCAGGTAGACGACCACGCGGTGGGCATCGGTCCGCCCGGCGCGCGCCCGCCCCTCGTCGATGAGCAGGCGCGCCCGCCGTACCCCTTCCGGTGCGGTGGCGGCGGTGAGGATGGTGCCGTCCGCCGCCTCGCCGGAGAGCCGGAGCGTACGGGGCCCTGTGGCGCCGGTGAGAACCTCCGGCACCTCGGTGGGCGGCCAGTCGAGGGCGACACCGTCGAGCTTCACGTACCGCCCGTCCGTGCTGACCCGCTCCCCGCGCAACAGCGCGCGCAACGCGTCGAGGTACTCGTGCAGCAGGGTCACGGGGGATTCGGCCCGCGCCCCGACCTGTCCCATCCAGTCCTGTACGCCGTGGCCGACGCCAAGGATCGCGCGGCCCGGGAACAGCCGGTGCAGGGTGGCGGTCTCCATCGCTGTGACGGCGACGTTGCGCAGAGGGACGGGGAGCAGGCCGACGCCGACGCGCAGCCGGTCGGTCCAGGCGAGCGCGGCCGCCGCCGTCGAGATGCCCCCTTCGAGGAAGCAGTCCTCCCACAGCCAGAGTTCCTCAAGGCCCGCCTCCTCCGCCGCGCGCGCCACGGCACGCAGGCGTTCGGGGGGCAGTTGAGGACGGAACACCGCGCCGAGTCCAGTCATAGGGCCTTCTTACCTGCGGTTGTCCCGGGGGGCAACCGCTTTGCCCGTCAGGCCGTCGTGGTCGCCGTGCCGGTCAGCCCTGTTCGCCGGCCGATCCGCGCGGGAACGTCACCTCGACGCGCCGGTTCTTGCGGCGGCCCTGCTCCGAGGTGTTGTCCGCGATCGGGTAGTCCTCGCTGTAGCCGCGGACCTCGAAGGTCACGTCCGTCGAGCCGAGGAACGAGGCCAGTTGGTCGTGGACCATCTCCGCGCGGTTCTTGGAGAGGGTGAGGCCGTGGCCGTACGAGCCGAGGTTGTCGGTGAAGCCGAAGACCCGGACGGTCGTCGCGTTCTGGGCCTCGATCTCGTCCGCGATCGCCTGGATACGGGAACGGGCCTCGGGGTTCAGTTTCGAGCTGTCCTTGGGGAACAGGACCTCCGCCTGCAACGCGAAGCTCACGTCCGAGTTGGTGTCCTCCCGGCGCTCCTCACCGCCGAGATCCTCCACGACCGACTTGATGTCCAGCACCTTGGCCGGAGCCAGCGTCCCGCCGTCCGCGAGCTTCAACCCCGGGCTGTTGGGGTCGACTTCGGGAGGCGGCGAGGTGGTCACACTGCCCGGCGGAGCACTCGGGTCCCCTTCGTCGGCATCCGCCGGGGTCCCGGTGAGACTCAGCGTGGCCAGTACGACCAGGGCGGTGAACGTCGTCGCTGCGGTGCGGGGTGGGAGGGCCATGGTTACTCGCCCTCGGTGAGTTGGACGGAGGCGGGGGGCATTCCGCCGACCTGGAAGTCGACCTCGGTGGTGTCCGAGGGAGGCGCCGGGAACTGGGCGAACCACTGCGTGGTCGCGCCCTGTTGAACGCCGCCGGTGAACTGGGTGCACAGGCAGCGGCCGGAGGTGTCCCGGAGGATGAGGTACTTCTTCTTGCCCTTCTGGTCGATCAGGACAGCGCCGGCGATCGAGGCGCCGTTCTTGGACAACTCGCGTTCGTCACCGCGCCAGTTCCCCGCGATCCAGATGCCGTCCGTGTTGTTCGTGACCGTCCCCTCGATGGTCACGAAGCCTCCCTCGTCCCGCACGGCGGAAGTGACGGCGAGGGTCAGGCCGTTCTCCCCCTTGACCTCGGCGAGTACCGTGTCCGCCGTTTCCGTCGACTCGTCTCCGCCGTCCTCGGTGCTCTTGCTGGGCGCCGAGGAGGATTGGGAGGACGAGGCGCCCTTGTCGGACTGGCCGTCGTCGCTCCCACCGCAACCGGCCACCGTGAGGAGCAGCCCAGTCGCGATCGCCACCGCGCTCAGCGCCCTGCGGCCCTTCATGGTGTGCCGAAAGTCCATCGGTACGGCTTCCTCTCACTCGGCCAGATGCACAGAGAACAGCACGGACGCGTCCGGGAGGTCGATCGGATCGAAATCTCCGGGATCGATGTCCACGATCTCGCCGTCACAATCCAGTTCGACAGGATTCTCGGGATCCGCATCCAGATCGAAATCGCACCGCGGTTTGATGACGGCGACGGCATGGGCGCCGGCCTGCATACCCTCCGTGCCGGGGATGATCGAATCACCGACCGCGTAGTTGGTCTGGATGGCAGCCCGGAACCCGGGAAAGCCGTTCACCGTGACGAACTGCACGTCCTGGACGGTCGAGTCGTTCTCCGCGGCCAATGCCTGAGCCGCCGCCGCGGCTCCCGTACCCACGGGGTCCAGGTCGCCGTCAAGCCAGTCCAGCCAGTCGTCCTCCTGGCCTATGGCGGCACCCAGCTCGTCCACGATCTCGTCCCGCGCCTCCTGCGCCGCCGCCAACGCCGCAGCGTCCGCCGCGGACTGAGCTCCATTGCGGGCGGACGCTGCTTGGGCGAACACGAAGAAGGCCAGCGCGGCAAAGAGCAGGATCGCCGTCAGCCAGATGTAGATGGGAAGAGTCTGACCCCGGTCGTCAGGCGGTCGTACGGCACTCAGCCGCCGATGACGTCGTTGACCGCGTTGAGGATCGCGGTGGAGATCAGGTTGTCCAGCCCGAGGCTGTCGACCAACGTGAAGATCCCCGCGATGATAATCAGAAGGCCCGCGTACTCCACGAACCCCGCCCCGGCGTCTCGCCGCTCGCCCCACATCCGGGAGACAACGGTCCGCTTCCACCTGTCGAACCTGCTCATCGTCACTGCCCTCCCGGACCACGTCACAACTGTCAACCCGAGCACCGTACGTGAGAACACGCCTACTGCGAGTGGGCCCGGGGGCCCAACTTCCGTGCAGTGGGGACCGTCTTGGGGTCATCCGGTCCACCCCTCCCGCGCCGTGCCCAGCCAGTGGGCGATCGCTTCGCTGCGCGAAGTGCTGTGCAGCTTTGCGAAGATGCGGTTGATGTGGTTCTTGACGGTCTTCTCGCTGATGAAGCAGGTGGCGGCGATCTGGCGGTTGCTCATGCCGGTAGCGATGAGGTCCATCACCTCCACCTCCCTTGAGCTGAGGCCGAATTCGGGTTGGTCGGGGATGCGACGGCGGATCCCCGTCGCGAGCGTGGGTCGAGCCTTTGACGACTGTCCCACAAAAGGTTGCAGGTGCGAAGAGTTTTTGTTCGGTTCGTACGAAACACCGAGTGATTTCGTGAAAGTGGGCGTGCCGTGCCTCAAGTTCCGCACGGCTGTGACCAGTTCGACGACAGTGAACTCGCCGTGGACCAGATACCCCGTCGCGCCCCGGCGCATCGCCTCCGCCACGACCTCGGGTTCGCGGCTGTACGTCAGCATCATCACGGGGGCGATCCGGGCGAGGCCGGGCAGAGCGGTCAGGCCGTCGGTGCCGGGCATGCGGACGTCGAGGAGTACGAGGTCCGGGGCGAGCCGGGCGGCGAGGGCGAGGGCCTCGTCACCGTCCGCGGCCGCCGCCACGACCTCGATGTCCGGGTGGCCGCCGAGCAGCGCGGTGAGGCCGGCCCGGACGACCGGGTTGTCGTCGGCCACGAGTACGCGCAGGGGCGGCGGGCCGGGGAGTGCCTGGTCAGGCATGTGCGGCCTCCTGTCTGGGGGGTGAGGGGGCGCGGGGCGTGACGGGGGCGGCGACGGGGAGGGTCACGGCTACCTCCGCGCCTCCCTGCGGGGACGGGCCCAGGTGGATGCGGGCGTTCAGGGTGGCGGCCCGTTCCGTCATGCCCAGCAGGCCGAAGTGGCCGGTTTTCGCCGCGTCCTGGAGCGTGGCGGCGGCGGGCAGGCCCCGTCCGTCGTCCTGGACGCGGATCGTGAGGTCGGTGTCGGAGGCTTCCAGTTCGATGGTGACGCGCTTCGCGTCCGCGTGGCGGTGGGTGTTCTCCAGCGCCTCGGAGACGATCGCCAGGACGTGGTGGGCCGTGGTGTCGGGGAGCGACGGGCAACGGCCGCCCTTGTGGTTCAGGGAGGTCCTGATCCGGGTGTGCGACTCGAAGTCCGCGATGCGTACGGCGAGTTCGGTGACGAGGTCCGTGTGGTGGCGCAGGTCCGACAGGAGTGCGCGTGACTCCGCCGCCGCTCTGCGTGCCGCGTCCGCCACCGTCGTCGCCTGGCCCTTGAGCGCCTTCAGCGCGTTCGCCTCGGAGACATCCGGGACTTTCCGGTCCTCCTGCCCGTGCGCCCTGTCCGAGGCCTCCACGGACTCGTTCGCGGACGCGTTCGCGGACGCGTTGGCCGAGGCGTCGGCCGAGGCCGCCAGGGCCTCCGCCGCCAGGGCCAGGCCGTGCAGGGTCTTCGCGACCGAGTCGTGCATCTCCCTTGCGAGGCGGGCCCGTTCGGACTCCACGGCCTCCGCGACGGCCAGCCGGGAGGTCGCCTCGGACAGTGCCTGGCTCGCCGTACCGAAGCGGAACATCAGGTTGCGCAGGGTGACGCCGATGATGCCGGCGCCGACGCAGAAGCCCGCGATGAGAAGGGTGTTGGCGCCTGCTCCCGGATGGTGCTCCCAGGCCCGGAACACCAGAAGCAGGACGATCAGTTGCAGGCCGGTGAAGACGCCCGAGCCGCGCCAGCCGTACAGGAGGCCGGCCAGGAGTGGGGTGCAGACCGTCGCGTAGGCGAGGGGGGAGGCCGGGGACGCGGTCAGGAGCAGGATCGCGCCGAAGCCGAGGTCGACGGCCATGAGGGTGGGGTGGGCCAGGAGGCGGGGGCCGAAGCGGTCCCAGTCGCGCAGCATGGCGTACGAGCCCATGACGCCGAGGACGGCGGCAGCCAGTACGGCGTAACGGGGCGGCCCGTCGGCCGTGTTGGCCATCGCCACGGGGGCGCCGATCGCGATGGCCACGAGGCGTACGGCGAAGGCCTGGCGGCAGAGGGCCTGGAGGGCGTTCAGCTGGAGGCGGACGCTGCCGGGGGGCGGCGCGTCGTCCGCGAGGTAACCGGCACCCGTGCCGGTGGGCCAGCCCGCGCCCGCCCACGCGTCCCGGTGCCGGATCTCTTCCCGCCCCGCACCTCTGGTCCCGGCGTCGGTCCCGGCGTCCCTACCCCCCGCGGCGTCAGGCCCGGCGCCGCTGAGCCCGGCGCCTTCGGCTGCTCCGACATCCTCGCGCCCGACGCGTTCGACTCCGACACCCTCGCGCCCGACACCCCCGAGCCCCGTGCCCCTGGGCTCGGCACCCCCGGGCCAGGCACCCCTGAGCCAGGCACCCCTGGGCCAGGCACCCCGGCGCCCCGCCCCCCGGCGCCCGGCGCCCCCCACCCGCAGCCGTGTCAGCCTCATGGTCATCATCGGCCCAGGATCGAGCCGAAGTCGGTGCCCGACCCGAGGAACATGCCTGCCGCGATCAGGATCATCGTGGCGGGGAGCATGAAGACGAGGGTGACCATCGTCGCCTTGGGGATGGTCTTCGCGGCGCGGCGGCGGGCGTTCTGGGCGTCGGTCCGCCGCATGTCGTTGGCGAGCTGGATGAGGGTGTCGGCGATCGGGGAGCCGAGTTCCTCGCCCTGTTGCAGGGCGGAGACGAACTGGGCGACCTGCTCGGAGGAGTTGCGCCTGCGCAGTTCGTCGAAGGCCTGGCGGCGGCTGACGCCGACGTCCATCTGGCGCAGGGTGATGCGCAGTTCGTCCGCCCAGGGACCCTCGTACTTCTCGGCGACGCGGTCCAGGGCCTGCCGGAAGCCGAGGCCCGCCGAGACGACGACCGCGAGGACGTCGAGGAAGTCGGGGAGGGTGCGGTCGATGACCTCCTTGCGCTCGCGGACGGCCTGCCAGATCAGCGCGTCGGCGGCCATCAGGCCGAAGGCCAGGGTCAGTACGGCGAAGAGGAGCTGGCCGTTGGAGAGGAAGACGAAGGCGAGGACGACGCCGAAGATGCCGTACACCGCCCGGCGGGCCGCGTAGCGGTTGAGGGTCAGGCCGCCGGGGTTGCCCGCCATGTCGATGCGGCGGCGTTTGGCGTCGACGCGGCGCGGGCCCATCAGGCGCAGCACCGAGGGGGCGAAGCGCATGCCGAGGCGGTCGACGGCCGAGTCCGCCTTGGAGACGCGGGTCGCGCCGACCTCCAGGGCGAGCACGAGGTCGGAGGGCAGTTTGGCGTCGGCCCGGATCATGCG
The DNA here is from genome assembly GCF_044751025.1 of Streptomyces sp. NPDC088747. Classification (NCBI taxonomy): domain Bacteria; kingdom Bacillati; phylum Actinomycetota; class Actinomycetes; order Kitasatosporales; family Streptomycetaceae; genus Streptomyces; species Streptomyces sp. NPDC088747. Next base: position 436,007 of record NZ_JBIVKZ010000003.1, read on the forward strand.
GATGCCCAGCAGGACGCCCGCGATCGAGGCGGCCATGACGAGGGCGAGCAGCAGCGGCAGCAACGTCATCCCTCCCTCATACTTCGATCTTGCCGAGACGGCGGATGACGAAGAAGCCGACGGTGTAGAGGCTCAGGGACAGCAGCACCAGGCCCTGGCCGAGGGGGGATCCGGTGACGCGGGCCAGGGCACCCTCGTTCGAGGAGTTGATCAGCACGAGTGAGCCGATGCCCAGGAACGGGACGGTGAAGGCGGTGGCGTTGACCTCGGAGAGCATGGTGCGGACCTCGCGGCGGGTCTCCTTGCGGTCCTCCAGGGTCTGGGTGAGGTTGCGCAGCGAGCTGACGACCGACCCGCCCGCCTTGTTGGCCAGCACCAGGGTGGTGACCAGGACGATCAGCTCGCGCGACGGGAGGCGTTCGGAGAGTTCGGCGAGGGCGTCCTCGACCGTCCTGCCCATCGTCAACTGGTCCGCCACATGTGCGAGTTCCTCGCCCGCCGGGGCCTCCAGCTCCTCCGCCGCCATCGCCAGGGCGGTGCGCAGCGCCAGTCCCGCCGCCGTCGCGTTGGCCAGCAGGCGTGCCACGTCGGGGAGTTGGCTGATGAAGGCCTCGATCCTCTTCTGGCGCTGCCAGTTGAGGAAGACGGCCGCGCCCCAGACGCCCAGGAGGGCGGCGATCGGGCCGAAGAAGGGGGCCAGGGTCGCCGCCGCGATCAGCCAGAGCGCCACCACGACGGCCGTCACGTAGGTGAAGAACTCCCCTGCCGTCAGGTCGAGTCCGGTTGCCGAGAGCCGCAGATGGATCGAGCGGCCGACCCGGGTACGGCGCAGGCGCCGGTCGACACCCGCGAAGCGGCGTACGCGGCCCGCGGCGGTGCGCAGTGGGCCAGTGCTGGAGAGCCGCTCCACCAGTGCCTGGCGCTGGGCGCGTCCGGAGACGTACGCGTGGACGCCCGCGACGGCGAGTGTGCCGCACAGCACCGTCGCGCCGAGGGCGAGCGGGACGGAGTTGTTCATGGCTCACACCTCCTGAAGGTGATCACGGGCCTCATCCGATGGCCTGCCTGGTGTTCAGCACGTCGTAGCCCTCGGCCACGCCGAAGGCGGGCGGCAGCGACTCGCCCGCGACGTACAGCTTCTCCGCGACCGAGCGCGGGAGCGGGAGGTGCTCGAAGTAGCCGTGGACGACCCGGTCGGGGCCGACGGGACGGGGGACGAAACGGGTGGCGGGCGCGATGCGGAACTGTTCGCGGCCGTGCGAGACCAGCAGCGCGATCTCCGTGACCTTGCGGGAGCCGTCGGCGTGCCGGGAGAGCTGGACGACGACCTCGACGGCCGAGTTGATCTGGTCCTTCAGCGCCTCGAAGGGGATCTGCACCTCGGACATGGAGCCGAGGGTCTGGAGGCGCATCAACGCGTCCTCGGCGGAGTTGGAGTGGACCGTGGCGAGCGAGCCGTCGTGGCCCGTCGACATGGCCTGGAGCATGTCGAGCGTCTCGCCGCCGCGGACCTCACCGACGATGATGCGGTCGGGGCGCATGCGCAGGGAGTTGCGGACCAGGTCCCGGATGGTGACCTGCCCCTTGCCCTCGACGTTCGGAGGTCGGGACTCCAGGCGGATCACATGCTCCTGCTGGAGCTGGAGTTCCGCCGAGTCCTCGATGGTGATGATGCGTTCGTGCGACGGGATGAGCCCGGACAGCGCGTTCAGCAGGGTCGTCTTGCCGCTGCCGGTGCCGCCGCTGACGATGACGTTGAAACGGGCCCGCACGAAGGCCGCGAGGAGCATGAGCATCTGCTCGTCGAGCGACCCGAGGCCGATCAGCTCCGGCAGGGTGAACGCCCGGGGGAAGCGGCGGATCGTGAGGGTCGGGCCGGTGAGGGCGAGCGGCGGGATGATGACGTTGACGCGCTCGCCGGTGGGAAGGCGGGCATCGACCATCGGATTCGACTCGTCCACACGCCTGTTGACGGTCGAGACGATCCGCTCGATGGTCTGCATGAGCTGGTCGTTGGAGGCGAAGCGGAGCGGGAGCTGCTCCACGCGTCCCGCTCGCTCCACGAAGATCGAGTCGGGGCCGTTGACCATGATCTCGGTGATCGACGCGTCGGCGAGCAGCGGTTCCAGGACGCCGAGTCCGAGTGCCTCGTCGACGACCCGGCGGATCAGCTGCGAGCGTTCGGCGGAGGAGAGGACCGGGCCTTCGCGGCTGATGATGTGGCCCAGGACGCGTTCCAGCCGCGAGCGGCGTTCGGCCGCCGCGAGGCTCGACATCTCCGCGAGGTCGATCTCCTCAAGGAGTTTGGCCCGGTAGACGGCGACGAGGTGTCCGTCCTCACGGGCAGGCCCTCCCTCGTCGGGGGCGGCGGCGATACGGGAACGCAGGCTCATGGCTTCGGCTCCTCTCGTACGAGCGGTCAGTCGTCGGTGGGCATGGTCGCTTCGCGCGTCACGGACACGTCGTCGAAGAGGGGGATGACGGAGGGGACGGTGACGGAGACGCTGGCGGTGGTGAGGTCGGGGCCCTCGGCCGCCGAGACGACGGGGTTGAGCCACCCGCTCACGGCGGCCTGGCCGGCCCCGTTGCCGTCGCCGTCCTGCGAGGCGACCCGGGCGGCGGCTCGCGCCCCGGTGCCCGCCTGGTTGATGCCGTAGCCGATGAGTCCCAGTTGGATCGCGGCCATTCCCACCACCAGCAGGATGGGCAGGAACCCGACGAACTCCAGGATGGAGACGCCTCGGTCGTCGTGACGGAGCCGATGCCTGAGGCCCCGGGCGCTCGGGTCCGGGGCCCGCAGGCCACGGACCCGCAGGCCCCGCAATCGCACGGGAAGCCTCATCCGTCATCACCCTCCAACGCCGCACCCGCCTTCCCCCGCACGGTCCACCCGGCGTCGAACCCGGGGAAGAACAACGGCACTTGGACGCTCACGTCGGCCGTCATCAGCGAGCCACCCGGAGCGCAGCCGATCGTGGCGCCGCTCCAGGCGTTCGGCAGATGCTCGCTCCCGGCGGCCTGGCAGGCGCCGTTCCAGTCGCCGTCGGCGTACGCCGCGGTGGCCGCCCGTGCCGCCTCGTCCGCCGCGTTCCCGGCGAGGGAGTACGAGTAGCCGTACAGCACGCACTGCCAGAGGATGGTCATCACGACGAGCAACAGCGGGAACATACCGGCGAATTCGAGGGTGACCGCTCCTCGGTCGTTGCCCTTGCGGCGGAGCACCAGCGCGCCCCGGTCGGTCGGCTGGGCCTTGCGCCGCCTGCCACCGCCGCCGCCCTCCTGGCCGACGACGAGACCGAGTTCGCCGGCCAGCGCCCACAGCGCCTGCTTCACCGTCGAGCGGGCGTCGAGGTCCTGGAGGCGGCCCGCGTCGACGACGGACTGGAGTTCCTTGAAGGCGGCGGGTACGGCGGCGCGGGCGACCCTGGTGCCGGTGACGCGCTCGACGAGGGAGGGCTGGATCTCCGTACCGCGGCTGAAACGGTTGACGACGGTGGTCGTCTCCTCGGCCTTGCGGATCTGGAGGCGGTCCCACATGCGGATCATGCGTTTGGCGGCGCGGACGGCGATGACGTCGGGGGTGACCAGCAGCAGCGCGTGGTCGGCCATCTCGATGGCGGCGGCGGTCGCGGAGTTCATCTGCGAGCCGCAGTCGACGATCACCACGTCGTTGCGGGAGCGCAGGGTGCCCAGGACCTGGCGGGCCACCCGGTCGGTGACCTCCTCGCCGCGCTCGCCCTCGGAGGGGGCGAGGAGCAGGCCGAGTCCGGTGTCGTGGACATAGACGGCGTCCTGGAGCACCCGGGGGTTGATGTCGCTGATCCCGGCGAGGTCGGCGATCGACCTGCGGAACTGGACGTCGAGGTAGGAGGCCACGTCGCCGGACTGGAGGTCCAGGTCGACCAGGGCCACCTCGCGTCCCGACGCCCTTGCGGCCAGGGCGAGTTGTACGGCGGTGACGGTCGCGCCGACACCGCCCTTGGCGCCGGTCACCGTGACGACGGTGCCGCCAGGTCCGGCGTACAACTCCGGTGTGCCGCTGACCAGATGGCGGCGCATGCCGAGCGACCAGGCGGCGGCGGCCTGGACGCGTTCCGCCAGGGAGTCGTAGCCCAGCGGCAGGCCGACGATGCCGCGGGCGCCGGAGTCCATGGCGGCGGTGAGCACGCCGCTGCCGGTGTCGGAGGTGACGAGGACCACGCCGACCGCGGGGAAGCGCATCACGACGTCCCGGATCAGCTCCAACGCCGGTACGGGGCCTATCCGTTCGTGGACGAGGACGACCTCGGGCAGCTCGTCGAGGGACTCCGCGGCGAGACGCGCGAGGGTGTCGAGGAGGGCCGTCGAGTCGGGGACCGGCGGGGCCGGTTCGGCGTCGGCGAGCTGGCTCAGCAGGGTGGTGAGCGCGCGGGCGGAGTCTATGTCGCCGACGGCCGGCAGGATTCTGATGGTCATCGGACGCACCTACGACTCGTCGTCACGGCCTGGTCCGCGGTCGCCGACACCGACGCCGTCCTGACGGTCCCCGCCGTCGTCATCAGCGGTGCCGCCAACGCCGTCCCGGCGGCCCCCGGCACCACCAGCGGTGCTCCCCGCACCGTCCCGACGGTCGCCCACCCCGTCCGCGGGTTCGCCCGCGTCGCCTTCGCGGTCGTCGCACGCGACGCCTCGGATACCACGCCCGGCCTCCTGGTCGTCATGCCCGGCCTCCTACTTGTCCTCGTCGAGGGTGTACGTGCGGTCGCCGGGAGCGACGGTGATGTCCGAGCCGCCGGCCACCAGGGCCAGCCGGACGTGTTCGGCGAACGACTCGGCGAACGCGACGCGTTGGGCGTCCGCCGTGCTGAGCGCGAAGGTGATGGGCACGGCCTGGGTGGCCGTCCTGCTGCGGTCGGCGCTGGACTGGCCCGGGTCCAGGGCGGTGATCTTGCCGACGTCGATGACACGGGCGTTCGCCACGATGACCTTGGACTGGTCGACACCGTCGGCGTCGTCGGCCTCGAAGGTGGCGTAGATGTTGACCCGCGAACCGGGGTTGATCTTGCCCGCGACACCGGTCGACGCGTCGATCAGGATCGCGATCTCCTGCTGGCCCGTCTCCAGCGCCGGCCGGTCCACGATCATGTCGGTCTGGAGCAGCGAGCCCTTCTCCAGCTGGGTGACCGCGATCTTGCCGCGGATCTGGGAGAGGTCGGTGACGGCCGTGGACGACAGCCACCGCTCGGGCATCTCGACCTTCTCGAACTGGTCGGCCGACAGGTCCTTATAGGGCGCGATGTCATCCTTCAGGCGGTACGCCGCCACCTCCGGACCGACCTTGGAGTTCACGTCGCGGATCACCGAGAGCACTCCGGCGAAGGCGCCCATGGCGCACAGGGCCGAGAGGACCAGCAGGATGACGCCGCGGCGCTGGCGTGAGTTCATGATCCGGACAACCTCGATCGTGGGGTGGAGACGGCGGGGTCGAGCGGTCGTACCTGGCGTTGCTCGGCGGTGCTTACGTGGCGCCCGGGGGCAGGGCGCGCACAGGAGAGGCTGCCCGCGCGGCGGGGGCCGGAAGCTCGGATGAAGATGAAGGTGCCGACAGCGACGACCGGGTCACCGAGCGCGACGAGGACGCCGAGGACGACGCCGGGACCGGCTGGGACGACGAAGGCGGCGACAGTGGCGCCGCGCAGAACCCGCAGCGGTCACCGATGAGTTCGAGCCCGCACCAGTGGCACTGTTCCCGCCGGACGGACGACACGAGCTGGTAGAGCACGGACACGTCGTACAGCCCCGCGGCGAACTCGACGAGTTTGCCGGTCCCCCACCAGCGGGCCGACTCCTTGGGCAGCGGTACGTTCGAGACGCCCTGCACCCGCCAGGCGGGCGCGAGCGTCTCGGTGACCCAGTCGGAGGGCGCCTGACCCGCGGCGGTGAGCAGCCGGGTGCCGAACTCGGGCCCCACCAGCTCCTCCTGGCCGACGCGTACGAGCTGGGGCCGCGGATTGGCCAGTACGGCGAACTGGGCGCCCGGCACCCACGACTTGGCGTGGGACTTCAGGGAGACCGGGATCCGGTCGAGCTTGGCGACCGAGCCGAGCAGGGCGCCCGCGTAGATGTAGTGGGCGAGCAGCCGGGCGGCCGAGGCGAGCACGCCGGGGCTGAAGTCGCAGACCGAGAGCTGCCTCAACTGCTGGGCCAGCAGGGCGACTCCGAGCGGTGGCAGGTCGATGCCGAGCAGGGCGATGCGGTCGCTCTCCAGGACCGAGCGGACGGTGCGCAGCCGCTGGGTCACCTCGTCGGAGGCGGAGGCCGGGGAGAGCGAGATGACGTAGCCGTGCTGCTCGATGAGTGCGTGCATCCCGAGCAGGGAGCTTTCAAGGGTGTCGAGGGGCTGGACGACCGCGGGCGGTGTCTGCCGGTCGTGGGGTGGGAGCACCAGGTCGGGACTGGTGACGGCTATCGCGGTCGGCACGCTGCACACACCCCGTTCGCTGCGGCGGGCCGTTCACTGCGGCGGAGTGGTCAACCACCGCCCCAGATCGCCCCTTTTTCGCCATGAACCATCACATATGGCCAGAGATCGCCACTGTGACGCCTTCCTGCATCAGCACCATATCCACGGCATGCCCCGCTCAACACCGACTTCGCGAGATCAACTTACGGAAGGTGCGGGCTTGATCAACGGAGAGTCAACGGAGAGTGAAAGGCATATGCCGCAACTCGGCCCGTCGGTCGGGGTGTTGGGGGTGCCGGGGAGCCGCGACGGCCGCCAGAGGTCTTGACAACCCAATTGGTCTGGACCACCTTGTACCCCACGACGGTGGCCACCGTTCCGTATCCCCTCCCCGCACCACTCCCCATCCCTCCCCCTCACCGGAGGTCCCAGTGGACCGCGTATCAGGCATGCCCGGACGCAGACGCACCTGGGCGGGACTCCTCGCCGCCGCCGTCACCGCCTCTTTCCTCACCGTCGCCGGCCTCGCCACCGATGCCTCGGCCGCGGACATCAACAACGCGAAGAACGCCGGCTACGAATCGGGCCTGGCCAACTGGACGTGTTCCGCCGGCAGCGGTTCGACCGTCTCCTCGCCGGTGCACGGCGGCGCGGGCGCGCTGAAGGGCACGCCGGCCGGGCAGGACAACGCGAAGTGCACGCAGGCCGTCGCCGTCAAGCCCAACTCGACGTACACGCTGAGCGCCTGGGTGCAGGGCGGGTACTCCTATCTCGGCGTGACCGGCACGGGTACGACGGACGTGTCGACCTGGACGCCCGACTCGGCCTCCTGGAAGCAGCTGACGACCACCTTCACCACGGGGTCCTCGACGACCTCGGTGACGGTCTACACGCACGGCTGGTACGGACAGGCCGCCTACTACGCCGACGACCTCTCGGTGTTCGGCCCGGACGGCGGCGGGGGCACCGACCCGGCCCCGACGATCCCCGCGGCCCCGGCCGGTCTCGCCGTCTCCTCCACCTCGTCCTCCTCCGTCTCGCTGGCCTGGAACGCGGTGTCGAACGCGACCGGCTACAACGTCTACCGCGGCGCCACGAAGGTCCTCTCGGTGACCGGCGCCTCGGCGACCGTGTCCTCGCTGGCCGCCTCGACCTCGTACACCTTCCAGGTCACGGCGACGAACGCGGCCGGTGAGTCGGCGAAGTCGGCCACCGTCACCGGCACGACGACCGCGACCGGCGGCGGGGGCGGCGGCACGCTGCCCAAGCACGCGGTGACGGGCTACTGGCAGAACTTCAACAACGGCGCGACGGTCCAGCGGATCTCCGCCGTCCAGTCCCAGTACGACATCATCGCGGTCTCCTTCGCGGACGCCACGGGGACGCCGGGCGCGGTCACCTTCAACCTCGACTCGGCCGGCCTCGGCGGCTACACCGTCGACCAGTTCAAGGCGGACGTCGCCGCCAAGAGGGCCGCGGGCAAGAAGGTCATCATCTCCATCGGCGGCCAGAACGGCACGGTGGCGATCAACGACTCGACGTCCGCGACGAACTTTGCCAACTCCGTCTACTCGCTGATGACGACGTACGGCTTCGACGGCGTCGACATCGACCTGGAGAACGGTCTCAACGCGACCTACATGACACAGGCGTTGAGGTCCCTCTCGGCCAAGGCGGGCCCGTCGCTGATCATCACGATGGCGCCGCAGACGATCGACATGCAGTCCACGTCCAACGCCTACTTCCAGACGGCGCTGAACATCAAGGACATCCTCACCGTCGTCAACATGCAGTACTACAACAGCGGTTCGATGCTCGGCTGCGACGGCAAGGTGTACTCGCAGGGCTCGGTCGACTTCCTGACCGCCCTCGCCTGCATCCAGTTGGAGGGCGGCCTCGCGCCCTCGCAGGTCGGCCTCGGTGTCCCCGCCTCCACCAGCGGCGCGGGCAGCGGCTACGTCTCCCCCACCATCGTCAACAACGCCCTCGACTGCCTCACCAAGGGCACCGGCTGCGGGACCTTCAAGCCGTCCAGGACCTACCCGGACCTGCGCGGCGCGATGACCTGGTCGACGAACTGGGACGCCTCGGCGGGCAACGCGTGGTCCAACGCGGTGGGACCGCACGTGCACGCGCTCCCCTAGCGGTCCGGCGGACGTCCACAGGGCGTCCGCGGGTCCCGGCCGGCGAGGGCCGTACTCCCTCTACGGGGGTGCGGCCCTCGCCGTACGAGAGGTGCCGGGCCCGGCGGGCCGGGGAGCCGCCTCGGCCACCTGGCCGTTGCCGTCGGCGGGGCGGGGGAAGCGGTTGGTCGCGAAGACGTAGGCGGCGCCGGACTCCAGCGGCGGGCCGCCGTGTTCCACGGCCACCCGGACGGTGCCCGCGCGGTCGCCCTTGCGGCTCTCGGCGACCCGCACCCGGTAGAGGTCCCAGTCGACGTCGTCGATGATCCTGCGGCCGGCGGTTTCGAGGACCTCGGCGACGAAGACGTCGTCGGCCGTGGCGGCGACCTGCCCGGCGTCGGCGGGATCGTAGCCGGTGAGGGACTCCGCGAGGTCCGCCCGTCCGTCCGCGCCGGCCGGGTGCCGGCGGCCGTTCCAGTCGCCACCGGCCAGGGCGAGCGCCAGCGTCAGCGCGGCGACGGCCGAAAGCGCCGCGACACGGGTAATCCTCATGACCTCAGCCCCAGAGCAGGTGGTAGTTCCGGCGGTCCTGCGCGGTGGGCCTGCCGTCCTTGGGGAGCCGCCCGAAGTCCGCGTCCATCAACGTCGCGTACCGGTGGGCCGACTTGTGGCAGAAGCCGAGAGCGTGACCCAGCTCGTGCGCGGCCACCACCCGGCGGGACTTGACGTCGCCCCGCCTCCTACCGCCGTCCAGATAGGCCCGGTTGAGCTGGATGGTGTCGGCTCCCGGCTGCGACGTCCACTTGCCGTAGACGTTCTTCCAGCCCGGCCCGGTGCGGTTCACGTCGCGCCAGCGCAGCTCGACGGGCGCGCCCCGGCCGGCGGACCTGATGGCGACCTGGCCGAGGCCTCCCGCGGACCAGGCCCTGTTCGCGTGGGCGAGCGCGTCGTTGAACCTCGTCCCGTCCGCCCAGCGGATCTCCCCCCGACCGGTCTCCCCCTCGTGGACGGACGAGCGGTCCCGGGAGTCCCTGCCGCCCTCGGCGCACCCTGCCGGTGCCGCCGCGAGCCCGGCGTCCGCGCCCGCCGCGGGCGGGGACACGGCGAGGAGGACGGTGGCCGCCACGGCGGCGGCTAGTCCGAAGTCTGACCTCATGACGATCAACCCTAGGCACCGCCGGGCGCCTTCACCCCGCTCGCTACACCTGGGGGTGACCTCGAAAACGCGTCCCCACCGGCGTCCCCACCGCCGGTCCGCGGAGGCCACCGGAGGCCGCCGGTGGAGATCGCCGCCGTACGGGTGAAACATTTCCGGGGTCCCACCGCATCAGAGAGGTGAGGACGGTACGCGAGCCAGGGGGAGGGCGGCGGATGAGACAGGGCCGGGCGGAGGGCTACCAGGAGTTCGCCGCGGCGCGAGCGGGTCACATGTACCGCTCCGCGTGCCTGCTCACCGGCGGGGACACCCATCTCGCCGAGGACCTGGTGCAGGAGTCGCTCGGCCGGCTGTACGTCAGCTGGCACCGGGTCTCCCGGGCCGACAACCCCGCCGGCTACGCCCAGACCGTCCTCACCCGTACCTTCCTCGCGCACCAGCGGCGGCGCAGCAGCGGGGAGCGCGCCACCGACGTGCTCCCCGACGTCCCCGACCCGCGGTCGGCCGCCACCGACACGTCACTGCGGCTCACCCTGGTCGAGGCGCTCGGCCGGCTGTCCGCCAAGGACCGGGCGGTGGTCGTGCTGCGCTACTGGGAGGACCGCAGCGTGGAGGAGACCGCCGACGCGATGAACGTCACCTCGGCCGCGGTGCGCACCCGCTGCGTCCGTGCCCTGGCCCGGCTGCGCGTCCTGCTCGGCGACGCCCTCGACGAGTACGCCACCTCCTGAACCGGCACCACCCCCCCTGCTCTCACGCACCGACTCGTCCACCGACCGACTCACACACTCATCGACCCCCGGAGAGGGTGGTTCGTCATGCCCGTTGAAGACCCAGAGGAGCGCTTCGAGGACCGGATCGGCGTGGCGCTGCGCCGGGCGGGCGGCTCCTACGACACGGACCGGAGCGCGCTGGCCGCCGCCGGAGAGGTGCGCGGGCGCAGGCTCCTGCACCGTCGCCGGGCGGTCGTCGTCGGCAGTGTGGCGGGGGTCGCGCTGGCGGGACTCGGCGGTGCGCTGTTCGTCCCCACCGATGGCGGCGAGCGCGAGGACGGCCGGCGCTCCGTGGCGGCGAGCGCGCGGACCTCGCCGGACACCTCGCCGAACACCTCGCCCGGGACCTGGCCGGAGACCGGGCCGATCTCCGGTGACGAACTCGTCGCCGCCCTCCAGTCGCTGCTGCCCGAGGGCGAGTTCAGCGGCCAGGAGTCGCGGGGCACCGACGAGCCGCTGCCGCCGTTCGCCCACGTCGTGTACGACGACGGCGGGGGCAGAGCGGCCGTCGCCCTCAGCCTCGCCCAGGTCACCCCGGGCGGTTCAGCGGCCCAGGACGCGACCGCGTGCCCCGACAAGGCGCTGGTGCCCTACGACAGTTGCGTGACGAGCGAGCTGTCGGACGGCTCGGCGCTCAGGCTCTTCCAGGGCTACGAGTATCCCGACCGGCGGGTGGACACGAAGCGGTGGAGCGCCGACCTGGTCACTCCGCAGGGGCAGCACGTCGGCGTGCAGGAGTGGAACGCCCCGGCCGAGAAGGGCGAGCCGGTCAGCAGGGACGAACCGCCGCTGACCACCGCCCAGTTGCAGGACCTGGTCACCGACGGACAGTGGCGCACGGCCGCCGACCGGATCAGCGCGGAGCCGGGGAAGCCGACGGTGAGTCCCGGGACGCCGGACGTCGGCATCGACGGCGAGAAGATCCTCTCGACGCTGACCTCCCTGCTCCCCGAGGGCGTCGAGGTCGTCTCGTCGGGCGGCCAGGAGACCGAGTACGCCTATGTCGTCGTCGACGACGGAAAAGGGAAGAGCATGGTCCAGATCAATGTCCAGAACGACATGTCGGATGTCGAGGACGAGCTCTTCGGCGCCGACGCCAGGACGCTGCCCGACGGCACCAAGGTCGTCACGCGCGAGGGTCTCGGCGAGAAGAGCGGCTCGGGGGTCGTCATGCGGACCGCCGACACCATCAGGCCCGACGGCAGGCGGGTGGTGGTCAGCGCGTTCAACACCGGCGGCCTGGAGGACGACGCGACACGCGAGGCTCCGGCGCTCACGCTCGGGCAGCTGGAGGGAATCGCCACGGACGGAAGGTGGCTGACGATCGACTGATCCGGGCCGGGCGGCGGACCGCCCCGCGAATCGGGCCCCGGCGGGTGAGCGTGCCGCCGGGGCCCGAGGTGTACGCGCGTATACGGTCCCCCGTATCCGGGCCGCGCGGTCCGGCCGCGTGCGTCGTGCTCCCCCTCCCCCCGGCCCATTTTTCGGCCGATTCCCGTTGCCGAACCTTGGGAGAGTCTTGACCTGACCATGCCAGCCCTCCACGATGAGCGCCACACCCGCACCAGGCACGTCGCACGGATCCACCCCCCACCGCTCCACTCCCTTCGTTCCGGAGATCCCGGAACGCCCGGAGAAACAAGGAGACTTCATGCGACTTCGCATCCGCGGCAGCGGCGCCGGACCCACCGGGAACAGACGCCGACGCCGTACCGCCGCCTTCGCCACGCTGCTGGCGATCGCGCTCGCGGCCCCCCTCACGGCCACGGCCACCAACGCCACGGCCGACGGCGCCAAGGCCCCCACGGCCGAGGCGGACCCCGTCCGCCAGTACGAGGTGCACACGCACTCGGACGTCAAGTCCCGTACGGCCATCCAGCAGACCGGCGTGACCGTCGACGAGGTCGACCAGCACGGACTGGTCGTATCCGGACGCACGGACCAGGTCAAGAAGCTGCGCTCGCTCGGCTACGAGGTCTCGCTGCTCGGCTCGGCGCCGGACCGCTCCAGCGCCGCCGACGTCGGGGTTCTCGACTTCCCCTCGGCCGACTCGGGCTACCACAACTACGCGGAGATGACGAGCGACATCAGCTCCGTCATCGCGCAGTACCCGTCCCTGGTGAGCCAGCGGGTCATCGGCACCTCGTACCAGGGCCGGAACATCGTCGCCCTCAAGATCAGCGACAACGTCGGTACGGACGAGGCCGAGCCCGAGGTGCTGTTCACCCACCACCAGCACGCCCGCGAGCACCTCACCGTCGAGATGGCCCTCTATCTCCTGAAGGAGCTGACCTCCGACTACGGCACGGACTCCCGTGTCACCAGCATGGTCAACTCCCGTGAGATCTGGATCATCCCGGATCTCAACCCGGACGGCGGCGAGTACGACATCGCCAGCGGCGCCTACCGCTCGTGGCGCAAGAACCGCCAGCCCAACTCCGGTTCCTCGTACGTCGGTACGGACCTCAACCGCAACTGGAACTACCAGTTCGGCTGCTGTGGCGGCTCGTCCGGGTCGACCTCCTCGGAGACCTACCGCGGCGCGTCACCCGAGTCGGCCCCCGAGGTCAAGGTCGTCGCGAACTTCGTACGCAGCCGGGTCGTCGGCGGCACCCAGCAGATCAAGGCGGGCGTCGACTTCCACACGTACAGCCAACTGGTGCTGTGGCCCTACGGCTACACGACCGCCAACACCGCGCCCGGCATGACGCTCGACGACCGCAACGCCTTCGCCGCGGTCGGCGGGAAGATGGCCGCGAGCAACGGCTACACGCCCGAGCAGGCCAGTGATCTCTACATCACCGACGGCTCGATCGACGACTGGCTGTGGGGCAACCAGAAGATCTTCGCGTACACCTTCGAGATGTACCCGTCGTCGGCCTCCGGCGGCGGCTTCTACCCGCCCGACGAGGTCATCGTCCGGGAGACGTCCCGGAACCGGGACGCGGTGCTGCAACTCCTGGAGAACTCCGACTGCATGTACCGCTCGATCGGCAAGCAGGCGCAGTACTGCGCGTGAGCGCTCCGCTTCGTTCACGGGTGAATGAACGAACCTGAGGTTGTCGGGGAACTGCGGGCCGTACGTAGCTGGTCGCGCAGTTCCCCGCGCCCCCTACGGGGCGCTCTCCTCCATGTCGGTTTCCTCTGCGCCCTCTTCGAAGTAGGCGTCGAGGACCTCGTCGAGTTCGGTCTCCCACTCCTTGAAGCGGGACCGGGCCTTCGCCTCGATCTCGATCGGGTACCAGCGGCGGTCCGGCGTGTGCACCGTGACCGTGAACCGCTTCCCGAAGCGCGGCGACTCCGTCTCGACCGCGCCGATCTCGTCCCAGCGGAACTCCGCCTGCTGGTCGTCCAGCCGCAGGTGTACGCCGGTGTGGTCGGCCTTGATCGAGGCGCGCCGGTCGGAGGCCTCGAAGACGGGGCCGTCGGCGTCCGCGTCGGCTTCTTCCGCCGCCTCGGCCTCCGTCCCGGTCCCAGCGGCCTTCCCGGACTCGTCGTCGTCCTCGGATTCGGCGTCCTCGGAGACGGCCGCCTCCTCGGAGACGGCTTCCTCCGAGGACGCCTCCTCGGTCTCGGCGTCCTCGGCGTCCGCGGGACCGGCGTCCTCGACCACCGAGTCCTCGGTCTCCGAGTCCTTGGCGGCCGGGGCCGCGGGCACGGGTGCCGTGAGCCCGGGGACGTACGCCGGGTCGACCGCGGCGGCATCCAGGGGCTGGCTCTTCGAACCTATGCGCTGCTCCACAGCGCGAAGTATGGTCGAAGATCCTGTGTCAGGAACAGTCGGCCCCTACATAGCTGCACGGCCGTTATACGAAACCGGCCCTTATACGAACAGGCTCAGGACCGCCGCCACCGCGAACCCCGCGACGGACAGCACCGACTCCAGGACCGTCCAGGACTTCAGGGTGTCGCGCTCGCTGATGCCGAAGTACTTCGCCACCATCCAGAAGCCGCCGTCGTTGACGTGCGAGGCAAAGATCGAGCCCGCCGAGATCGCCATGATCACCAGGGCGACGAAGGGCTGGGAGTGGTCGCCCTCGGCGAGCAGCGGCGCCACGATGCCGGCCGTCGTGACGATGGCGACGGTGGCCGAGCCCTGGGCGACGCGCAGGACGACGGAGATCAGGTAGGCGAGGACGAGCACCGGCAGGCCGACGTCGTTGAAGGTGTCGGAGAGCGCCTGGGCGACGCCGCTGGCCTTGAGCACGGCGCCGAAGATGCCGCCCGCGCCGACCACGAGCAGGATGTTGCCGACCGGCTTGAGGGACGAAGTGGACACCCGCTCAAGGGACTTGCGGGACCAGCCGCGCCGGATGCCGAGCAGGTAGTAGGCGAGCAGCAGGGCGATGGTGAGGGCGACGAAGGGGCTGCCGAAGAACTCGATCACCGAGCGGAGGGTGGAGGGGTCGAGCGCGATCGAGGAGAACGTGGCGGCCAGGATCAGCACCAGCGGCGTACCTATGATGCCGAGGACGGTGCCCAGCGGTACCGGGCTCTCGCGCGGCTCGACTCCGGAGGCCCGCTGCTCCTCCCGTACGGCCAGCTTCGCCTCCTCGGCGGCCTCGACCATGTCCTGCGGTACGGCGACGAAGATCCGCTTGCCGATCCAGGCGGAGAAGACCCAGGCGGCGAGCACGGCGGGCAGTCCGCAGACGATGCCCATGAGGATGACCCAGCCGAGGTCGACGTGCAGGAGGCCCGCCGCGGCGACCGGGCCAGGGTGCGGCGGCAGGAACGCGTGGGTCATCGACAGGCCCGCGAGCAGCGGCATGCAGTAGAGCAGGATCGACTTGCCGGAGCGCTTGGCGGCGGCGTACACGATCGGCGCGAGGACGAAGATGCCGACGTCGAAGAAGACCGGGATACCGAAGATCAGGCCGGTGAGGCCCATCGCGAGCGGTGCGCGCTTCTCGCCGAAGAGGTTGAGCAGCCGGGAGGCCAACACCTCGGCGCCGCCGCTGACTTCGAGGATCGCGCCGAGCATGGTGCCCAGCCCGATGATGATCGCGACATGGCCGAGGATGCCGCCCATGCCGGACTCGATGACGGAGACGGCCGTGGACCGCTGGACCGTGCCGAAGAGTTCGGTCACCGAGAGGCCGGCCGACAGGCCGACGGCTATGGAGACGGCGAGCAGTGCCACGAAGGGCTGGAGTCTGAGCTTGATGATCAGGACGAGCAGGAGGGCGATTCCGAGGGCTGCGACGGTGAGCAGTCCCGCGGTGCCGTCGATGAGGAGGAGCAGGCCGCCGGTGTGGGGTGGGGTCTCGGGTACGGCGGGTGTCGCCGCGAGCGGTGAGGAGAGCAAGGGGGACCTCTTCTTGGGGGCATCGTCGGGGGTCTGGGTTGTCCCCTGTCGGGTGCGGCCGGGCAGGGGGTATCGCGGTACGGCGCCCCAGGGATGACGGGCGCCGCACCGTGACGACGTACGGGGTGCGGGAGAGGTGGAGAGGACGCGGGCCGGCGTGTCAGCCGAGTACGGCCAGGGCGTCGATCTCGATGAGGAGCCCGGCGGGCAGGCCGACGTAGACCGTCGTGCGGGCGGCGGGGGGCGCGGTGAGGCCCTGCTCCTCGAAGTAGGTGTTGTAGATGCCGTTCATCTCGGCGAAGTGGTCGACGTCCGTGAGGTAGACGCGGATCATCATCACGTCGTCCCAGCTCGCGCCGCCCTCTTCGAGGATCGACTTGACGTTGGCGAGGGTCTGGAGGGTCTGCTCGCGCAGGGTGGGGCCGGCCGGTGTGGGCGGCTGCCCCTCGACGGCCGGGAGGAAGCCGACCTGCCCGGCGACCTGGAGGATGTTCCCCTTCCTCACGCCGTGCGAGAACCGGGCGGGCGGCGTGGTGTGGGTCTTGGGGGTGAGGGCTGTCTTCTCGGTCATGCCGTGCTCATTCCTTCGGGGCTTCCTTGGCGGGGGACTTGCCGGAGTACTCGCGGCTGATGGCGTCGGTGGTACGGCGCACCAGCGGGAGCAGCGTGAGGAGTTCGTCGGCGGTGACGACGACGTTGGGGGCGGAGACGGACATCGCGGCGACGACCCGGCCGTCGGTGCCGCGGATCGGTGCGGCCACGCAGTTGATGGACTCCTCGTGGCCGCCGAGGTCGGTGGCCCAGCCCTGTTCGCGCACCGTCGCCAGCTCCTTGAGGAAGGCGGGGGCGTTGGGGATCGAACGGGCCGTGTACATGGGGTAGTCGAGCCTGTCGGCGAGGGCGCGCCGGTCGGGCTCGGGCAGGTCGGCGAGGAGCAGCTTCGCGACGGCGGCGACGGTGATGGCGACGGGCTTGCCGATCCGCGAGTACATCCGGACCGGGTACCGGCTCTCCACCTTGTCGATGTAGAGGACCTCGTTCTCCTCGTGCACGGCGAGGTGGACGGTGTGCCCGCACTGCTCGTTCAGCCGTACGAGGTGGGGGTGGGCGATCTCCCGGATGTCCAGGTTCTCCACCGCCTCCTGGGCGAGGGCGAAGAGGCGGGCGCCGAGGCGGTAGCGCTGGTCGGACTGGCGGTAGACGAGGCCGTGTTCATGGAGCGTGCGCAGCAGGCGCAGCGCCGTGGACTTGTGCACGCCGAGCCGGTCGGCGACCTGCCCGAGGTCGGCGGGGCCCTCGGCGAGCAGCGGCAGGATGCTCAGCGCTCGGTCGACGGTCTGGCTCATGGGGTACGTACCTCCTCGTCGGCCCGCGTGTCGGCTTCGGTCCAGCCGGGGCCGAGTCGAAGTGTCTCCCACGCCCGGTCGTCCAGAGCGGCCAGCCGGTCGGCGTGGTCGCGGGACGGCGGCGCCGCCAGGTCGCCGGGGACGGTGAGGGCGGCGGCGGCCATGAGGTGCCCGTGCCGGAGCCGGTCGCTGGCGGGGAGCCCGCGCAGGGTCGCGGAGAGGAAACCGGCGGCGAAGGCGTCTCCCGCGCCGACGGGGGCGACGACGTCCACGTGGACGGAGGGGACGAAGGTGACGTGGCCGCCGTCGAAGAGGGTGGCGCCGCGGACGCCCTGTTTGACGACCAGGGTGCGGGGTTCGGGCAGCGCGGCGCGGATCGCGTCGGGGCCGCCGGTGACGCCCCAGGCGTCCTCGGCCTCGTCCTCGCCGACGAAGACGAGGTCGCTGCCGCGGGCCAGTTCCCGCAGGACGGGGCCGGGTTCCCGGCGGTCCCAGAGGTTGGCCCGGTGGTTGATGTCGAAGGAGACGAGGGGGCGGCCGGGGCGCTGTGCGGTCAGTTCGCGCAGCAGGGCCAGGCAGTCGGCGGAGAGCGCGGCGGTGATGCCGGAGAGGTGCAGCACCCGGGCGGACCCGATGGCTTCCAGGTCCGTGTTGTCGGCGGTCATCGCGGAGGCGGCCGAGCCGGCCCGGTAGTACGCCACCTCGTGCGCGTCGGTCGCCCGGTCGCCCGCCGTACGGAAGTAGATGCCCGTCGGACGCGCGGAATCCCGTCGTACGCCGGAGGTGTCCACGCCGTAGGAGGCGATCGCCTCCACCAGGTGATCGCCGAACCCGTCCGCGCCGACCCTGCTGACCCACTGCACGGAGTGCCCCGCGGCGGCGAGCACACAGGCGACGTTCGACTCCGCGCCGCCGATCCCCCGGGCGAAGGAGGGGACGTCGGCGAGGCGTCCGGGCCGGGAGGGAAGGAACGTGACCATGGACTCGCCGAGCGCTACGACTTCGAAGGCGGTCACGATGGCTGGGCCCCTTGCTCTCTCGGACAACGGCATCGGCACCGTTGACCCTGCGTTGGCTGGGATGTTAGACAGCAGTAAGCGACATACGCAATGACCGTTGCATACAGCGCAACGGACTGTCTCATCAGGGAAACAAGGAGGCCCCATGGGCGCCGACACCGCCGCCGCACGGCTCACCGCACTCTCGGCGGACCGCGTCGACCTCCGCTTCAAGGGCCTCCCCCCGGACGCCGACGGCCTGACCGTGGGGGAGCTCGCCGCCCAGCGCCGCAACCTCTTCACGGACGGCTTCACCACCCCCGTCCTCGCCCTCTCCGCCGAGCGCCTGAACCACAACCTCGCGCTGATGGAGACGTACGCGACCCGCCACCACCTCGCCTTCGCCCCGCACGGCAAGACCTCGATGGCCCCGCAGCTCTTCCAGCGGCAGATCGAGCACGGCGCCTGGGGCATCACCCTCGCGGTCCCCCACCAGGTGCGGGTGGCAAGGGAGTTCGGCATCGACCGGATCTTCCTCGCCAACGAACTCGTCGACGCGCCCGCCCTGCGCTGGATCGCCTCCGAGCTCGCGGCGGACCCCGACTTCCGCTTCGTCTGTTACGTCGACTCCGTGGCCGGTGTGGAGCTGATGGACGCGGCGCTGCGGGGCGGCACCCGGCCGGTGGACGTCGTCGTGGAACTCGCGGCCGGTGAGGGCGCCCGAACCGGCGTCCGCACCGAGGAGGAGTGCGCGGCGGTCGCGGACGCGGTGGCCGGGGCGGCGACGCTGCGGCTGGCGGGCGTGGCGGGGTACGAGGGCGAGGTGCCGCGGGCCGACCCCGAGCGGGTGCGGGCGTGGCTGCGCCGGCTCACCTCGCTGGCGGCCGACTTCGACAAGGCGGGCCGGTTCGCGGGGCTCGACGAGATCGTGGTGAGCGCGGGCGGCAGCGCCTGGTTCGACGCGGTGGCCGACGTGTTCGCGGAGATCCCCGAACTCTCCCTGCCCGTACTGAAGTTGCTTCGCTCAGGCGCCTACGTCTCGCACGACGACGGCCACTACCGCAAGCTCACGCCCTTCACCCGGGTCCCCGAGGAGGGCGCGCTGCACCCCGCCTTCCGGCTGTGGGCCCAGGTCGTCTCCCGGCCCTCCCCCGGCCAGGCATTCGTCAACGCGGGCAAGCGGGACGCGGCCTACGACCTGGATCTGCCGGAGGCGCAGGTGATCCGGCGCGACGGCACCGACCGTCCGGCGGCCGGGGTCACCGTCACCGGGCTCTCCGACCAGCACGGCTGGCTCACCACGACGCCGGAGGCGGACGTCCGGGTCGGCGACTGGCTGGGCATGGGGCTGTCCCACCCCTGCACGTCCTTCGACAAGTGGCAGCTGATCCCGCTGGTGGAGGCGGACGGCACGGTCGTCGACTACATCCGTACGTTCTTCTAGACATCACGGGACCAGGCTTCTAGAAACCACGAGACCAGGAGACCGCTGTGATGGATCTCGTCATCCGCGACGCCGACGTCGTCGACGGCACCGGGGACCCCTCCTACCGCGCCGACGTGGGCATCGAGAACGGTGTGATCACCACGGTGGTCAGGGAGGGCGCCGCGGCCGGCTGTCTGCGCCCGGTGGCCCGCCGCGTCCTGGACGCCGAGGGCCTCGTCCTGTCCCCCGGGTTCATCGACATGCACGCGCACAGCGATCTCGCGCTGCTCCGCGACCCGGACCACAGCGCGAAGGCCGCGCAGGGGGTCACCCTCGAAGTCATCGGCCAGGACGGTCTGTCGTACGCCCCGGTCGACGACCGCACGCTCGCCGAGGTCCGCCGGTCGATCACCGGCTGGAACGGCGACGGCGCGGACATCGACTTCGACTGGCGGTCGGTGGGCGAGTACCTGGACCGGCTCGACCACGGCTTCGACGGGCAGGGCATCGCGGTGAACGCCGCCTACCTGATCCCGCAGGGCACCGTACGGATGCTCGCCGTCGGCTGGGAGGACCGGCCGGCGACGCCCCGGGAGCTGGACCGGATGCGGGATCTGGTGGCCACCGGCATGCGCGAGGGCGCCGTCGGCATGTCGTCCGGGCTGACGTACACCCCCGGCATGTACGCCAAGGACGCCGAACTCACCGAACTGTGCCGGGTGGTGGCCGAGCACGGCGGCTACTACTGCCCGCACCACCGCTCCTACGGCGCGGGCGCCCTGCGCGCGTACGAGGAGATGGTCGCCCTCACCCGCGAGGCGGGCTGCCCGCTCCACCTCGCCCACGCGACCATGAACTTCGGCGTGAACAAGGGGAAGGCCCCGGACCTGCTGGCCCTCCTGGACAGGTCGCTCGACGAGGGCGCCGACATCACCCTCGACACCTATCCGTACACACCCGGCTGCACAACCCTGGTGGCGATGCTGCCCAGTTGGGCGAGCGAGGGCGGCCCCGAGGCGATCCTGGGCCGCCTCAGGGACGACGGGACGGCCGAGCGCGTCCGGCACCACATGGAGGTCGTGGGCGCGGACGGCTGCCACGGCGTGCCCATCGAGTGGGACACGATCGAGATCTCGGGAGTGACCGACCCCGCGCTCGCGCCCTACGTGGGCAGCACCGTCCAGGCGTCCGCGGACCGGCTCGGCGAGGCCCCCTGGGTCACCGCCCGCCGGCTGCTGATCGCCGACGGCCTCGGCTCGACGATCCTCCAGCACGTCGGCCACGAGGAGAACGTCCGCGCGATCATGCGGCACCGGGTGCACACCGGCGGCTCGGACGGCATCCTGCGGGGCGACAAACCGCACCCGCGCGCGTACGGCACCTTCCCGCACTATCTGGGCCGGTACGTGCGGGAGTTGGGCGTCCTCTCGCTGGAGGAGTGCGTCGCCCACCTCACCTCCCGGCCCGCGGCCCGGCTACGGCTGCCCGACCGCGGCCTCGTCCGTGAGGGCCACCGCGCCGACCTGGTCCTCTTCGACCCGGCCACGGTGGCGGCGGGGTCCACCTTCGACGCCCCGCGCACCCTGCCCACCGGCATTCCGCACGTCCTCATCGACGGGCGCTTCGTGATCGAGGACGGGCGCAGGACGGACGTACTGGCGGGACGGTCGGTCCGCGGGACTCCCGCCTAGGCCCTGTCGTCCGCCCTGCGCTCACCGGCTACGGCCTGGGCAGAGTGCACCCGGCGCGGGTCAGGTCCAGCTTGTTGTCGAGACCGAAGCACGGCACGATCTGGTAGGTCTCCTGGGCGTAGTTGATGCCCTGGCGGACGGTGATGTTGCCGCTCGCGTCGACCTCACAGGGGTTGTTGACGGTGCAGCTCGCGCCGTCCTCGTTCCCGGTGTTGTTGACGGCGACGACCTTGCCGGTGGCGTTGTCGATCACGGGCGAGCCCGACGTGCCGCCGATGGTGTCGCAGGCGGAGGTGTAGCGGACCGAGTCCTTCCAGGTCCAGCCGCCCTCCTTCAGGCGGTACACGAATCCGTCGACGTTGCAGGTGTAGATCCGCTTCCAGTACCCGGAGACGACCTTGATGGCGGTGCCCGCCGTGGGGTGCGCGGCGTCCAGCGTCAGGGCGCTGATGCCGTACGAGCTCTGGATCTGCGCGTACGTGCTGGTGAGCTGGTAGATCGAGACGTCGGTGTCGGTCATCGTCCCGTACGCGATCTTGCCGGCGCGCAGGGTGGCGACCCGCGTACCGGCGGAGTTGAGCAGGCCGAAGGTGCGGGTGGACGCCCGGTCGACGATGACCTGGCCGGCCGTCGGCATACCGGTCTCCAGGCAGTGGCCGTTGGACAGCACCAGGGCCGGGTCGTCGGCCTCGGAGGCGGGCATGCGGACGAGCGAGCCGCTGCAGTTGCTGAGCGCGACGGTGCCGGCGAAGTCGACGGCCTGGACGGCGGGAGCGGCGGCGCTCTCCGCGGAGGCGGGCGCCGTCACGGACTTCGGCTGGGTAGCCGGTGCCGCGACCGCGGGTGCCGCGCCCGCCCCGGCGATCACCAGGGCGAAGAGCGCGGCGACGAGAGGCTTTCTCATGTGGGGTCCCCTCTTGCGACGTGGGTGACCGGAGGTCTTCCGGTCACCTTCTGTTTTGTCATGCGCATTGTGAAGGGAGTGCCCGGGGGCGACAAGGAGCTGTTTCCGGCCTGAGTTCGCATCCCAGGTCGGCCAAAGCAGAACAAAACACCCGTCTCACGTGGTGGAAAACACCCACCGCCCGGCGTTACCCGGCCGTAAGCTCACGGACATGCAGGTGATCCAGTCGACCAAGCTCGCCAACGTCTGTTACGAGATCCGGGGACCGGTGCTCGAGGAGGCGATGCGGCTGGAAGCGGCAGGGCATCGGATTCTCAAGCTGAACACCGGGAATCCGGCGGCGTTCGGCTTCGAGTGCCCGCCCGAGATCCTTGAGGACATCCTGCGGAACGTGTCCTCGGCGCACGGCTACGGCGACGCCAAGGGCCTGCTCGCGGCGCGCCGGGCGGTCGTGATGCACAACCAGACCCTGGGCATCGAGACCGACGTCGAGCACGTCTTCATCGGCAACGGCGTGTCCGAGCTGATCGTGATGGCGATGCAGGGGCTGCTCGACGACGGCGACGAGGTGCTCGTACCGGCGCCGGACTATCCGCTGTGGACCGCGGCGGTGTCCCTGTCCGGCGGCACGGCGGTGCACTACCGCTGCGACGAGCAGTCGGACTGGATGCCCGACCTCGCGGACGTGGAGCGGAAGGTCACCGACCGCACCAAGGCCATCGTGATCATCAACCCGAACAACCCCACGGGCGCCGTGTACGACGACGCGATGCTGCGCGGGCTCACCGACATCGCCCGCCGCCACAACCTGCTGGTCTGCTCCGACGAGATCTACGACAAGATCCTTTACGACGGCGCCACGCACACCTCGACCGCCAGGATCGCCCCGGATCTGCTGACGCTCACCTTCAACGGCATGTCGAAGGCCTACCGGGTGGCCGGGTACCGGGTGGGCTGGATGGCGATCTCGGGGCCGCGCGCGCACGCCGACTCCTATATCGAGGGGCTGACGATCCTCGCGAACATGCGGCTGTGCGCGAACATGCCGGGGCAGCACGGGGTGGTCGCCGCGCTGAGCGGGCGGCAGACCATCAACGACCTGGTGCTGCCCGGCGGGCGGCTCAAGGAACAGCGGGACGTGGCGTACGACCTGCTGACGCGGATCCCCGGCGTGAGCTGCGTGAAGCCGAAGGGGGCGCTGTATCTCTTCCCGCGCCTGGACCCGAAGGTCTTCAAGGTCAAGGACGACCGGCAGCTCGTGCTCGACCTGCTGCGGCGCGAGAAGATCATGGTCGTCCAGGGGACGGGCTTCAACTGGCCCGAGCCGGACCACTTCCGCGTGGTCACCCTGCCGACGGTCGGGGACCTGACCGACGCGGTGACCCGGATCGGGAACTTCCTGGACGGCTACGGCCAGCCGTGACGGATCACGTCGGGCCGCCGCGGGACATCGCCGTACGCACCGGCCGGTCACTCTGCGCGCACACTTCGACCAGTTCTGCGACCTGGCTCAACTTTAGACCGATTCCAAGCTAGGATGGTTTCCTGTCAGAGCACAGGAGGCCGTTCCATGTACGAACCGATCCGCACGAAGTCGGTCCACTCGACGGCCGGCGCCACCTCCGACTTCCCCCATCGGTCGCGCGAGGAGGAGCTGGACATCCAGCTCGCCGGTCATCTCGCGGCACTGCTCGCGGTGACCGACGAGATTCGCGCGACCGCGCCGTCCGACGACCTGGACGCGGCGGCCGAGCGGCTCGCCTCGCAGGTCGCCCGGCTGCGGGACGGAGTGACGCCGGTCCGGTCCTCGGTGGCCGACCACCACGATTCACGGCTGGTCGCCCTGCACCAGCGCGCGTACGCCCTCGCGGGCCGCGCACTCGTCGTCGCGGCCTCCCGCGCCGACACCGCCGCCGCGATCCTCGCCGCCGAACGCATGGACGCCCACGCGTCCGCGACCGCGCCGCGACCGCTCGCCGCCCACTGAGCCCGCGGGCTCCCCTGTACGGCCCCGGCCCGCGCGCACCGCAGCGACGTGCGGGCCGGGTGCCACTGCACTGCGTTCGCTTTGGCGTGGTTGCGCTGCCGTCGGCTTCTGAGGGACTCCCGATTCCGGGGGGCACGGTTGCTCGGCACCGCCGGGTCGCGCCGTCGCGGCTGAGCGCCGTCGCGGCGGAAGGAAACGGCTCCTGCGGAGCCGTCGCCGGAAACGAGTGTCCCCGTAGCGGGGTGATCCGTTCCGGTTGCGTACCGGGACCCCGTCGTCACCCCGTGTTCATCCCGGGCCGGGGGGAATGTTGGAGTCCGGGAGCACGCTCACGGGTGTGAAACGCATCGCAGGAATCGTCCTGGCGGTGCTGCTGATCGGCGGAGTGGTAGCAGCCGTCGTCGCAGGCCGCGAAGGTCAGGACAAGGGCACGGCAACGAAGACCGTGCGAGGAGTGATCGGATCGGAGAAGGCGGAGTTCTTCGCCGATCCCGACGTGGTGAAGGCCCTCGCTGCCAAGGGCTACACCGTGAAGACGGAGGCCTCCGGGTCCTGGGCGATGGACAGCCTGGACCTCAAGGGGTACGACTTCGCCTTCCCTTCCAGCCAGGCGCCGGCCGACGAGCTGGCCGACAAGTACCACGTACAGAAGCCCCTCCCCCGGCCCTTCTACTCACCCCTCGTCGTCGTGGCCCACCGCAACGCCGCCGAGGTACTCCAGCAGAACGGCCTGGCGAAGCTCGACAAGGCCACCGGCACCCTCACGATGTCCGCCTACCTCAGGGCGGCGAAGGCGGACCGGACCTGGCAGCAGCTCAAGGGCGCCGAGAAGTACGGCGAGTTGTCGGGGACGCTCTTCATCGCCACCACCAACCCCGAGACCTCCAACTCCGGAGCCCTCTACCTCGCAGCCGCCTCCTACGTCGCCGACGGCGGACGCGTCGCGGCCGACAGCACCGCCGTCACCCGCACCGCGCCCCTGATGCACAAGCTGATCAGCGTCCAGGGCCAGCAACAGAGCAGCACCGACGCGACGTTCAGGGACTTCATCAGCGGCGCGGGCAACCCGCTCGTCCTGGTGTACGAGTCCCAGGTCGCCTCCCTGCTCGTCCGGGGCGAGGACGTCGACGACCTGACCGTGCTCTACCCGGACACCACGGCGAACAGCGACCACACCGTCGTCCCGCTCACGCCCGAGGGCCGCGCGCTCGGCGAACTCCTCGGCACGGACCCGACGTTGCGCAAGCTCGCCGTCCGGCACGGATTCCGGCCGCAGGGCGAGAGCACCGAGTTCACGGCGGCGACCGCCGCGCAGACGAGGTACGTCAACCAGAAGCTCACCGGCGTCCGGCAGGCGCCCGTGCCCGCCTCGAAGGTGCTGCACGAGATGGCAGTCCGGGCCGGGAGCTAGGGGGAAGCAGCCATGACCACAGAACCGAACACCTTGACCCTCACACCGCCAGGGGCCGTCGCCCCGGTGCCCCGCGAGAGGGCCGCCGGGCTCGTCCCGGTCGACCCGGCCGTGCACGAGGACATGGCGCGCCGCGCCGCCGAGTACGTCGGCGGGCTGGCCGTACTGGACGCCCGTTCCCCCGAGTTCGCCGGAAAGGTCGGCGAGATCGCGGGCCTGGGCGCGGGCGAGATGCGGGGCGCCGCCGCGCAGTCCAACCGCATGCTGGAGCGCACCGTCCGCAGCCTCCCCGGCAGGGGCGGGGACGCCCAGTCGCACGTGGCGGGCTCGCTCGTCGAACTGCGCCGCGTGGTCGAGGACCTGGACCCGCGCGACCTGCCCGCGGGCAAGGGCCGCAAGCTCCTGTCCCGGCTCCCCGGCGGCAACAGACTGCGTGACCACGTCGCCAAGTACGCCTCCGCACAGGGCACGTTGAACAGGATCGTGGGCTCGCTGCGCGGCGGCCAGGACGAACTACGCCGGGACAACGCGGCGTTGCAGACCGAGCGGGTCCGCCTCTGGGAGACGATGGGCAAGCTCCAGGAGTACGTCGTCCTCACCCAGGCCCTGGACAGGGCGATCGAGGAACACGTGGCGGGCGTGGAGGCGGGCGACCCGGCGCAGGCCGACACCCTGCGCGCCGACGTCCTCTTCCCCGTCCGCCAGAAGCACCAGGACCTGCTGACGCAACTGGCCGTGTGCGCCCAGGGATACCTGGCCATGGACGTCGTACGCCGCAACAACGAGGAACTGATCAAGGGCGTCGACCGGGCCGCGACCACGACCGTCTCCGCGCTGCGCATCTCCGTGATGCTCGCCTCCGCGCTCGACAACCAGCGCAAGGTCGTCGACCAGGTCAACGCGTTGCGCGGCACGACCGAGGACCTGATCCGCGGCAACGCCGAGATGCTCGCCACCCAGAGCGGCGAGATCCAGCGCATCGCCGCCGACCCGGCCGTCGGCGCGGAGACCCTGCGCAACGCCTTCCAGCAGATCTACCGCACCCTCGACGCGATCGACACGTACAAGGTGCAGGCCACCGAGGCCATGGCCGTGACCGTCGAGTCGCTCACCTCAGAACTCCAGCACGCCAGCGCGTACCTGGATCGCAGCCGCGCGCAGAGCGCCCTGGAAGGCGGAACCACATGAGACGACGACGTGCCCTCGCCGTGCTGGGCATGGCGGCCCTGCTCGCCGTGTCGGCCTGTACGGCGGGGAGTTCGCCGGAGCCCGAGGGGCCGGCGGCGCCGACACCCGGCACCCTCCGGGTCCTGGCGTCCAGTGAACTCAGTGACATGAAGCCGGTGTTGGAGAAGATCCAGCAGGAAACCGGCATCACGGTGAAGGCCACCTACACCGGCACCCTCGCCGCCGTGGACCTGCTCGCCGCGGGCAAGGTGGACGGCTCCTACGACGCCCTGTGGCTGTCCTCCAACGACTATCTGCGGCTGCGCCCCGACGCGGCCAGGAAGGTCGTCTCCGAGACGTCGATCATGTCCAGCCCGGTGGCCATCGGCGTCAAGCCGGCGACGGTGAGCGAGCTGGGCTGGAACCCGGGTGACGTCACCTGGTCGCAGGTCGAGAAGGCGGTGACGGAGGGCAGGCTGACGTACGGCATGACCGATCCCGCCCGCTCCAACTCCGGTTTCTCCACGCTGGTCTCGGTGGCCTCGGGCATCTCGGGGGCACAGTCGGCGCTGACCGACGCGGACGTGGACGAGGCGACCCCGCAGCTGCGGGAGTTCTTCAAGGGGCAGAAGCTGACGTCCGGTTCCTCGGGCTGGCTGGCGACCGCCTACGAGCACCGCGGCACCGTGGACGCCCTGCTCAACTACGAGTCGGTCCTCAAGGGCATGAAGGGCCTCACCGTCATCCGGCCGAGCGACGGCGTGGTGACCGCCGACTACCCGCTGACCTCCCTCGCCTCCTCCGGCAAGGACACCCGCGAGACCGTCCGCCGCCTCACCGAGGCCCTGCGCGCCCCGGACGCCCAGCGGCAGATCACCGAGCGGACCCTGCGCCGTCCGGTCGTCGCCTCCGTCGCCCCGGCGACCGGCCTCGACACCACCCGCAGGCGCGAACTGCCCTTCCCCGGCAGCCAGTCCGTCGCCGACGGCCTCCTCGACGCCTACGAGAACAAGCTCCGCCGACCGTCCCGGACCGTGTACGTCCTGGACACCTCGGGCTCGATGAGCGAGGACGGCAGGCTCGACCAGCTCAAGGCGGCGCTCACCGCGCTGACCAGCGACTTCCGCGACCGCGAGGAAGTGACCCTGATGCCGTTCGGCTCGGCGGTCAAGAGCGTCCGCACACACGTGGTGAAGCCCGAGGATCCGCAGACCGGGCTCGACGGGATCCGCAAGGACACCCGCGCGCTCACCGCCGAGGGAGACACCGCGATCTTCACCTCGCTGGAGAAGGCGTACGAGTACCTGGGCGCCGACGACGACAGCTTCACGTCGATCGTGCTGATGACGGACGGCGAGAACACGACGGGTGAGAGCGCGGCCGAGTTCGACGACTTCTACGCCGGACTCCCGGCCCAGGAACGGGAGATCCCGGTCTTCCCGATCCTCTTCGGCGACTCCGACCGCGGCGAGTTGCAGGGCATCGCCGAGCTGACCGGCGGCCGTCTCTTCGACGCCCAGAAGGGCTCGCTGGACGGCGCCTTCGAGGAGATCCGTGGCTACCAATAGGTTCCTGGGCTATCTGGAGTCCCGCAAGAACCTCGCGGGGAGCGCGGGCGGGATCGCCGGGCTCGCCCTGACCTTCACGGGGGTGGCGGGCCCGTACTGGCCCGCCGTCGTCGTCGGCCTGTACGGCGCGGGCGCCCTGATCGCCCCGCCGGAACGCCCGCCGCTGCCCGACTTCCCCGACCCCTCCGCCCAACTCGACGAGCTGCGGACCGACTTCGGGAAGCTGCGCGAGTACCTGGACGGCATCGAACTGCCGCCCGCGGCGGCCGGCCGGCTCACCGAACTGACCGAGCTGCTGACCGCGCTGCTGGATCCCGGCTGGGTCGCCGAGGTGCTCGCCCAGGACCCGGAGGGCGTGCACGCCCTGTCCCGTGCCGTACGGCAGGACGTTCCCGAGGCCGTCGACACCTTCGTACGGACGCGGTGGTGGAACCGGATGACACCCGGCACCGAACCGCCGGAACGCCACCTGGAGCGCCAGCTCTCCCTGCTGCACGAGGAGTCGGAGCGGCTGGCGGCACAGCTGCGGGAGACGGAGGCGCGACGGCAGGAGTCGCACACGCGCTATCTGGAGGACCGGGGACGCTCGCAGTGACGGCCGCCGCCCCGCGCTCGCGGTGACGGCCCTCAGCCGCCCGCGCTCGCCGCGATGACCACCAGGATCACCACCAGCAGGACCAGCAGCGCGACCTTCAGGGCCGGGGGCCACGGCGTCCCCGCCTCCGGAGGCGGCGGGGGCACCGGGACCGGCGCCGGACCGTTGAAGACGTCGTGCCCCGTGACCGCGGCCCGGGTGCACCACGGGCAGGACGGCAGATGGGATCCGTAGGCGTGCAGCGGGCGGATCGGACAGACCCGGACGAGCGCGCGCTCCCTGTCCAGGGCCCGCAGCCAGGCCTCCGCCTGAGGGCGCGCGGCGGGGTCCTGCACACCGGGGCCGAAGGCGGCGCGGGAGAGGCCGAGGAGTTCCGGGGGCAGCACCGAGGGGTCGACGGTGCCGCGCGGGATGACCACCCGCTCCGGGCGTACGACGTAGGAGCAGCTCGCGGCGATGTTGTCCTTGACGGTCGACTCGGAGGCGCTTTCGTGCGGGACGCCGCCGAAGGGGTGGTTGCCGGCCGTGAGCAGTTGGTAGACGAGGACGGCGAGTGCGAAGTCGTCGGTGGCGCGGGTCGCGGGGCCGCCGGACTGCCGTTCGGGGGACGAGTAGTCGGTGGTGTGCATCAGGCAGGGGAAGAGCTCCCCGCTCACCGGGTCGGTGAAGGCGATGGAGTCGCAGTCGAGGAAGGTGACGAAGCCGTGGCCGTCGACGACGACGTTGCTGCTGGAGAAGTCGCCGATGACGAGATCGTCGTAGTGCATACGGGCCGTCATGAAGGCGAGGTTCCAGGAGACGCCCAGCAGGAACCGCCAGTCGGCCCGGTCGGGAAAGAGCTTGAGGCGCTGGGCGCGGGTGAACAGGCCCACCAGCTGGACGTGTTGGGGTTCGCCGAAGCGGCGCATGGCGTAGCCGAGGAACTCGCCGCGGGGGCCGCGGGCGAGCGCGGTGGGCCAGGCCAGTTCGGGCGGCTGGGAGGCGTTGGTGGGGCGGGCGGCGAGCGGTGACATGGTCAGCATGCGGGTCAGCCGGCGCTCCTGTTCGGGGCCGGGCGGCTCGCGGTAGAGCTTGACGACGATGCCGTCGTCGCCGACGACCGGGTAGACGGCCGCCTGCCCGCCGCCCTTCAGCGGCAGTTCCGCCAGGGTGACGGGCTTCCCGTCCAGGAACACCGTGAGCCCGCTCATGGCCGCGCCCTGCGCACGGCCCGCAGCAGTGTCTTGTCGTCGGCGTTCAGGGCGGTGAGCCGGTCCGACCTCAGCAGGGCGGCGAGTCCCTCGTGGGCGTCGTCGGTGACCGTGTCGAGGGACTTGAACACGGCGTCGGCGAAGGACGCGTTCGGCGTCTGGGCGGTGCCGGACGCGGCCCGGGTGAGCGCGGCCTGCACAAGTCCGTCGGTGGACAGCAGCACGCCGTCGATCCCGTCGTCGGCCACACAGTCGGTGTGCACCCAGCGCGCCGCGTCCGGCGAGGTGAGGAAGACCGTCTCGTTGCTGTACTCGCTGGCCGCCCGCGGCTGCGGCAGCAGATGGAACTGCCGCTCACCGTCCTCCGTACCGGCCCGCAGTACGACGAAGCCGTCGCCGACGGTGAGCTGGCCGAGCCAGCCCGGGGCGAGCACCACGACGGTGAGCGTGGTGGCGAAGTCGGCGGAGTCGGGTCCCGTGGTGTCCAGGAACATCTTGCTGACGTCGTGGAAGGCGTCCTCCAGCAGTTCGTGGACGGCCTCCCCCGGGCCGCGGTCCCGTGCCGTGCCGGCCCGCCGCGTGAAGTGCTCGACGGCCAGCCGCACCGCGAGCTTCGACCCCTCCTCCGAGCGCGGGCGGCTGCCCGCGCCGTCCGCGACCGCGAGCACCGCCACGTGCTGCGACACCTGGTACGCGCAGGCGTCCTGGCAGGGCAGGCCCTGGCGGCGGTGGCGGTAGCCCTCGACGCTCATGCCATGGACGCGCCACGGGGAGTCCGGCTGCTCCGCTCCGGCCATCGGTCAGGATTCCCAGGCCGGACGCTGCGTCTTGAACTGGCTGAAGATCTTCTCGAAGACCTCGTCGCCCGCCCCCTTCTGCTCGGCGTTCGCGCTCGCCGACATCATCTGGAGCAGTTCACGGAAGGGGAATCCCTGGAGCCGGGCGTTGAACTTCGGGGCGAACGCCTGGAGCACCTGCTCGCCCCGGTCGGTGATGCCGCCCACCCCGATCGCGTACAGCCGGAAGCGGCGGGCGCTCTGCTCGTCGGCGAGGACCGGGATCAACCGGTGCCAGGAGTCGCTGAGATGGCCGGTGCCGTCGGTCGGCAGGCCGTCGGTGACCAGGCAGATCTGCGGCCGGTAGTACTGGAGCCCGGAGGCCCGCAGCTCGGCCTTGCGGGCCGCGACGATGTGCATCGACAGCTCGACCGCCTCGGTCATCAGGGTCACTCCGGCGGCGGTGAGCCGCGGCGGGCTGAACATGTGGGCGGGCACGAAGGGGCTCACCGGCGCGCGGGCGTCCAGGAGTTGGGGCCCGCGCCAGGCGCCGACGCCCTGGCCGCCGAAGGTGACGAGGGCGACCTCGACGCTGTAGCTGAGGCTGACGTCGTCGTGCAGTTCGCGGGTCCACTCCATGAGCGCGTTGTTGAGCGTCTGGATGGGCTGTCCCGCCATGGAGCTGGAGGTGTCGAGGCAGAGCACGAGCGGGAGTCTCTGCGCGTTGTTCTCGAACTCGATGTCGGCGTACTCCGCCGGCATGGTGGGCGGGTATTCGCTGGGCATCTCGGTGTCTCTTCTCCGGGTCTCAGGGTCTCAGGGTCTGCGGGCACTGGGCGCCGTCGGGCGCCCAGGGGTGCGGCGGGTCAGGTGCGGGTGCCTTTGGCGTGCCGCCCGCTGGTGGGCGGGAAGGCGTACAGGACGTCGGAGTCGCGCTCGCGGGCTTCCGTGACGTCGACGAGCGCGCCCGGGGCGGGCGGCGGGCGGCCCGGCTCGGCCCATACGGCCCGGTACAGCACGCGGTCGAGTTCGACGTAGCCCTGCGGGTGCAGTTCGGTCCGGACGACGGCGGACTTCGCGGGGCCGGGTACGTTGCCCACCCGGCGTCCGTAGCGGGGAGCGGGCGTGGTCCGCAGCCGGGTGGTCTCCTCGTCGGCCGCGCGGCCGGGTGCCGTGGGGACCGGTCCCGCGCCGGCCGTGGCGAGGGCGGGGCGGGTCTGGTGGCCCGCCCTGGAGGAGCGGCGGACGATCAGTACGAGGGCGGTGAGCAGGGCCAGCAGCAGGGCTCCCACGACGGCGATGAGGAGGGTGTCGCGGCCGGAGGACTCCTCGGCGGCGACGGTGTAGGTGTGTTTGGCGCGGAAGGTGGCCGGGGCCTCGGCGATCAACTGCTCGCCGGTGAGCGACTTCTCGGCGAGCCTGTCGCAGACGTCGAGGATCTCCTTGAGGGAGCCGGTGGGGTCGGCGTTCGCCGAGTCGCAGGCGGGCAGGCCCTCTTGGTGCTCCCGCGGGAGCCTGTCGATGGTGGCGTCCGGTGCCACCCAGCCGGTCCCCGCCAGCAGGAGCAGTGCCGTCCCGCCCGCCCCGGTCCTGGCGCCCTTGGGCACCTCGACCACGAGGTTCTCGCGCTTGTCCCACAGGGTCCGCTCGAAGGCCCCGACGTCGGCGGCCTCGGCGTCGAAGGGCACCCGGCTGTCCAGGGTGACCAGGACGCCGTGCTCGTCGATCTCGCCGGACCAGCATTCGAGCCGGTCCTTGAGATTCCGGCCGCAGGTGTCGGCCGCCGCCGTCCCCGCGGGAAGCAGGGCGACGAGCATTCCGACAAGCACCGCGAAAAACAGCGAACGCCTCATGGCAACCCCCCGTGGCCTAAAAGGCACTCGCCCATAGTGGGGGCAACGGGCGTGCGCCCGAAAGGGGTTTGGGCACACCACGGGTTTCACTTCTACAACTTGAACACCTGATGGCAGCGCGTGAACATCTGCCTCGCCCGTTCCACCCAATCACTGGCCAGAGCATCGAAATCTGTTTGCGTCATCCGGCAGGTCAGCGGCAGATCGCAGACCCCGGCGAGACACGGCCGCGGCCCCCGTACGTCCCACACGGAAAGCATGGGATTCAGCTGTTCGGTATTCCACGCGTTCGACGCCGCTGCGGCGACGGCCAGTTGGTCCTGGCGCAGATAATGACCATCGGTCGCGAAGGCGACCAGAAGCCTTTTGGTGGTCATGAATCGCACGGTGACCATGCGGCCCGTCTCCTGGAGATCAAATTGCATGGAAACGGAAACGGTGTCGGTCATGGTGTGGTAATTCCGTCCGGCCACCCAGCTCTGCACCATCTGCCGCCAGTGCGTGCCGATTTCGAGCACCTCGGGCTCCCGGCCGGGGAAGCGGGTGGGCGAGGAGTCAGGCGTCGCCACGGCCCACCGCCTCGGCAACCATCGCGTCGGTCAGCCCGGCGTCCAGCAGCGTCTGGGCGTGCAGCAGCAGACAGGAGGGCACCGACACGCTCGCGCCGCCGCCGCGGCCGGTGACCGCGGCCCTTCTGCGGTCGGCGAGGTCGCTGGTGCGCACCTTGATGCTGTGCGCCACGGTGGGCGGCGGCCAGGGCGCCGGTTTCGGCGTCTCCTCAAGCAACGCGCCGAGCAGTTCGGCCAGTTGGGGCCGGTCCTCGGGCCGCTTGGCCAGACAGCGGGCGATCAGGTCGCGCGTTCCGGGCGGCACGGCGTCGAGTTCGGGTTCGCTCCGTACGACCCGGAAGCGCACGGCGTCCCCGCTCCCGAACGGCGCCCGGCCCGTCAGGGCGAACACCAGCACCCCGCCGAGGGAGAACACATCGCTCGGCGGGCCCACCCGCTCCGCCTTGATCTGCTCGGGCGACATGAACGGCGGGGTGCCGACCACGATGCCGGTCTGGGTGAGCCCGGGTACGCCGTCGACGCGCGAGATCCCGAAGTCGATGACGCGCGGACCGTCGGAGGCCAGCAGCACGTTCGCCGGTTTCAGGTCCCGGTGCACGACCCGGGCGGCGTGGATGGCCTGGAGCGCCTCGACCAGGCCCGCGCCCAGTTGCCGTACCTGTGCTTCGGGCAGGGGCCCGTCGGTGCGGACCGCCTCGGCGAGCGAGGGACCCGGCACGTACATCGTCGCCAGCCAGGGCAGTTCGGCCTCGGTGTCGGCGTCGACCACGGCCGCGGTGTAGGCGCCGCTCACCACCCGGGCCGCCGCGACCTCGCGGGCGAACCGCTCCCGGAACTCCCCCTCCGCCGCCAGCTCGGCCCGCACCACCTTGACGGCGACCTCACGGCCGGCCGGCGAACGGCCCAGGTACACCCAGCCCATGCCGCCGGAGCCCAGCCGGCCGACTATGCGGTACGGCCCGATCTTCAGGGGATCGCTGACCGGTGTGCGCACCCCGCTCACCTCGTTCCGGGGTTCGTTTCGGGGTTCGTTGCGAGTTGCCCCGAGTGTCCCGCGAAATACCGGTCGAGACGGAGTCGTTGCGGAAAATTACGGCGCCGCCGGTGAGGGAGTACGCGGGAAGGGGAGGGGCCCCGCACGTCGTTGTGCGGGGCCCCTCCCCTTCCCGCGGTGCTGTCACCGCGGCCGGTCCTGACGACGACGCAGGTCAGGGCAGACCGGACCGGCCGCGGAGTCTCTGCCCGGACTAGCCCAGGCGCTGTACGAGTGCGCGGTACTCGTCCCACAGTTCGGTGGGCGTGTGCGTGCCGAAGGTGTTGAGGTGGTCCGGCACCAGCGCGGCCTCCTCGCGCCACACGTCCTTGTCGACGGTGAGCAGGAAGTCGAGGTCCGCCTCGGACAGGTCGAGCCCCTTGGTGTCCAGGGCGCCCTTGGCCGGCAGGATGCCGATCGGCGTCTCGACGCCCTCGGCGCGGCCGTCGAGGCGGTCGACGATCCACTTCAGGACACGGCTGTTCTCGCCGAAGCCGGGCCACACGAACTTGCCCGCGTCGTTCTTGCGGAACCAGTTCACGTAGTAGATCTTCGGCAGCTTCGCCTGGTCCTTGTCCTTGGCCACGTCGATCCAGTGGCCCATGTAGTCGCCCATGTTGTAGCCGCAGAACGGCAGCATGGCGAAGGGGTCGCGGCGCAGCTCGCCGACCTTGCCCTCGGCGGCGGCGGTCTTCTCCGAGGCGACGTTGGCTCCGAGGAAGACGCCGTGGTTCCAGTCGAAGGACTCCGTCACCAGCGGGACCGCGGTGGCGCGACGACCGCCGAACAGGATCGCCGAGATCGGCACGCCCTTGGGGTCCTCCCACTCGGGCGCGATGATCGGGCACTGCGCGGCGGGAACGGTGAAGCGGGCGTTGGGGTGGGCGGCGGGCGCGTCGGACTCCGGCGTCCAGTCGTTGCCCTTCCAGTCCGTGAGGTGGGCCGGAGTCTCCTCCGTCATGCCCTCCCACCAGATGTCGTTGTCGTCGGTGAGTGCGACGTTGGTGAAGACGGAGTTGCCCCACAGCGTCTTCATCGCGTTGGCGTTGGTGTGCTCACCGGTGCCGGGCGCGACGCCGAAGAAACCGGCCTCGGGGTTGATCGCGTACAGCCGGCCGTCCTCGCCGAACCGCATCCAGGCGATGTCGTCACCGATCGTCTCGACGGTCCAGCCGCCGACCGTCGGCTCCAGCATGGCGAGGTTCGTCTTGCCGCAGGCGCTCGGGAAGGCCGCCGCGACGTACTTCGACTCGCCCTGCGGGGGCGTGAGCTTGAGGATGAGCATGTGCTCGGCGAGCCAGCCCTCGTCGCGCGCCATCACGGAGGCGATGCGCAGCGCGTAGCACTTCTTGCCGAGCAGCGCGTTGCCGCCGTAGCCGGAGCCGTAGGACCAGATCTCGCGGGACTCCGGGAAGTGCGAGATGTACTTCGTGGCGTTGCAGGGCCACGGCACGTCCGCCTCGCCCGCCGCCAGCGGCGCTCCGAGCGTGTGCACAGCACGCACGAAGAAGCCGTCGGTGCCGAGCTCGTCCAGGACCGGCTGTCCCATCCGGGTCATGGTGCGCATGGAGACGGCGACGTACGCCGAGTCGGTGATCTCCACGCCGATGGCGGAGAGGTCCGAGCCGAGCGGGCCCATGCAGAAGGGGACGACGTACATCGTCCGGCCGCGCATCGAGCCGCGGAAGACGCCTCCCCTGCCGTCCGTCCCCTGGAAGATCTCCCGCATCTCGGCGGGGGCCTTCCAGTGGTTCGTCGGTCCGGCGTCCTCCTCCTTCTCGGAGCAGATGAACGTCCGGTCCTCGACCCGTGCGACATCGGACGGGTCGGAGGCGGCGTAGTAGGAGTTGGGGCGCTTGATCGGGTCGAGCTTCCTGAAGGTGCCCTTGCGGACGAGTTCCTCGCTCAGTCGCTCGTACTCGGCTTCGGATCCGTCGCACCAGACCACGCTGTCCGGCTCGGTCAGTTCGGCGATCTCGTTGACCCACGAGATCAGGGCTTTGTGGTTGGTGGGTACGACGGTGGGAGCCGCGATGTCGCGCGCCACGATTGCTCCTAAATGAGGGGTTTTGTTGTTGTGCCCCGTGGGGGCTGCGACCCGGATGCTTCACGATTCTGATGCCCTGGCGCTCATCCGGTGCCGACCGCACTCATTTGATCATCCGACTAGAGCGCGCATATGTCCAGAGGGCCTCACAGGTGAGCGGAGTGAGCATCGCCACTCATCTCCGGGTTTCCTCCGCGCCATTTTGGGTTCACCCCCGGTACCGCGACGTATCGCGGCACGGGTGTGCGTGAGACCATGGCCACTATTGCCCGGTCGTCCGGCGACACTGACAGGTAACTTACGGTTCCGTAGGTAGGATTCGGCCCATGACTGCGTCTGTCCCCGACGCGCACACGGACTCCCCGGCCGCCGGCCACGGGTCCGTCGCGCACTCCCCGTCGCACTCGACCTCGGCACACCTCTCGCTGCCGCACCCCCATCTGCCGGACGAGATCAAGCCCAAGCTCCGCGGCTGGCTGCATCTCGGCATGTTCCCGGCCGCCCTCGTCTCGGGCCTGGTGCTCACCGCGCTCGCGAGTTCGACCCGGGCCCGCATCGCCTGCGCGATCTTCGCGCTGACGGCCTGCCTGCTGTTCGGAGTGAGCGCGCTCTACCACCGGGGCACCTGGACCCCGCGCATGGACGGCGTGCTGCGCAGACTCGACCACGCGAACATCTTCCTGATCATCGCGGGCTCCTACACCCCGCTGACGATGCTGCTGCTGCCGGAGGCCAAGGG
This sequence comes from Streptomyces sp. NPDC088747, assembly GCF_044751025.1. Taxonomy (NCBI): domain Bacteria; kingdom Bacillati; phylum Actinomycetota; class Actinomycetes; order Kitasatosporales; family Streptomycetaceae; genus Streptomyces; species Streptomyces sp. NPDC088747. The sequence continues at coordinate 473,109 of NZ_JBIVKZ010000003.1, forward strand.
GCAGTGGCTCCTGTGGAGCATCTGGGCCGCGGCGGTGGCGGGCATCGCCTTCCGGGTGTTCTGGGTCGGCGCCCCGCGCTGGCTCTACACCCCCTGCTACATCGCGATGGGCTGGGCGGCCGTCTTCTTCCTCCCCGACTTCATGCGGACGGGCGGCATCGCCGTCCTCGTCCTGGTCGTGGTCGGCGGACTGCTCTACAGCGCGGGCGGCGTGATCTACGCGATCAAGCGCCCCAACCCGTCACCGAGCTGGTTCGGCTTCCACGAGGTCTTCCACTCCCTGACCGTCGGCGCGTTCGTCGTGCACTACGTCGGGATCTCCCTGGTGGCCTACCAGCACGGCTGACCCTTTCGACCGACACATCTCCAGTGGCCGCGGCTCTCCAGCCGCGGCCACTTCTGCGTGCCCGGACACCTCCGCACCCGACCGGACCCTCCCTCCCCCTCCCCCCTCAGTTGACAGCAGCTACCTTTTGAGAGTTACTCTCATTTCATGGTGACTATCACTGACGCTGACGCCGTACGGCGTGATCCCCGCCGCTGGTGGGCCCTCGGAGCCCTGATCGCGAGCATGCTCGTACTCGGCTTCGACATGACGATCCTCAACGTGGCGCTGCCGACGATGGCCGGGGAACTGGGCGCCTCCACCGGCGAGCAGCAGTGGATGGCGGACGCCTACGTCGTCGTCTTCGCCTCGCTGATGCTCCCCGCGGGCCTGCTCGGCGACCGCTTCGGGCGACGCCGGATGCTCATCACCGGACTCGTCGTCTTCCTGGCGGGCTCGCTCGTCGGCGCCCTCGTCGACGACGTCACCCTCGTGATCGTCGCCCGCGGCGTCATGGGGATCGGCGCCGCGCTGGTCATGCCGCTCGGGATGGCCGTGCTGCCGTCCCTGTTCGAGGCCGACGAGCGCACGAAGGCCGTCGGCGCGGTGTCCGCGGCCTCCGCGCTCGGACTGCCGCTCGGCCCGATCGTCGGCGGCTGGCTCCTGGACCACTTCTGGTGGGGCTCGGTCTTCCTCGTCAACGTGCCCATGGCCGCGATCGGCGTCGTGGCCTGCGTCTTCCTGCTCCCCGAGACCCGCGACCCCGCCTCGCCCAGGGTCGACGCCGTCTCCACCGCGTTCACCGCGGCCGGCCTCAGCGTCCTGATCTACGCGATCATCGAGGCACCGCACCGCGGCTGGGGCGACCCACTGGTCCTCGCCCTGTTCGCGGCCTCCGCCGTGCTGATCACCCTCCTCGTCCTGCGCGAACGCCGCAGCGCCCGCCCGATGCTGGACCTCACGCTCCTCGGCCAGCGCGCCTTCCTTCTCAACACGCTCGCCGCGACCCTCGTCATGTTCGTCCTGTCCGGCCTGATGTTCGTGCTGCCGCAGTACCTCCAGGCGGTGCTCGGGTACGACGCGTTCGGCACCGGGGTGCGGATGCTGCCGATGATGGGCGGACTGTTGGTCGCCTCGCGGTGCGCGCAGCCGCTGCTGGCGAGGTTCGGGGCACGCGCGGTGATCAGCGCGGGCCTGGTCGCGCTCGCCTTCGCCGCGTTCCTCGGCAGCCGTACGTCCGTCGGTGACGGCTACGGGTTCACGGCCCTGTGGCTGTCCGTCGCCGGGCTCGGTTTCGGCTTCGCCGTGGTGCCCGCGATGACCGCGGCCCTCGGTGCCCTGCCCCGCGACCGCGCCGGCAGCGGCTCCGGACTGCTGATGACCGTGCGCCAGGTGGGCAGCGCGATAGGCATCGCCCTGCTCGGCTCGCTGCTGGCCGGCGCGTACGGCGACCGGCTCGACACCTCGGGCCTGCCCGCCGCCGCGGCGGACACCGCCTCCGACTCGGTGGTCGGCGCCCATGTCGTCGCCGCCCGGCTCGGCGACCGCGCGCTCGCCGCCTCCGCCGACACCTCGTACGTGCACGGCATGGGCCTGGTCCTGCTGGTCAGCGGCGTCGCCGCGCTGCTCACCGCGCTACTGGCGGCGGCCCTGCTGCCGAACGCGAAGCCGACGGAGCCTGCCGGCGCCGACGGTGCGGCCGGACCCGCCGGGCCGGTCGGAGCCAGCGGCCCCGTCGGAACCCCCGGAGCCATCGAGCGGACCGGACCCGCCGGAGCTACCGGAGCTACCGGAGCTACCGGAGCTACCGGAAAGGCTGAGCCCGCCGGCCCGACCGGAACCGCCGGAACCGCCGGATCGGACGGAACCGCTGGACCCGCCGGAACCGCAAAGGAGGCCGGGTCGGTCCAAGCCGTCAAGTCGACCGCGGCGGCCCACCCCGGCGAGCCCGGCGACGTCGCCGGGACCGGCGAGACCGGCCACCGCCCCGCCCCCGGAAAGGACGCCGACATGGCACCGGCACCGGCCGATGCCGGACAATGAGGCCCATGGCCGCCACCGCACACAGCTCCGCCTCCCCCGCGGAGCCCCAGCTCGGGCTCCGCGAGCGGAAGAAGCAGAAGACCCGGATCGCGATCCGTGACGCCACCTACCGGCTGATCAGGGAGCAGGGGTACGACGCGACGACCGTCGAGCAGATCGCGGAGGCGGCCGAGGTCTCCCCCTCGACGGTCTTCCGCTACTTCCCGACCAAGGAGGACATCGTCCTCACGGACGAGTTCGACCCGCTCATGGAGCAGGAGTTGCGGGCACGGCCCGCCGACGAGCCGTGGATGGTCTCCCTGCGCCACATCATGCGGAAGGCCATCGGCCTGGAAACCACCGAGGAACCCGAGGTGGCGAGACTCCGGACCCACCTGATGGTGCAGGTGCCCGCCGTCCGCTCCCGGATGATGGAGAGCATGTCGGTCACCAGCCGCATGCTGTGCCGGGTCATCGGCGAGCGCACCGGCAAGGACCCCGACGGCCTTGAGGTACGCGTCCTCGCGATGTCCCTGATCGGCGCCCTGATGGAGACCTCCCTCTACTGGGCCGAGGGCGGCCACCAGGAGGACCTCGCCGACCTCGTCGACCGCACCCTGCACATCCTGGAGAACGGGCGGACGCCCTGATGTCCGAGAGCCCACAGCGATGAGGGCGCGCCCAACGCGGGCGCACCCTCACCGAGTTCGGCCACTAGCGGCGTTTCAGGTCCTTCGCGCCGCAGGCCACCCCGTCCTTGCTGGGGTCGAGCCGCAGCGGATCGTCCTTGCCGTTCACCTTCAGACGGCCGTAGTCGTTCGTCTTCAGCCAGGCGCACCGGGCGGCCGTCGTCTTCTTCACCTCGGCGGGGAAGACGGTCGGCACGCAGACGTTGACCGAGCCGTAGTGCCGGTCGCACCCGGCGAGCGTCGGACTGACCTTCTGCGAGGCCCGCTTCTTGCCCGGCCCGGTGACCTTGCCCGCCAGGGAGTCGGCGAAGGAGTGGACGTGCGCCTCGGGAGCCGAGGCCGCGGCCAGTGCCGACGGACCCTGGAGATGAACCCACTTGGCCACCGACGGCACCCCGTTGGCGTCGACCGCGAAGAGCATGTACCAGCCGGGCGGCGCCAGGTCGGGGTTGCTCGTCACGTTCAGGTCGACGTTGTTGCCGTCGACGGACAACGGCAGGTCCACGAACCGCTGGTTGGGGTCGGAGGAGTGCGTCACCGCGGCCGGCCGGATCAACTCCGCCTTGGCGATGGGCCGGTCGACGGTGATCCGCTGCGTGTCCCCGTACACCCACTCGTTGTCGATCACCGAAGTGATCGTCGGGCGGGCGCCCTTGAGGAGGTACGGCGGCGTGTAGATGGAGACGTCGTGGTTCCAGGTGCCGTTGCCCGGGTTGTCGCCGGTCGTCATCACCCGGCCGTCGGGCAGCAGGAACGCGGAGGAGTGGTAACCGCGCTCCTCCGGGTCGGTGGCCACCGGGTCGAAGGTCGAGGTCACCGGGTCGAAGATCGACGTCTCGAACACCGGATCGGCGCGGTTGTGCAGGGCGCCGCCCGTCTCCAGCACCTTGCCGTCGGGCAGCAGTACGGCGGAGACGTACATCTTGCCCTGGTTGCCCGTCTGGGCCACCTTCCCCGCGCCCAGGTCCACCGTGCCCTGCGGAAGCGGCGGGCCGACGGTGTACGCCGGGTTCGCCGCCTTGAGGTCGATGATGTCGGTGAGCCGGTTGGCCTCCGGGTTGGAGTCGATGTTGCCGCCGCCGATCGTCAGGACCTTCTGGTCCTGGGCCGGGGGCAGCAGCACACTGGCGGACTGGTCGCGCTGGTCCTTGTTCTGGAGCCCCGGGACCGCCGTCACCGTGTTCGCGTCGTAGTCGTAGATCGCCGAGCCGGTGCCGGGCGTGCCGTTGCCGAATACATGGCTGCCCGAGTAGAAGAGCCGGCCGTCCTGCATCAGGATCATCGACGGGTACAGACCCCAGTACGACCAGGTCTGGTTGACCTGCCAGAGCGGCAGCCACTTCTGCTCGTCGTCCGACCAGAGTTCGGCGGTCACCGAACCGGTGGAGTCCTCACGCAGACCGCCGAAGGAGATGATGTCGCCGTTGCCGAGCTCGGTCGCCGACGGATACCAGTGGCCGTCGTTCATGTCGTTCGTCTTGCTGTACGTCTCGGTGACCGGGTCGAAGATGTACGAGTCCTTGTAGCCCTCGTACCCGTGCGAACCGTCCGCCGCCGGGAACGCCTTGTTGCCGCTCATCACGAGCACGCGCCCGTCCTGCAACTGCACATGCCCCGCGCAGAACATGTCCTTGGGCGTCGGGATCGTCTTGTACGTGCCGTTCACCGGGTCGTACACCGCGCTCGTGAACGTGCCCGCGTTGAACTGCTCCTCGCTGTTGCCCGAGCCCGCGATCAGCAGCACCTTGCCGTTGTTCAGGACGACGGAGTGCATGGAGCGGACCGGGTTCTGGGTGGGCAGCACGTCCCACTTGCCGTTGGCGCACTGCTCGGCCGTGCCGGTGCAGCCGGCCGGCGGAATCACGTCGGCGACCTGCTCCATCGTGTAGTCGTCGGTGGTCACCGAACCGGTGCCGTAGACGGACACACCCCAGGTGATGCGGTCGGTGCCGGCCGGCACCGCCGGGGTGCGGACCGTCGCCTCGGTCCAACTCCCCGCCATCTCCAGCGTCTTCAGGTCGGTCCAGTACTGCCAGCCCGCCGTCGTGTCGTGCCGGAAGAGGGTGAGCGAGGTGTCCGGGGTCGTCGACTTGTACCAGAGTCCCAGGTCGTACTGCTTGCCCGGCGTCACCACCGGCGCGCAGGCCGCGGACTCGGTGATCAGCGCCTTGCGGTCCCCGTCCACCCGGCGGGTCAGCTCGACCTTCATGGCCTTGGTGCCCGAGTGGGCACCGCCGACCGTGGAGAAGGTGAAGTCGTTGTCACCCCAGCCGGACTTCTCCCAGCAGGACGGCATACCGTCCGTGCCGGCCGTCTCGAAGCCCGGGTTGGTGACGAGGTTGGCGGCGGAGGCGGGCTGCGGCGAGATGAACAGCAGGCCGGCGGCCAGGCCCGCCACGGCCAGCAGCGATGTTCCCCGCCGTGGTCTCAGTCGTGGTCGTACGCGAAGTGTCACGCGGCTCTCCTTGCTGTGCGGCTGCTCCCGCCCGCGGACTCGTTGCTGCGGCGCGGCAGATAGACCAGCGCTTCGGTCCCTACGAAGCGCAGGACGAAGGTCGTCACCAGGGCCAGTGCGGTGGCGGAGAGTGCGCCCATCCCGAAGTGGCCCACGAACAGGGCGATCAGCGGGATGCGCAGCACCAGATCGGCGTTGGCGATCAGGACGAACCGGCCGACGCGGTCCCCCCAGTGCCGGTGCTTTCGGCGCTCGCGGAAGAGGAGATGCTCGATGAGCAGGAAGTTCCAGGCCACCCCGAGCTGGTTGGCGAGGATCTCCGCCGGCAGGTAGTGCATACCGGCGACGGTGAGGGCGTACAGGCCCAGCAGGTTCGGCAGGAAGCCGGTGACGCCGATCAGGCCGAAGACCACCATGCGCGCCACCGGCGAGGCGGTGCGCAGCCCGACCAGGTGGCGCAGGAAGCGGAAGCCCTCCTGCGCGGTCGACTTGGACTCGCCCGCGAACCGGTCCTGGAACACGAACGGCACCTCGGTGACCTCGCGGGGACGGCTGCGCACCGCGAGTTCGAGGAGGATCTTGTAGCCGAGCGGCTGGAGGATGTCGGCGGTGACCGCGCTGCGCCGGATCGCGAAGAAGCCGCTCATCGGGTCGCTGATGCCGTGCAGCCTGCGCGGGAAGAGCGTCTTGGTCAGCCAGGTCGCGCCCCGCGAGACGGCGATGCGGTAGCCGCCGGCGAGCCCTTCGCGACTGCCGCCCTTGATATAGCGCGAGGCGACGACGAGACCGGCCGAGGAGCGCTCGCCGGTGGCCACCAACTCCGGTACCAGTGAGGGCGGATGCTGGAGGTCGCCGTCCATGACGACGATCCAGTCCGAGGTCGCCGCCTTCAGTCCCTCGACGACCGCTCCGCCGAGCCCGCCCACGGGTTCGGCGCGGTGCAGCACGGTGACGGGGAACGGGCAGTCCTGCGCGGCCTCCCGGATCACCTCGGGGGTGTTGTCCGTGGAGTCGTCCACGAAGACGACCTCGCAGGGCAGCCGCGCGGGCACCGACTCGGTGATCTGGTGCAGCAACTCCCCGATGTTCGCGGCCTCGTTGAAGGTCGGTACGACGATGGTGACGGCCCCGGGCTCGGGTACCTCGGCGCCGCGTACGGCCGGGTCGCCCAGTTCACCGGGGACAGTGCTCTCGAAGCTGCTCATCGACTGCCTCCGGTGCTGTTGGCCTCTGCCCTGGTCGCGCTGCCCGTGCTGCCCGTGCTGTCAGTGCTGGTCGTGCTGTCAGTGCTGCCGTTGCCGCCCGTGCTGCCGTCGATCCGCCGGATCTCGATCCGGTCCTCGCCCTTGCCGAAGGTGGCGACGGGCGTCGAATGCTCCATCGCCGCCTTGACGTTGGGCAGGTCGACCGCGTCACGCCGCACGGTCGGCGAGGCCACCACGTAGTCGAGGTCGCGCCAGCCGTCCGGCATCGTCTTGGTCACCGCGGGGTCGAGGTCCGCCTTGTAGAACCAGATGACCCCGAGCCCCGGCCGGTAGCCGGCGTGCACGAGGTCGAGCCAGAGCGCGTCGTCGACCAGGACCCGCGTCCTCCCCGGGTCCTCGACCTCGGTCTTCAGCCACGCCGACGCCGCGCGGTAGGGCGCGTTGGCGTCGACGGTGACGGCGGTGCGGTTGCCGTCGTACCAGCGCGGTACGACGTAGAACGCGGCGCCCGCCACGAGCAGGCACGCGGTCACCCGGCGCCCCCACAGGAGATACGGCGTCTCGTGCTCGCCGCGTCCTCTGCGCAGCACCGCGTGGGCGACGCTCGCGGTGCCGCCGGCCAGCACCAGCGCCAGGAACGGCAGGGCCTGGATGACGTACATCGCGGGCAGATAGCCGCTGGGCCGCATGGCGACCAGGGCGAGGATCGCGACGGTGAGCGCGGGACCGGCGAGGGCGCGCGCCGTCACCGACCAGCGCCAGGTGACCAGGAGCAGCAGCGCGCCCGCCAGACCGCCGAGGGGCAGCACCCGGTCGTAGTAGAGCCAGGACTGGAGGACGCCGTACGAGCCGGTGCCCTGGTCGAGGATGAAGCCCGAACCGGGGCGGCTCATCTGGTACTTGACGCCGTCCCACAGCGAGACATGGCCGGCGCCCGAGAACAACTCGCCCTTGAGCAGGGCGAACAGCGGGTACGACAGGCCGATCAGGACGCACGCCGTGATGGCTCCGGTGAGCGCGAACTTCCGGGTGTCGCGGTGTCCGTGGCGCCACATGGTGACCAGCAGCGCGGGCAGGATGACGAGCATCGTCTCCTTGGTGAGCACGGCCGCCGCCGCCGCGATGCCCGCCGCGAAGTGGTGCCAGAGATGACGGCGCGGGGAGGCCGCGAGGCAGAACGCGAGCAGCGTCCACATCACCGCGATGTTGTCGAGGAAGATCTCCCGCTGGAGCACCACCGACAGCGGCGAGAGCCCGAAGAGCACCATCGCGAGTCCGGCGGCCCACCTCGGAAGCGAGAGCCGGCGCGCGAGGACGTAGACGAGGACCGCGCTGATGGCACTGACCAGGAGCATCGCGAAGCGCATCGAACCGACCGTCATCAGGCCGGGGCTGATCTGGGCCGGGATCCAGGTCAGCGCCGCTATCTGGATCCAGCCCAGGGGCGGGTGGTCGTACCAGTACGTGTAGTGGGCCAGGCCGTTGCCCTCCTGCACGGCCCAGGCCTGCGCGAGGTAGGTGCCCTCGTCGTCGCTGAGGGTCGGGTAGTCGGCGATGTTCCAGCCCTGGACGAGCATGATCGCCACGAGGAGGGCGAGACACAGCACCAGATCGGGGCGGGAGGTCAGGAAACGCAGCCGGGGACGGGGGTCGGGGACGATTTTGGGCGCAAGGGGCCGCTGCGCGGGGACCGTGGAAGTGGCCACCGCGGGAAGGGTGGAGGTCACGCGGAAATGTCCTCTCGGGACTCTCGGGCTACCGGACTACCGGACGACCGGACGGAGGGGTCGCGGACCGGCGAGTTCATGGGGCAGACGAATTCACCGACACGCGGACCGCGGGGTCTGGCGGACTAGCGAGCCGCTTCGACCTCGGTGAGGTGCGCGCCGACGTGACTGGTCAACTCCCAGTCGTTGCGCCCTCGTTGCTCGCGCCACACCGCGCGAACAGCGGCACCGGCCAGCAGCACCTGGTAGAAGGGGCCACCGACGATCAGCTTCAGGTAGTGGACGAGCCGGACGCGAAGTCCGTACTGCTTGCCGAAGTCGTGCAGTCCGACGAGTTCGAAGACGAAGGTGACCAGCGCGGTCACGGCCGGCAGGAAGGTGATGAAGGCGACGCCGACGGGCACGTCCAGGAAGAGCGCGATGGCCACGTTGAGCGGGATGACCACACCGGACACGGCCTGGAGGTACGGCGTCATGAGGGTGTAGCGGGCCAGCAACCGCTGCCCGAACCCCGGGAGTTGCTTCCAGTCCTTCTTGCGGTAGACCTGAAGGAAGCCCTGATTCCAGCGGGTGCGCTGTTTCATCAGGGACATCAGGGTGCCCGGGGTCTCCTCCCGGGTCACCATGTCGGAGTCATAGGCGACGACGACCTTCTTGCCGACGCTGGACAGCCGCACACCCAGGTCGCAGTCCTCGGCGAGACAGTTGGGATCCCAGCCGTCCGCCTCCCGCAGCACGTCCGTACGGACGAAGACGGTGTTGCCGCCGAGCGGGATGAACCCCTTCTGCGCGTGCAGATGGAGCCTGGACCTGAACCAGAAGAAGTACTCCAGGCAGTTGCGCAGGCTGTACCAGCTGGAGTTGAAGTTGATGAGCTGGACGCCGCCCTGGACGACGTCCGCACCCGTCGTGCGGAACGCGTGGTCCACGTGGGCGAGCAGTTCCGGGTGGACCTGGTCCTCGGCGTCGAAGACTCCGACGACGTCGCCGCGGCAGTGCGGCAGCGCCGTGTTCATGGCCTTCGGCTTGTTCTTCTTCTCGTGGTGGTCGACGACGACCCGCACGCGCGGGTCGCGCTCCTCCGCGCTGCGGGCCACCTCGGCGGTCTCCGGGTCGTCGTGCCCGACGATGACGATGATCTCGTAGTCGTCGTGGCTCGACTCCAGCAACCGCTGGATGGTGTGGTCGAGTACGGCCTGCTCGTGCCGAGCGGGCAGCAGCAGCGAGAACGACAGGCCGTCGCCGCCGTCGGGACTGCTGAAACGGGTGGAAGCGAGCACCTCGGGCGTACGCCACGCGTGCATCTGCCACCACAGAGTGAAGGCCGCCATCCAGAACAACGCCAGTGAAACGGCAGCGATAAAGACAGATGTGAGCAAAAGATCCCCCCAGATCCCAAAATCCCCCTGTCGCGACAGTGAGTCACTCCTGTCGCGTCACCGTGGAGAGACTAAGGGGGAACTGTGAAGTCCGGGAGCTCTTCAGATAAATAGAGTGTTTCGGAATCCTCAGTCGACTAAGGGCGGGTAACCGGACGTATCCCGCTACGTCGGAGGTTTCCCGTCCGTGTAGTCCCTTGTCAGACGGCGTTTCCGCCTCCCACCGCCTCGCGCAGCCGCTGGACGTCCGAGGTCGGCGCATCACAGGTGAAGTTTCGGCAAACGTAAGCGGAGGGCAGGCCGCCGACCAGCGGGCGGCCGGCGAGCAGCGGAAGTTCGTCACTGTCCGCAGTGCCGACGGCGACGACGGCCCCCGGCGCCGTGCCCAGCAGCGCCGCGCGATGCAGCTCCCCCGTCGCCGGATCCTCCGCCGGACCCACGACCGCGATCTCGCGCGGCCCGTCCACCAACGCCTCCGCCACCGCCAGACCCCAGCCGGTGAACCGCGGCACCCGCGGCCCGAGCGCCTTCACGACTCCCAACGCCCGCTCCGCGGCTGTCCGGTGCGGCTCCGCGCCCGTCTGCGCCGCGTACGAGAGGAGCGCGCCGGCCGCCGCGCTCCACCCGGAGGGCGTCGCGTTGTCGGTCGGATCCTGCGGACGCCGGATCAGCCGCTCGGCGTCGGCGGCGGTGTCGTACAGGGCGCCCGACGCGGAGTCCGTGAACTGCGCGAGCACATGGTCGAGCAGGAACCCGGCGAATTCCAGCCACACTCCCTCACCGGTCACACCCGCCAGCGCGAGGAACCCCTCGGCGACATCCGCGTAGTCCTCCAGCACCCCCGCGTTCGCCCCGGCCTGGCCGTCCTTGCTCGTACGGGCCAGCCGCGCCCGGTCGTCCATGTGCAGCCGTACGAGGAGATCGGCGGCGCCGATCGCGGCCTCGACCAGGTCCGGGCGGCCGAAGTAGGCGCCGGTCTCCGCGAGGGCGGCGACCGCGAGGCCGTTCCAGGCGGCGACGACCTTGTCGTCCCGGCCGGGAGCGGGCCGCTCGTTCCGCGCGGCGAGCAGCCGGCTCCGCACCGCCTCGATCCGCTCGGCGTCGAACTCCCCGTCCTGCTCGGGAAGTTGCAGGACGGAGGCGCCCTCTTCGAAGGTGCCCTCCTCGGTCACCCCGAAGTGCCGGGCGGCGAGCTCGGCGTCCGCGCCGAGCACGTCCGTGAGCTGCGCCGGCGTCCACACGTAGTAAGCGCCCTCGGCGTGCCCGCCCTTCCCGTCGTCACTGTCCGCGTCGAGCGCGGAGGCGAACCCGCCCTCGTCCGTGCGCAGTTCGCGCACCATGAAGTCCGCGGTCTCCAACGCGACCCGCCGAGCGAGCTCGGACCCGGTGGAACGCCACAGATGCGCGTACACCCGGCACAGCAGGGCGTTGTCGTAGAGCATCTTCTCGAAGTGGGGTACCACCCACGCGCGGTCCACGGAGTACCGCGCGAACCCGCCGCCCAACTGGTCGTAGATCCCGCCGCGCGCCATTCGCTCAGCCGTGTCGGCGGCCATCTGGAGCGCGCCCTCGGAACCGGTCCGCGCGTGATGCCGCAGCAGGAACTCGAGCACCATGGACGGCGGGAACTTGGGCGCCCCGCCGAACCCGCCGTGCTGCGCGTCGTACTCCCGGGTGAGCCCGAGCAGCGCGCCGGCGAGCTCCTCCTCCCCCGGCACCGTGGCGTCGCCGTAGCTCAGCTCCCGCCCGGCGAGATCCCGCACGATCTTCTCCGCGACCTCGTCCACCTCACCACGCCGCTCGGTCCAGGCACCGCGCACGCCCTCCAGGACCTGCCGGAAGGAGGGCATGCCGTGCCGCGGGGTGGGCGGAAAGTACGTACCGAAGTAGAACGGCTCGGCGTCCGCCGTGAGAAACACGGTCATGGGCCAGCCACCCTGCCCCGTCGCCGCCTGCACGGCCTCCATGTAGACGGCATCGACATCCGGCCGTTCCTCGCGGTCGACCTTGACGCTGACGAAGTGCTCGTTCAGGTACGCGGCGGTCGCCTCGTCCTCGAAGGACTCGTGAGCCATCACATGACACCAGTGGCACGCGGAATAGCCCACTGACAGCAGGACGGGCACGTCACGCCGTCGCGCCTCCTCGAAGGCCTCCGGCGTCCAGGGCCACCAGTCGACCGGATTTTCAGCGTGCTGAAGGAGATACGGCGAGGTCACACCAGCCAACCGGTTCATGCGATCCAGCCTCTCACAATGCCTCCGCGCGACTCCGGGATCGGCACGCGCCCCTCGTCGCCGCGAAACACCCCGCTGATCCCCGGATCGCCGAAAGCACCACGATGATCCGCTGGCGCCCTGTCGCGGATGCCCCGTACGCAGGACACTTGGCGGCGACAGATGGTGCCGTCGGAGGGGGACGTGACATGCGGGACAGCCATCGGGCGGACGCCGAGCGGCTGTTGGTGCGGGCCGTCGAGGAAGAGGTACGGCGGTCGGGGGGACGTACCGACGCGAGCGTGCTGCTCTCGCGGGCCCGGGGCGCCCTGGAGACGATGGGCGAGGCGGCCGCCGAGGAGTACGAGGCGTACACGGGCGCACTCGACGAGGCGGAGGCCGGACGGCTCTCGTTCGGGCAGCGCTACGCCCGCGAGGGCGCCGGAACTCCCCTGCTGGTGGCGGTCGTTGCCGCCGTCGCGGCCGTGGTCGCGGACCTGGCGCTCGGCACGGGCACCGGCACCGCTCTCGGCGCGGGAGCGACGGTGGCGGTGGTCGGCGCGGCGGCCACCGTGGTCAGGGTGACGGCCTCGCACCTGCCGGCGGCGAGCCGTCGCGCAGGGGCGCTCGGACAGCCGGGCGGCGCCGAACAGCTGCGCCTCCAGTGGCTGACCGCCCTGGAAGTACGCGGCATCCGGCCCTTTCTCGACCAGCAGCGCCTGCTCGCCGCCACCACGGGAGCCAAGCAGGGCGCCCCCCAACTGCGCCGCACCGACAAGAGCGCGGCGGCACGGCGACGCAGCGTCCTGGAGCACTCGTTCGGCCAACTTCCTGACCCCGAGGGCCCGTTCACCGGTCGGCGCAACGAGATGTCACGGGTCGCCCAGTGGGTGCACGCGGCCCGCGCGAGCACCGAGACGAAGCCGACGGTGGTGGTGCTGTACGGCGCACCCGGCTCCGGCCGCACCACACTCGCGATCCGGGCGACCCACGCGCTGAAGGACCAGTTCCGCGGCGCCTGCGTGGTGGACCTGCGCGGCGACAGCGCCGAGGAGCCCCCGCTGACCACCCGGGACGCGCTGCTGCATCTGCTGAATCGTCTCGGCGCGCCGCGCGAGCAGCTCCTCTTCCGGGAGCGTTCCTCCCGGGACCAGCAGGACCAGCAGGTCAGGCGGCTGAGCGAGCTGTACCACCAGCATCTGACGGGTCTGCCGGTGACGATCGTGCTGGACGACGCGAGCGACGCCGAGCAGGTGCGTGTCCTGGTCCCCGAGCGCTCCGACAGCCTGGTCCTGGTCACCACCCGCAAGCCCCTCGACCTGCCCGCCGACCTCGCCGCCTGGGTGCACCAGCTCCCGGTGGAGGCGCTGGAGGCCGGCGGCGCCGAGGAGCTGCTGAACGCGGTGGCGCAGGACAGGTCCAGCCCGTACGAAGCCGAATCCTCCGACCGGGTGAGGGAGTTGTGCGGCGGACTGCCGCTGGCCCTGCGCGTCGCGGGTTCCTCGCTCGGCCCCCGGACGCCGCGCCAACTCGCCTCGGACCTGGAGGCGTACGGCCCGGTCGACCCGGTCGAGCGGGCCCTGTGGCTGCGCTACACGGACCAGACGGACACGGGCCGCCGGCTGCTGCGCCGGCTGGCTCTCGCCGGCCGCGCCTCCCTGGGCGCGGTCGCCGCCGCCTCCCTCCTCGCCACGGACGAACCGGAGGCCACCCGGCACCTGACCGCGCTGTCCCGGGCGGGCCTCGTCGACCATGTCCGCGGCAGCCGCTACCGCCTGCACGACCTCGTCCGCGGCTTCGCGCAGGCCCGCCTGCTGGACGAGGAGGAACCGTCGGAGCGTACGGCGGCGCAGGAACGCCTGATCGTGAACTACGCGGAACTGGCGGACTCGGTGATCCGCCTGGTCGACGGCAAGACGTCCACCCGGGCCGACCAGTTCGGCCCGCACGGCTTCACCTCCCTCGACGCGGCGCTGCGCTGGCTGGACGACGAGTCGAGCTTCATCACGGCGACCCTGCGGCACGCGGAGGGCGTGGACCAGGCGGCCGTGCTCCATCTGCTGGGCGCCCTCTGCGACTACTGCCTGCTGCGCGGTGACCTCTACCGGCTGGGCGAGATAAGCGAGTTGACGCAGGCCGTCGACCAGGGCCTGATGGTCCGCTCGGTCCAGTGGCGTACGGGCATCGCGGCCCGCCAGCTCGGCGAGCTCGACAAGGCCCGTACGACGCTCTCCTCGGTGGTGGACCTCTACTTCGAGGCACATCACGACGCGGGCGCCGCCCTGGCCCTGTGCTCCCTCGGCATCACCCTGCACCACCAGGGCAACCTCATCGAGGCCTCGGCGAAGCTCCAGGAGGCCATCGATCTCCAGGCCGCGCCCGAGCTGGCCGGAGACCGCGCCTGGACCATGCACGCGCTGGCCGGCGTGGAACGCGACCGCTCCCGGCTCGCCGTGGCCCTGGACCTGCTCACCCGGGCCCTGGTCCTGCACCGCGAGAGCGAGTCCGTGCACGGCGAGGCGTGGGCGCACTTCCACCTGGGCCAGCTGGGTTTGCGGATGGGCGACGTCCCGCTCGCGGAACGCGAGCTGCGTGAGGCGCTCGAACTGTACGGCCGTACCCGCGATCCCCGTGGCGAGGCCTGGGCGCTGACCCAGCTGGCCCGCGCCCGGCTCGTCGCCGGCGACCCCTCCCCCGCGGTCGACGGGCTGCGGCACGCGGCCTCCCGGCACCGTGACAACGAGGACGCGCGGGGCGAGGCCTGGACGCTGTACTACCTGGGCCAGGCCCTGGAGGAGACCGGCAACCTGGACCAGGCGGTCCGCGAGCTGGAACGTTCCCGCACGATGTTCTCCCGTATGCGGGACGTGTACGGGCTGGCCTGCGCCCGCCACCACTCGGCGCGCGTCACCCGCGACCAACGGGCGGGCCAGACCGGCTCGTTGCGCAACTCCGGCTTCGCCCGCCAGCTCCTGGTCGACGCCCGCGCCGACTTCCACCGCATCGGCGTCGCCCACGGGGAGGCGTGGACCTGCCTCGAACTGGCCGTGGTCGACGGCGGCAACGCCCGTACGCAGCAGGCCCTGAAGCTCTGCGACGAGGCCATCGCCCTCTTCACCTCGTACGGCGACCGGCGCGGCGAGGACTGGGCCCGCTTCCTGCGCTGCACCCTGCTCCCCTATGCCGCCCCCGGCGGCTCCGAGATCGGCACCGCGGTGGCCCAGGAGGAACTGAGCCGTCTCTCCCGCACCGGCCACGCCACCCGGGACCCCAAACTCGACGACTACGTCGAGGCCTACCAGCTCCTCCTGGAACGCGGCGCGAGCCTCGAAACCGGCTGGCAGGCCTGGCGCCTCCAAATGGTCCCGAAGCGACACGCACGGGACGTGATGGGGGTGGAGGTGCGGGCGGGACGGGGGTGACCTCCGACGGGCGGGGGCGATCTCCGACGGGCGGGCGGGACCGGGGGTGCCGCCCGCGCGGCGGGGCCGTCAGCCGCGTTCGGCTGTCAGCCCCGTTCGGCCGGCGACGAGGAGGTCGCCGTGGGAGAGGGCTTGCCGGTGGAGGCGGCCGGGGTGCCGGGCGTCTCGCCGGTGTCACCCCCGCTCCCCTTGCCGGAGGCCGCCGCCTCGAAGTTCTCGGCGACCTTCCCCATGTGGCGGTTCATGCTCTTCATCAGTCCCCATACCGCCAGGGCCATCACCGCGAAGACGATGAAGCCGAGGACGCCGGGGGTGACCTTGTTCTCGTCGACCTCCTTGGCGAGGGGGACGAGGTGCGTCAGTGCCAGGCTTGCGCTCATATCAGGCATTGTCGCGGATGCCCGCAAAGAGGTCGTCCTCGGGGAGGGAGGTATCGACGAGGGACTTCACGAGCTCGTACTCCTCGGTCGGCCAGACCTCCTTCTGGAGGTCCAGCGGGACCTTGAACCAGCCGCCCTCGGGGTCGATCTGCGTGGCGTGCGCGATCAGCGCCTTGTCACGGATCTCGTAGAACTCCGCACACGGAACATGCGTGGTCAGCGTGCGCTCCGTGCGCTCGAATTCCGACCACCGCTTCAGCCAGTCCCCGTAAGGCGACTCCATGCCACGCTCCAGGAGGGCGTTGTGCAGCGCTTCGGTGCGGGGGCGGTTGAAGCCCTGGTTGTAGTAGAGCTTCTGCGGCTGGAACGCCGGGCCGTACTCCTGCTCCGGGTACTTCTCGGTGTCCGCCGCCGACTCGAACGCGACCATCGAGATCTTGTGGGTCATGATGTGGTCGGGGTGCGGATAGCCGCCGTTCTCGTCGTAGGTGGTGATCACCTGCGGACGGAAGGAGCGGATCTGCCGAACCAGTTCCCCGGCGGCCTTGTCGACATCCTCCAGCGCGAAGCAGCCCTCGGGCAGCGGCGGCAGCGGGTCGCCCTCGGGCAGCCCCGAGTCGACGAAGCCCAGCCACTCCTGCTTGATCCCGAGGATCTCGCGGGCCTCGTCCATCTCCTTCTTGCGTACCTCGTGGATGTGCTCCTCGATGTACTTGTCGCCCTGGAGCTTCGGATTGAGGATGGAGCCGCGCTCCCCGCCCGTGCAGGTCACCACCAGCACGTCCACCCCCTCGGACACGTACTTGGCCATGGTGGCCGCGCCCTTGCTCGACTCGTCGTCGGGGTGGGCGTGCACGGCCATCAGTCGCAGCTGGTCAGTCAAGACTCAATCCTCAGTAAGTCGGCCAGTCGGCTAGTCGGCGCCCGGCGTGAATCAGCTTGATGGGCGGCTTCTATAGTGACGGAACCGGGGGGCGAATAATTCCGGGTCCCGGCTCCCGGGCTCTCCCGGGCCCACGCCGCCGCCCCCGCCGAGAGGACGACCATGAGTACGGCCAGCACCCAGCTGCCCGAGGGCCGGTACGGCCGCTCCGCGGACCCGCGCTCCGACCGGAAACTCAAGGTCACCGGCATCACGCTCGGTGTGATCCTGCTCGCGCTCATCGGCTGGATCGGCTACGACCAGATCAGCGGGACCGGGATCAGCGCCCAGGTGATCACCTTCAGCGCCTCGGAGAACGAGGTCGAGGTGCACCTGGAAGTGCACAAGGACGCGGGCACCCACGGCTACTGCACCCTGCGCTCACAGGCCGCGAACGGCGCCGAGGTGGGCCGCGCGGACTTCCGCTTCGACCAGGACGCCTCCCGCGTCGACAAGGTCCTCACGCTGCGCACCACGTCCAAGGGCACCACCGCGGAGCTGCTCGGCTGCCACGACGACTGACGTCACCCCTGGCACTTACGTGCTGACCTGCGCCGACGGAATTCTGACGTCTTATGTCCTCCCCCTTCAGCCGCTGAATTGTTAGGCTCGTGGTTTCGCCCACCCGTGAAGGCACATTCTTCTGGGTAGGGCGATGCTTTGTATTCCCAGTACCTACGAGGAGCACCTGTGACCCAGACCAGCGAGAACGTCACCTGGCTGACCCAGGAGGCGTACAACCAGCTGAAGGCCGAGCTGGAGTATTTGTCTGGTCCCGCGCGCACGGAGATCGCCACCAAGATCGCGGCGGCGCGCGAGGAGGGCGACCTGCGCGAGAACGGCGGGTACCACGCGGCCAAGGAGGAGCAGGGCAAGCAGGAGCTCCGTGTGCGCCAGCTGACCCAGCTCCTGGAGAAGGCCAAGGTCGGCGAAGCCCCCACGACGGACGGTGTGGTCGCGCCCGGCATGGTCGTCACCATCGCCTTCGACGGCGACGAGGACGACACCCTGGACTTCCTGCTGGCCTCGCGGGAGTACGCGAGCTCCGACATCGAGACGTACTCGCCGCAGTCCCCGCTGGGCTCCGGTGTGAACGGCAAGAAGGTCGGCGAGGACGCCCGGTACGAGCTGCCGAACGGAAAGCTCGCCTCGGTGAAGATCCTCAAGTCCGTGCCCTACCAGGGCTGAGACGGCCTGAGACCGGGACCACCGGCCCGAACACTCCGACGATGCCCCCGGTCGCGCTCCCGGGGGCATCGTCATGCCCGGGTGATGCGGGTCGTCGTCCAGATCCTCGTGCGGGTCGTACGACGGGTCACGCGGTGGCGGAGCGGTACTTGCGCACCGCCAGCGTTCTGAAGACCAGGACGATCACCACCGAGTAGATCAGCGAGGCCCAGACGGCGTGCTGCATGGGCCAGGCGTCGGACTGCGAGACGCCGGGGTTGCCGAAGAGCTCGCGGGAGGCCTGCACGGTGGCGCTGAACGGGTTCCAGTCCGCGATATGACGCAGCCAGGGCGTCATGTTGCTGGAGTCCACGAACGCGTTCGAGATGAACGTCACCGGGAACAGCCAGATCAGCCCGCCCGAGGTGGCCGCCTCCGGGGTGCGTACGGAGAGGCCGATGAGCGCGCCGATCCAGGTGAACGCGTACCCGGAGAGCAGGAGCAGGCCGAAGGCGCCGAGGACCTTGCCGGCGTTCGTGTCGCCGTCGGAGCCGACCCGCCAGCCGACGAGCAGGGCCACGATGGCGAGCACCAGCAGGGTGAGCGCGGTCTGCACCAGGTCGGCCAGCGTCCGCCCGGTCAGCACCGCGCCGCGCGCCATCGGCAGAGAGCGGAAGCGGTCGATGAGGCCCTTGTGCATGTCGTCGGCGATACCCGCGCCCGCCCCCGCCGTGGCGAAGGTGACGGTCTGCGCGAAGATGCCGGCCATCAGGAAGTTCCGGTAGTCGGTGGAGCTGGTGCTGCCGCCGATCTGCATGGAACCGCCGAAGACGTAACTGAACAGCACCACGAACATAATTGGCTGGATGAGCCCGAAAATCACCATTTCGGGAATCCGGGACATCCTGATCAGATTGCGCTTGGCGACGACCAGGGAGTCCCGGACGGACTGCCCGAAGGGGTTGCTGGGGGACGCGACCTGCACGGCGTCGGTGGCGGCACTCACTTCGTGTCCTCTTTCTTCTTCTTGCGGCCCTTGCCGCCGGCCGCTTCGTCGGCCTCTTGGCGCTCTTCGGCCGCGTGGCCGGTGAGGGAGATGAAGACGTCGTCCAGGGTGGGCCTGCGCAGGCCGATGTCGTCGATCTCGATACCGTGCGTGTCCAGTTCCCGGATCACCTCGGCCAGCAGTTTGGCGCCGCCGGAGACCGGTGTCGTGATCTTTCGGGTGTGGTCCTCGACCGTGGTCTCGCCCTTGCCGACGCCGCGCAGGCTGTACTTGTTCAAGATGGCGGACGCCGTCGCGATGTGCTCGCGCTCGTGCACGACGACCTCGACGCGCTCCCCGCCCGTCTGGGCCTTGAGCTGGTCCGCCGTGCCGCGGGCGATGACGCGGCCGTGGTCGACCACGCAGATGTCGTGCGCGAGGTGGTCGGCCTCTTCCAGGTACTGGGTGGTCAGCAGCAGCGTCGTACCTCCGGAGACGAGCTGCTTGATGACCTCCCAGAGCTGCTGCCGGTTGCGCGGGTCGAGGCCGGTCGTCGGCTCGTCCATGAACATCACCGGCGGCGAGACGACCAGCGCGGCGGCCAGGTCGAGCCGGCGGCGCATACCGCCCGAGTACGTCTTCGCGGTGCGGTCGGCGGCGTCCGCGAGGTTGAACTGCTGGAGCAGCTCCTCCGCCCGGACCTTCGCGGCCTTCGCCCTCATCTGGTAGAGCTGGCCGACCATCTGGAGGTTCTCGCGGCCGGTCAGATACTCGTCGACGGCGGCGAACTGCCCGGACAGACCGACCCGTCGGCGCACCTCGTCGGGGTCCTTGAGCACGTCGACACCCGCGACGATCGCCTTGCCGCTGTCGGGGCGCAGCAGTGTGGTCAGACAGCGGACGGCGGTCGTCTTGCCCGCGCCGTTGGGCCCGAGCAGGCCCAGCACGGTGCCCTCCGGGACATCGAGATCGACGCCGTCCAGAGCCCTTACGTCACCGAAGGTCTTCACCAGGCCTTCGGCGTAGATGGCGCCTGGCATTTGGGGTCTCCCAAGTGGTTGGGGAATTACCGGGAAAGGGGATTGTCGTCGTTCGTTCGCCCGCACGGTGGTCTAAATCGTTCGACCCGGCGGGCGGGTTCGTGGTGGGATGTGTGGCGAGAGACACACCATAACGCGATGTATCGCGTCACTCAACAGATTTTGCCATCTCGCACTGACAACGGCTCCGACCTGGGGAAACAGGGCGGACGGGCCTTACTCGATGACGGTGTAACCCGCCTCGCGCAGCGCGTGATTCAGCTCGGCGATGTGCTCGGGGCCCTTCGTCTCCAGATGCAGCTCGACCTCCACCTCCGTGAGCCCGAGCCGGGGATCGGTCCGTACGTGGCTCACATCGAGGACGTTAGCGTCGGCCACTGACAACACGCCGAGAAGTGTGGCCAGGGCGCCGGGACGGTCCGTCAGACGCAGGGTGACCGCCAGGTAGCGTCCGCTCGCCGCCATGCCGTGCCGCAGGATGCGCTGCATCAGCAGCGGGTCCACATTGCCGCCCGAGAGCAGCGCCACGACCGGACCCTCGAAGGTGCCCGGCTCGGCCAGCAGCGCCGCGACGGGGCTCGCGCCCGCCGGTTCGACGACGAGCTTGGCCCGCTCCAGACAGAGCAGCAGCGCGCTGGACAGATGGTTTTCGGACACCGTGACGATCTCGTCCAGCAGGTCGCCGATGATCCGGAACGGCACGTCGCCCGGCCGCCCGACCTTGATGCCGTCGGCCATCGTCGCCGGGTTCTCGATCGACAGCGGGCGTCCGGCCGCCAGCGAGGGCGGGTACGCCGCCGCGCCCGCCGCCTGTACGCCGACGATCCGCACGTCGGGGCGGAGCGCCTTCACCGCGATCGCGATGCCCGCGGCGAGTCCTCCGCCGCCGATCCCGACGACGATCGTGCGCACCTCGGGGCACTGTTCCAGGATCTCCAGGCCGACGGTGCCCTGCCCGGCGATGATGTCGGGATGGTCGAAGGGGTGGATGAACACGGCCCCGGTCCGCTCGGCGTACTCCTGCGCGGCGCGCAGCGTCTCGTCGACCACCTGGCCGTGCAGCCTCACCTCGGCGCCGTACTCGCGCGTGGCCGCGACCTTCGGCAGCGGCGCGCCGGTGGGCATGAAGACCGTGGAGCGCACGCCGAGGAGTGCGGAGGCGAGCGCGACCCCCTGCGCGTGGTTGCCGGCGCTCGCCGCGACGACACCGGCGGCGCGCTCCTCCGGCAGCAGCCCCGCGATACGCACGTACGCGCCGCGCAGCTTGAATGAACCGGTCCGCTGGAGGTTCTCGCACTTGAGGTGCACCGGTGCGCCCACCAGCTGGGACAGGTACCTGCTGCCCTCCATCGCGGTCATCCGCGCCACACCCGCGAGCATCTTCTGCGCACCGCGTACGTCGTCGAGAGTCACACTGCGCAAGGGGTCAGCCGTGCCGTAGCTCATGACCACCAGTCTCGCAGTTCACACGGGCCCGCTCGCGGTGTGACCACCCTCCGAGACCGGTTTACGCAGCGTCGGTACGGCCCGCGTCCCGGCCGCGTACCCTGTCCCCCAAACCAGCTCCCCACGCATGAATTGAGCCCCCGGCCATGCCCACAACACCAGAGATGTCGATGGACATGACGACCGTCGGTGACACCGGCCTCCTCGACACGCTTCAGCACGAGGTCGCGGTTTTCGCGCGCCGTGCCGAACAGACCCGGCTCGGCGGAGTGGGGCAGGTGCGCAACTCGATGGACCGCGCCGCCTACCTGCTGCTGAACCGCCTGGACAAGGAAGGCCCGATGGGCGTCAAGGCGCTCGCCGCGAGCATGGGGATCGACTCCTCGACGGTCACCCGGCAGGTCGCCCCGCTGGTCGACACCGGGCTCGTCAAGCGCACCTCGCACCCCGAGGACGGGCGCGCCGTGGTGCTTCAGCTGTCGCCGCGCGGGCAGTCCCGCCTCGACGAAGTGCGCTCCTCCAGGCGTCAGTTGATGGCCGAGCTGACGAACGACTGGGCGCCGGAGGAGCGCGAGGCGTTCTGCACGCTCCTGACGCGCTTCAACAGCGCGCTCTCGGCCCGCCAGGCCGCCCAGGGCGTACCGGTGGGCGAGTCGCCGGCTTCCTGACCGGTCCCGGCGCCTCCGTCCAGGGCGCGCGTCCCTGTCCCCGCGCGCGGTCCCCGCGCGCGTGCCATGTGCGCCGGGCTCTTGACCGGAAGGCCGCGTCTGGCCTCATATGAGACCGGGTCCTTGTCGTACATGGTGCGACCTGTCGTACACGGCCGGGATCCCGTTCCAGTCAGGGTCGCCCTCGGGCAGGAGGCGCGGTGCGAGAACGGCAGGTGTCCCAAGGCGTCCGCCGGGCCCGGGAGTTCGAGGCTTTCGTCGCGGGCGCGGCAGGGCGGCTGCTGCATGCGGCCACTCTGCTCACGGCGGAGTCCCCCCGCGCCAACCCGCGCGCGCGGCGCCTGCTGACGGCGGCCCTCGCGCGGACGTACGCCTCCTGGGACCGGCTGCGCGGCGAGGACCCGTACGACCACGCCCGCCAGCAGCTGGCCGTCCACTTCGCCCGCGGGGCCTGGCACCAGCACGGCAGACTCGGCCGGGCCCGTCAGGCACCGGACAGCGTCCTGGCGCGCCTGACGCCCCAGGAGCGGCTGATCCTGGTCCTCAGGCTGTACGAGGGGGTCGCCGAGGAGCAGACGGCGGCTCTGCTCGGGCTCCCCGCGGAGCGAGTACGGGCCATATACGCGCGGGCGATGGCGACCCTGCTGCACCCGCCGCGCGGACCGGCACCGGCCCTGGCGAAGGCGGTGTCGTCGTCATGAGCATGCGTGAACGGGAGACCGCCGTGCGGCGCATGCTGGAGCAGACGCCGGCCCGGGTGCCGCCCGACCTGCACGCGGACGTCGTACGCCGCGGGGCCCGCATTCTGCGCCGCAGGACGGCGGCCCGTCGGCTGATGTGGCTGCTGCTGTTCGCCGCGACCGTCGCCTTCGTGGTCTGGGCGCTGGCGGCGCAGCCCTGGGTGGAGCCGCCGTCGGAGACGACCCCACCGCTGACGGGTTGGTGACCCGGTCCTACCCACGGACCGGTGACCCGGTGTCCGGCTAGCCGAGCGCCTGCTGGAGGTCCTGGAGCAGGTCGTCGATGTTCTCGATGCCCACGGAGAGGCGCACGAGGTCGGCGGGGACCTCCAGGGCGGAGCCGACGACGGACGCGTGCGTCATGCGCCCCGGGTGCTCGATCAGGGACTCCACACCGCCGAGGGACTCGCCGAGCGTGAACACCTTGGCACGGTTGCAGACCTCGACGGCCGCCTCCTCGCCGCCCTCGACCTGGAAGGAGATCATGCCGCCGAACGACTTCATCTGCTTGGCGGCGATCTCGTGACCGGGGTGCTCAGGGAGACCCGGGTACAGAACGCGCGTCACGCGCGCGTGCCGGGTGAGCATCTCGGCGACCCTGGCGGCGTTCTCGCTGTGCCGGTCCATGCGGACGGGGAGCGTCTTGGCGCCGCGCAGCACCAGCCAGGAGTCGAAGGGCCCGGCGACCGCGCCCATGGCGTTCTGGTGGTACGCCAGTTCCTCGCCGAGTTCCTGGTCGCCGGTGACCAGGGCGCCGCCGACGACGTCCGAGTGACCGCCCATGTACTTGGTCAGCGAGTGCACGACGACGTCCGCGCCGAGCGCCAGCGGCTGCTGGAGGTAGGGCGTCGCGAAGGTGTTGTCCACGACCAGCCGGGCGCCCGCGTCACGGGCGATCTGCGCGACGACGGCGATGTCCGTGATCCCGAGGAGGGGGTTGGAGGGGGTCTCCACCCAGATGACCTTGGTCGTGGGGGTGAGGGCGGCCCGTACGGACGCGGGGTCGCTGGTGTCGGCGACCGACCACTCCACCCCCCACTTGGAGACGACCTTCGCGAACAGCCGGAAGGTGCCGCCGTACGCGTCGTTGGGGATGACCACGTGATCGCCGGGGCTGAGCAGCGTACGCAACAGGCAGTCCTCGGCCGCCAGTCCGGACGCGAACGCGAGGCCGCGGCGACCGCCTTCAAGGGCGGCGAGGTTCTCTTCCAGGGCGGTCCTGGTGGGGTTGGCGCTGCGGCTGTACTCGTAGCCGCCGCGGAGCCCGCCGACGCCGTCCTGCTTGTAGGTCGAGACCTGGTAGATCGGCGGGACGACCGCGCCGGTCAGGGGATCGGCGGTGTTGCCCGCGTGGATCGCGAGGGTCTCGAAGTGCTGACTGATGTGCCTGTCGCTCATGCGTCCCGAGGGTAGTGCGCTCGCGGCCCCGATGACGTCGCGCCCCGGTGGAGGCGGGGTGTACGGCGGCGTTGAGGCGGGGTGTACGGCGGTGACGGGCGCCGGCGGCCGGCCGCTGCTCGGGGCGGGTTCGCCAATTGTCGGACCCGTCTGGTTCGCTTGTGGCATGGAGATTCTGTGGGTCCTGATGGCGCTGGCCATGTTCAGCCTGGTCCTGCTGCCGGTTCTCAGGCGCAGGCGTGCCGGTATACAGCTGGTCTCGCCCGGCGACCCGGACGCGGCGGACCCGGCGAACTACGGGTTCCTGTTGCAGGAGGAGCTGGACATCCGCATGCCCGGCCCCGACAAGGACCTGCTGGACGTGCTGGACCTGGTGCAGCGCACGCAGGACTACCGCTCCGCCTCGCAGCTGCTCGCGGGCACGGAGACCACCGGCGAGCGGCGCTGGCAGCGGGTGCAGGCCTTCGCGGGCGCCGCGTCCCTGGAGCTGCGGCAGCACCCCGGCGGGGTCAGCGAGACGCCCGGCGGGCAGTGGCTGCGGGTGTGGCGTGCCGAGCAGCCCAAGGACCCGGGCGGCGCGGCGGTGCACGCCGAGTTCCTGGTGCAGCAGGCGTGGCGTACGTCGACGCCGGGGACGGACGAGTTCCGGATCATCATGGAGGAGGCGAGGTCCGCGTGCGGCGAGGCGGCGCTGCTGTCCCCCGCCGACCCGATCCCGTACATCGTCGAGCTCTCGGTCGCCCGCGGACTGGCCTATTCCCAGCCGGAGTTCGAGAAGCTCTGGCTGAAGATCCTGGACCGCGCCCCGGCCCACATGGGGGCGCATCTCGCGGCCCTGCACTACTGGTGCGAGAAGTGGCACGGCTCGCGCGATGTGTCGTACTCGTTCGCCGAGGCGGCGGCGGCGCGGGCCCCGCAGGGGTCTCTGCTGGCCGCCATGCCCCTCTTCGCGGTCTTCGAGCACCTCCCCGAGGTGAATCTGGTCCGCAGCTTCTACCAGAGCGAGGTCGTGACGAAGGCCGTCCACGGCGCCCTGTACGCGGTGCACGCGGCCCGCCCCGACGACCCGATGCTCGCCCACGTCCGCCATCTGCTGGTCTTCTTCCTGGTCCGCGGCGAGCGCTGGGCGGAGGCCATGAACCAGCTCGTGCACGTCGACGGTCACGTGGGCGCGCTGCCCTGGACCCTCACGCCCGACCCGGCGGCGGACTACGCGCTGTACCGGGCACTGGCGGTGGCGGGGTACGAGGCGAACGGGGGCAGCCCGGCGAGCCTCCCGCGCTGAGGCCGCGGGCCAGGCCCTGATCGGCCGCACCGAGCCGGTTGCCCACACGGATGCCTGGCGCGTACCCGACGGACGCGCCGGGGAAGGTGCGACGGCCGCGCGTCCGTCGGGACGCGTAGCGGACGCGCCGCGGAATGCGCGGCGAGAAGAGACCGTTCCCCTCATGCCGTCCCGCCCGGCCGAGAACCGGGAACCGGCGAGGAAACGAAGGAGTTCGCGTCATGTTTTTCGGCCGCACGCCCGTCCTGCCCACCCCCGAGCAGGCTCTGAGGGGCCGCTCCGAGCCGTTCTACACCGTCCCCGACCGGCACACCGTCCTCGGCACCCCGCTCCTCGGCCCCTACCCGGAGGGCCTGGAGATCGCCGACTTCGGCATGGGCTGTTTCTGGGGCGCCGAGCGCAAGTTCTGGCAGCTCCCGGCAGGCGTCCACACGACCGTGGTGGGCTACCAGGGCGGCTACACCGAGTACCCCACGTACGAGGAGGTCTGCTCGGGCCTGACCGGCCACACGGAGGCGGTCCGCGTGGTCTACGACCCCTCCCTCATCTCGTACGAGCGCCTCCTCCAGGTCTTCTGGGAGTCCCACGACCCGACCCAGGGCTTCCGCCAGGGCAACGACTCGGGCACTCAGTACCGCTCCGCGATCCACCCCCACACACCCGCCCAGGCAGCCACCGCCGCCGCCTCCCGCGAGGCCTACCAGAAGGTCCTCACGGCATCGGGCCACGGCACGATCACCACGGAACTCCTCCCGGCGGAGGGCCGCATCTTCTATCCGGCCGAGGGATACCACCAGCAGTACCTGGACAAGAACCCGGCGGGGTACTGCGGGATCGGCGGGACCGGGGTTTCGTGTCCGATCGGTGTCGCTCCGGCCGGCGGCTGAAACGCAGGGCTGAAACGCGGCGACCGCCCTGTTGAGGGCGGTCGCGGCAAGGCGTTGCGTACGGGTGCTGGTGGGCCTCCGGCTCCGCCGGGCCCGTGCTCGCTCGGTCAGCTCTCCGTGCGGACGGGCAGGCGCCAGCCCGGGCGCGGGAAGTGGCAGGTGTAGCCGTCGGGGTAACGCTCCAGGTAGTCCTGGTGCTCGGGCTCGGCCTGCCAGAAGGGGCCGACCGGTTCGACCTCGGTGACGACCTTGTCCGGCCACAGTCCGGAGGCGTCCACGTCGGCGATCGTGTCCTCGGCGATGCGCTTCTGTTCGTCGTCCACGTAGTAGATCGCCGAGCGGTAGCTGAGGCCGATGTCGTTGCCCTGCCGGTTCTTGGTGCTCGGGTCGTGGATCTGGAAGAAGAACTCCAGGATCGCGCGGTAGTCGGTCTCCGCGGGGTCGAAGAGGATCTCGATGGCCTCCGCGTGCGTGCCGTGATTACGGTACGTCGCGTTGGGCACGTCACCCCCGGTGTAACCGACCCGGGTCTCCGTCACTCCCGGTTGCCGGCGGATCAGGTCCTGCATCCCCCAGAAGCATCCGCCCGCCAGCACGGCCCTCTGCGTCTGCGCAGCCATTACGGCCCTCCAAACTCTGTCAGCTCGCTCACTCGGTCTGCCCGGCTCGCACACCACCGGCATCCCCTGCCCACTCCCCTCAACGCACGAGGGTTCCTGGCGATTCCGTCCCCTCCCGACCGGCCCTGGGCGGGGAGCGGAGCGGTGGATGCCCGCTAAGGGCCGTCGATGGGTCCGAACTCGCCGTCGAAGTCGTTGTCGATGACCTGCTGGGCGAGCTCCGTCAGGCGCAGATGGCGCGGGCGGGCGTACACCCGCATCGCGTCGAAGGTCTCGTCGAGGCTGAGGCCGTGGCGTTCGGAGAGGATGCCCTTGGCCTGTTCGATGGTGACACGGCTGGTCAGGGCGGCCTGGAGTTGGGCCTTCTCGACATGGGCCTGTTCGATGGTGCGCTGTTGGAGGATGGCGATGGTCGCGACGTCGGCGAGTGCCTGTCCGATCTGGATGTCGGAGGCGCTGAGGCGGCCGGGCCGGGACTGGAAGAGGTTGAGGGCGCCGACGACCTGGTGGCGCAGCTTCATCGGCAGCGCGTGGGTGACGGTGAAGCCCGCGTCCCGGGCCCGGGCGGCGAAGGGGCCGAATCCGAGGGTGGCGGGCGCCGAGGTGAGATCGATGTCCAACTGGATCTGACCGGTTCGGCAACAACGGACGCAGGGGCCCTGGGCGTGCTGGAGGGCGAAGAGTTCCAGGAGACGGGTGTTCTCGTCGGAGGCGGCGATGAGCTGGAGCTCGGCGTGCTGGTCGGCGATCATCACGCCGACCGCGTCGATGTCCAGGAGCTCGACGCAGCGGATGGAGAGACGGTGCAGGAACTCGATCAGGTCGAAGTCGTCGGTGAGCGTGTCCACGGCCTCCACCAGGATGTCCAGCACGCGTTGCTGACTTGTCATCGTCTTCAGTCCTTGTTCCCGGACGGTGTTGCCGTCCCGTCTCGATTGTCCCGGAAGTGCAGTCGTCGCGCCACGACGTCTTCGGCGGTGCTGAGCAGAGGTGCCTCGGCGCGGTAGGCGTGGGCGCGCAGAATGGCCATGGCTTCGACGAGGGAGACACTGGCCTGGACGCTGATGATGCCCGCGGCCTGGTGAACGGCGGCGCGGTGGAGCGTGGTGTGGGATTCCGCCTGGGCGAAGGACTGCCGCTTCCCGCTGTCCCTGATCAGCGCCGCGGTGACGGCCGCGGCCAGGACGAGTGCGTCGTCCGTCTGGACGGCGTTCAGCGGGGCCGGGACGGAGCGCTGCGCGGTGAGGACTCCGAGCGAGACGGCTCCCAGGTGCAGCGGGAAGCAGAAGAGCGCCCGCACGCCGAGCCGCCCGGCCTCGGGCAGGAAGGCAGGCCACCGCCGCGGGTCGACGTGCTCCAGATCCGTCGCCGCGACCAGGGTGCGATGGCGGTAGGCGTCGAACCCCGGCCCCTCGCCGAGGGTGCACTGCGCGTCCTCGAGTTCGGCGCTGCGGCCCGCGGTTGACCACACCAACTCGGTCAGGGCTCCGTCCGTCCCCAGCGACACCGCGATCCCGTCCACGCCGAGCACGCGTGCGCACAGCGCCGGGTCACCGCCGAGGAGATCGGGTCCGCCACCGGCCGGAAGATCGCGCAGAATACGGGCCATGATCGCGCTCGTGCCCGTCATGTCACCGCTTTCAGGCTCGCGCTGAGGGCACCACCCGAGCTGGGCGGCCACCCCGCAGACCCTACACAGGGTGCACGGACGGCGACCCCGGGCACGGAACTCGCCGTAGGGCCTCTTTCGGGCTGTCGCGTTCGCGGCAGTCGCCTTCCCGGCCGCCGTCGCGTTCCCGGCTGTCGCGGCGACGGGTGCGTCCTCACTCGCTACGGTTCCGCCGTGGCCGGTACGGCACACCGGGCCCCGTACGGATCCACCGCAGCCGGTACGAGACCAGGCGGTACGAGACACCGGGCAGCCCCCGTCGAGGCGCCCGCGTCGAGTCCCGTCGAGGCGCCCGCGTCGAGCACGGCTCCCCGGTGTCCGGCTCCGCCCGGTTTCCCGTGATGCCGGTGCGGAAGCCGGCCACCGGACGCGAGAACACCGCGCAGTTCCCCCCGAATCACTGAACGGTGCCCCCGCGCTGGGTGTCCTCACCGGGCGCCTGGGGCACGCGGGATGCACCCCGGCGCAGCACTGGGAGGACATCGGCGGGAGCCGCTTCGTCGGCGACACGGCTCCAGCCCGTTCTCGGTCGGCCATGACACGACCCAGGGGCAGGGGGCCAGGTGTACGACGTGGTCGATTTTCCGATCGCGACGGCTTTCGTCTTCCACCGTAGGACGCCCGACCTCGGCCCGGAGGGTGAATTCCGGACGCTTTCGGTGCCAGTTCCCGTCACAGGGCGCTCCGGCCGGACCGGCATCAACGGCTACCGGAGGGGCGTAGGGCCGAGGGTGCGCCGGACCCGCCCGCGAGTGGCTCGGGACCGATCCGCCGGGCACGGCCGACGCGGGCGTCCGCGATGGTGGCGTAAGGGGGGAACTCGCCGTCGAGGCGCATCGCCCGCAGCAGGACGTGAACGCTTCGCCGGCGGCAGACCAGGCGTGTCCAACCGCCTTGGCCCAGACACCTGGTCCGGGCCAGGCACAGTTCGCGGACCCCGCTGGAGTCCATGAACGACACGGCTCGGAGGTCCACGACCAGCTTGAACGACGCCGGGCCCGGGGAGGGCGGGTTCATCAGGGCGGCGAACTCCCCCGCGGTGTAGAGATCAATCTCGCCCTTCACACGCACGACACTGTATTTCAGCAGCGATAGCGGGTCACAGACGTTCATGACGGACCAACTCCAGCTTGCACAGGCGCGGGACTGCATTGCGCGGAGGAGCCGGGGGCCTGGGCGTACCGCTTCCCGTCACCTTAAGATCCGCGCCGACGCCCGTTCCCCGGAAAGCGGTTAGTCAGCATCATGTGCGCGGTCCTGACCTGTTCCGACCGGCCGGAGGTCGGATATGACCGTCTTGCCGGAGCGGCCCGTACCGCACCCAGCCGTGCCGGGCGCGGTACGGAGAGGGCCGTGGGCCGTACCCCGCTGTCAGCCCGCGTCCGCCGGAAGCACCTGCACCGTGTCCCCGACCGCGCGTTCGCCGGTCGCGTCGGAGGGGTTGTTGACGAGGGTGCCGCGGACGGCCATCGCGGCGGAACCGCCGCCGTCGAGGTTCAGGGCCTGTACGGCGCCGAGCGAGCGCATGAACTCGGCCGCCTCCTGGAGAGTGAAGCCCTCGCTGCCGCCGGTCCGCCGCCCGTCGACCGTGGCCAGGATCAGCCGGCCCTTCCGGTCGACGCCCGCCATGGTGCGCGGCTGGCGGGTGTTGGCCCAGGCGTATCCGAAGGACAGGTCCTGCGGGTCGACCACGCCCTCGGCGGCCGCGTCGATGTCGACGCGGCCGTTCCTCACCAGGGTGGGGGCGGCGCTCACGACGGAGTCGTCGCCGTCGAGTTCGACGCGCCGCCCGCTGGTGTCGCGGACGACCTCGCCGACGCGGACACGGCTGCCGGCCTCGGCGTTCGCGGTCAGCCAGTCGGCGGCGCCGCCGATGCCCTGGAGGACGCTTCCGCCCACCGGTACCCGCCCGCCGCGCGCCCCTACGGAGACCACCCGGCCCGACGCGTCCAGCACCGCCTGGACCCCGGGCCCGGTGGGCAGGTCGGCGCCGAACTCCGGAGTGAACCGGACCAGGTCGTCGGTCAGCCGGCAGGTGACGTCCTGCCAGGGCAGGTCACTGGGCGAGGCGCCCGGACGGCCGCAGTCGCGCACCAGTCCCGGCACGCGGTTGATGCCCTGGATCCGGTACGAGGAGTGGCCGGCGCGGGCGGTGACGGTGGTCGTCAGATCGGCCACCCGGATGTGCCGGCCGCCGTCACCGAGGATCAGCGCGGCCCGCGAGCCGACCGCCATCGACCCCAACTCACCGTCGTAGGCGCCGAGGCCGGACATGGTGCCCTGGACGCCATCGGCGTTCGAGGTCACGAAGAAGCCCCCGTTGACGGCGACCAGCGACCGCAGCCGGGCGGCGACCGACGACGTGGTCCGCCGCTGCGCGACATCGCCGTCGTGGGTGCCCTCGACGCTGCCCCTGAAGACGCGCGGGTCGATCACGGCGACGTGCACGTTCTCGCGGTCGGCCGGCTGCTGGATGTCGTAGCCGGTCCAGGCGACCGAGGTGCGGAATCCGGCCGCGGTGATCGCCGCCGCCGCGGACTGGGCCTCCGCCTGGGTGGAGTAGGAGCCGATCCGTACCCGCAGGCCCATCGTCCCGTGCGGGGTGTCGGAGTAGTCGGGCCAGCGGACGTTCTCGACGCGCGGCTGGAAGTCCGCGGCGCGCAGATTCCGCGCCGTGGTGTCGGCCCAGGTGCGGGTGCCGACCTCGGACCAGGTGGCGGCGCCGGTCAGCCGGCTGATGGCCGGGGACTGGACGGTGATCGTCCAGGTGTGGGTGACGCCGGTGTGCCGGATGGTTCCGGTGCGGACCTGTACGCCGGGCGCGAGGGTCTCGGTCGACCACTGGGTGGTCGCCGCGCGGCTCGCGGGGTCGGCCTGCGCGGCGGTCGGCATCAGGGAGGGAACGGCGACGGCGAGTACGGCGGCGACGCCCAGGCCCGCACGGACGCGCGCGGTACCCCGGGCGGATCTGCCGGGGGCCGCGCGGTGCGGGGCTTCGTCGAGGGCGTTGTGGTCCATGGCTTCCTCACGGCTGGAGCGCGATGCCGGCCGGGCGGGGCAGTGTGGTGCGGCCGCGCGCACGACCCATCCCAGACAACCGCCAAGACTCCCACGGCTCGGGCACGTGAAGATCAGGAAAGAAGGCGGGAAACAGCGGGCAGAGGCTACCGGTGCCTGCGCGGGCGGACGCTCACACGGTTCGGTGTCGCCCCGCGTCGGCCGATGATGCCGGATCGGTGCTTTCGAGGTAGACCACCAGTGTCTGTTCCGGCTGTTCGGCGAGGTGGAAGGCGGTGTACGCGTACTCGACCGGGCCACGTCCCGGACGCCTCAGCCGTTTCCGCCCGCTGTGCCGGGCCTGTACGTCGTACTGGGACCACCAGTCACGCGCTTCCGGGCTGCCGTCCTGCAACTCGTCGACCAGCCGGCTGTACCTCGGGTCGCGGGGATGGCGCGCGGCCAGCACCCGAAGGCGGGCGAGCAGGCCACGGGCCTCGCGTTCCCAGTCGACCACGACGTGCCGGGCGGCTGGTTCGAGGAACGTCCAGCGGACGAAGTTGGCGGGCCTCTCCTCCTCGGTGACGAGCCCGGAAAACAGTTGGTCGGCCGCCGGGTTGTGACTGAGCACGTCGTAGTTGCCGCCGATGATGTACGCCGGGTTCGGCCCCAGCAGCATGGGGACGGCTGCCACGTCGGCCGTGAGCGACTCGCGCTCCTCGACGTCGTCCGCCCGCAGGTGGCCGGCGAATTGGAGGAGGTGGTCGTGCTCGTGCCGCTCCAGCCGCAGTGCGCGGGCGAGGGCGGTCAGTACCTGTTCCGAGGCCCGGATCTGCCGCCCCTGTTCCAGGTACGTGTACCAGGTGGCGCTGATACCGGCGAGCAACGCGAGTTCCTCCCGGCGCAGCCCCGGGGTGCGACGGCGACCGGTCGTGGGCAGCCCGACCTCGTCCGGCCTGAGCCGCTCCCTGCGACTGCGCAGGAACTCACCCAGCTCATGGCGCTGATCCCGCTGACCTGCCTGGCCCACCTGACCCTGCTGCCCGGACACGATGACGGAACTCCCGGTTCCACTCGTCGACGGACGTCATGTCGCGACGGTAGCCATCCCCGGTGCGCCGCGCAGCACTTCAGTGCGGAGGCGCCGCTGGGCACGCTCACGCATGTCGTCAGCCCCGCCCGGCGCCGGTCCGACGGACACGGCGAGGTAGCGGAACTCACCGCCTGTTCCGCCCAGTTCGGAGTACGGCTGCCAGCCGAGGGAGTACGCACCTCGCAGCACGCAGGTGTTCGGCCGGTAGGCGCCCTCGGCCCACAGGAGGGTACCGGCGAGTTCGCGGCCCTCGTGGATCCGGAAGTCCCGATCCCGGGTCTGCGCACGGCCGTTGCCAGGCGGAATCCACAGGGACGCGTCATTGGTCAGCATGACGGCAAGACCGTTCTGGTCGGCCCGGTGGCAGAAGCGTTCCAGTCGGGCTATGTCCCGTACGAAGTGCAGGCGAGCGAGGTCCGTGGCGGCATGCCCCTTCAGGGCGTAGTCCTCGGCCGGAGTGCCCGCCGTGCCCGTCCATTTCCGGGTGAAGTACTTGAACTCGATCGCGGTACGGGCCGAGGGACCGATGCACAGCAGGTCCAGGTACTCGGCCCTGCCAAGGAGCCGTTGCGGTACCTCAAGCCTGGAGTGGACTTCCCGCGCCAGCTCCCACATCGTCCGGGCGAAACTGTGCTGAAGGTCGGCCTCGGAGTGGAATACCGGCCTCTCACGGCCGAGTTGCGCGATGACGGCGTCGAGCGAGACACGTCCGGCGACAGTCCTGCCATGGTCCCTCGATGCCATGTCCACGGGCCCATTGAAGTGGCTGCTGAAGTGAACCCACAAGCCGGAATACCCGTCCGGTGACGGTGGAAAACCGGTAGCTGTCCGGACCGGTCCGGCCCAGGCTGTACGCCATGGAACAACCGCACCGCGGGATCCGCGCGCTCCACACGGAATCCACGATCACCGTCTACCAGGCGTACTCCCCCGAAATCGGCCTGCCCGCGGCCCGCGAGGGCCGGTTCGTCAGCCCGTGGAAGCGGGACCGGATGACGTGGATCAAGCCCAGCTTTCTGTGGATGATGTACCGCTGCGGCTGGGGGAGGAAGGAAGGCCAGGAGACGGTGCTGGCGGTGGAGATCACGCGTGACGGGTTCGAGTGGGCGTTGCGGCACGCGTGTCTGTCGAGTTTTGTGCGGGGGGCGCATCCCGATCTCGCCGCCTGGCAACGTGAGTTGAGGCGGGCGCCCGCTCGTGTCCAGTGGGATCCGGAACGGGACTTGCGCCTGAACCCCCTGCCGTACCGGTCGTTGCAACTCGGTCTCTCGGGGGAGGCGGTACGGCGTTACGCGGACGACTGGACGGTCACCGTCCGCGATGTGACGCCGCTCGCCCACGAGATCCACGCGCTGGTCAGCGGCGGCGACCTCGACTCCGCCGCCCGGCTGCTGCCCCAGGAACGCCCCTACGCCGCCTCGGACGATCTGCTGGCCCACCTGCGTCCATGACCCGGCGGTCCTCCGTCCGACAACGGACCGCGCCACCAACCACCACCCCGGCAGCCGCGCCGTATCCCGGTCAGCCCTGACAAGAAGC
Organism: Streptomyces sp. NPDC088747; assembly: GCF_044751025.1. Classification (NCBI taxonomy): domain Bacteria; kingdom Bacillati; phylum Actinomycetota; class Actinomycetes; order Kitasatosporales; family Streptomycetaceae; genus Streptomyces; species Streptomyces sp. NPDC088747. The sequence continues at coordinate 507,385 of NZ_JBIVKZ010000003.1, forward strand.
GGCTCGCGGCCGACGCGAGCTCAGCCGGCGGCCACCTCCACGTGCGACGCCAGGTTGGCCAGTGAGGAGGCGATCCCGGCCTCGTGGGCCGCCTGGTCGATGCCGGGCGGCACGTCCGTGGCGGTGACGGTCACCTCCGTGTCGTCGCCGACGGGGGCGAGGTGCCAGGTCATCGTCATGGTGCCCGCGAAGGAAGGGTCGTCGGCCTCGAACACCGCCCGCTGCACCACGCGCATCGGCGGCACCAGGTCGGCGAACTCGACGTCCACGACGTCCGTCGCGTCCGACGTCTTGCCAGGACTGTCACCGGCATCGAGGTAGGTGAGCACCATCCTGAACCCGCCGCCGGGCCGCGGATCCCACCGCTCGACCCGCCCCCGCATGCCGTCCGGCGGCAGCCAGGCCTCCAGGGATTCCCGGTCGAGGAGAGCGCCGTAGACGATCGCCGGTGGTGCCGCGATCAGCCGGTCGGCGCGGTCTGTCCTACGGTCCGAACTGTCCATGGACCGAGTCTAGGGACGGGTCCCGGGGACCGGAAAGGTCGCACGAGGGCCGTGTCGGAGACGGGCCGCTCGTCGTCCGCGACGACCGGCCGCAGGAGCCGACGCTCGGGCCTTCGGTGCCGGTGGACTGGCCCTCGGTGCACATGGGTTGGCCCTCCGTACCGGTGGCCTGGCGCTCCGTACCCGTGGCCCCGCTCTCCGTACCAGTGGCCCGGCCCTCCGTACCGAAGGGCTCGACGAGCACCGGGCAGGTCCGGACGGGCCCGGGTCGATTCCCCGGAGCCACCCACCGATCCCCCACTCCACCGCTCCCCCACCCCACCACTCCTCCACCCCACCACTCCCCCACGGCGAAATCCTCTCGCCCCCGAGCCGCCGTCCAGGCAGGATGCCCACGTGAATCCTGTCCTCTGCGGGCTCGCCGCCAACACCGCCCTGCCGCCCGAGCTGGTCGACCGGCTGGTCGCGACGGCGGACGCCGACATCGCCGTGGAGCTCGCCGGTCGCGCGGACCTCAGCCGAGCGCAGGCGGTCGCGTTGGCGTCGCGTGTGGAGGAGAGCGCTGTGCGGCTGGTGTACGAGGGCAAGCTGACCGCCGCCGACATCGATCCCACGGCTCAGCCGGACGCCGCTCTCGCGCTGCTCGACGAGGGCGCCGGCGATCCGGAATGGGCGCGCCTGCTGGCGGCCGATCCGGTCGTCGAACGTCGAGAGAGGCTGGCCGCCTGCGCCGGACTTCCGGTCGACGTGGTGGCAGCGCTCGCGGCGGACTCGGACGCACGGGTCGTCGCGGGACTCGCGTCGCGGACGACGCCGGAGACGGCCGCGGCCCTGGCGGCGCATCCGCACGCCGAGGTCCGCCGAGCGGTGGCGGCCAACGAGGCCACGCCCCCGGCCGTACTCGCCGCGCTGATCAGCGGCGAAGGGTTGCCTCCGGCGCGCTGGTGCCTGGTCTGCGACCGCGAGGAGACACCGTACGCGCACGATCCGCACTGCCCGCGCCCCGACTGCGATCTGCCGCCGGGCGCGTCCTGCGACGGCTCCCACGAGTCCACCGTGCACGACATGTTGCGGGCCGCGCTGGGGAACACGGCCACACCCACCGAAGCCGTCATCGGCTTCGCCGGCCATCCTTCGACGCTCCTGCGCTGGGCGCTCACCACTCGCCCCGATCTGCCGTCGGAGGTCTACGGGCGGCTCGCCGCGGACGCGACTCCCGGTATCCGGGCGGACATCGCCGCGAACCCCGCCATCGCCGACGACCTGATCCGCGCACTGGCCGACGACCGCGAGCCCTTCGTGCGGCGCGCTCTGGCCGACAACCCGCGGATACCGCTCGACGTGCTCACCGACCTGGCCCGCACCACCAGGATCGGCCCAACTCCGCTACCCCGGATCGCCGTTGCGTCGGCCGACGAGGTTCGCGAGCTGGCGCGGTCCCCGATTCCAGCCGCACGGATGCTCGTTGCCCTGCGGCGCGATCTGCCGACGGTGATCCGCGACGAGTTGGCCACGGACCCCGACGCCAAGGTCGTCAAGTCCGTCGCTCCGCACCCTGGCCTCTCCGAAGCGCAACTGCGCGCCATGGTCGACCGGCACGGAGTCCGGGTCCTCGCCAAGGTGGCCACCAACCCGCAGGCGAGCCCGGAACTGCTGACGGATCTGACCCGGCACGAGCCCTCTGTGCGGAAGGTGTTCCGCGAGGTCGCCCGTCATCGCAACGCCACGGCGACCGCACTGTTCGCCTGCCTGGCGGACTGGCAGGCGAGATCCATCGCGGCCGGTCATCCGGCGCTCCCGGCGCCGGTCATCACGGAGTTGCTCACCGATACCGATTGGCAGGTGGCGGAAGCGGCGGCCGCCAATCCGTCGCTGCCGCTCGCCGTGATGTCCGGCCTGATGCCGTCGCCGTAGTCACCCGCCCCCGCTGGATCCGCGTGTCCCGTCACGGGTCCGTCCTCACCAGCCCCCCGGGGCCCAACTCCTACGGCCCGTAGGAGCGTTACGTCAGCCCGCTCACCCCGTCCCCACCACCCGAAGCGCGCTCAGCACCAACGTCCGTGTGACGTGCGTGATCTCGGAGAGGGTGACGTGTTCCCGGGTGCTGTGGGCGACGCGGATGTCGCCGGGGCCGTACTGGAGGGTGGGGATGCCGGCGCCGGTGTAGAGGCGCAGGTCGCTGCCGTAGGGGGCGCCGCGTTCGCGTGGGGCGGGGGTGCCGCCGGTGACGGCCTGCGCGGCGTTTCGTACGACGTCGCGGAGTGGGTCTCCGGCCGGCAGGCGTCCGGCGGCGAACTGGCCCCCGGACCAGGTGACCGTCGCCGGATGGTCACGCAGCCACGGATCGGCGGCGCAGGCTTCGGCGACCCTGGTCTCCAGGGCGGCGCGGGCGTCCGCGGGCTCCTCGTCGAGGCGTACGCCCAACCGGCCCTCGGCGACCAGGAGATCGGGCACGCTGCTGACCCAGTCGCCGGAGCGGACCGTGCCTACGGACAGCGCGTAGGGAATGGCGTACTCGGCCATGAGGGGGTCGGGGTCGGTGTTCCGCTCGGCCTCCAGGCGGGCCAGCGCGTGGTGGACGGGCAGGTACGCGTCGATGGCGCTGACCCCGGCGTCGCGGGAACTGGCGTGCGCGGCCAGCCCGGGAACGGCGATACGGAAGGTCAGCGCGCCCGCGTTCGCCGTCACCAGCGTGCCCGCGGTCGGCTCGGTGATGATGCAGGCGTCGCCCCCGTGACCCCGCTGGAGTGTGCCGAACGCACCGAGTCCGCCGTCCTCCTCGCCCACCACGAAGTGCACCGCGATCCGGCCGCGCAGCCGCACCCCGCTCGCCCGGATCGCGGCCAGCGCGGCGAGGTGGGCCACCAGACCGGCCTTCATGTCGCACGCGCCCCGGCCGTGGACGGTGTCCCCGACCACCCTCGGCACGAACGGGTCGCCGTCCCATGCCTCCGGGTCACCGGGCGGTACGACGTCCACGTGCCCCTGGAGGATCAGCGTCGGCCCGTCCCCGCCGTCCTCGGTGACCGCCGCGAGCCCCCACGCCTCCTCCCGCGGCACCTCCGAGCCGGGGAATCCGGGATGCGCCAGCAGGGCGGGCAGGTCCATGGACCACAGGTCGACGTCCAGCCCCAACCGCTCCAGCCGTCCCGCGAGATGGTGCTGCGCCTCGGACTCGGCCGGGCTCCCCGTCACGCTCGGGATGGCCATCAGCTCAAGGAGGGTTCGCGCTATCGCCTGCTCGTCAACCGCCGCCAGGGCCGCGGCCTCCGCCGCGGTCAACTCCGCACCGGGCACGTCGGTCGTCGTCATGGGCAATCACTCCCTGTCAGGGTCCGCTCCGCCACACCAGGTACGGCCCGGCCCCCCTCCGGATCACCGCCCGAGGCCCCCGTCCACCGGTCCCCTGGACCACCCCGGATCCTAGGGCGCGGCAATTGGGCGTTCAATCTCCGTTCCGCTCGACCATGGAGACTCGGTCGGGCTGTCACGCCGGTATCCGTCTCGGGAGGCACCGTGGGGAACGCTTCGCTGCCGTACGTCGATGAGCACGTCACGGTGGTCGCGGCGGAGGCCGAGGACGTCTGGCGGGGTCTGGGCGAGACGCTGGACCGTTCCTTCTCGCGGCCCCGCGCGGCCGGGTACGCGCGGCTGGTCGGATGCGCCGACCGTACGGCGTCCGGGCCGCGGCCCGTCGGCGACGGGGCGACCTTCCCCGGGTTCCGGGTGGTCAGCGCGGTGCCGGGGCGCGAGCTGGTCCTCGAAGGGCGCCACCGTTACTCGGTCTACGCGCTGGTCTTCCGTCTCGACCACGCGGGCCCCGGCCGCACCCGGCTGAGCGCCCAGACCAGGGCCGCCTTCCCCGGCCTGGCGGGCCGCCTGTACCGGCGGCTCGCCGTCGGAACGGGAGGGCATGCCATCGGCGTACGGCGTCTGCTGGCGGCGGTCCGCCGGCAGTCCGAGCGGTAGATCGCGCAAAGGGCGCCGACCGGTCCCGTACGGACCGGTCGGCGCCCTTCATTTCGCATGTCCGAGAACTAGATCGTGGCGGTGTCGATCACGAACCGGTAGCGGACGTCGCTCGCGAGGACCCGCTCGTAGGCGTCGTTGATCTCGGAGGCCGCGATCAGTTCGATCTCGGCGCCCAGGCCGTGCTCGGCGCAGAAGTCGAGCATCTCCTGGGTCTCCTGGATGCCGCCGATGCCGGAGCCCGCGAGGGTCTTGCGGCCGCTGAGCAGGGAGAACAGGTTGAGGGAGACGGGCTCCTCGGGGGCGCCGACGTTCACCAGGGCGCCGTCCGTCTTCAGCAGGGCGAGGAACGCGCCGAAGTCCAGCGGGGCCGAGACGGTCGACAGGATGATGTCGAAGCTGCCCGCCAGTTCCTCGAAGGTCTTCGGGTCGCTGGTCGCGTAGTAGTGGTCGGCGCCCAGCTTCAGGCCGTCGTCCTTCTTGCGGAGCGACTGGGACAGGACGGTCACCTCGGCGCCGAGCGCGTGCGCGATCTTGACGCCCATGTGGCCGAGGCCGCCCATGCCGAGGACGGCGACCTTCTTGCCGGGACCGGCGTTCCAGTGCTTCAGCGGGGAGTACGTGGTGATGCCGGCGCAGAGCAGCGGGGCGGCCACGTCGAGGGCGAGGCCGTCGGGGATGCGGACGGTGTAGTTCTCGTCGACGACGACGTGCGTGGAGTAGCCGCCGTAGGTGGGCGTGCCGTCCACGCCGATGCCGTTGTACGTCGGGATGTTGCCCTTGACGCAGTACTGCTCCAGGCCCGCCTTGCAGTTGTCGCACTCGCGGCAGGAGTCGACCATGCAGCCGACGCCCGCCCGGTCGCCGACCTTGAACCTGGTGACACCGGAGCCGACCTCGGTGATGATTCCGGCGATCTCGTGACCCGGGACCATCGGGAAGATGGCCTCGCCCCAGCCCTCGCGGGCCTGGTGGATGTCCGAGTGACAGATACCGGCGAACTTGATGTCGATCAGGACGTCGAACTCACCGACCTCGCGCCGTTCGATCGTGGTGCGCTCCAGGGGCGCCTTGGAGGCGGGAGCGGCGTACGCAGCAACAGTGGTCATGCCGGGGTTCTCCTAAGGAGTGGTCGTGTACCCGGCTGCCTTCTGACCTTTCGACCGGGTACGACGTCCAGCGTGCCGGGCCGCCCGGCATTCACCCAGGTCACGGCTTTGCGTACGTTCGCTGGTCCTACTACTGACCGGGTCAGGCTCAGCGGCGTACGACCGTGGATACGGTGAATACTGGAGGCATGGAACCAGAGCCTTCTCAGCAGCCCGCCGGTGCGGCGGGGCCTCCGCTGGACCGGCGTGCCGAGCTCAGCGAGTTCCTGCGTACGCGCCGGGCCCGGCTGAAGCCCGAGGACGTGGGGATGCCGGACTTCGGCCGGCACCGCCGGGTGCCGGGGCTGCGCCGCGAGGAGCTGGCGCAGCTGGCCGGGGTGTCGGTGGCGTACTACACGCGCCTTGAGCAGGGCAACGGACAGAACGTGTCGGCGGAGGTGCTCGGCGCGATCTCGCGCGCGCTGCGGCTCTCGGACGCCGAGCACGCGCATCTCACCCACCTGGCCAAGCCGAAGCAGCACAAGAAGAAGCAGGGGGCCAGGCCGCAGCAGGTGCGCGGTGCGCTGCGGCAGCTGATCGACACGCTGGACGGGGTGCCGGCGTACATCACCGGGCGGCGGACCGACGTCCTGGTGTGGAACCAGATGGCCGCGGCCGTGTTCGGCGACTGGTCGGAGGTGCCGCCGCAGGACCGGAACTGGGCGCGGATGGTGTTCCTCAAGCCCGAGTACCAGGAGCTGTTCGTGGAGTGGGAGCAGAAGGCGATCGACATCGTCTGCATGCTCCGCATGGAGGCGGGCTGCTACCCGGACGATCCCCGGCTGTCCGCCCTGGTCGGCGAACTCTCCGTGAAGAGCGAGGAGTTCCGGCGGCTGTGGGCCACGCACGACGTGAAGGAGAAGACGTACGGCGTGAAGCGGCTGCGGCATCCGCTGGTGGGCGACCTCGCCCTCCAGTTCGAGTCCTTCCAACTGACCGGCGACAGCGACCAGATGCTGATCACCTACCACGCCGAGCCGGGCTCCCCCTCGGCCGAGGCGCTCCGCCTACTGGGCAGCTGGGGCCGCGACGCAACGCGGGCAGGGGCTGTTTAGCAACCGCTGCCGCGGGTCCTCCGGCGGCACCCCTCCCGGAATGCCCGTGCCGAATGTCGACGAATTGGTTGGCGCGTGATCCTGTCAACCGACGGGCGCGACAAGTACGTTGGCAGGCCGCCCGGCGAGGTATGAGTGCAGGTTGTGGTGGATCTCGGCGAGATTGGCCATGCGAGCGACGTCGGTGTACCAGGCGATACCCGGGCTCAGCACGACATTGTCGAGGCTGCGCAACCGATCGACGTCGTCCTCAGTGAGGTCGTCCAGTGCGGCGCCCGCCAGTCGGCCGTCCGCGAGCATGCCGACAAGAGCCGCCTGGTCGACGAGGGAGCCCCGGCAGGTGTTGACAAGCACCGCCGTGGGCCGAAGCGCGGCCAGCCGGTCAGCGCTGAGAATGTGTCTGGTAGCAGGCGTGAGCGGCAGATGCAACGACAGGACGTCGCTACAGCGCAGCAGGTCCTTGAGGGGAACCGGGGTAATGCCGGGAACGGCGGTGCCGGTTCGGTTGGTGCCGATCACGCGCATGCCGAAGCCGCCGGCGATCCGGGCGACGGCTGTGGCAATCCGTCCGGTGCCCAACAGTCCCAGCGTTACGCCTCTGAGTTGCCGGCCGAGAAAGGGCCGGTAGAGGTGGCTCGCCCCCTGACGTACCGCGATATCGGCCGCCACCAGCCGACGGCTGACCGCGAGCAACAGAGCGAACGTGTGCTCGGCCACCGCCTGGCACGAGTAGTCGGGGCAGTGCGCCACGGTGATCCCGCGAGCCTGCGCGGCCGACAGGTCGATCATGTCGAAGCTGCTGGTCACCAGGGTGATGTACCGCAGTCGGCTCACCTTGGCCAGCAAGTCGGCGTCCAGCTTCGTCCACTCCACGACGGCGGCGTCGGCACAACTGAGCCGGGCGGCGGCGGTACGGGGATCGGGTCGGTCGTCGAAAACCTCGAAGTCGCCCAGCTCGGCGAATCGCAGCCTCCATACCTCGGGCAGATACGTCGGCTCGTCCAGGTGGACAATCTTCATGCCGCACCGGTCCGCTGCGGTAGCGAGTCGGCGATCAGCACGGCGCGCATCCGGGCACAAGCAGCCGCGAACACAGCCGGATCGCGAGCGAGTGCGAATCGCACATACCTGGAGCCGATCGCCGGGTCGTCCCAGTAGAAGTGATCGCCGGGCAGAATCCCGACCCCCGCCTCGCCGAGGAGCCTCACCACATCGAGGGCGGTCAGCGTCGGTGAGATGATGTGTGTCCACTCCACGCTGATGGTCGGGGCGGGCTGGGCCGGGGCCAGCACCGTTCCTGCAAGAGTCCGCCGCAGAACGGCACGGTTCCTCCTGACCAGCCGCCGTACTGTCGCCTCCAGGCCGCGGCGCCCTGAGTCCTCCAGGTATCGGCTCATCAGATGGAGCACGAACGGACTCACGTTGAGCAACATGTCGTTGTGCAGCTCGTACAGGGACTCGTGCAAGTCCCTGCTCGTGGCCAGGATGCTGCACTTCATTTCCAGGGTCGGCCAGGTCTTTCCGGTGTCCTCAACACATAGATAGGAGACGCCGGACCGCTCAAGAATCGCGTACTGGTCCCACCGCTCATAGTCGCCGTAGAAGCGGAAAGTCCAGTCGACGACAACAAGGGTACGGGTCGCAGCGCACCGCTGGACGAGGTGGACGAACTCCGGCTCGCTCAGTGCGAATCCCGTGGGGTTGTTGGGCAACGTCAGGAAGAGCGCACCCGGTCCAGAAGGTCCGAGCAACCGCTCCAGTCCTGGGCCGGTGAGTTCGCGCTCCGCGACCGGGCGCAGTGCTGCCCCGCGCCGCCGCAGGATCCCCGACAGGTTGTCGAAGCAGGGCTGCAGCAGGCCGACCGGGGTCCCCCGGGCACTGAGGAAGGCCGCGACAAGGTCGATGGACATGGACGCCGACTGACACAGCAGCGTGTGCGGTCGGTCGATCGCGGTCGACTGGCCGGCCAGCCCATAGAAACGCCGCTGGAATTCCTGTTCGAGATCCCACTGCGAGTGCCTCTCACTCTCTGAGAAGAGCAATGGAAGCTGCTGGATGATCAACTGCTGCACCCGGTCCTGGAACTGATGGGCATGACCGTCGGCCAGATTGAACTCACAATCGATACCCAGACGCTCGTACTGAGTCAGATTCGGAAGCCTGCCTCGTGTTTTCATTTTGCTCTTCTTCCCCAGGACATAGCCCTGGCATCGGGTCCGGAATTTCCGGATCCTCATCCTCGCCACCGCGCAGTCGCAGAATGAGATCATGTACGAGAAGTGCAGCTGTGAGGTACTGCCACAACTCCGGTCGCACCAACAGAGGAAGCGCCATTACCAGTGCGACAGCGGATACTGCCAGCCGACGGCGCATCCGTCGTGATCGCAGTAAACGGCCCCTCAAACGGATCATGACTGCCTCCCCGGCCCTTCTGATTTCACGGTAAGGGCGAATATCACGATTCATCAACTCCCTTCTGTACTGAGGAGACGACGACCTATAGCGTGGATAGAGCCAGGTTCCGCCGACGGCGGGAATCGTCCTGCGTTGAGGTAGTGACCATGACGTCAGAGCCACGTCCTGTTGTGTTCCAGGCATCCCTGCGCAGTCTGCTGGACAGCCCGGCACTAGCCGGGAACAGGAAAAAGCTGGCCCGTGCCCTCGGCGTCAACGAGGCGACCATCTCGCACTACTTGCACGGGCGTATCAAACCCAGTTTCGAAACCCTCCTCGGCATCGCCAGCTTCTTCAACGTCAGCCTGGACTACCTGGTGTTCGGGGAACGGCCGCGCCTGGAGGCCCCCCAGGACCCGGTCGGCCTGCGGGCCCAGATCCGGCGCGCCATCGTCGAATCGAGTGACCTCAGCGGGCGACACCTGGACATGTTCACCCGGATCAGCCGCCGCCTTGAGGCAAAGATTGATGACGTCGCCCGTGCCCTGGCCGAGGAGACCGAGGGCTGGGGACCGGTGGGCTTCGTGACCGACTCCGAAGCGATCGGCCTGGAAGCGTGCATCACTCAGATGCGCATCATGACCAGGAAGTTCCAGTCGGACACCCAGGACGGCGAGCCGGGCGCGTTCTTCGAAGTGGTCTCCGACAACCTGCGCCTTCTCCGCCCGTACCAGTACCTGCTCTACGGCGATCGCGAGACATGGATCCCCGCCGTCCAGTCGTTCCGGAAGTTGGTGATCCGCAGCGGCGTTCCCGGAGAACTCTCCCAGGACCTGCTGCAATTTCGTTCCCTCGACCAGGAACTGGTCAGCTCGGTCTGCATCCTGGACCTCGACCTGCCGTTGATCAAACGCCAGGAGCCGATCCTTTGGGAGCGCCACCAGGACAACATCTCTCCAGACGGGGTCTGGGCTTATATGTCCATCGAGCGCCCGGACGCCCAGGGAGGCGTAACCATCGAACCGCTCTACCTGCACTCGACGCTCCGTCAGTTCAACCGTGATTGGTCCCACGCGAAGCCGATGTGACCCGGTGGAGCAGGGAGGCGACAACGGCCCCCGTTGGTATGCTGACGCAGATAACCCAACACCGAGATCCGCAGCGGTCACCGCAGGACCCGACCGGTGATTTGAGGTTCCGTCGGATCTTCCAGGATTCAGATCTTCCAAGATGGGGTGCCTTCGGATGGACCAGTCAGCGGACGTGACCTCCAGGAGAGGTGGGAGAGATGCATTGGTGAGCGACCCATTCGTGCCCGCGAACTTCGAGGTGCCCGAGGGATACGACGACGGAAAGTTCCGCCTGGTCCCGCTTCGTCCCGAGCACAACGAACGTGATTACCGTGCCTGGACCACGAGCATGGAACACATCCGGCGCACCCCCGGTTTCGAGAAGTACAGCTGGCCGATCTCCATGACGATCGACGAGAACATGAACGATCTCGTCCAGCACACCGCGGATTTCCACGACCGGACCGGATTTACGTATTCCGCGATGGACGAGGAGGACGATGTCATCGGCTGCGTGTACATCTACCCATCGAACCGTCCGGGCCACGCGGTCGTCCGCTCCTGGGTACGCGAGGACCACGCCCACCTGGACGCACCGCTGTACGACACCGTCGACAGTTGGTTGCGCCTCACTTGGCCGTTCTCCGGCTTCAGTTACGACCCACGCTCCCAGCAGTACGAGTTCATCCGCCGGCCCGGACTCTTCAGGCGGTCAGCTCGCCGGACTTGAGCATCGCGCAGGAAGGGTTCGAGGCAGGGCGGCTGGAAGGCCGGCTAGCAGCAGGAGCCTTCGCCTTCAGGTGGACGACCCCCACGGCCGCAGGCGGACCCCAGGCGCGGTCGCCCTCTGCGGAACGCACTCGACCTGGCCGAAAGCGGGACGCGGACCCATTTGGGCGCTGCGTCACCGCCGCAGGACTCCTTGAGCCCCCGCCCTCGCGTCCAGCGCCGGGGAGGTGCCGTCCCTGACGCCCGGCCATCGGCCCGAACGGCGTCGTCCTCAATTGCCGGACGAACTGAAGTCACCCCTGATACGGCGGCGCCGCCCCCCACGTCCAGCGTGGGACCGGCTGTTCCGCCGGGGGCACCGCGTCGGGGCCGGAGAATTGCACGGCCAGGCGTGTGCCCCATTCCGCGTAGGCGACGAAGGCCGAGCGGAACTCGGCGTCGGTGGGGAGGTCCGCCTCGTCGGCGGCGTCCTGGAGGAGGTTGACCCAGCGGCGGCGCTGGACCTCGGTGATGCCCTTGCCTAGGTGCTTGGCGACCATGTGCCCGTGGCCGCCCTGCGTCTCGGAGTAGGCGGCCGGGCCGCCGAAGACCTCGCCGAGCCAGAGCGCGACGTGCTCGGCGTGTTCGGAGGCCAGGCCGGCGAACACCGGTGCCAGGACGTCGTCCTTGAGGACCTTCTCGTAGAAGACCTCGGTGAGGCGGGCGAAGGCCTCGGCGCCGCCCGCCCAGGCGTACAGCGTGGGAACGGCCGCGCCCTGCCCCCGTACCGCCGTCGGCTTGTAGTGGCGCATCTCCTGGATGCTGGGGACGTAGGGGCGGATCTCTGCGAGGAAGTCCTCGAACAGCTCCGACTCGCGGAAGCCTTCGAGGTGGTTCTCGGTCGATGTCCAGATGATGCGCAGAATGAAGTTCTCGAAGTCCTCCTCGCTGCGCGCGAGTTCGTAACTGACGCACTGAGGCGCCGCCGCCAGCTGGACGGCGGCACGGGTGTAGGCGGCGAGGAACTGCGGCGACTGCTCCTCGGGGATGCGGTACCGGATGTACTCGACGGTCTGAACAGTCATGGCCCCACACAAACACGAACGGCCCGCCGGAGGCTTCCCTCCGACGGGCCGTTCGCTGTCGGCTCACCCCGCGTACAGGCTCACCTCGCGTACGGGCTCACCTCACGTACAGGCTCACCTCACGTACAGGCTCACCTCACGTACGGGCTCACCTCACGTACAGGCTCACTTGCCGTAGTACGCGTTGAAGACCGAGACCGTCGACTTGTTGCCCTTCTTGTCGGCGATCCTGGCGCTGAAGGAGACGCTCTTGCCCTTGGCCGGGTTCTTGATGGTGAACTTGCCGTTCTTGACGGTCACCTTGGTCCACTTCGTGCCGCCGTCGTAACTCACGTACACCGCGAGGGACTTGAGGTTGGAGCCCGCCGCCGCGCCCTGGACGGTGACCGGGACGGTCGCCGTCCTGCCCGCGGTGACCCGGGTGTCCAGGGAGACCGTGGAGCCGAAGCGCGCCGTGGAGATCGGCAGCTTCGCGTCGGCGACCTTCTTGGAACGGAACGTCCAGCTCGCGTTGATCTTCGTGGAGGCCGCGGCCACCTTCGAGGAGCGCGTGATGGACGTGGAGAGCTTGTACTCGGCGTCCGCCGCCGGCACCTTGAACTGGCCGCCGCCGCTCAGCGGATCGGCCGCCTCGGCGATCTTGGTGCCGTTGCGGTACAGGATCGTCTTCACCGAGGTGTAGAGCGAGTCCCCGCCGTGCCCGGAGCGGTCGGCGAACAGCGGCAGGTAGCCGTACAGGTAGTCGTCGCTGCGGTAGACCCCGTACAGGCTGCTGAGCTTCGGGCCGAAGACGCCGGTGTTGAACGTCTCCGTGTACGTCTTGCCCGCCGCGAAGGTCCGCGAGTCGTCCAGGGTGTAGACGATCTCGGCGGTCGGGAAGCCCTCCGGGGAGGTGGGCCCGTACTGGACGAAGACAAGGCCCCACTTCGCCTGGTCACCGGTGGACAGGTGGATCGTCCGGGTGCCGGGCAGCTTCTGCGCGACCTCGGCACCGAGGGAGAAGTCGTTCGCCAGCTCGCCGTAGGCGGAGATCGCACCCGTCTTCCCCGTCGCCGAGGCGCCCAGGTTCGCCTTCACCGTGGCGAGTTCACTCGCCTTGTAGTGCTTGACCTTGGCGCCCTGGAGCGTGGTGACCTTGCCGCCGGTGAGGATGTCGTACTCGGTGGCGGCGCCCTTCGTCCAGGTGCCCGACCAGCTCTGGCTGAGACCCGAGGTGATCGCCGGGCCGACGTGCGCCACCCGCAGGTCCTTGAAGGAGCCCATGGTGAGACCGACGCCGACGCCCGCGGGGTCGTACATGTAGGAGACGGAACCCAGAATCTGCTTCGCCGCCGCGTCGGGCACGGTGATGTCGGCGCCCTTGGCGGTGCGCTGGTCGATCGTCACCGTGGTGTCCTTGGTGACGCTCAGCTTGGGCTGGACCAGCCAGTCCACGCCGCCCTCGGCCTCGACGAGGTCCTTCACCAGCAGGGCGTCCAGGACGTAGGAGCCCTTGGGCACCCGGAACGTGTCGGTGGCGCCGGTGCCCTCGCGGTAGAAGTCCCGCCCGTTCGCCGCACCCGAGTAGGCCCACAGGTCGGTCAGGTGGATGGGCTGCTCACCCGCGCGCGTCAGGTACTTCACGGTGACGTCGTAGGACTCCACCTCGCGCTGCACACCCGCCGCCGTGCGCACGCTCTGGCCGCCGCCGGTCGCCGTCACGTACGAGGAGTACGCGCCGTCCGTGGTGCCGCCCAGCTTCGAGTCGACCGTCAGGTCGACGGAGGCCTCGCCGCCCGCCGGGACGGTGACCGAGGTCGCGCCCAGCGTGAAGAAGCCCGCGGGAGCCGCCTGGCCGGAGGGGTTGGTGGCCGTCGCCGTGAGGTTCAGGGTGACGTCGGCCGCGCCGAGGTTGCGGTAGGTGATCTGCTTGGTCACCGGGGTGTCGTCGGTGTGCGGCCACTGCTGGACGCCGAAGCTCACCGAGGACGTCTTGGCGAACACGGTCTGCGCGATGGCCTTGTCGACCTGGATCCGGCCCGAGCCCTGCTGGAACGGCGTGTACGCGCCGCCCTTGGCGGAGCCGGTCAGCACGCTCTTGAGCTCCGCGAACGTCCAGTCGGGGTGCTGCTGCTTGAGGATCGCCGCCGCGCCCGCGACATGCGGGGTCGCCATCGACGTACCGGAGATGGTCAGGTAGCCGGCCGGGCTCTCGCCCTCCTCCTCGGCGATGACGTTGCCGGCGGCGGAGGCCGCGGTGATGTCCACGCCGGGAGCCGTGACGTCCGGCTTGACGGCGCCGTCCAGGCCGGGGCCGCGGCTGGAGAAGGAGGCCAGCTTGTCGCTGCCGTCGACCGCGCCGACGGTGAGCGCGTCGGCCGCGCTGCCCGGGGAGCCGATGGTCTGCTCGCCGGAGCCCTCGTTGCCCGCGGCGATCGCGAAGAGGATGCCCTTCTCCTCGGACAGCTTGTTGACCTCGGCCTCGAGCGGGTCGATCTCGGGGGTGTCAGCGCCGCCCAGGCTGAGGTTGATGATGTCGGCGCCCTGCTCGGCCGCCCACTCCATGCCCGCGAGGATGCCGGAGTCGTCGCCGGAGCCCTCGTTGTTCAGGACCTTGCCGTTGAGGATCTTCGCGCCGGGCGCGACCCCCTTGAACTTGCCGTTCGATTTGGCGCCCGTGCCCGCCGCGATGGAGGCGACGTGCGTGCCGTGGCCGTACTTGTCGGTGGCGTCGGGCGCGGTGGAGAAGTTCTTGGACTCGACCACCTGACCGCTGAGGTCCGGGTGGGCCGCGTCGACCCCGGTGTCCAGGACGGCGATCTTCACGCCCGTGCCGTCGTAACCGGCCGCCCACGCCTTGGGGGCGCCGATCTGCGGCACGGACTTGTCGAGGCTGGCCGTGCGCACGCCGTCCAGCCAGATGTGCGCGACGCCGGAGGCGGTGGCGCCGTCCTCGGTGACCGCGTGCCACAGCTCGGCCGCGTCCTGCTTGGGCGTCACGACCGCGTCGGCGTTGAGCGACTTGAGGGTCCTGCGGAGGGTGCCCGCGTCGCGGACGTCGTCCTTGGCCGCCGCGGCCGTGCCGCGGTAGCCGACGATGACCTTCAGGCCCTGCTTCTGGGACTTGCGGCCGGCCGCCGTGTTCAGCTCGGTGATGTCGAAGAGCCGCTGGTCGAGCTTGCCGGTGGCTATCAGCCGCTGCGCGTCGGCCGGCACCACGAGGGTGTGGCCGGCGGCCTTGCGGATCTTGACGGGTATGTTCTCGCGGCCCTCGGCGCGCTCGACGCCGACGACCCGGCCCTTGGCGTCGACGGCGACCCGGTCCCCGGTGATCAGCGTGATGTGCCGCTCGGCCTTCTCCGCCGCCTGCTTCGCCTTCGCCGCCTGGCCGGACGCGGACGCGCCGCTCGCGTGCTCCGCCGACGCCGGGCTGGTCATTCCCGCCGCCAGCGCCACCGCGGCCGCCGTGGCGACGGTCGCGAGGCACGCTCTTTTCACTTGTCTGCGCAAAACTCCCCCTGAGATGAGATCCGGACGAATCCCCATTCGTCCGGTCGGGGGACCTTCCGCACGCATGTGCGTGCACCCCCCGGAACAGCAATTATGCCCGGGGGGTGATCGGCTTCTCAATAGAGGGAGTTCGACGAAGAGTTGACCGGCTCATTCCGGCCCACTCCCGCGCCCCCCTGTCGCGTTCCGCTACGCCCCCGCGTTCTCCTTGACGGTGATTTTCCCCTTGCGGATCGTGGCGAGCCGCGGGGCTTTTTTAGCGATCGAGGAGTCGTGCGTGACCATGATGAAAGTGAGCCCGTGCTCCTTCCACATGGTTTCCAGTACGTCCATGATCTCGTCGCGCATCGACTCGTCGAGGTTGCCCGTCGGCTCGTCGGCGAGCAGCACCTTCGGCTGCTTGACCAGCGCGCGGGCGATCGCGACGCGTTGCTGCTGACCGCCGGAGAGCTCGGCGGGCAGATGCCCGAGCCGCTCCGCCAGACCCACCGACTCCAGTGCGTCGGCGGCCCGTTGCCGCCGGTCCTTCGTCTTCACACCGAGGGGTACGAGAGCGGTCTCCACGTTCTCCTGGGCGGTGAGCGTGGGAATCAGGTTGAAGCTCTGGAAAACGAATCCGATGTTCTCGGCGCGTACTTTCGTGAGCCGCGCCTCGGACAGCTTGGCCATATCGATGCCGTCGAGTTCGACGCTGCCGGCGGTGGGCCGGTCGAGTCCGCCGAGCATCTGGAGAAGGGTGGACTTTCCGCCACCGGTGGGGCCCTGGATGACCAGCCGGTCGCCGTCCGCGATGGTCAGGTCGACGCCGGCGAGCGCGTCGACGGTGTCCCTGCCCCGCGCATAGCGCTTGGTGACGCCTCTGAGTTCGTACATGGAACAACTCCTGCTTCTGCTGAGGGGGTTGGCCGCGTGAGCCGTGCGGGGCCGGACTACTCGACGCGGCGCAGGGCGTCGGCGGGGCGCAGCCGGGAGGCGCGCCAGCCGCCGAAGGCACCGGCGATCAGGCCGCCGGCGACGGCGAGGCCGACCGCGACGACGATGGTGTTGACGCTGACGGGCGCGGTGAGCGCGACGTCGAGGGCCTGGGACGCGCTCTGCCGGGCGCCGCCGAAGCCGCCGCCACCGGGACCGCCGCCGCCAGGACCGCCGCCACCGCCCGCTCCGCCGCCCGAACTGCCCAGCTCCGCCTGGAGGGTGGGGCTGATCTCGGTCACGACGAAGGCGCCTGCGAGGCCGAGCGCGATACCGAGGACGCCGCCGACCAGTCCGTTGACGATGGCCTCGCCGACGACCTGGCGGGTCACCCGGCCCGACTTCCAGCCGAGCGCCTTCAGGGTGCCGAACTCGCGCACGCGGCGGGAGACGGCCGAGGAGGTGAGGAGACCGGCGACCAGGAACGCGGCGACGAGCACCGCGACGGACAGCCACTTGCCCACGTTCGAGGCGAGGTCGGAGGCGGTCGACAGGGAACCGGAGACGGTGCTCGCGAGGTCGGCGGAGGTGGTCACCGTCGTCCCCGAGATGTTCTTCTGGATGGTGCTCTTGACGCTGTCGATCTGCTGCGAGTCGGACGCCTTGACGTAGATCGTGGTGACCTTGTCCTTGGAGTCGCTGAGCGTCTGCGCCTGCTTGAGCGGGATGTACAGGTTGGCCGCGGCGTCACCGCTCTCCGGCGTCGCTATGCCGATGACCTTGTACTTGACGCTCTTGATGGTGACGGTGCCGTTGAGCTTGAGCTTCTTCTCCTTGGCGTACGAGCTGTCGACGACGACCACCTTGGCGTCGGTCTCGGAGGTCGTGAACGTACGGCCGCTGGTGATCTTGGAGGAGGTCAGCGGGCCGAGGTCCGGCTTGGTGACGTCGGTGCCGTAGACGGAGTAGTTGTTGACGTCGAACTCGGCGCCGCCGCCCTGAACCCGGCCCTGCGGCTGGCCGTTGCCGCCGCCGTCGCCGCCGGCGCCACCGCCGCCTCCGGGTGCGGCGCTCGCGCCCTGGTCCTGCTGGAACTGGCCCTGCCGGAACTGGCCGTTGACCTTGATGACCTGGAGGCTCAGCCCGCCGACGGAGTCCGCGACACCCGCCTGCGAGTCGACCTTGGTGACCGTGTTCGAGGCCAGGGTCTGGAAGCCCTGGACCATGACGCGGTCGCTGCTCTGCTCGGCGTCGCCGTCGTTGGCGTCGAAGTTGAATCGCGGGCGTTCAGTGGTGTCGGTCTGAGCCGCTGCCGCCTTCGTGACCGTCATGTCCGTACCCAGTCCGTACAGCGACTGGAGGACCTTGCCCTGGGCCTTCTCCATGCCCGAGGACACGGAACTGACCACGATGACCAGGGCGATGCCCAGGGCGAGCCCGGAGGCGACGACGAGGGCCGCCTTTCTGCGGCGGCGCAGTTCGCGCCTCAGGTAGGTGAAGAACATGGCCGCAAGGTAAGGACGGCGCGTGATGAAGAGATAAGGCCGACATAAGAGAATGATGAGAAGGCTGTGCAGGAGCGGGAGTTCACCTGTGCGCAACACTGGAACGCTGTGGAAACGCCTCGGCGGCGGCAGCTCCTGGGAGCTGCCGCCGCCGGCGGGTGGAGCGGGGTGGGCTCAGGCTTCCGAGCCGGCCGTCCAGTCCGCCCAGCTCAGGTTCCAGCCGTTGAGGCCGTTGTCCGGGGCGATGGTCTTGTCACCGGTGTTCTTCACGACCACCACGTCGCCGACCATGGAGTTGTTGTAGAACCAGGCGGCGGGGGTGTTCGGGTCGTTGGCGCCCTTGGTGTCCGACAGGCCCACACAGCCGTGGCTGGTGTTGACGCTGCCGAAGACGGACTTGGCGCCCCAGTAGTTGCCGTGGATGAAGGTGCCGGACGCGGACAGCCGGATGGCGTGCGGCACGTCCTTGATGTCGTACTCACCCTTGCCGTCGTCGTCGGTGAAGCCCACGGTCGCGCCGTTCATGCGCGTCTCCTTGAACTTCTCCGACATCACCATGACGCCCTGGTACGTCTTGTTCTCGGGCGAACCGGCGGAGATCGGGATGGTCTTGATGGTCTTGCCGTCCTGCGTGACCTTCATGGTCTTGGTCTTCGCGTCGACGATCGAGACCTGGTTGCGGCCGATCTTGAAGGTGACCGTCTTCTGCTGCACGCCGTACACACCGCTCGCGCCCTCGACCCCGTCGAGGCTCAGCTTGAGGGTGACGGTGGAGCCGCCGGTCCAGTAGTCCTCGGGGCGGAAGTCCAGGCGGTTGGCGCTGAACCAGTGGCCGACGACCTGCTGGCCACTGCTCGACGTGACGGTGATGCCCTTCTGCACGGCGGACTTGTTCGTGATCGCCTTGTCGAAGTTGATCGAGACCGGCATGCCGACGCCGACGGTGGAACCGTCCTCCGGCGTGAAGTTGCCGATGAAGCTGTTGGCCGGGGAGACCGTGGTGAACGAGCCGTTCTCGTGGGCGACGCGGCCCTCGGAGTCGGCGGCCGTGACCGTGACCTTGTACGTCGTGGAGCGCTCCAGCTGGCCGGTGGGGGCCCAGCTCGCCTTGTCCGCGGATATCTCACCGGCCACGGCGGTGCCGTCGGCGGTCGTCATGGTGACCTTAGTGAGCGTGCCCTTGCTCACGGTGACCTTGGCGGCGTTGTTGATGGAGGCGTTGTTCGAACCGTCCTTGGGCGTGATCGTGATCGACGCCTCGGAGGTCTTCTTCGCGGCGGCCTCGTCGGCGTTGGCCTGCGCACTGCCGGTGCTGCCACCGTCGCTGCCCGTGGCCTTGTCGTCGCCTCCGCTGCACGCAGAGAGCACCAGCACCCCGCCGAGCAGTGTGGACGCGACCATGAGGCCCCTGCGCCGCTTACTGTTCGTCATCACACGCTTCTCCATCGTTGCCGAATACCCAAAAAACCGTGAGAGCCCCGTAAGAACTTTCAACGCTACGACCGGTTCATCCCGTTCCACATCCGGTGGATGTGTGGGGCACACCACGTTCGCGGCGGGTGGCACGAAGGTGGTCGGTGCGCCTCCCGCGAACTCCTGAGACGAGAAAACCCCGGACGGCGGTTGCCGCCCGGGGTCACGATTTCCCCAAGAAGCTTCAGCGCACTCCGACTTCCTCGTCGTCCTCGGCGTCATCATCCTCGTCGAGGTCCCAATCCGGCGAATCGGGGTCGTAGTCGATGGGCTCGCTGCTCCACGAGGCCTGGGCGAGCTCGACCCCGGGCACCTCGCTGACCAGGTCAAACGGATCGACGAGATGGGCGAGGGCCTCGGCAGTGTCTTCCGTCACGGCGTTCTCGGCGTGCGTCCGCTCGTCGGCGGGCATGCCGGTGTCCTCGGCGATCCGCCGCAGCGCGGCCTTGGCGACGGCGTCGGCGTCGTCGACTTCAAGCACCAGTTCGACACGAAGCCGTACAAACTGTGCTGTCTCAGGTGTACTCATGGAACGGAGCGTACGACCCACAGGTTCCGCGACTTTCCCACGACCCGCGCCTTTCATTAGCATCGGTCCACACGGCCAATTCGCCAGCGCCACAAGGGGATCGATATTTCGTGTCCGCCGCACGTCGATCGTTGCTGACCGCCACCGCCGCGGGGACCCTCCTGGGAGCCCTGTGGTTCGTCCCGTCCGCCAAAGCGTCCCAGGAGACACCCGTCGGCGAGGTCTCCGCGCCGGCCAGTGCCCCGGCCGCCCCGTCGGCCGCTGCCACGACGACGACCACCGAGGACGGGACCGCCACGGAGCCGGTCGCGGACTCCGACGGCGACCGGACCCAGCTGGCCGACACCGGAAGCATCGACACGACGCCGTACGTCGTCGGCGGCACCCTCTTCCTCGGCCTGGGCGCCGGATTCGTGACCTACTCGGTGCGCCGGGAGCGCACGGCGGCCTACTGAGCGCGGTGCTGCGGCGCCCGGACCCATCGGGGAATCCATGCGAGACCTGACCGAGCTGACCGACGTCGAGGAGCCCGCGTGGCCGCTCCTGTCCGACCAGCTCTCCAACACGAGCTCGGTGTCCCTGGAAGTACTCCCGGTGGACCCCGTACAGGGCCGCGAGACCCTGCTCCAGCTCCAGGTCACGGCCCGGTCCTGGCTGGGCGCGTTCGCGCTCAACTGCGGCGGGCTGCTCCTGGACAGCGGGTGGCTGCGCATCTACGGCAGTCCGGGCGACCTGACCCCGGCGGGACCGCCCGCCCTCGCCGAGGTCAACGAGTTCCCCGCCCGCTTCGATCCCGCCTGGCGGCCGGAGGGCGGCCTGGTCGTCGGCCATGACGTGCTGGGCGGCGTCTTCGTCCTCAACGGGCCCAGCCCGGAGGCCGACGGCCGCCCCGGCCGGCCCGGCGAGATGATCTACTTCGCGCCGGACTCCCTGCGCTGGGAGTCCCTCGAAGTGGGCCACGCGGCCTGGCTGAACTGGCTGCTGACCGGCGGCATGGAGCAGTTCTACGACACCCTGCGCTGGCCCGGCTGGCGCGGCGAGTCCGGCCCCCTGACCGGCACCCAGGGCCTCTCCGTACTCCCGTTCCTCTGGTCCGCCGACGCCCGCCGCGACCTCTCGGCCACCACCCGCCGCCCCGCCCCGCTGGCCGAACTCCTGGACCTGCACCGCAGCTCGGCCTTCAAGCTGGACTCGGTCGACCCGGGGTTCTTCGGCGAGGTACGCGACTGAGCCGCGGCGTCCTGCCGAACGCCGAGGGGGTGTCCGCGAGCCGTGACGGCTCGCGGACACCCCCTCGTTCTGTCGCTTCCGTGCTACGCGGCCCGGCGTCCGCCGCCGCCCTGACCGCCGCCCTGGCCACCGCGCTCGGTGCGGCGCTGCGGGGCACGGCCACGGCCACCGGCACGGCTCGCGCCCGCGGCGCCACCGGCCTCGGTGCGCCGGCCGCCGGAGCGCTGGGGCTGACGCCCCTGCGACTCGGCACCGGCACCTGAACCCGCGCCCTGCGCACGCGTACCCGAGCCACTGCCCTGGGACCGCGTACCGGAGCCGCCGCCCTGCGTCCGCGTACCCGTGCCGCTGCCCTGCGTCCGCGTACCCGAGCCCTGGGCGCGTGCGCCCGTCCCCGTGCCCTGCGGACGACGGGCTCCGCCGCCCACCCGGGGACGGGACTTGGGCCGCTTGGGCTGCTCGGCCTGCTGCGGCACCTCGATGACCACGGGG
Organism: Streptomyces sp. NPDC088747; assembly: GCF_044751025.1. Lineage (NCBI taxonomy): Bacteria > Bacillati > Actinomycetota > Actinomycetes > Kitasatosporales > Streptomycetaceae > Streptomyces > Streptomyces sp. NPDC088747. Next base: position 528,947 of record NZ_JBIVKZ010000003.1, read on the forward strand.
ACACCGGAGGGCTCACGGGCCCCGGTGATCCGGGCCAGCTCCGCGTCGCTCGACGTGACCCGCGCGGTCCGCGGGGTGATGCCCGCGTCCGACATCAGACGGGTCATCTCCCGCTTCTGCTCCGGGAGTACGAGGGTGACGACACTGCCGGACTCACCGGCGCGGGCCGTACGGCCGCCGCGGTGCAGGTAGTCCTTGTGGTCGGCCGGCGGGTCGACGTTGACCACCAGGTCGAGGTCGTCGACGTGGATGCCGCGGGCGGCCACGTTGGTGGCGACCAGCACGGTCACCTCACCGTTCTTGAACTGGTCGAGCGTGCGGTTGCGCTGCGGCTGGCTGCGCCCGCCGTGCAGCGCGGAGGCCCGCACACCGTTGGCGAGCAGCCGCTTGGTGAACCGGTCGGCACCGCGCTTGGTGTCCACGAAGAGGAGGACCCGGCCGTCGCGCGCCGCGATCCGCATCGCCACGGCCTTCTTGTCGGTCTCGTCGGCGACATGCAGCACGTGGTGCTCCATGGTGGTCACCGCACCCGCGGAGGGGTCGACGGAGTGGACGACCGGGTCGTCGAGGAACATCTTGACCAGCCGGTCGATGTTCTTGTCCAGCGTCGCCGAGAACAGCAGCCGCTGGCCGCCCGGCTCGACCTGCTTGAGCAGCGCCGTGACCTGCGGCATGAATCCCATGTCGGCCATCTGGTCGGCCTCGTCGAGGACGGTGATGGCCACCTGGCCGAGCGTGCAGTCGCCGCGCTCGATGAGGTCCTTGAGCCGCCCGGGGGTGGCCACGAGCACCTCGGCACCGCGCCGCAGCGTCCCGGCCTGGCGGCCGATCGACATGCCGCCGACGGCGGTGACGACCCGGAGGTTCACGGCGGTCGCGTACGGCGTCAGCGCGTCGTCGACCTGCTGGGCGAGCTCGCGGGTGGGGACGAGCACCAGCGCGAGGGGCGCTTTGCTCTCGGCCCGGCGGCCCGCGGTGCGCGCCAGCAGGGCGAGGCCGAAGGCGAGCGTCTTGCCGGAGCCGGTGCGGCCCCGGCCGAGCACGTCGCGCCCGGCGAGGGAGTTGGGCAGGGTGGCGCCCTGGATCGGGAAGGGCTCGGTGACGCCCTGGGCCGCCAGGGTCTTCGTCAGCGCCGCCGGCATGTCCAGCGCGTCGAAGGACTCGACGGCGGGCAGCGCGGGCGTGACGCTCTCGGGCAGGGAGAACTCCTGCGGCGGCGCGACCTTGCGGGCCCCGCCCTTGTTGCCGCCGGCACCCCGGCCCGGGTTCCTCGCGGAGGCGGCGCCGGCCTGGGGCTGGGTACCGCGTGCGTTCGCCGGCCTCTTACGGACGGGACGTTCGGATCGAGTCATGCTGGATCTGGATTTCCTTCCTGGGCCACACGGACAGCACACACGCACAGCGCGAGCCGGGGCCCGCACCCGTAGGTGCGGGGCCCCGGCTCTGGAAAAGCGCTACCCGGCTTAGGCGGGGACGATGTTCTCCGCCTGAAGGCCCTTCTGGCCCTGCGCGACGTCGAACGAGACCTTCTGGCCCTCCAGCAGCTCACGGAAGCCGGAGCTGGCGATGTTGGAGTAGTGAGCGAAGACGTCGGGGCCGCCGCCGTCCTGCTCGATGAAGCCGAAGCCCTTTTCCGAGTTGAACCACTTCACGGTGCCTGTAGCCATGTTTCTCTCCTGAATAGGTAGGGGCCCCAATCCGGAGATGCACCGGGAAAAGCCGGAGATGCCGGTAAAACAAAACGCGCCTGCGGAAGATTCCGATCAGGCGCACAAAGTAAATGGGTACCAAAAACGTATCAATGTGACAGTAGCACACCCCTGATCGCGTCCGGCCCCCGAAAGGCCCGGACGTGACGAGGACCACCGTACAACCGACGGCGGCCCCGCCACGTACCCCGACCGCGTGGGTCGGACCCTAGGCCAGCGGACCCGTCACCGGCTCCACCGCCGCGACCACGTGGCCACCGCGCACGAACGCGTCGGCCGCCGCGAGGTCCGGGGCGAGGAAGCGGTCGGGTCCCGGGCCCTGGACGCCGGCCGCGCGGACGGCGTCGATGACCGCCTGCGACGCCGGGGCCGGGACGAGTCCCTCGCGGAGCTCGATGGCGCGGGTGGCGGCGTACAGCTCGATCGCGACGATGCGCGTGAGGTTGTCCACGGCGGTGCGCAGCTTGCGGGCGGCCGACCATCCCATCGAGACGTGGTCCTCCTGCATCGCGGAGGACGGGATGGAGTCCGCGGACGCCGGTACGGCGAGCCGCTTCATCTCGCTCACCAGGGCCGCCTGCGTGTACTGGGCGATCATCAGGCCCGAGTCGACCCCGGCGTCGTCCGCGAGGAACGGCGGCAGGCCGTGCGAGCGGTTCTTGTCCAGGAGCCGGTCGGTGCGGCGCTCGGCGATGGAGCCGAGGTCGGCGGCGGCGATGGCGAGGAAGTCGAGGACGTAGGCGACCGGGGCGCCGTGAAAGTTGCCGTTGGACTCCACGCGCCCGTCGGGCAGTACGACGGGGTTGTCGACGGCGGCGGCCAGTTCGCGTTCGGCGACCGTGCGGGCGTGCGCGAGGGTGTCGCGTCCCGCGCCGGCGACCTGCGGGGCGCAGCGCACGGAGTAGGCGTCCTGGACGCGCGGGGCGCCGTCCTGGTGGTGGCCGGTGAGCTCCGAACCCTTCAGCACGGCCAGCATGTTGGCGGCGGCGGCGCTCTGCCCGGGGTGCGGGCGGATGGCGTGCAGTTCGGGCGCGAGGACCTTGTCGGTGCCGAGCAGGGCCTCCAGCGACAGGGCGGCCGTCACGTCGGCCGACTTGTAGAGGGTCTCCAGGTCGGCGAGGGCCATGACCAGCATGCCGAGCATGCCGTCGGTGCCGTTCAGGAGGGCGAGGCCCTCCTTCTCGCGCAGTTCGACGGGGGTGATGCCGGCCTCGGCGAGCAGCTCGCCGGCGGGCCGTACGGCGCCGTCCGGGCCCTCCGCGTCTCCCTCGCCCATGAGGGTCAGGGCGCAGTGGGACAGCGGGGCCAGATCGCCGGAGCAGCCGAGCGAGCCGTACTCGTGGACGACCGGGGTGATCCCGGCGTTCAGGATGTCGGCCATGGTCTGTGCGACCTCGGGCCGCACGCCGGTGTGCCCGGAGCAGACGGTCTTGAGCCGCAGGAACATCAGCGCGCGGACGACCTCGCGTTCGACGTGCGGGCCCATCCCGGCGGCGTGCGAGCGGACGATGTTGCGCTGTAGCTGGGCGCGGAGTTCCGGGCTGATGTGCCGGCTCGCGAGGGCGCCGAACCCGGTGGAGACGCCGTAGACGGGCTCCGGCTTGGCGGCCAGCGCGTCCACGATCTCGCGGGCCGCGGCGAGGGCCGCCACCGCCTCGCCGGAGATCTCGATCCGGGCGCCGGCGCGCGCCACGGCGAGAACGTCGGACGCGGTCACCCCGGACGTCCCCACCACCACAGTGTGCATATCCATATTCAGGAGCGTACGCAGTGAATTCGATGATGTCACTACCGGGTGGCGGGTAGACCCCTTACCGGCTCCTTCCCGGAAGAGATCCCGGCAGAGGTCTCGGTAGAGGTCCAGGCAGAGGTCCAGGGAGGTACGTCACTGGGGGCGTCCGGGGACACCGGGTCCGGGTCGGCCGCGGAAGCGGCGGCGCTCGCCCACTCCCTCCCTGGGCGGGGCGTCGGCGAGGCGGACGACGGGGTCGTCGGGACCCTCGCGCCCGGCGACCACGGGCCGCGCGGCCCGTACGGCCTTCGCCCGGTACTGGGCGGCGTCGGCGAGCCGGAACAGCCGCCGGGCCGAGCGCACCGGGCCGATCGGGTCGGCGGTCGAGGCGACCCCGCAGGCCACCCCCTCACCGAGCTCCAACTCGGCGGCGCGACGGCAGAGTTCCTCGGCCACCCGGACCACCTCGTCGGCGGCGGGACCGACCGCGAGCAGGCAGAACTCGTCACCGCCGAGCCGGGCGGTGAGGGTGCCCGGGAGCATCGCGCCGCACAGGGAGAGCACGGACCCGAACCGTTCGAGGAGCCGGTCACCGACCGCGTGCCCACGGGTGTCGTTGACCCGCTTGAGGCCGTTCAGGTCGCAGACGACGAGGCTGACCACGACGCTCTCGTCCGCCTTGTGCCGGTCGATGGCCTCGTCGAGCCGCGCGTCGACGGCGCGGCGGTTGGCGAGACCGGTGAGGGCGTCCGTGAACGCCAGCCGCCTGGCCTCCTCCAGCCGCTCGGTCTGGGCGATCCCGGCGGCGACGACCGAGGCCAGTACGGTCGCGAAGTCGGCGTCGGCCCGGTCGAAGACGGCGGCGCCGGCCGGACGGGCCACGTACAGCTCGCCCCAGGCGCGGCCGTGCAGCACGATCGGGGCCACCACGCAGCAGCCTCGGCCCCGTCTGCGCAGGGCGGCGACGCGCTGGTGGCAGTAACCGGCGTGGCCCCCCGCGGGGCCCTCCGCGGTCTCCACCCAGGCGTCGGGCTCGCCGCCGCCGGCCCACCGTTCGTGCAGGAACTCGGTGATCTCCGGGAACTGGTGGACCGGGTAGGCCTCCTCCTCCGGGAACTCCTCCTCGCCCTCGGCCCGCTCGCCCACGTTCGCGAGGACCCGCAGCCGGCCGAGCTCGCGCTCCCAGACGGAGAGCGCGGCGAAGCTTCCCGCCAGGGCGTGACAGACGCCGGTGGCTGCCGCCCGCCAGGACTCGCGCGGGGTGTGCGCCGCCGCCATCCCCTGCGCCAGCTCCACCACGGCCCTCAGCCGTCTGTCCTCGCCCATCACTCCAGGCTAGGTAGAACGAGGGCATTTCGGGATATTTAGCGGGCTAACGGGGGCGGTACGACGGTTCCGGCGGGGGTTTCTTCGCCCCCTCCGCCCCTTCCCGTCCCGTCTCTCGGGGGCTCCGCCCCCGAACCCCCGCTCCTCAAACGCCGGAGGGGCTAATCCTTTCTAGCCCGTCCGGCGATTGAGGACGAGCGCGTCAGCGCGACAGCGGGGGTCTGGGGGCGCAGCCCCCAGAAACGGGACGGGAAGGGGCGGAGGGGGCGAAAAACGCCTACTCCCCGGGCCACCGCGGCGCACGCTTCTCGTTGAACGCCGCCACACCCTCCGCCCGGTCCCCCGAGAAGGCGACGGAGCGCCACGCGGCGTCCTCGACCTCAAGCCCGGCCCGCAGGTCGAGCCCCTGCCCCAACCGCAGCGCCCGCTTCGCCGCCCGCAACCCGACGGGAGAGTTCCCGGCGATCCGCCCGCCCAGCGCGAGCGCCTCCGCCCGGTCCCGCCCCACATCCACGAGCACGTCGAGAAGCCCCAGCTCCCGCCCCTCCACCGCCTCGACCCGCCGGGCCGAGAAGATCAGCTCGGCGGCGCGGGCGGCGCCGACCCGGCGCGGCAGCAGCTGCGTACCGCCGCCGCCGGGAATGACTCCGACCGACACCTCGGGCAGCCCGACGACCGCCGTACGGTCGGCCACGATCAGGTCGCAGGACAGCGCGAGCTCGAACCCGCCGCCCAGCGCGAACCCGTGCACGGCGGCGACGGTCGGCATCGGCAGCTCCAGGACCCCGGTGTAGGCGGCCCGCGCGAGGGGCCGCTGGCGCACCAGCTCGGCGTCGGTGAGGGAGTTCCGCTCCTTCAGGTCGGCGCCCACGCAGAAGGCCCGCTCATGGGTCGAGGTCAGCACGGTCACCCGGACGTCCCGGTCCGCGGCGAGCGCCTCGCAGGCGCCGGCGAGGGAACGGGCCATGGCCGTGGACACCGCGTTCATGGCCTTCGGCCGGTCGAGGACGAGCTCGGCGACGTGCCCGTGCCGCCGTACGACGACGAACTCCCCGAACCGCCGCTCGTCCCCTTGCTCCAGCTCCGCCATGACACCCTCCCGGTTAACGCGGGTTAACTACCGACCCCCCGATCATCGCAGCAGCGGCCGCCCACCGAAAGCCACCCCCGGGCCCGTACCTCCCCGTTCGGGTGACACCCGCCCCAACTCCCGGCCCCCGCTCCCGCCCGCCGCATAGCGTGCGCACCGCCGCGGCGCACCGGGGAGCGCGGGCAGTCAGGGGAGGTACGGCCATGACGGACCGGGAGACGACACGTGGACGCCATCGCAGGCCCCGCCCGCGGCGGATGCTCTTCGCCGTGAGTGGACTGGCCCTGGCCGCCGGTGCGTTGGGCGTGGTGCGCATGTCACCGGAGTCGGTGGTCGGGGCCATGGGGAGCCCGGACGCCGAACCGACGACGGGGACCGGCACGGACACGGCCGGCAATGCCGCCGCCACTGTCGAGCCCGTGCCCTCGGGGCGTCCGGTGTCCGCCACGACGCCCGCCGTGATGGGCCGCGAGAGCGCGCTGCCGCCGGTGGGCGTGAGTCTCGCGCCCACCTCCGCGCCGACCCCGACCCGGTTCGTGGCGGCCCCCTCGACGCCGGTCCGCGTCCCCGTGCGCGGCACGCCGGACGCGACCGGTATTCCCGCCGCTCCGGCCGTCCCCGTCCCAGTCCCCGTCCCCACGGTGTCGCGGCCACCGGCAGCGACGACCGCCGCGCCCGCCCCGAGCGCGACGACACCGACCGCGGACCCGAGACCCAGGCCGCCCGGCCTGTGCGTGCCGGTCATCGGCCTCTGCGTGGACGGCCTGGCGAAGCCCCTGGGCGGACACGGTCAGGCCCGACTCCCTGGACCGTGACCGTGACCGTGACCGTCAGCGCGCGGCGTGTGGCGTGTGGCGTGTGGCGTGCAGCGTGTGGCGTGGTCAGGACTCGGACTGGGACTCGCGGCGGGAGAGGAGCCAGGGTTCGACGACACCGAGGCCGCGGACCGGGCGCTGCCACATCGGCTGGAGGGCGAAGCGGTAGGAGGGCGGTTCCTCGCCCTCCTTCTCCGCCGCGGCGGCGGCCTCGGCGGCCTCCGCCTCGGAGGCGGGCGCCTCGCCGCTGCGGATCAGTTCCACCGCGAAGGCGCCGTCCACCAGGACGGAGTCGCGTGGCGCTATCGAGGTGAGGCGGCTCGCGAGGTTCACCGTCGTACCGAACACGTCGCCCATGCGGGTGGTCACCGTGCCGAAGGCGATGCCGACGCGCAGTTCCGGCATGGTCTCGTCGTTCGCCATCGTCTCGATGAGACGCAGCGCGATCTCGGCGGCGATCGCGGCGTCGTCGGCCGCGTACAGGACCTCGTCGCCCAGCGTCTTGATGAGCCGGCCGCCGTGCGCGGCCACCAGGTCGGCGGCCGTGGTCTCGAAGGCCTCGACCAGTTCGCCGAGTTCCTCCTCCTCCATGCGGCGGGTGAGCCGGGTGAAGCCGACGAGGTCCGCGAAGCCGACGGCGAGGCGGCGGTCGACCATCTCCTCGTCGTCCCCCGCCTGGACGACCCGGCCGGTCGCGGCGGCGAGCTGGCGGCGCCAGACGTAGACGAGGAACTCCTCCAGCTCGGGCAGGAGCAGCTCCATCAGGGGGTACGTCACCTCGGTGCGGGTCATTCCCGGCTCCGGGGGCTCGGTCAGGCCCTCCAGGAACGAGTCGATCTGCCATTCGGCCAGGCGGGCGGTGGTCTGGCCGGTGGAGCGGGCCACCTGGACGGCCATCGCCTCGCTCAGCAGGCCCGCCTCGACGAGGCCCGCGAGGCGGCGCAGGGCCAGTACGTCGGCCTCGGTGAGGGCCTTCGCCTGGCCGATGTCGGCGAAGCCCATGGCTCGCCAGAAGCGGGAGGCGAGCTCCATGGAGACGCCGGCGCTGCGGGCCGCCTGAAAGGGGGTGTACCTGCGCTCGGCGCCCAGGATGAGCTGCTCCAGGCGGAGTGCCAGCGGGTCCTCGCCGGAGTTCTGGTCCTCGGGTGCGTCCACCCGAGGGGAGGAGATGTGGTTGACCGGGCCGGCGGTACGGTCCGGCTCGGCGTCGGGGGCGGGGTCTGCACCCGTGCCGGAACCGGTGTCGTCGACGGTCACGCCTGCTGCCCTTCCGATCTGCCGCGGTCAGGTATCGACCGCGCTCAACTCTACGGCAGGTGTGGGCTGGCTCACTCCTGACTCGGGCTCCGCGGGTACCCAGAAGTTTCCTCGCCCCCTCCGCCCCTTCCCGTCCCGTTCCTGGGGGCTGCCCCCCCAGACCCCCGCTTCGCGCTGACGCGCTCGTCCTCAATCGCCGGACGGGCTAGGAATAGCCCCTCCGGCGTTTGAGGAGCGGGGGTTCGGGGGCGGAGCCCCCGAGAGACGGGACGGGAAGGGGCGGAGGGGGCGAAAAACACCCGCTCACACGGCCCGCAGATGCACGATGTCCCCCGCCCCCACCGGCTCCTGAACCCCCGCCTCCGTGGCAAGCACCAGCCGCCCGTCCCCATCGACGGCCACCGCCTCACCACTGATGGAGCGCCCCCCGGGCAGCTCGGCCCGCACCACGCGCCCAAGCGTCGCGCACCCGGCGGCGTACGTCTCCTGGAGGCCGGACGCGACGGGATCACCGGCCGCGTCGCGCCAGCGGCCGTACCACTGCTCCAGGGACCGCAGGACGGCCCGCAGGACGGTGTCCCGGTCGGTGCTCACCGCGCCGGCGAGGGCGAGGGAACCCGCTCCGGGGACGGGAAGCTCGTCCTCGCGCAGGGTGACGTTGATGCCGATGCCGACCACGACCGTGCCGGGACCGGCACGCTCGGCGAGGATGCCGCCGGCCTTGCGCTCGGCGCCGTCGACGGTCACCAGGAGGTCGTTGGGCCACTTGAGTGCCGTGTCGACCCCGGCGGCCCGCGACAGCGCGGTGGCCACCGCGACGCCGGTGAGCAGCGGCAGCCAGCCCCAGCGTTCGACGGGGACCCCGGAAGGCTTCAGCAGGACGGAGAAGAAGAGCCCGGAGCGGGCGGGCGCCGTCCACTGCCGGTCCAGGCGTCCGCGCCCGGCGTCCTGCTCCTCGGCGACGAGCACCGCGCCCTCGGCGGAGTCGCCCTCGGCGGCGAGTGCGACGAGGTCGGAGTTGGTCGATCCGGTGCGGGCGACCACCTCGATCCCGGACCAGAGACCCCCGTCCCGCACGAGCGCCTTGCGCAGGGCAGTGGCGTTGAGCGGCGGCCGGTCCAGGTCGGACCACCGGTTGTCGTTGGCGTCTGATGCATCTCGCGGCGTCATGCAACCCACCCTAGGTGTGGTAAACGCCGCACTGCCGATCCGTATCGCCACCACTACCCTACGAGTCAGTAGCAAGCCAGCCCCACTGAGCAGGCAGGGAGCCGCATCCCGATGTCCGAGCCGGAAGACCCGCAGCACCACGACATCCACACCACCGCCGGCAAGATCGCGGATCTTCAGCGCCGCATCGAGGAGGCGACGCACGCCGGCTCGGCACGCGCCGTCGAAAAGCAGCACGCCAAGGGCAAGTTGACGGCCCGTGAGCGGATCGAGCTGCTCCTCGACGCGACCTCCTTCGTCGAGTTCGACGAGTTCGCGCAGCATCGGTCGACGGACTTCGGTCTGGCGGACAACCGCCCCTACGGCGACGGTGTCGTCACCGGGTACGGCACGGTGGACGGCCGCCCCGTCGCCGTGTTCTCGCAGGACTTCACCGTCTTCGGCGGTGCCCTGGGCGAGGTCTTCGGCCAGAAGATCATGAAGGTGATGGACTTCGCGCTGAAGACCGGCTGTCCGGTCATCGGCATCAACGACTCCGGCGGCGCCCGCATCCAGGAGGGTGTCTCGGCCCTGGGCATGTACGGCGAGATCTTCCGCCGCAACACCCATGCGTCCGGCGTCATCCCGCAGATCTCGCTGGTCGTCGGCCCGTGCGCGGGCGGCGCGGTCTACTCTCCCGCGATCACCGACTTCACGGTGATGGTCGACCAGACCTCGCACATGTTCATCACCGGCCCCGACGTCATCAAGACGGTGACGGGCGAGGACGTCGGTTTCGAGGAACTCGGCGGCGCCCGGACCCACAACGCGGTGTCGGGCGTGGCCCATCACATGGCGGGCGACGAGAAGGACGCCATCGAGTACGTCAAGCAGCTGCTGTCGTACCTGCCGTCGAACAACCTCAGCGAGCCCCCGGCCTTCCCGGAGGAGGCGGACCTCACCGTCACCGACGAGGACCGCGAGCTGGACGTGATCGTGCCGGACAGCGCGAACCAGCCGTACGACATGCACGCGGTGATCGAACACATCCTGGACGACGCCGAGTTCTTCGAGACGCAGCCGCTGTTCGCGCCGAACATCCTCACCGGTTTCGGGCGGGTGGAGGGCCGTCCGGTCGGCATCGTCGCCAACCAGCCGATGCAGTTCGCGGGTTGCCTGGACATCGACGCGAGCGAGAAGGCCGCGCGCTTCGTCCGCACGTGCGACGCCTTCAATGTCCCCGTCATCACCTTCGTGGACGTGCCCGGCTTCCTGCCCGGCGTCGACCAGGAGCACACCGGCATCATCCGGCGCGGCGCCAAGCTGATCTACGCGTACGCGGAGGCCACCGTCCCGCTCATCACGGTCATCACCCGCAAGGCGTTCGGCGGCGCGTACGACGTCATGGGCTCCAAGCACCTGGGCGCCGACCTCAACCTCGCCTGGCCCACGGCCCAGATCGCGGTGATGGGCGCACAGGGCGCGGTCAACATCCTGCACCGGCGCGCCATCGCGGCGGCCGACGACCAGGAGGCGACCCGGGCCCGGCTGATCCAGGAGTACGAGGACACGCTCCTCAACCCCTACACGGCCGCCGAGCGCGGCTACGTCGACGCGGTGATCATGCCGTCCGACACCCGCGGCCATGTCGTACGAGGGCTGCGTCAGCTCCGTACGAAGCGCGCGTCGCTGCCTCCGAAGAAGCACGGCAACATCCCCCTCTAGGCATCCGGCATCCGGCATCCGGCTGGTCATCCGGCGGCCATCCAGTCATCCGAGGTCACCTCGGTCCGCGAGACGTCTGGGAGCGGTTATGACGATCAAGGTGGTACGGGGCAATCCGACCCCGGAGGAGCTGGCCGCCGCACTCGCGGTGGTCAGGGCGCGCGCCGCGGCGGCGGCCGCCTCGCTGTCCGGCGCGCCCGGGAGCAGGGACGCGTGGGCCGACCCGGCCCGCGTCGCCGCCCGTCGGCTGCCCCAGCCGGGACCGACGGCGTGGGGCCGCTCGTACTGGCCCGGCTAGGCCCGTCCGGCAGTTCCCGTCCGGCAACCCGTCCGGCGGCTAGCGTCCGCCTCGCGGTGTGCGTCCGCCTCGCGGCTCCCGTCCGGCAGTTCGCGTCCGGCGGTTCGCGTCCGGCGGCTCCCGTCCGCCTCGCGGTTCGCGCCCGCCCCCGGTGCGGAAACGGTTCCGCTAGAGCAGTTCGGCGAGGGCTTCGGCCATCACCGCGTACCCCTTGTCGTTGGGGTGCAGGTGATCGCCGAAGTCGTACGCCGGGTGCAGCCGGTCCGGGGCGGCCGGATCGGCCAGCAGGCGGTCGAGGTCCAGGGCCGCGTCCCACTCGCCCGCGCTCCTGATCCACTCGTTCACCTCGCGGCTCACCCGTGCCGCGTGCTCGCCCCAGTGGTCGGAGCCGCCGAAGGGCAGCAGCGTGGAGCCGATCACCCGCAGTCCTTTCGCCCGCGCCTGGCGGATCAACTCCCGGTATCCGTCGATGAGTTCAAGGGCCTCGACGACGGGTGCGGGCCGGTACGTGGGCTGTTCGTCCGTCTCGCTGAAGCCGATGTCGTTCAGCCCCTGGAGCACGACGAGCGTGTCCACGCCGGGGTGGTCGAGGACGTCGCGCCGCAGCCGGTGGACGCCCTTCTCGCCGTACCAGGCCGAGTCGTTGAGCAGCAGGTTCCCGCCGATGCCGGTGTTGAGGACGGGCCGTCCGGTGCGTTCGGCGAGCGCGTCCGACCAGCGGCGGTTCGCGCCCGGGGTCGAGCCGAAGCCGTCGGTGATGGAGTCCCCGAAGAGCGCCACGGCGTCTCCGCGGCCGTTGTCGGCCTCGACCGCCGACAGGAAGTACCAGGACTCCGAGGACGCGTCGAAGGCCTCTCCCCGTACGTCCTCCAGGTGGTCGCCGGTCGCCCGGTAACTGGTCGCGAAGGCCTGCGCGTGGAAGGTGGCGGGTCCGGTGACGGCGTCCAGGTGCAGGGTGACGGTCACCGACTCCAGGGCGTCCAGGGCGAGTTGGGCCGGGTCGCTGACGGCGAGGCCGCGCGGGGCGATCTCGGCGGAGGCGGAGCCGCCGAAGGTGAGGCGCCGTACCGAGCCGGGCTCGACGGCGGCCCCCGCGCCGGCGCGGGCCACGGTGGCGCCCGCGATCCGCAGCGGCGAGGTGCCGTACGCGTTGGACAGCCGGACGCGGATCCGGTCGCCGCCGGCGGTGAGGCGGACGGTCTGGCGCAGCGACTGGCGCCAGAAGCCCTCGCGCGACCAGTTGGGCGTGAAGCCCTCGGCGGGGAGCTGGGGCGATGCGGTCCAGGCGGTGGTGAACACGGCGACTGCCTCCATTAAGGGGACCTGAGTTCCTTTAGTGATGCTCACGACCGTAGCAGGCGACCGCGCACTAAAGAAACCCCAGACCCGTTTACCCGAGTCGTGCGGAAGTTGAGTACGCGTACTCAGGCGCCCGGCCGCGAGCCGTCGCACGATCGAGGACATGCTGTGGTCCGACCCCGAGAACGAGCCGCCCAAGGAACTCCGCGACACTCAGGACATGTTGCGGCGCCTGGGGATCCTCGTGGCGTTGGCGATGGTGCTCGCCATGGTGGTGCTCGGCGTCATGTGAGGCGCGCCGATACCCTGATCGCATGACTGATCAGCCCTCTCGCCGCCTCGTGCTCGCCTCGCAGTCCCCCGCCCGGCTCAACCTGCTGCGGCAGGCGGGGCTCGATCCCGAGGTGATCGTGAGCGGGTTCGACGAGGACGCCGTCACCGCGCCGACCCCCGCGGAGCTCGCCCTCGCGCTGGCCGAGGCGAAGGCCTCCGTCGTGGCGGCCAGGCCCGAGGTGCGGGGCGCCCTGGTGATCGGCTGCGACTCGGTCCTCGACCTGGACGGCGAGGCGTACGGCAAACCCGCGGACGCCGAGGAGGCCACCGCCCGCTGGAAGTCGATGCGCGGCCGCGCCGGGACCCTGCAGACCGGCCACTGCGTCTGGGACACGGCGGCCGAGCGCCACGTCTCGGCGACCGCTTCCACCGTGGTCCGCTTCGGCGACCCGAGCGACGCCGAGATCGCCGCGTACGTCGCCTCGGGTGAACCCCTCCACGTGGCCGGGGCGTTCACGCTCGACGGCCGCTCGTCACCGTTCATCGACGGCATCGACGGCGACCACGGCAACGTGATCGGGCTCTCGCTGCCGCTGTTGCGCCGCCTGCTGGCCGAACTGGGCGTCGGGATCACGCAGTTGTGGACGCCGCGGGAGAAGTGATCAGGAGGTGCTGGGCACCGGAGGAGCCGTGGGGCCACCGGCGGGCGGGGCGTCCGAGCCGCCGCCGCTGTCGCTGTCCTCGGGCGCGGCCACGACCGGCCTCCTCGGGCGGTCGAACGCGAACAGCGTGAACACGATCAGCGCGAGCCCCACCATCATGAAGGCGAAGGCGTTCCAGCCCACCAGGCCCACCGTGAGCGCGCCCAGCAGACCGTGCACCACCGCGGCGCTGATGAGCAGGATGCGCCCGAAGAGACCCGGCGCACGGTCCCGGACGGCGGCGAGCAGCGCGGTGAGACCGCACAGCGCGAAGTAGAGGCCGAAGACCAGTCCTCCCACCTTCGAGGAGATCGACATCAAGTCCGGGTCGAGACCCGCCAGGGACATGTCCTGGTTGTCGACGACCGTGCCGAGCAACCAGTTGAGCATCGCGATGCCGACCGCCTCCACGAAGAGCACGATCGCCGCCACCCACGCCACCGGTCTGCGCACCACCGGTCCCCACCCGCTTCCGTGTGCTGTTACCCCTAGTACGTTCGACTACAGCCTGAACGCTACTCACGGGTAAACCTCGGGACAAGGGTTCTGCCTGGGGCAAAGAATCATTGGGCCATTCGTAGGGACTCGACAAAGAAACCCTGTGGCACGCAGCACGGACTCACAGAGACCTTGACCACACAGGAGGGCTAGGGTTCGGGGAAGGGATCCCGTGTGCCGTGGCGCGACAAGGGATTTCGCGGGTCGAGCGCGCCTCGAATCACGCTCCGTGTGGGCAAGCTCACCATTGGGGACGGGTCGAAAGGTCGTGTCGGCAGTCCCTAAACTCGGCTTGTTTCAAGGAGGGAGCCATCGTGCGCAAGGTGCTCATCGCCAACCGTGGCGAAATCGCTGTCCGCGTGGCCCGGGCGTGCCGGGATGCCGGCATCGCGAGCGTTGCCGTCTACGCGGAACCGGACCGGGACGCTTCGCATGTCCGTGCGGCGGACGAAGCGTTCGCATTGGGCGGTGACACCCCGGCCACCAGTTATCTGGACATCGCCAAGGTGCTCCAGGCCGCCAAGGATTCGGGAGCGGAGGCGATCCATCCCGGATACGGCTTCCTTTCCGAGAACGCGGAGTTCGCGCAGGCGGTGCTGGACGCCGGCCTGGTGTGGATCGGCCCGCCGCCGCAGGCCATCCGCGACCTCGGCGACAAGGTGGCCGCCCGTCACATCGCGCAGCGCGCCGGGGCGCCGCTGGTCGCCGGCACGCCCGACCCGGTGTCCGGCGCCGACGAGGTCGTCGCGTTCGCCGAGCAGCACGGCCTGCCGATCGCCATCAAGGCCGCCTTCGGGGGTGGCGGGCGCGGCCTGAAGGTCGCCCGCACGCTGGAGGAGGTCCCGGAGCTGTACGACTCCGCCGTACGCGAGGCCGTCGCGGCCTTCGGACGCGGTGAGTGCTTCGTTGAGCGCTACCTCGACAAGCCCCGGCACGTGGAGACGCAGTGCCTGGCCGACTCGCACGGCAACGTGGTGGTCGTCTCCACGCGTGACTGCTCGCTCCAGCGCCGCCACCAGAAGCTGGTCGAGGAGGCCCCGGCGCCCTTCCTCTCGGACGCCCAGGTCGAGCAGTTGTACGCCTCCTCCAAAGCGATCCTGAAGGAAGCCGGCTATGTCGGCGCGGGCACGGTCGAGTTCCTGGTCGGCACGGACGGCACGATCTCCTTCCTGGAGGTCAACACCCGTCTGCAGGTCGAGCACCCGGTGACCGAGGAGGTCGCCGGCATCGACCTGGTGCGCGAGATGTTCCGCATCGCCGACGGCGAGGAGCTGGGCTACGGCGACCCCGAACTGCGCGGCCACTCCTTCGAGTTCCGCATCAACGGCGAGGACCCGGGGCGCGGTTTCCTGCCGGCTCCCGGCACCGTCACCGTCTTCGACCAGCCGTCGGGCCCGGGTGTCCGGGTGGACGCGGGCGTCGAGGCGGGCAGCGTCATCGGCCCCGCCTGGGACTCCCTGCTGGCCAAGCTGATCGTCACCGGCGCCACCCGCGAGCAGGCACTCCAGCGCGCCGCCCGTGCGCTCGCCGAGTTCAACGTGGAGGGCATGGCCACCGCCATCCCCTTCCACCGCGCGGTCGTCAAGGACCCGGCGTTCGCCCCCGAACTGACCGGCTCCGACGCCCCGTTCACGGTCCACACCCGGTGGATCGAGACGGAGTTCGTCAATGAGATCCCGGCCTTCACCGCTCCCGCGGACGCCGACACCGACGAGGAGTCCGGTCGCGAGACCGTCGTCGTCGAGGTCGGCGGCAAGCGTCTTGAGGTCTCGCTGCCCTACTCGCTGGGCATGTCGCTGGCCCGCACCGGTCTGGCGGCGGGCGCCAAGCCCAAGCGCCGGGCGGCGAAGAAGTCCGGGCCCGCGGCCTCCGGCGACACCCTCGCGTCCCCGATGCAGGGCACCATCGTCAAGGTGGCCGTGGAGGAGGGCCAGGAGGTCAAGGAGGGCGACCTCGTGGTCGTCCTTGAGGCCATGAAGATGGAGCAGCCCCTCAACGCCCACCGCTCCGGCACCATCAAGGGCCTCAGCGCGGAGCTCGGCGCCTCGCTCACCGCGGGCGCGGCGATCTGCGAGATCAAGGACTGACGGCCCGTACGTCCCACTCGTACGAGACGGTCGTACGGTCTCATTCGTAACAGACGGTCGTACGACATCCCGAAGCGCCTGTCGGACTGGAGCAGTCGGTCCGCCGGGCGCTTCGGCGTTCCCCTCCGGTCGTGCGGCCGGGTGCCGGTCAGCGGCGGCGGAGGTCCGCCACCCTGGCCCGCTCCCCGGCGGGCTGTTCGCCCAGGACCGCGGCCGAGCGCAACTGGGGTGCGGAGCCGGGGATCTGACCGCGGCGCGGGCCCGGGAGCGGCATGTCCCGGCGTGGCGGGCGCCCCGCCGGGACAGGATCGCCGCCCGCGCCACCTCCCGCCGATGACCCCGCGACCGCGATCTGTACGCCTTGGTCGGCCAGGGCCTGGAGCTCGGTGAGCGCACGGTCGTCGTGAGCCGGGGGCTCGTCCGTGACCAGCCGGGTGATCAGATCGGTGGGGACCGTCTGGAACATCGTGTCCGTGCCGAGCTTGGTGTGGTCGGCGAGGACGACGACCTCCGCGGCGGCCTGGACGAGCGCCCTGTCGACCGAGGCCGACAGCATGTTGGACGTGGACAGGCCGCGCTCGGCGGTCAGCCCGCTTCCGGAGAGGAAGGCCCGGGACACTCGCAGCCCCTGGAGGGACTGCTCGGCTCCCGAACCGACCAGGGCGTAGTTGGAACCGCGCAGGGTGCCGCCGGTCATCACGACTTCCACCCTGTTGGCGTGGGCCAGCGCCTGCGCCACCAGGAGTGAGTTGGTGACGACGGTCAGGCCGGGCACCCGTGCGAGCCGGCGGGCCAGCTCCTGCGTGGTGGTCCCCGCGCCCACCACGATGGCCTCGCCCTCTTCGACAAGACCCGCGGCGAGATCGGCGATGGCCGTCTTCTCGGCGGTCGCGAGATGCGATTTCTGCGGAAAGCCGGATTCTCGCGTGAACCCGCCCGGCAATACCGCACCGCCATGCCGGCGGTCGAGGAGTCCTTCTGCCTCCAGTGCGCGCACGTCCCGCCGTACGGTCACTTCGGAGGTCTGGACGACGCGGGCGAGCTCACGGAGCGACACGGCCCCGTTCGCTCGCACCATTTCGAGGATCAATTGGCGACGTTCTGCAGCGAACACGAAACTGACAGTAACCCCAACGACCGTCTGCTTTCAGCAGTTTGCGCCGAATAACAGAAGTTGTTCGCATGGCAGGGTGCGAGGTGGTATACGCGCCTAGTCGCGCCGCCTATGCCGCGAGAATGAGCGGCAACTCCCCGTGACCAGCGAAGAGTCGCCCCGGGGGGTCAGCTGTCGCCCTCGACCTTCCTGGTGTGCAACTGCCGTGCCACTTCCGCGATCGAGCCCGACAGGGACGGATACACGGTGAACGCGTTCGCGATCTGTTCGACCGTCAGGTTGTTGTCGACCGCGATCGAGATGGGATGGATCAGTTCCGAGGCGCCCGGCGCCACGACCACACCGCCCACCACGATCCCGGTGCCCGGACGGCAGAAGAGCTTCACGAAGCCGTCGCGGATGCCCTGCATCTTGGCGCGCGGGTTGCGCAGCAGCGGCAGCTTGACGACGCGGGCGTCGATCTTGCCGCCGTCGACGTCGGACTGCGAGTAGCCGACGGTGGCGATCTCCGGGTCGGTGAAGACGTTCGAGGAGACGGCCTTCAGGTTCAGCGGGGCCACCGCGTCGCCGAGGAAGTGGTACATGGCGATGCGGCCCTGCATGGCGGCGACGGACGCGAGGGCGAAGACGCCGGTCACGTCGCCGGCGGCGTACACGCCGGGAGCCGAGGTGCGCGAGACCTTGTCGGTCCAGATGTGCCCGGAGTCCCGGACCCGGACGCCGGCCTCCTCCAGGCCCATC
Organism: Streptomyces sp. NPDC088747; assembly: GCF_044751025.1. Lineage (NCBI taxonomy): Bacteria > Bacillati > Actinomycetota > Actinomycetes > Kitasatosporales > Streptomycetaceae > Streptomyces > Streptomyces sp. NPDC088747. The sequence goes on from NZ_JBIVKZ010000003.1 coordinate 546,761, forward strand.
CCGCCGCTGTTGGGGATGGCGCCGACGGCCATCAGACAGTGCGAGCCGGAGATGACCCGCCCGTCGGCGAGGGTGACCTCGACCCGGTCGCCGACCCGCTTGGCGGACTCGGCGCGGGAGCGGGCCATGACGTTCATCCCGCGGCGGCGGAAGACGTCCTCCAGTACGGCGGCGGCGTCCGGGTCCTCGCCGGGCAGCACGCGGTCGCGGCTGGACACCAGCGTGACGCGGGAGCCCAGTGCCTGGTAGGCGCCGGCGAACTCGGCGCCGGTGACACCGGAGCCGACCACGATGAGCTCCTCGGGCAGCTCGTCGAGGTCGTACACCTGGGTCCAGTTCAGGATGCGCTCGCCGTCGGGCAGCGCGTCGGCCAGCTCGCGCGGCTTCCCGCCGGTGGCGATGAGCACGGCGTCGGCGGTGAGGGTCTCCTCGGTGCCGTCGGCGGAGCGCACGACCACCTTGCGCGAGCCGTCCAGGGACTGCATGCCCTCAAGACGGCCGCGGCCGCGCAGGACACGGGCGCCGGCCCGGGTCACGGAGGCGGTGATGTCGTGCGACTGCGCGAGCGCCAGCCGCTTGACCCGGCGGTTGACCTTGCCGAGGTCGACGCCGACCACCCGCGCGGGCGTGTCGATGTGCGGGGTGTCGTCGGCGACGATGATGCCGAGTTCCTCGTACGACGAGTCGAAGGTGGTCATCACCTCGGCCGTCGCGATGAGGGTCTTCGACGGGACGCAGTCGGTGAGCACCGACGCCCCGCCCAGACCGTCGCAGTCCACGACGGTCACCTCCGCGCCGAGCTGGGCGGCCACGAGGGCCGCCTCGTATCCGCCGGGTCCGCCACCGATGATCACGATCCGAGTCACGTACTCCATTGTCCCGCACGCCTCAACATGCTTCCGCCCCGGGGCCCCGGCTCTGCGTCATTCGAGCTCCTACTGTTACGCGAGTGGCCCGATGGCTACGCGAGAGGCGCAAGTGATTGCTGCCGTACCCTCGATCCCATGTCGCTCTACGCCGCGTACGCCGGCAATCTCGACCCGCGGCTCATGACGCGCCGCGCACCGCACTCGCCGCTGCGCGCCACCGGCTGGCTGAACGACTGGCGGCTGACGTTCGGGGGCGAGCACATGGGCTGGGAGGGCGCGCTGGCGACCATCGTCGAGGCGCCGCGGTCCCAGGTCTTCGTGACGCTGTACGACATCGCGCCCCTGGACGAGGACTCCATGGACCGGTGGGAGGGCGTGGGCCTCGACATCTACCGCCGGATGCGGGTGCGCGTGCACACGCTGGACGGCGAGGAGGCCGCGTGGGTGTACGTACTGAACGGGTACGAAGGAGGACTCCCCTCCGCGCGGTACCTGGGAGAGCTCGCCGACGCCGCCGAGTCGGCCGGGGCGCCCCACGACTACGTGATGGAGCTGCGTAAGCGGCCCTGCTGAGGGCCCGGCCGGGGTCCCACGGCTCATCCGTGACCCCTTTTACGTCCCTTTGCCCGCCCCTTCGTGGGAAACGCGCCCGCGCCGGTTGTTGGAAGCGACAAGACAACGATCGCGAGACCGTGAGCTCTGTCATCTACGCGCGTAGGCCCGGACCGGCTACCCTCATGCGCGTGAACGCATCTCTTCTTCCGGACGACATCCAGGGCGACCCCCATGCGGCCGCCGACGCCGCCGCCACGCGCCTGCGTGAGCTCACGGGCGCCGAGACCCACGACGTCGCCCTCGTGATGGGCTCCGGCTGGGCCCCGGCCGTGGACGCGCTCGGCGTGCCCGAGGCCGAGTTCCCTGTCACCGAGCTGCCCGGGTTCCCCCCGCCGGCGGTCGAGGGCCACGGCGGCACGATCCGCTCGTACGCGATCGGTGACAAGCGGGCCCTGGTCTTCCTGGGCCGCACCCACTACTACGAGGGCCTCGGTGTGGCCGCCGTCGCGCACGGGGTCCGTACCGCCGTCGCGGCCGGCTGCAAGACCATCGTGCTCACCAACGGCTGTGGCGGGCTGCGCGAGGGCATGCGTCCCGGGCAGCCGGTCCTGATCAGCGACCACATCAACCTGACGGCCACCTCGCCGATCATCGGCGCGAACTTCGTCGACCTCACCGATCTGTACTCGCCCCGGCTGCGGGCGCTGTGCAAGGAGATCGACGCCAGCCTGGAGGAGGGCGTGTACGCGCAGTTCCCCGGGCCGCACTACGAGACGCCTGCCGAGATCCGGATGGCTCGGGTGATCGGGGCGGATCTGGTGGGCATGTCCACGACGCTGGAGGCGATCGCCGCGCGTGAGGCCGGGGCGGAGGTGCTGGGTATCTCCCTGGTCACCAACCTCGCCGCGGGCATGACCGGCGAGCCGCTCAACCACGAGGAGGTCCTCCAGGCGGGCCGCGACTCGGCCACCCGGATGGGCGCGCTGCTCACCCAGGTACTGGACCGACTGTAGTTTTTTCGCCCCCTCCGCCCCTTCCCGTCCCGTTCCTGGGGGCTGCCGCCCCCAGACCCCCGCTTCGCGCTGACGCGCTCGTCCTCAAACGCCGGACGGGCTGAAACTCTCTAGCGCCGCCCGGGGTAAAAGTTTCAGCCCCTCCGGCGTTTGAGGAGCGGGGGTTCGGGGGCGGAGCCCCCGAGAGACGGGACGGGTAGGGGCGGAGGGGGCGAATAAACGCTGGGTTCAGGGAACGTACGTACGAACAGAGAGGCGCATCCGAGGTGCAGGACGAACTGATCGCGCGGGCCGAGGCGTGGCTGGCGGAGGACCCGGACGCGGAGACCCGCGAGGAACTCGCGGGACTGCTCGCGACCGGCGACACGGCGGAGCTCACCGCCCGCTTCACCGGCACCCTCCAGTTCGGCACGGCAGGCCTCCGCGGCGAACTCGGCGCGGGCCCGATGCGAATGAACCGCGCGGTCGTCATCCGCGCCGCCGCCGGCCTCGCCGCGTACCTCAAGGGCAAGGGCGAGACCGACGGCCTCGTCGTGATCGGCTACGACGCCCGCCACAGGTCCGCCGACTTCGCCCGCGACACCGCCGCCGTGATGACGGGCGCTGGCCTGCGCGCCGCCGTACTGCCGTACCCGCTGCCGACCCCCGTCCTCGCGTACGCCATACGGCACCTCGGCGCGGTGGCGGGCGTGGAGGTCACCGCCAGCCACAACCCGCCCCGCGACAACGGCTACAAGGTGTACCTGGGCGACGGTTCGCAGATCGTGCCGCCGGCCGACGCCGAGATCGCCGCGGAGATCGACGCGATCCGCGCGCTGGCCGACGTACCCCGCCCGGACGCCGGCTGGGAGACCCTCGACGACAGCGTCCTGGACGCCTATCTGGCCCGTACGGACGCGGTGCTCGCCGAGGGCTCCCCGCGCACGGCCCGGACCGTCTACACCGCGATGCACGGCGTCGGCAAGGACACCCTCCTCGCGGCGTTCACACGGGCGGGCTTCCCGGAGCCGGTGCTCGTCGCCGAGCAGGCGGAGCCGGACCCCGACTTCCCGACGGTCGCGTTCCCGAACCCGGAGGAGCCCGGCGCGATGGACCTCGCCTTCGCGAAGGCCCGCGAGAGCGACCCGGACCTGATCATCGCGAACGACCCGGACGCGGACCGCTGCGCCGTGGCCGTCCTGGGCGAGGCGGGCTGGCGGATGCTGCGCGGCGACGAGGTCGGCGCGCTGCTCGCCCAGCACCTGGTGCGGCGCGGCGCGCGGGGCACGTTCGCCGAGTCGATCGTCTCCTCCTCGCTCCTGGGACGGATCGCCGAGAAGGCGGGGCTGCCGTACGAGGAGACCCTCACCGGCTTCAAGTGGATCGCCCGGGTGGAAGGTCTGCGGTACGGGTACGAGGAGGCACTCGGCTACTGCGTCGACCCCGAAGGCGTACGCGACAAGGACGGCATCACGGCCGCCCTCCTCATCACCGAGCTGGCCTCCGAGCTGAAGGAGGAGGGCCGCACCCTCCTGGACCTGCTGGACGACATGGCGGTCGAGTACGGTCTGCACGCCACCGATCAGCTCTCGGTCCGGGTCGAGGACCTCTCCCTGATCGCGGACGCCATGCGGCGGCTGCGTGAGCGGCCGCCCACGCGGCTCGCCGGCCTGGCGATCACGGACGCCGAGGACCTGACGAAGGGCACCGACCGGCTGCCGCCGACGGACGGACTGCGCTACACGCTGGACGGCGCGCGGGTGATCGTCCGCCCGAGCGGTACGGAGCCCAAGCTGAAGTGCTACCTGGAGGTCGTCGTGCCGGTCGCCGGGCACGGGGAACTCCCGGCGGCACGGACGAAGGCTGCCGAGCTGCTGGCCGCCGTCAAGCGGGACCTCTCGGCCGCCGCCGGCATCTGACCCGTACGGCCGCGCGGCCCGGTTCACGGGGAGTTGGGCTGCCGCATGCTCCTCGGCTGCCCGTTCCGTTCCCCCGCGCCCCACGCTTGGGGGGAGTGCGGATGCGGTCCTCACCCCCCTTTGGACGCATCCGCGCACCGGGTGTCCCGTGCCCCTTTCACCAGAAACGCGGGATGCCGGGCAACGGGCGGACACGGGGTCCAGCGCGCCCCCCAGGCAACTGGACCCCGTGTCCGCCCCGCTCCGGGCCGATTCCCTTATCCGAAGCGGCCGTTCACGTAGTCCGTGGTGCGCGGGTCCTGGGGGCTGTTGAACATCGCGTCCGTGGTGCCGTGTTCGACGATGAGGCCGGGGGTGCCCTGTTCGGCGAGGAAGAAGGCGCACTGGTCGGAGACGCGGGCGGCCTGCTGCATGTTGTGGGTGACGATCACGATGGTGACCTCCTGGGAGAGTTCGTGGATCGTCTCCTCGATGCGCCGCGTCGAGGTGGGGTCTAGGGCCGAGCACGGCTCGTCCATCAGGAGCACCCGGGGACGTACCGCCAACGACCGTGCGATGCACAGGCGTTGCTGCTGGCCGCCGGAGAGCGCGCCGCCGGGCTGGCGGAGCCGGTCGCGGACCTCCTTCCACAGGCCCGCCTTCGTGAGGCACTCCTCGACGAGCTGGTCCCGGTCGTCGCGGCCCGCCTTGATGCCGCCCAGCTTCAGGCCGGCGGTGACGTTGTCGTAGATCGACATCGCCGGGAAGGGGTTGGGCTTCTGGAAGACCATGCCGATCTGGCGGCGGGCGTGGGTGATGCGGCGGCCGCGGTCGTAGATGTCCTCGCCGTCGAGGAGCACCCGGCCCGACAGGGAGGCGGAGCCGACCAGTTCGTGCATGCGGTTGAGGATCCGCAGGAAGGTGGACTTGCCGCAGCCGGACGGGCCGATGAGCGCGGTCACCTCGCGGGCGGGCATGGTGAGCGAGACGCGCTCCAGCACCTTGTGGTCGCCGAACCAGGCCGAGATGGCGTCGGCCTCCAGGGTCGCGGGGTCACTCTCCGCGCCGGCCGCGCCGGGCCTGCCGGTGCTGACGGCCGTCATCTTCCGCGTCGGGTCCATGATCTCGTCGACGAGTGTGCTGGTCGTCTCGGTGGTGTCGGACATGATGGGTGAACTCCTCGTCGATCAGAGCAGGTTGGGCAGCAGACGGGTGGCGGCGCCGGAGACGGCGAGACCGAGGGCGGCCAGTACGGGTACGCCGACGATCCAGGTCTGCCAGCGGCCCCAGGCGCGGTGCGCGGCCATGGTGAGCAGCGCCGCGCCCAGCAGGGCCTGCGACCAGAGGAAGACCGAGAGCCAGGCGGCGCTCTCGCCGCCCAGGGCCTGCTCGGACTCCTCGATCCAGCCGGTGGCCAGCGGGCGCGGCGGGCTGGGCTGTACGTCGCTGGTCAGCGTCGCGTCGACGCGGAGCGTGCCGGAGGGGGTGTACGCCCCGCCGTCGGCGGTGATGAGCGTGAGCCGGCCCTCGCCCTCCTTGAGCGCGGGCGGCAGCGGGTCGCCCTCGCGGCGGATCGCCGAGACCTGGTAGGTGGCGGTGCCCTGACCGGTCGTCACCCGGATCTCGGTGCCCGGGGGCAGCCGGTGCAGGTCGTTGAACGGGCTGCCGTACCCCCACTGGCGGCCCATGATCACGCTGGTGCCGGCCTGGCCGGGCAGCGGGGTGTCGCGCCGGTGGCCGGGGCCGGACATCAGCACTCCGGAGGTGGTGCTCTCCCCGACGACCTCCTTCAGACCCAGGGCCGGGATCCGCAGCAACCCGACGGGAGCGCCCGGCTCCAGCAGTTTGCCGTCGTACGTCCGCTGGCCCACCGGGGCTATGCCGAGGGCGAGTTGGCGGCGCAGTTCGTCGTACGCCGTCTGCTGGTCGCGGCTGTGCTGGAGGTGGCCCACGATCGTGAGGTTGGCGGCGAAGCCGAGGAGCAGGGCGGCGAGCACGCACAGCGCGGCCCCGGCGAACGCGAAGCCGGCGCGTTCGGCGCGGGGCGGCCCGGCGGGCTCGGGCGAGGGCGCCGGCGCCGGTGGCGCCACGGCCGGCGGGGGCGGGGACAGCACGGTCACGGGGAGCGCTCCTGTGGAGAGGTGTGGGGTGGAGAAATGGAGGAGCGGGCGGCGGGATGGAGACCCGCCGCCCGTACTCCGCGAGCCGTTACGGGCGCGGTTCGCCGAAGCTCAGCAGCCCGTTGCGGCGGCCGAACCGTACGAGGACGAAGCCGGCCGCGGCCAGGACGACGGCGCCGATGCCGGAGAACAGCGCGATCTGGCTGCCGGTCGAGGCGAGGCCGCCCTGCGGCGAGGTGCCGCCGGTGCCGGAGTCGCCGCCGGTGGTGGTGGCGCCGGACGTGTCACCGCCGGTCGTGCCGGACGTGGTGCCCGACGTGTCGCCGCCCGAGGTGTCGCCGGTCGGGTCGTCGGTGGGCTCGTCCGTCGGGTCGTCGGAGGGGTCCTCCGTCGCCGACGGGTCCTCGCTCGGGGACTCGGACGCCGGAGCGGCCACGGTGAAGGCGACCGCGGTCACCGGCGCGCAGTTGGGGCTGAAGTCCCAGGCGCTCTGGCCCTCCACGGCGTCGGCGGGAACGGTGAGCGTCGGCCAGGTCACCACGCCGTTCGTGTCGGCCGTGGCGTCGGGGAACGCGGTGTCGTTCCGGTCCATGGCCATGGTGAACTTCGCGCCGGGCTCGCAGCCGCGCACGACGACCTTCACGGTCTGGCCGCGGTCCAGCTCCGGGTTGTCGGCGAGCCGCTCCCCCGTGGCGTCGAGCAGTTCGGTCCTCGGCAGCTGCACGGTCACGGCGACCGGGGTGGACTCCGAGGCGCCCCACTCGGCGGGGTTCGTCGCCGCGAACCGGGCGGTGATCTGGTGCGCGCCCTCGGACAGCGTCGACGTCCTGAACTCGGCCTTGCCGTCGGCGGCCGTCACCTCGCCCAGCGTCGTCGCGCCGTCCTCGAAGGTGACCTTGCCGGCCGCCTGCGCCGGGGCGACCGTCGCGGTGAGCGTGATCTCCTGGCCGGGCTCGGGCGTGGTGGCGGTGCTGGTCAGCGAGACGCTGGTGGCCGTCGCTCCCTCACCGACCACCCAGTTGTCACCGGTGACGGTGATCTTCTGGGTCCAGTACGGGTTGCCGGGCACCCAATCCTCGGTGGGCTTGTCCAGGCTCTGGTTGTCGACGCAGTAGAGGCGCAGCTCGTAGGTGCCGTCACCCGTGATGACGGTCGCGAGGTCGGACACCTCCAGACCCGGGTTGTCCGCCGCGGCCAGCGAGACCGTCTCGGTCGCCTGGTCGTAGGGCGCTCCGTTGCCGACGCCGCGCAGCGCCGGCGCCTCGGCGCCGTCCGCCTTGACGACGTAGAGGTTGAGGAAGTTGTTCCAGTTGAGGTCCTCGATCGTGACGTCGGGGCACGCGCCCGGAAGTCCGACGGAGCCGGCGATGGGCTGTGTGTCGCTCAGCTTGCCGCTGCCGGGCGTCATGCTGAACTCACCGACGGACGCCGCCCGGGCAGGCTGGGACTGCGACGCGACCAGGGCCACCACGCCCAGGGCGAGCACGGCGAAGGCCGCCACGATCGCCGCCGCTCTTCGGAATGGTTGTAGCGCTGTCATTTCGTTCCCCCCGGGGGACGGTTGACGGATGGGTCGGGGAAGAGCGCGTGGAGCCGGGCACCTGGTAGGTGCCCGGCCGTCACGCGAGGATCAGTCGGCGATCACGAGTACAGGCCGCCCTTGAGGGCGGGGGTGGTCGTGTCACCGCAGTTGGAGATGGTGCCGAAGCCGTAGTTCTGGATCGTGGCGGACGCGGCGCAGATGTCCGTCAGGGCCTCGGAGATCGCGGCCTCGCTCAGACGGGTCGTCTGGACGACGTTGTAGACGTCACGGGAGAAGATGAAGCCCGGGTTCAGCGCGAGCGAGGTGCCGGAGCCCGTGGTGGGGACCGAACCCGCGATGCTGCGCAGCCGCGACTCGCCCTTGCGGTTCGGGACGTCCGCCAGACCCTTGCCCTGGGCGATCCACTGAGCGACCGAGTAGGGCACCAGCTGGTTGGCGTTGGCGATCGCCGTGCCGTCGTGCTCCTGGACGTTGTCCTGGAGACCACAGGTGGCCTTCGCCGTGGTGATCTGCGCCTCGGTGACCCCGATGGAGGTCAGGAAGTACGTACGGGTACCGGAGCCGGCCTGCGGAAGCAGCGGCTGCACGGTGCGCGAGACACCCCCGGCGTCCGTGTAGGCACACGTCTTGTAGATGGAGGCGAGCTGAGCGATCGTCAGGTTCGTCGGCACGGTGCTACCGAGGTCGGTGGCGTAGGTGACGGCGTCCCTGGCGTAGGGGACGAAGGTGAGGTCGGTACCGGGGACGGTGGTCTTCGGCCCACGCGAGGAGCGGGCGATGTCGACGCAGGTGCTCCCCCCGTTGCTGATGTCGTCGGACAGCCGGTTGATGCCGTTCGTGGAGCCGTTCGCCTCGGCGCGGGTGTAGGAGCAGCCCGGCTTGGTGACGAAGGGGTCGGCGCCGGTGGCCGGCTGGACCGCGTCCCACGAGGAGATGATCTTGGCGCCGCCGGAGTTCACGACACCGGTGCCGTTGGCGAGGCCGTTCATGACGTACTGCGTGGTGTCCGAACCGATGGCCGACAGGATGCGGTAGTCGGTCGCCGTCGCCGGGTCCGCCGAGGCGGGGGCGGCCAGGATGCCGAGACCGAGAGCCGCGGCGCCGAAAGCGGCACCGACCTTGGCGTAAGACTTGACGTTCACTTCTGAACCCCTTGCTTTCCGGTTTTCGAAGACTGGACGTTCAAGCGGAATCCGGATTTTCTTGCTGCCGACCCGTCGGTCGGCCACCGCATACAATTCCAGGGTTTTCGCGCGGTGACCAACAAATTCCCAACGAGGGAAAGGTTACGAGAAGGCTTCCTAGGTGTCTCCTAGGGAGTCCGCGTCTGCCGCCCCGCGAGGCGAAGCATTATCGGACCTGCGAGTCCTGCCGCTCCGCCCAGGAAAAGGACGACGAGAAGAACCCAGCGGATAATTCCGAGGACGTCACCTGGCGTATATCCCTGTTCGGCGTCCGCGACATTCTGCTGCGGCGCCGACGAGGGTGGCGCGGAGCCGTCCGAAGCGGCGGATTCCGGCGCCGAGGGATCGGTGCCGCCGCCGCCCGCTCCGCCTGCGGCGGCGGCCCCGCCGGCACCCGCACCGGAGGTCGTCCCACCGGTGCCGGCTCCGGGCACGAGCCCTCCCGGGTCCTGCGCGCCCGGGCCGGGCGTGGGCTCGCCCTGCGCCACGCCCTTCTCCAGGTCGTCGGCGGCGGTCTCGGCCTGCGCGCGCAGCTTGGCCGGCAACGGCGCGTAGCCGGGCGGAAGTTGGCCTGCCGACAGGCCGGGTGTCTGGCCCGGACCCGCGGCGAACCTGATGAAGTCCGCGTAGGCCTCACGGTCCTTCGCGCCCTGGTTCACCGAGGCCGCGGCGTAGGCCACCGCGGTCAACGGGTACGCCTGGCCCTTGGCCCGCGCCGGGTCGGCCTTCAGTACGTCGGGGTGGTCCGGCCAGGTTCGCATGGCGCTGACGGCTGCCTGGAAGGTGTCCGCCGCCGGTTTGACGAAGGTGCCGTCGGCGTTGCGCAGGGCGGCCGTCTGGAGCCCGTAGCGGACCGCCGACGCGGCGTCGACGATCGCCATGACGGCGTGCCGGCCGGGCAGGGGGGCGTCGTTGGTGAGCCTGGGCGGTGTGGCGCCGACGTCCCACTGGATGGTGCGGCCGTTGTTGCCCCGGCGGGTCTTCACGGCCCCGTCGTGCAGGTCGGCCGTGTACGGGTCCAGATCGGTGATCGAGTAGGTGGCGCCCTCGGGAGCGAAGCCACCGGGGACCGCGGTCGTGGGGTCCGCCTTGGGGAAATCGGTCAGCGAGCCGTTCTCCGCCAGGCTCAGGTCCTGGAAGTAGGAATTGACCCGCATCCCCCAGGGGTCCGCCTCACCCGCGAGGAATTCCCGGGCTTCCTTGTCGGACTGGAGCCAGTTCCAGACCACCCGTGTGGTGTCGGAATTCAGCAGAGGGACCATGAGGCTTCTGGGCTCGTCCACCAATTCGGGAAACCGCGGGTTCAGTTCCCTGAATTCCGGATCGCTCGTGTAGAAGTCCGGATTGCCTTTCACCTGTTCCGGTGTGGGCACGGCCAGCGGCACGTCACGCACGTAGGAATGGGTGAGCATCTTGGCGACGAGCCGCGGGGTCAGTCTCAGTTCCTGCACCACGCCGGACGGGCCTTCTATGAAGAACGCGACCGCCAGTCCGGTCACCGCCACCGGGGCGTGCACGACGCCCGGTCCGTCTCCCGGCTGGACGACCGGGTCGACGGTGACGCCCATGGCGGGTGTCTCCTCCGAGGCGCCCATCACCTCGTTCCTGGCACTCTCCTCGGACGCCCGGTTGTAGACGAAGGTGCTGCCCGTGGACGAGCACAGCTTCGGCCCCCACGAGGCCACGGCGTCGTCCGCCAGTTCGGAGCCCGGGACGGCCCGCTCCGGCTGGCCCTCCGGACAGAACTGGTCGACCGGCAGGAAGTCCAGGCGGAAGACGATCCGCTGGGCCCAGTTCGTCGTGGAGAGCGGCGAGGTCTGGAGTGCGTCGCTCTGGGGGTTGGTCTTCTCCGAGCCGTCCGCCTCGTGCGTGCCGCGCGGCACGACGACCAGCCAGCAGTGGCGCGGATCGGGGGTATTGCCGGCGGGCGCCGTGTTCTCGCCGCAGCCGAGGTGGTTCGCCTGGTTTCCGTCCTGGAGCTCGAACTCCACTTCGCCGGTGCCGTTGTCGAACGTCCGGACGGCCTTCTGTTCGTTGGTGTCCAGCGGACCGAAGTAGGTGAAGTCGTAAAGGGACGTGGTGGCCGGTTGGCCGTCGGCGGGGCGGAACGGGACGAAGGCGTTCTGGCCCGTGTACTCCTTCTCCTCCGGGTCCTTGACCGCCTCGACACTGCGGCCGGCTCCGGCCCCCTCGGAGGTGCCCGCTCCGAAGGCGCACTGCTCCCGGTCGGGTCCGGCGGCGCCGTCGCCCCAGCACTGCATGATCTGCAGGTAGTCGACGTTGAACTTGACCGACGGCTGGGTCGGCGCCCCGCCCTCCCAGCTGACCCGCACCCCCTGGGAGCGCAGCCCCTTTGTCTGGTGGACGGTCACCTTGAGGTCGGAGAAGTCGTCGTACTTGCCCTTCTTGCCCGTCTGCGTCACCGCGGAGTCCTCCGCGCCTTCGGCCGCCGCGGCGGTCGAGGCGGGCGGCAGCGGCAGCAGGGCCAGCACGAGCGCGGCGAGCAAGGCGCCCACGGCGACGAGGACGCGCGATCGGGGCGGCGTCGGCGCGGCGGTCATGCCGCACCTCCCCTGCGGCGCGACCGGTTGGACATCACACGGGCGACGACCGGTGGTCCGATGACGACGCCGACGAGCAGCGCGGCCGACAGCGCCATCAGCGCCGTACGCAGACCCAGGGCGTCACCCGAGCCGAGGGCGACCGGATTGGCGACCACGGAGCTGTCGCCGGTGCCCTGGGCACCGCTGAGCACTTCGCCGGTGTCGGGGTCGACGACGGTCCCTCCCGTGGCCTCGCCGGTGCTGCCCGCCGTACCGGTGCCGCCCGTGTCACCGGTGCCGCCGGTGGAACCCGTCGTTCCCGTACCGCCGCTCGAACCGGAGCCGCCCGTCGCGCCGGAGCCGCCGGAGGAACCGGAGCCGCCGGACGCGGAGCCACCGCCGCTGCCGCTGCCGCCGGTGGAGCCGCCGCCGGTGATCGTCGTGGGCGTCTTGTTACCGCCGGTGCCGTCCGCGCACTGGTCGGCGCCCTGCTTGTCGCACGCCTTGGGGAACGGGGCCTTGGTGGCCAGGAGGTTCTTCCCGTCGGAGGAGAACGTCGGGTTGTTGCAGTTCTTGATGCTGATGTTCTCCGCCACGGCGCCGGGGATCTTGCGCACCTGTTCCATGGCCGCCTCCACGAGGTTGACGGGCAGCGGCGAGTAGCCGAGCCGGTCGGCCTGTTGCTGGCCCTCGCAGAGGAAGTAGTTGTTGAAGGCGCTCAGCGTCTTGCCCTTGGCCTTGGTGAAGCCCATCTCCTCCTTGGTCGGGACGATCATGTAGCTGTAGCTGGAGAGGGGATAGGTGCGGCGGTCGCTGTAGGTGTAGACGCCGTCCAGGTTCTGGGTCAGGTAGTTCGCGGACCTCGGGTCGTTGTTGATCCGGGCCTTGGTCAGGGCGACGGCCACGCTGGAGGCGGTCGGTTCGACGTAGTAGCCGGACCTGTTGAGGACCTTGGCCACCGGGAAGCCGGCGTTCTTGGCGTACGAGTACTCGACGTAGGTGATGGCGCCGTCGGCCTGCGACTGCCTGGTGTAACCCGCGACGCCCAGCGAGCTGGACTGGGCGACGAATCCGGAGCCGGGGATCACCGGGAAGTACGAGGTCAGACCGCAGGGGGTGGACTTGCCCGCCCGGCGGCAGTAGTCGTTCCACAGGGAGCCGTGCTGCTTGGACATCCAGAGCGTGAACTGCGCCGTCGTACCGGAGCCGTCGGAGCGGACGACCGGCACGATACGGCGGGCCGGGAGGGTCAGCTTGGGGTTGTCCGCCCTGATCTCCGCCGCGTTCCACTGCGTGATCTTCCCCGTGAAGATCTTGGTGAGGACGGCGCCGGACAGCCGCAGGTTGGTGACCTGCCTGCCGCCGATCTTCAGGTTGTACATGAACGACGTACCGCCGGCCACGATCGGCATGTAGGCGTACTTGCGGGTGGGCGGCGGGTCCTGCGTGCCGAGGTCGCTGAGGCCGTACGGGATCTCCGAGACGCCGAAGTCGGAGGTGCCGTTCTTGAACTGCTGGCGGCCCACCGAGGAGCCGACCGCCGAGTAGTTCACGGTCATGCCCTGCTGGCGGACGTTGCGGCGCCACTGCTCGATGGCGTTGGCGCTCCAGGTCGAGCCGGATCCGCTGATCTTCGTGTAGGAGGCCGCGAAGGCGTCCGGCGGGTGGCCGGCCAACAGCGCGCAGACCACGGCGACGAACAGCGCCAGCGCCTGGTACACGCGCGTAGCGCGCGGACGACGGACAGGTGCGGGTATCACGGGGTGCTCCTCGTCGATGCGGAACTGGCGGAATCGGCGGTATCGGCCGGCCGTCGGCCGTCGGCCGTGCGCGCGGTGAAGCGCCGCGCGTCACGGCGGGACGCCTTGACGCGGCGGTGCTCCTGACGGCGGGTCAACTGGCCCGGTCCGCGGCCGCCGATGACGCGGGCGACGACGAACAGGACGAGCACCAGCATCAGAAGCACCGCGGCGGTGCCGAAGCCGCGGGCGATGTAGGTGGGTTCGGGGGACTTGACGAGCTCGAAGGCCGCGAGCGGCAGCGAGACCATCGGGCCCTCAAGGGGGTTGGTGTTGAGCTCCGCGGTGAAACCGGCGGTGAGCAGGACCGGCGAGGTCTCGCCGACGCCGCGGGCCGTGCCGAGAATGACGGCGGTGGTCAGTCCGGACCGCGAGGTGGGGAGCACCACGTGCCACACCGTCCGCCACCGCGAGGTGCCGAGCGCGTACGACGCCTCGCGCAGGGTTCCGGGCACCAGCCGGATCACCACGTCCGACGCGCGGATGATGATCGGCAGCATCATCACGGAAATCGCGAGCGCGGCGGCGAGGCCGGAGCTGTCGAAGCCCAGCGCCAGGATGAAGGTCGCGTAGATGAAGAGGCCGGCGACGATGGACGGCAGCGCGGTCATCGCCTCGACGATGGTGCGGACGAACCGGCTGAAGGCGCCCGGGACTTCGTTGAGGAAGACCGCGCAGATCAGCCCGGTCGGAATGCAGATCGCCAGGGCGATGCCGATCTGCCAGAGCGTGCCGACGATCGCGTGCAGGATGCCGCCGACGCCGAGCGGTTCGAGCGGACCGGCGTCGGCCATCGACTCGGTGTAGAAGTTCAGGTGCGGCAGCGCCTCGCGGCCCTCGTAGAGCGTGTAGACGACCACGAAGGCGAGCACGGCCAGCATCACGATGCCGAGGCTCTGGATGACGGCCGCGGCCACCCGGTCGCGCACCGCGGGGCCGTCCTCGTCGAAGGAGACCAGCAGCGCGTACAGGCCGAGGAAGAGCACGTAGGCGATGACGATGAAACCCAGGGCGCCGTTGAAGGGCAGCATCCGGTCGAACATCAGCCAGGTGATGCTGAGGGACGCGGCGCCGGCGCCCAGCATGGCGTACACGTCGGTGGCGCGCAGCGTGGCCAGGTTGCGGCGGGACTCTCCGGACGTGCCGGCCCGGCGTCCGGGCAGGCGGGTGGCCGGCATCGGCGGTTCCGCCCGCGCGGCGGGGCTCGGCCGCTCCTGGGGTTCCCGGTCGCCGGGCGGGCTCTGTGCGGTGGTGACGGTCATCGGGCTCGGTCTCCTCAGGAGTCGCTCGTCGCGCCGGAACGGCTGCGGGCGACGATCGACGATGCGGCGAAGTTGACGACGAGGGTCATCAGGAAGAGCGCGAGGCCGGCGGCCATCAGCGCCGACATGCCGAGGTCGCTCGCCTCGCCGTAGCGCAGGGCGATCAGCGAGGAGACCGAGCTCGTGCCGTTCTGCAGGATGTGCGGCTGGATCACGAAGATCGGCGAGATGATCAGGTAGACCGCGATGGTCTCGCCGAGCGCCCGGCCCAGGCCCAGCATGGTGCCGCCGATCATGCCGCCCTTGCCGAAGGGCAGGACGACGCTGCGGATCATGCCCCAGCGGTTCGCGCCGAGCGCGTAGGCCCCTTCCCGCTCGCCGACCGGTGCCTGCGAGAAGACCTCCCGCATCACCGAGCAGATGATCGGCGCGACCATCAGCGACACGACCATGCCGGCGATGAACGTGGACGAGGTGTAGACGGTCGCGGTGGCGAGCGGGTCGTCCGGTTCGGCGCCGTCGACCGCGAAGAACGGTATCCATCCGAGGTACGTGGAGATCCAGCGCGAGAGCGTGACGACGTGGCCCTGGAAGAAGAAGAGCCCCCACAGGCCGTAGACCACCGACGGCACGGCGGCCATCAGGTCGACGACGCTGATGAGGGTCTGGCGCAGCCGCGGCGGCGCGTACTCGGAGATGTAGAGCGCCGTGCCGAGTGCCAGCGGCACCGCGAACACGATGGCGACCAGGGCGATGAGGACCGTGCCGACGAGGACCGCCGCGATGCCGAAGTTGTGGGCGTCGGGCTCCCAGGCCTCGGTGGTGACGAAGTCCCACCTCGCGTCCGACAGCGCCTGCCAGGCCCGGTAGGTCAGGAACCCGCCGACGAGCAGCATGATCGCGAGCACCAGACCGCCGCCGCCGCGCAGGACTCCCCTGAACACGCGGTCGGGCACGCCCTGGTCGGCGTGCAGGCGTCTCGGGGGGTCGTCCGCCGGCGCCACAGGTCTCTCATACGTTCGCGTCGTCACATGGGTCGACGCTCCTGAGGCGTAGTGGACACCCGCGCACGCGAACATGAACGAGACGACCCCGAGAGGCAACATCCGGGATTGACGTGAACGCGGCGACAGCAGAATACGAATGGGGCCGGGACCCGCCGCATCGCGGCGGGCCTCGGCCCCATTACCCGAACTTCTCGCGTGAACCCCCGAGCCGCCGTTCCGGCGCCCTCAGCCCACCCCGCCCCGGCGGATAACCACTCGCCTCACTCCACGTCGTCCCACGGAATCAGGCCGTCCGACCCGAGATCACCCAGGAGCGCCCGGAACCTGTCGTAGGCGGCCTGACACGTCGAGTGCCGTTCATAGGCGCGCGACGACACGGCGACGGCGCCACCGCTGCGATCCCTCAGCCCCCAGACCCAGCCATTGCCTTCGGACGTGTGGTGCACGCCGCCGGGTAATTCCGCCACGTCGGCGCAGAGCCGCTCGAACGCGGTACGGCACTCGCCGTAGCTCCGGTACGTCGTCGCCGCGACGGCGATCACCCGACCGTTCGTGGCGGTGAGCCGCCACAGGTAACTGCCGTCCGCCCCGATGTCTATCTGACAGCGCGTGCCGGGTACGGCCGCGCCCCCCTGTCTTGCTGCCATCCATCCCCACCCCTGTGTTCCCGCCATCAGGAAGTCCGCGCGGGCCGACGATGGTTCATCGTTCACGCGGCACACGCAGAGTAGTGATGCGGGAGTGAAACGCGATCGCCATAATTAGGTGCCCTCGGCATGCTTCACGCGAAAGTTGCCCCTCGTTCACACAGGGGGCCATTGGGCAACGTGGGACGACCGTGGGCGTGCGGCGGGTCAACCATCCCGCACCCCCAACTCCCCTGCCAGCAAGGCCTCTTGGGACCGTCCGCCCAAGGTCCCGGTACGCGTAGGTGGTCGCCAGGTCCGCTGAAATTCGAGTCGAATTTCCCCGGCGGTTTTCCAGTGAATCGACGGAACAGATATTCACTCGCACCCCCCTTTCCGGGAAATCGAGAACCCGATCACTTTCACGCGAAAAACGTTCCTAAATCTCCACAGGATGAGTACGCTGCACACACCAATTCGGGCCTGCCGACAGGGAATCGGCAGGTCATGGCATTCAACTTGGGGAATTCGAATGCGCTTTTACACTGCTGCCACCGCCGCGTGCGGCGTCCTGGCCCTGTCCGCTCTCGCCGTTCCGGCCGCGCACGCGGACGAGCAGTTCGGCGACACCGACATCACGAGCGTGGTCGTCGAGGACGGCAGCCCCGTCGTCGTCGGCACCGCCGCGAGAACCGTCACCGTGAAGGTCACCGCGACCGACCCGTCCGGTCTCGACCAGATCAACGCCACGCTGTACCACGGCACGTACGGCGCTCAGGACGCCACCGTGCCCTCGGCCGCCGCCTGCGGCCCGACGACCGCCACCACCAGCACCTGCACCCTTACCTTCACCCTCGCCCCGGCCGACGACTCACTGGCCGGCTCCTGGAGCGTCAGCGCCTACGCAGTCGCCGTCGACAGCGACGCCGAGTTCCTGGACAGCGCGGCCACGTTCGCCCTCAAGCGCGACTCCAAACTCACGGCCGCCGACGCCACCCCCGAGCCGGTGAAGCGCGGCAAGACCCTCACCCTCAAGGGCGCCCTCCAGACCGCGACCTGGGCAACCAGCACCTACGCCCCCGCCGAGCCCGGCCACCCCGTGGCCCTCCAGTTTCGCAAGAAGGGCTGCAACACCTACACCACCGTCAAAACGGTCCCCACCGCCCCCGACGGCACCCTCTCAACCACCGTGCGCCCCTACAACGACGGCGACTACCGCTGGTCCTACGTCGGCACCCCCACCACCGCCCCGACCCTCTCCACGCCCGACTACGTCGACGTGAAGTGACCGCCCTTCACACCTGAAACGGCGTGGGCCCTGAAATCGGGGCCCACGCCCCGGGCCCGATACCCACCGGCGCAAGCGACCGGTGACCGTCCGATGCCCACCGGCGGGAGGGGCCGGGGGCCGGTACATCACATGCCCGTCGCGTACGTTCGCGTCACCGGAGTCAATGCATCTTGCCCGACGTCTGATCCGGCGGCGACGGGCGGATGTACCGGCCCCCGGCCCCGACCCGAACACCCGGCCTCAGCCACCCACGGGCGTCACCCCAACGCCAGCAAAACCCCCACCAGCACAGCCCCGGCCACCGCAGGCGCCACCAGCTCATAGGCCCACCGCACGGTGACCTCCCCCTGCGCACTCCCCGCCTCCCGCCGAGCCTCGAACAACTCCCGAAGCTCGTCCATGACGCGATCCGCCTCCGCCCGAGCAGGCCCGTCCGACTCCGACACCGGCCCACCGAGAGAACCGAACCCACCGAAGCCGAGACCACCCCCGCCCCCACCCCCCCGCCGCTTCCCGGAAGCCTCCGCAGCCTGCCGCGCCTGCCGCTGAGCCGCCTTCTTCCGCCCCCGCAACGACACCGGCACCGCCCAGAGCTGAAACTTCCGCCCGTCCGTGTCGACGACCTCGTTCGAGTAGCCGGACCGCAGCGCGGACACCTGCCCCCACGGCAGCGTGATCACGCGGAGCGGGTTGCGGACATGCAGCCGGTCGGCACCGGCGTAAACGGCGGGCCGCAGCGTGAAGGCGACGAACAGCGGCACGACGAACAGCATCGCGGCCAGCGCCAGCCACGGCGTACGCCCCTCGCCGGTGACGATCGCGTCGATGCCGAGCCAGCCCACGAGAGCGAGCAGCAGGACGCCGCCCGCCACACCGGCGGGCGACCGGTAGACCCGGTCCTTCGACTCGGGCCGCGAGGCGTCCGGCTTGGGTGACTGGTGATCCGGGGTGCTCATGCCCCGATTCTGCCCGACGCCCCCGCCGACCCCACCCGCGGCCGACCCGACGCCCCCTTCACCCCACCACCCCCAACCCCACCCCCGCCCCCTCCCCCGAGACGTCACCGGGGCTGTACAGCCGCTACGCGCGTAGATATGCTCGTCTGGTGACCATGCCCACCACTGCACCCCCAGCCGCACACGCACTCGGCGACGTAACCGCGTCCGACAGCACGCTGCGCCGGTTCCTCCACGGGCTCCCCGGCGTGGACGCGGTCGGCCTGGAGGCGCGCGCCGCCTCGCTCGGCACCCGTTCCATCAAGACCACGGCCAAGGCGTACGCCATCGACCTCGCGATCTCGATGGTCGACCTGACGACGCTGGAAGGCGCGGACACCCCCGGCAAGGTCCGGGCGCTCGGCGCCAAGGCGGTCCGCCCCGACCCCACGGACCGCAGCGCGCCGGCCACGGCCGCGGTCTGCGTGTATCCCGACATGGTGGCCACGGCCAAGGAGGCCGTCGCCGGCTCCGGCGTGAAGGTCGCCTCCGTCGCCACCGCCTTCCCGGCCGGCCGGGCCGCCCTCGACGTCAAGCTGGCCGACGTGCGGGACGCCGTCGCCGCGGGCGCCGACGAGATCGACATGGTCATCGACCGCGGCGCGTTCCTCGCGGGCAGGTACCTGAAGGTGTACGAGGAGATCACCGCCGTGAAGGCGAATTGCGGAGCCGCCCGCCTGAAGGTCATCTTCGAGACCGGCGAGCTGTCGACGTACGACAACATCCGCCGCGCCAGCTGGCTCGGCATGCTGGCAGGCGCCGACTTCATCAAGACCTCCACCGGCAAGGTCGCGGTGAACGCGACCCCGGCGAACACGCTGCTCATGCTGGAGGCCGTACGCGACTTCCGCGCCCAGACCGGCGTACAGATCGGCGTGAAGCCCGCCGGCGGCATCCGTACGACCAAGGACGCCGTCAAGTTCCTGGTGCTGGTCAACGAGACGGCAGGCGAGGACTGGCTGGACAACCACTGGTTCCGCTTCGGCGCGTCCTCGCTTCTGAACGATCTGCTGATGCAGCGTCAGAAGCTCGCCACCGGCCGCTACTCCGGCCCTGACTACGTGACGGTGGACTGAGACCTCATGAACACGAAGAAGCAGACATCCGCGTTCGAGTACGCGCCCGCGCCCGAGTCCCGCTCCGTCGTCGACATCGCACCCTCCTACGGCCTGTTCATCGACGGCGAGTTCACCGAGGCCGCCGACGGCAAGGTCTTCAAGACGGTCAGCCCGTCCACCGAGGAGGTCCTCGCCGAGGTCGCCCAGGCGGGCGAGGCGGACGTCGACCGTGCCGTGCGGGCAGCCCGCAAGGCGTTCGGCAAGTGGTCGGCGCTGCCCGGCTCCGAGCGCGCGAAGTACCTGTTCCGCATCGCCCGGATCATCCAGGAACGCTCCCGCGAGCTCGCCGTCCTCGAAACCCTCGACAACGGCAAGCCGATCAGGGAAACGCGCGACGCGGACCTCCCCCTGGTCGCCGCGCACTTCTTCTACTACGCGGGCTGGGCCGACAAGCTCGACCACGCCGGTTTCGGCGCCAACCCCCGCCCCCTGGGCGTCGCGGGCCAGGTCATCCCGTGGAACTTCCCGCTTCTGATGCTGGCGTGGAAGATCGCCCCGGCGCTGGCGACCGGAAACACGGTGGTGCTGAAGCCCGCCGAGACGACCCCTCTCTCCGCGCTCTTCTTCGCGGACATCTGCCGCCAGGCGGGCCTGCCCAGGGGCGTCGTCAACATCCTTCCCGGGTACGGCGACACGGGCGCGGCGCTCGTCGCGCACCCCGACGTGAACAAGGTGGCCTTCACCGGCTCCACCGCCGTCGGCAAGGCGATCGCCCGCCAGGTGGCCGGCACGGACAAGAAGGTCACGCTCGAACTGGGCGGCAAGGGCGCGAACATCGTCTTCGACGACGCGCCCATCGACCAGGCCGTCGAGGGCATCGTCACCGGCATCTTCTTCAACCAGGGCCAGGTCTGCTGCGCGGGCAGCCGTCTCCTCGTCCAGGAGTCGATCCAGGACGAGTTGCTGGACTCCCTCAAGCGGCGCCTCTCGACGCTCCGCCTCGGTGACCCCCTCGACAAGAACACGGACATCGGCGCGATCAACTCCGCCGAGCAGTTGTCCCGTATCACCACGCTCGTCGAGCAGGGCGAGGCCGAGGGCGCCGAGCGCTGGTCCCCGGCCTGCGAACTCCCCTCGTCCGGCTACTGGTTCGCGCCGACGCTCTTCACGAACGTCACGCAGGCGCACACCATCGCCCGTGACGAGATCTTCGGCCCGGTGCTGTCCGTCCTCAGCTTCCGCACCCCGGACGAGGCGGTGGCCAAGGCGAACAACTCCCAGTACGGCCTGTCCGCCGGCATCTGGACGGAGAAGGGCTCCCGCATCCTCGCGGTCGCAGGCAAGCTCCGCGCGGGCGTCATCTGGTCCAACACGTTCAACAAGTTCGACCCCACCTCGCCGTTCGGCGGTTACAAGGAGTCGGGCTTCGGCCGCGAGGGCGGCCGTCACGGCCTGGAGGCGTATCTCGCCCCGTCGAGCCCGGAGGGCGAGCGATAGATGAGCGCAGTGGAGAAGTCCGAGCAGCAGCGTCTGAGCGTCTTCAAGACCTACAAGCTGTACGTGGGCGGGAAGTTCCCGCGTTCCGAGAGCGGCCGGGTGTACGAGGTGACGGACTCCAAGGACAGGTGGCTGGCGAACGCCCCGCAGGCGAGCCGCAAGGACGCCCGTGACGCGGTCGTCGCGGCGCGCAAGGCGTTCGGCGGCTGGTCCGGCGCCACGGCGTACAACCGCGGCCAGGTCCTCTACCGCGTCGCGGAGATGCTGGAGGGCCGCAGGGACCAGTTCGTCCGCGAGGTCGCGGACTCCGAGGGCCTCTCCAAGGCCAAGGCCTCGGCGGTCGTCGACGCGGCCGTGGACCGCTGGGTCTGGTACGCGGGCTGGACCGACAAGATCGCCCAGGTGATCGGCGGCGCCAACCCGGTCGCGGGCCCCTACTTCAACCTCTCCACCCCGGAGCCGACCGGCGTGGTCACCGTCCTGGCCCCCCAGGAGTCCTCGTTCCTGGGGCTGGTCTCGGTGATCGCCCCGGTGATCGCCACCGGCAACACGGTGGTCGTGGTCGCGAGCGAGAGGTCCCCGCTCCCGGCGCTCTCGCTGGGCGAGGTCCTGGCGACCTCCGACGTACCCGGCGGTGTGGTCAACATCCTCACCGGCCGGACGGCGGAGATCGCGGCCCCGCTCGCCGCCCACCAGGACGTCAACGCGATCGACCTCGCCGGCGCGGACGACGCGCTGGCGAAGGAGCTGGAGATCGCGGCGGCGGACAACCTGAAGCGGGTTCTTCGTCCACAGGCTGTGGATTACTTCCGGACGCCCGGCACCGAGCGCCTGACCGCCTTCCTGGAGACGAAGACGGTCTGGCACCCGACGGGCGCACTGGGCGCCTCCGGATCGTCCTACTGAGTCGGGGGCCCCGATCCGTGTCCCCGGGGCCCCTTCACGAGAAAGCCGCGCTTCCCCTCCGTCCGTGGGAAGCGCGGCTCTCTTTTCGTCACTCCACACTCGGTAAATTGACCACAAGATTAATCTCGTGCAATCATGTGCGCATGGTTGAGATCGCCATCAGTGCCGCCCGCTCCCAGCTCGGAGACCTCGTACGCCGTGCCGCCCACGGACGCGAGACCATCGCCCTCACAGACCATGGGCACGTCGCCGCTCTCCTCGTATCACCTCAGGTCATAGAGGATCTCGAAGACGCCCTCGCGTTCGCCGACTACCAGCGGCGCAAGGCAGAAGGGACGCTCGAGCAGGGCATCCCCATGACAGAGGTGCGCAGGCGACTGGGGCTCGAACAGCAGTGACCTACGAGATCATCTTCGAACCGCGCGCCCTCAACTCCGCGGCCCGCTTCCTGGAGGAAGACCCGAGCGGCCTCACCCTTGTCCTGGACACCATCGACAAGCTGGCCCGCGACCCTCGCCCTGCGGGGTCAATTCCCTACGGGTCGCCCGACCTTCGGCGTCTGCACATCGGCGACTACCGAATCCTCTACGTCATCGAGGAGCACGTGATCCGCGTCCTCGTCACCCATATCGGCCGGATCGCATGAGCCCTTCCACAGCGCCACGAAGAGCCAGTTGAGGCCGAGAGCCGCACTTCCCCTCCGTCCGAGGGAAGCGCGGCTCTCTCCGTATGCGGTGCCACCCGCCCGGCGGCCCGCGGTCAGCGCAGCAGCCCCGCCACCTGGCCCACCACCGGAATACTGCCCACCGAGGGCGCCTGGGCCAGCGGCCCCGTGAGGGCCTGCGAGGACAGCGGCTTGAAGTCGGCGAGCTGGGTGGCGACCCCGTTGTCGAGGGGGTCGACCCCGGTGCCCGCCAGCGGGTTGGGCTTCAGGCCGGCGATGGGTCCGGTGACGTAACCCACCGTGCCGGTCAGGGCGCCGAGACCCGCCTGCGGGTCGATGTTGCCGAGCGAGGTGGGGCGGGTGCGTACGACGTCCACCACGGGGTCCGTGTTCGCGACGGCCGGGGCGGCGGCGGAGGCCCCGGCGGCGACCACGCCGAGCGCGGCGGCGATGCGCGCGGTCGTACGGGCCAGGGTGGGCTGCTGGGCTGTGTGTCGCACCATCAGGTTTCCTCTTCGGAGCGGAGAGCAACTGTATTAACACGCAGAGTAGTTGACTCGGCCACTCCTGTGCGCACCCGGACGGGTGATTCGCCCTGCGCGGACCAGCGGTCATGCCGGCCCCGGTCCGCACGGGAGGCCGGCGCCGGTCCGCGCGGAAGGTCAGCCCCGGTCCGCACGGAAGGTCAGCGCCAGTCCACCGTGTGCGTCAACGTCACTCCGTGCGTGGCGAAGTGGATCTCGATCCGGTCCTGGTCGGCCATGGTGAAACCGCTGTGAAAGCTGCTGCGGTCGGCGCCGAGATAGACGTAGTGCACCCGGCCGGGGTGGCTGAGACCGTCGTAGGAGAAGAGCTCGGACATCATGTCGCGCAGCCCGTAGTGCAGGGCCTTGGTGCCGGTGGTGAAGCTGCCGCGCCAGACCTCCGCCGAGCCGCGCTCGATGACGACCCGCCCGGTCACCTGGCTCGGCGGTGTCCCCAGGAAGAGCCAGGGCGCCACGCCCGCGTCGCAGAGCTTGGCGTAGGAGAGGTGTCCGGCGTGGCGCTTGAAGCGGCCGATGTCGGTGAGGTCGTTGCCGAAGGTGTAGCCGGCGTACTGCGGGGTGCCGTCCTCGTCGGTGACGTACACGAGGACGACCTCGGCCTCCTCGGTCAGCGCCACCGCGCCGCGTGGTGCGCGCAGCCGCTCCCCGGAGATCTTCAGGGAGTCGCCGAGTCCCTTGAAGAACCAGTTGGGCTGGGACTGCGTGGACGCGTCGACCTTGACATTGTGGGTCTGCATGAAGCCGCTGACCAAGGCGTCGCCGAGGGAGTCCGGCAGCAGCGGAGGAAGGAACCGCACCCCGTCGGCCGCTGCGGTGACCGGCTCGCGGCCCGCCGTCAGGGCCGC
This sequence comes from Streptomyces sp. NPDC088747, assembly GCF_044751025.1. NCBI lineage: Bacteria > Bacillati > Actinomycetota > Actinomycetes > Kitasatosporales > Streptomycetaceae > Streptomyces > Streptomyces sp. NPDC088747. Next base: position 570,960 of record NZ_JBIVKZ010000003.1, read on the forward strand.
CGTCAGCGCGGCGGAGTAGCCGTCCGCGGCCAGCACCCGGGCCCTGAGATCGGTGTCGCCCAGTGGGTACAGCGTGAGTTCGGCGCCGGGGGCCGTGGCGTCCTCGGGTGTGGCGAATCCGACGTACCGCTCGCCCTCGTGGCTTGCTTCGTAGAGAGCCGTCATGGGGAAGTCTCCTCGGAGGTCGTGGGGTGCCAGCCGGCGTGCGTCCAGTCGAGGAAGGCCCAGCGCTCCGCCGTGTCCCTCAGGCGCAGGGCGAAGCCGGTCCCCTCGGCCGGTGCGATGGTGTTGGCCGTGCGGTCGACCGCCGGGCGGGGCGTGACGATCGTGTCGGCCTCGGAGAAGAAGCGGTCGGACTGGCCGCCCTCGACGGCCAGGGCGTCCGGCGCGCGCAGGGCGAGCGCGCGACTGGCGTTGATGAGCGGCCCGGTCTCGGCGACCTGGACGCCGATCTGGAAGCCGATCCCCGCAGAGCGGGCGTACTCGATCAGCCGGGCCGAGGCGATCAGGCCGCCGTTCTTGGCGACCCGGACGTTCACGGCGTCGCAGGCCTCGCGGGCCACCGCCGTGCGGGCGTCGTCCAGGGTGCACACCGACTCGTCCAGGAGGACGCGGACGCCGGTCTCGCGGCGCAGGGTGCGCAGGTCGTCCCAGGAGCGGCGCGGGAGCGGTTCTTCGACCAGGGTCATCCCGGCCGCGCGCAGTCTCCGCGCGTAGGGGACGGCGGTCGCGGGCGTCCAGCTCATGTTGGCGTCCACCATCACGGGCACGGCGGCACCGAGCCGTTCCCGGATCGCGGTCACCGTGCGGACGTCCCGCTCGATGTCCTGGGACGCCTTGACCTTCACGAAGTGGAAGGGCCCGCGGGTGTCCAGGAACTCCTCGGCCCCGATGCTCAGGTCCAGCACTTGGGAGACCGCGACCCTGTCGGCCTCCGGCGTCCCGGGCCATACCAACTCCCCGGCGGACAGCCCGAGCTGATGCCCTATCAGATCGAGTACGGCCGTCTCCAGGAGGCAGACGAGGTTGTTGCCGCCGTCCACACCGAACGTCGGCCCGAAGCCGTCCTCCCGCAACTGGTCCAGGAGTTGCCGGGCCGGCGTGGTGCGCAGCCTGGCGAACACCTTGTCCAGCGGCACCTGTCGCAGCGCCTCGGACACGCTGCCGCTCGTCTCGCCGGTGACGTACGCCCGGGGCGCGCACTCCCCGACACCTCTCACGCCGTCGAGCGTGAGGGCGAGCACCAGGCTGTCGCTGGTGGTGCGGCGGGCCGCCGGATGGTCGAAGCCGACGCTCATCGGCAGCGCCACCCGGTAGAGCCGCGCCGCGGACGTCCCGGCCGGGTCAGACATCGCGGTCCACGCCCTGGAGCAGCGTGTAGGCCGAGGCCCAGTCGATCAGGTCGTCACGGACGTCGGTGTAGAAGAGGTAGTGCCGGTCGGTGGGGAACTGGACGGCCAGGCCCCGGCCGGGGACCAGTTGGTGGAAGACCCGGCGGGTGGCCTCCAGGTCGACGATGGGGTCGGTGTGGCCGGACACGAACGCGGCCGGTACCCGGGGTATCCGGCGCTCCGGGTCGAGGTAGAGGCGTTCCAGGGCGAGCAGGGTGGCACGGGAGCGGCGCGTCAACTGCCGTACGGCCAGGTCGTCGTGGTCGATGAAGTGCTGGTAGGCGGGGTCGGCGGTGAAGTCGGTGGCCTTCAGACCGGCGTCCCAGAGTTCCTGGCTCCGCTCCCCCGCCAGCGCCGTGCGCTCCTCCTCTCCCAGCACCGCGTGCAGGCGGCCCAGCCAGGTCGAGCAGAAGATCGCGGCGTCGTAGCGGACGGTGAAGTCGGGGTGGTGCATGAGGGCGGCCAGGAAGGAGCCGCCGAGGCAGTGCCCGAAGAGGGAGAGCGGGGCGTCGTCGCCGAGCCAGTCCCGTACGTACTCAAGGGCGTTGACGTAGTCCGCGACGATCGTCCCGACGTCGGGGATGTCCCGTCGCTCGCCGCCGCTGATGCCGCTCCCGCGCCGGTCGAGGACGAAGAAGGCGATGTCGTTGTCGGCGAACCGAGGGCCCACCTCCCACAGCCAGCCCGCGTGGCTCTGGAGGCCGTGGAAGTAGAAGACGGCGCCCTTGCTCGCGCCGCGCGGGCGCCACAGGTGCAGCGCGAGGTCGGTGGCGGTGGACGTGTCCGTTCCCGGTGCCGTGAGGGTGATGATCTCGCGGCGGATGTTCTGCGGCGGCCTCTTGGTCTCGATCATCGGTGGGCTCCCGCGGTTTCGGTCGTCGGTGCGCTCCCGGACCGGGCGCCGACCAGGTCGTCGACGAAGTCGGTGTCCTGCTGGAAGGGCTTGTACTTGTACTGGGTGGCGTTGCCCTGCTGGCGCCGGCCCTCCGCGTACGCCGCGATGGAGTCGTGCGGGACCGTGTGGACCTCGATCGGGCCCAGGCGTCCGCTGTCCCGCTTGGAGGCGTACTCGATGTTGATGGTCTTCAGCTCGCGGTCGATGGCGTCGGCGAGGGATCGGTCCAACTCGCCGTCCGGAGACGGGACTTCGCTCACCACGATGTAGTGCGGCGGCTCGCCCCACTGCGGCCCGCAGAGGTAGAGACCGCCCGCGAGGCCGTCGTCCGCCATGGCCTGGCCGATCGCCTGGGTGACCTGGGCCTCGGTGATCTTCTCGCCGGTGAAGGAGTGGAAGATGCCGTCCCGGTGGACGAAGTGCACCCAGGGGGTGCCGTCCACGATCCGGTCGACGTGGTAGATGTCGCCGCTCCACAGCCGGTAGAGACCGTTGCCCTGCGTCATGATCAGGTGGTAGTCGCGGCCCGGCTCGATCTCGTCGAGCAGCAGGGTGTCGACCCGCTCGCCCGCGTCGACGAGTGCGCCGAGCTCCACCTCGGCGGGCACGAACTCGAAGTACGCCTGGTTGACCGCGAGCGGCTGGCTGTCCAGCGAGCCGTCGACGGGGATGGTGGTCACCCCCTCGGTGCCGCAGCTCATGAACGGCATCGCGCGGACGCCCGGCAGCAGCGCGTCCAGCTTGGACTGGTAGAGCCCCGCCGAGGAGGACAGCCAGCAGCTGTAGAGGGTGAGCGAGGGCCAGACGTCCTTGAGGCCGAACTCCCCCTTGTCCAGGACGGATTGCAGATGGGCGGCGGCCTCCGGGTCCGGATCGCCGTACGGTCTGCCTTCGAGGGTGCCGGCGCCCAGGTCCCGGACGAGTTCGAGGCCGTGCTCGGCAATGAGGTCCCGCAGCGAGACGAGCGTGCTCGGGTTGATCGCCGAGATGAAGTGCAGGCGCTCGCCCACGAGATGACGGATGCGGTGATACATCCGGCCCGCGTGCGAGGAGGGCGCCTCGGTGCCGAACCACGGCGCCGCGGACCACGGCGGGTTCCAGTCACGGCTGTTGATCCGCGGATGACGGTTGCTGATCGCCTGGTACTGGACGCCGTTGAGGTAGTCGTCGACCCGCTCGTGGACGGTCTGGGTGTCGAGCGTGGCGTACGGGTGGTCGAGGATCTCCGGGTGGTGCTCGACGTACGTCCCCCACATGGCCTGCATCGCGGGGATCCGGTAGGTCAGCAGCCAGTGCAGCGTGTAAGGGACCCGCTTGGGCGTGCCCGTGGTGCCGCTCGTCTTGAGCCAGCGCAGGACCGGACTGCAGGACAGGACACCGCCCTTGGTGCGGGTCTCCCGGTCGATCTCGGCGGCGAAGTCGGTGTAGCGCATGACGGGGAGGACGGACCGGAAGAGACCGGCCGGGTCGGCGGCCACGGCGTCGTAGCCGCGCTCCTTCCAGTGCAGCGAGTCGGCGCACAGGGCGACGATGTCCTCAAGTACCCGTTCCTGCGCGGACTGTGGATCCTTCAGGTCGGCCAGCAGCGCCGTGCGGGCGCGTTGGCACTCCTGCTCGAAGGGGATCCGGCGGGCGTTCCAGTGCTCCTGCCACCGCTCCTGCCGGTCGTCCTTCCCCTCCTCGTGACCGCGGTCCTGCCGGTGCTCCTGCGGGTCCGCGTACGTGTCTGCGTACGTGTCCGCGTACGTGTCCTTGTACGTGTCTGCGTACGTGTCCTCTTGCGTGTCCTCGTGCGGGTGCGTAGTGCCCACGGCTTCAGCTTCTCCCTAGCTTGTTCTCTGCCTGTGGTGCCAAGGCCGATGACGGTGAAGGCAACGGCTGCGCGGCGCGGGGCGGAGGCATTCAGACCACCAGCCCGCGGAATCGCCCGGCGTGGAAGACGAGGGGGTTCGCCGTGTCCGTCACGGCTCCCTCGCCTGCCGAGGCGATGACCAGTTCGTGGTCGCCCGCCGGATGGATCGCGGCGAGCCGGCACTCCAGCCAGGCGACACCGTCCGCCGGCAGCGGATGCCCCGACGGGCTGCGCGCCCACTCCCGGCCGGCGAAACGGTCGGCGCCGTGTTCGCTGAACAGGCGGCACAGGTCGGCGTGCTGGTCACCGAGGATGGTGACCGCGAAGCTGCCGCCGGCCCGGATGGCCGGCCAGGTCGTGGAGGTGTGCGCCGCACAAAGGGCGACCAGTGGGGGGTCGAGTGACACGGAGGTGAAGGAGTTGACGGCCATACCGGCGGGGCCGCCGGGGGTCTGCGCGGTGACGAGCACGACGCCGGTGGCGAAGCGCCCGAGGATGTCCCTGAACTCGCGCTGATTCAGAGCCGGTTGACCCGCACCGGCCTGCTCGGCCACACGTCGTCCCGGCGTCTGCCGTTGTTCCGGCGTGAGCTGCGACGGCGAGTGCGGGGAGGGCAAGTGCTGCTCTGTCGGCGGGTGCTGCGAGGGCGGCTGTCGGTGCGGCGCGTGCTGTTCCAGTACGTGCGGTGCTTCCACTCGGATCTCCGAAAGGGAAGGGCGGCGGCCGTCCGGGATCACCGGACGGCCGACGCGGCTGCTCCCGGGGTCGGCCGGGCGTGGGTTGACGCGACCTGCCCGGGTTCTCCGGGCCGCCTGTCCCGCGCGGGGTGTGCTACCGGCCCCTGGCGGCGATCGCCCAGTCGACGGCCTCCTGCGGGCGGGCGGCGGAACCGGTGATCCTCGGCGCGACGTGCCGTGCGAGCAGTTCCAGGCTGCGGTTGGTGTTCTCGTACGACGTCCAGTCAGCGACGTACACCAGGAGCGTGCCGAAGCCGCCGGTCGCCTCCTGGAGGCGGCGGATCCCGGAGACCACCTCGTCGACCGAGCCGACGAGCGCGCCGCCGGCCTCCACACGGGCCTCCAGGGCGCGTTCCCTGGACGCGCCGGGCGCCAGCACGTCGCGGCCCGCCGCCTTCTTGAAGTACTCGAACAGCCAGCGGTCGTAGCCCTCGCGGACCTCGGCGAAGGCCTGCTCGCTGGTCTCGGCGACGTGGACCGGAAGGGCGATGCGCCAGGCGTCGCGGCTGATGGTCTGCCCGTACTCGGCGGCGGCCTCCTCCGCGTGCTTCCACTGCTGGGCCAGGCCGATGTGCTCCTGGGTGCCCGGAGTGAGCAGCGCGAAGGGCAGGGCGAACGACGTCATGCTCAGCCCGTACCGTCCGATCAGCCGGGGGCTGGTCACCGACGTGCCCGAGGTGGCCACGGCGACCTCCAGCGGACCGGGGCCGAAGCGCGGCAACTGGAGCTTGGCGTCCCGGAGTTCGTACCAGTCGGTCTTCTGGGTTACCCGCTCCTCCCCGTTGACCAGTTCGAGGACGGTCGGCAGCGCCTCGTCCAGCCGCTTGCGCTGTTCCTTCGCGTCCAGGCCGAACAGCCCGGACTCGAACGGCACTCCGGGTCCGACGCCCAGGATGTACCGGCCCCGGCTGAGGTGGTCCAGGTGGACCGCGCGGCTCGCCACGTGGAAGGGGTGGTGGCCGGAGAGCGGCACCACACCGTTGGCGAGCCGGATCTGCCGGGTCCGCTGCGAGGCCGCCGCGATCAGCGTCTCGGGCGCGCCGACAAGTCCCCAGCCCAGTGTGTGGTGTTCGCCGAACCACGCCTCGTCGAAGTTGAGGCGGTCCGCGTGCTCCACGAGGTCGAGGTTGCGGTGGATCGCCAGATGCGGGTCCTGGCCCGTCTCGTGAACGGGGGAGAGAAAGATGCCGATACGGCTGTGCACGGGTGTCCTCCAGCGAGATGGTTCAGGCGACAGGGGGTGCGTTGCTCGGGTCTGACGTCAGTGCGCGGGCTCCTCCAGCCGGTACACCCCGTCCTTGAGCCGGCGCGCCTCCTCGTAGTCGGCGACGAGGGTCTCGTCGTCGTCGGCGGTGAGATAGATCCGTAGAGCCGCGGTCAGCAGGTCGGTGGTCGGCCGGATGCGGGCCCCCGGCCGGTACTTGACGCTCGTCAGGAAGACACTCGGCAGCGCGTCGATCGCCGCGACGGTCTCCTGGTCCACGGCGGCGACGGTCCCGTCGAGCGTGGTCGGGGTGTTGTAGCTGTACGCGGACCGCAGCTTCCGGTAGACGCGTCCGCCGTACACGCGGGCGAAGCCCTCCGGGTCCGTGTACGCCCGCGCGGTCAGCCCCGCCTGGTCGTGGCCGAGGCAGAGCTCCTGGAAGCCCGGGTTCAGCTGCCCGTTGAGCCGGGTGGCGATCTCCACCAGGACCGGGCCGCGTTCGGTGACGATCACCTCGGCGTGCGCGGGGCCCCAGGACACAGCGAGGGCGTCGAGCACCTCGTGCACATAGGAGATGAGCGCCGGCACCGGCTCCTGGTCCGGAGAGATCAGGATGTCCCGGTTGTAGATGTTCTGGCCCGACGGCAGGAGCGTCTTCTCGTACTCCCAGACGCCGCACGCGAACCGGTGCCCGTCGCCGCTGACCGTGTCGACGACGTACTCGGTGCCCTTGAGGTACTCCTGTACGAGGGCCTCCGTGTTGGCGCGCCCGAAGATGTCCTGGGCGGTGAGCACGTGCTCGGCGGCGTCGCGCACCTGGTCGGCGGACTCGCAGACGAAGACGCCGTCCGAGGCGGCCGAGCTCAGCGGTTTGACGACGACCGGCCAACTCCCGCGGTCCTCTGCCCACTTGACGACCGCCGCGGCGTCGTCGCTCTTGAACTGGTCCGCGCAGCGCACCCCGGCCCGGCGCAGCGCCTCGATCATCTCGAACTTGTCGCGGCGGGCCGCCGACAGCGCGGTCCCGTTGGACTTGACGCCGAGCGCCTCGCTGAGCCGGTCCGCGAGCTGGACGGCGGACTCCTGGCCGGGGATGACGGCGACGGGGTCGTGGGGCCGCAGCAGCGCCACGAGTTCCGCCTCGTCGGAGGCGATGATGTTCTCCGCGTAGGCGGTGAGGTCGGGCGCGAGCATCGTGGGGATGAGTTCCGGTGTGCTCTGCACATGGATGACGCGGGCGCCGGCCGCGGTGAAGGCGGCGGGGTAGAAGTTTCCGGCCGAGTAGCCGTCGACCACGACGGCGGTGGGTGTCGGGGTGCTCATGCCTGTCCTTCGGATGCGTCCGGTAGGTCTCGGGGTGTCGCCTCGATGAAGCGGGCGAGGCGTGCGATGCCCTCGCGGATCGCTTCGGGCGCCAGGTTGCTGAAGCCGAGGCGGATCTCCCGGTCGCCGCCGCCTTCGAGGTAGAACATGCTCATCGGCGCCCAGCTCACCCCGTACTCCCGCGCGGACCGCTCCATCGCGGCGAGGTCGGCGGTGAAGGGAACCTTCAGGGTGAGGAAGAACCCGCCGCGCGGGGTGTTCCAGCTCACCCCGTGGCCGGCCCCGGCGGGGAAGTGCTCGCCGAGCGCGGCCAGCGTCGCGTCCAGACGCTCCAGATACACCACCGCCAACTCCCGGGTCGCGGACCGGAGATCGTGGTCGTGCTCGACGAGATAGCCGCCGATCACCGCCTGCGAGAGAGTCGAGGAGCCGACCGTGAACATCGCCTTGGCCTTGGAGAGGGTCTGGGCGAGGGTGCGGACGGCGCCCGACGCGTCGGTGACGTCCTGCTCGGCGACCAGATAGCCGAGCCGGGCGCCGGGGAAGGCGGACTTGGCGAAGGAACCGAGGTAGATGACCCGGCCTTCGGTGTCCAGGGCCTTCAGGGTGGGCTGCGACTCGCCGTCCCGGGCGAAGAGCCCGTACGGGTTGTCCTCCAGGATCACGAAGTCCTCCTCGGCGGCGACTTCGAGGAGCCGTTCGCGGGCCGCGCGGGGCAGCACCGTCCCGGAGGGGTTGTTGAAGTCCGGCACCAGGTAGAGCGCGGCGGCCCGCTTCCCCTCGGCCCGTACCGCGCGTGCCGCCTCAGCGACGGCCTGCGGGTCGAGCCCGTCCGGGCCCTCCAGGATTCCCCGTACGGGGATGTCGAGCATGCGGGCCGCGCCGCGGATGCCCACATAGGCGGGCGAGACCGCGAGGAGTACGTCGTCGGGCGAGGCGAACAGTCCGCGCAGGGCGATCAGCGCGGCCTCCTGGAACCCGTGCGTGATCATGATGGCCTCGGCCGGGACGTCGATCTCCTCGTCCCGTTTCAGCATCAGGGCGACCTCGTCCTGGATGAGGCCGTTGACGGGTCCGTACTGGAAAAGCAGCCGGGTGATGCGTTGTTCCGGCATGCCCCGGTCGCGCAGATGCTTGATGTAGCGGTCGATGTAGAAGGTGAGTCCGGAAAGGTCGTGGTTCCCGTCATAGGGAGCTCCCGACGAGAAGGACAGCGCGTCGGGGAACCGCAGTGCCGTCTCGCTGAGGATCCGCATGGAATCCATCTCGGGATCGGCAATGCCCGCGTGCAACGAAGCCTGATCGAACGAAGGCATATTCAGCTGGCCCCTTCCGTGCCGTTACCAGGTGCGGTGCCGGTGAGTTCCGGCGACCGGGCGTCCAGTGCGGCCACCCAACTCCCCTTTCCGGGGCTCCATTCCCGGATCCGGATGTCCGCGACGACTCCACCCGTCACATAGGGTTCCTCGTCGAGAATCCGCCTGAGTTCCGCACGGTTCTCCGCCTCGTAGAGAAGAAGTCCCGCGTTCTCGCCGACGAGGGGTCCGCCGAGCAGCAGTACGCCGCTTTCGGCGAGCCGGTAGAGATTCTCGGCGTGTGCCGGATGCAGGCCCTGCCGGCCCGCCCGGTCGACGTTGTACTCGAATTCGACGACAAACTTCGTCACACCAAGCTCCTTGTACTGTGTCTTCCCGCCGCCCCGGCACCCGCTTTCCGGAGACCGCGCACCGGGGACGGGCGTCGGGGAATCGCGCCCATCACGAAGAAGCCGCACGGCTTTTCGGCTCCACGCGGCGGGGTCGATCGTGGATCACATGTAGAGGCCGCCGTTGATGTCGATGACGGAGCCAGTGGAGTAGCCGGCGCTCTCGGAACACAGGTGCAGCACGCTGCCGACGGCCTCGGCGACCGTGCCGTAGCGGCCCATCGGCAGTGCGGCGAGCACGGCCTTCTTGGCCGCCTCGTCCCGGCGCTCGAAGGCACCCGCGACCCGGGCCGTCGCGATGGGCCCGTGGGCGACCACGTTGGCCACCACGCCGGTGCCGGCGAGCTCGTGTCCCAGTTGCTTGGTCATGCCGATGACGGCCGCTTTCGCGCCGACGTAGGCGGCGTTGTTGAAGTGGCTGTAAGTACGCCCACCTGCGGAGGCGAAGTTGACGATGCGGCCGTAGCCGTCCTCCACCATCCGCGGCGCACAGACCTTGACCGCGATCCAGGTGCTGATCACGTTCTCCAGATGGGTCTGTTCGAAGTGGTCGCGGGTGAGGTCCGCGTACCCGATGACCCGGGTGTCCCCGCCGACCCCGTTGACCAGAACGGAGGGCGCGTGCCGCTCGACGATTTCGGTCAGCTGCCGCTCGGCGGCGGAGATGTCGGTGATGTCGCCGACGACGAACTCGACCTTTGTCCGTTCGGCGAGTTCGTCGGCGAGACGGGAGACCGCCTCCTCGTTCCGGTCGAAGAGGACGAGCGGATTCCCTTCCTCAGCAAGACCTCGGGCCACCTCCGAGAGGATTCCGCCGGCGGCACCGATCAAGAGCGCAGTACGTGCTGTCACTTTGCTATTCCTTGGCTTTTCCGGGTTGGTGACCCTGAACGAGCAGGGCCCTTGTGGGGGTAGCTCGGTAAAACGCCATGCCAAAACAAGCCGACTGGTTTTCGGCCACGGCGAAACAGGAGTGGTTGACACGTAAGAGGCAATGACCCCCGACAAGAGGAATGGCTACTTCCTCAAGAGGAATGCTTCCCTCGACTTCTCCCGTACGCCGAAACGCGCCAAGGGGAGAGTCTGGCACCCCCCGGCTCCACCTAGACGATCACGCAACTCTCGGCCCGTGTCAACGAGTTACGGACAACCGTTCGTCCGATGTTCGCAATCGCGCCAGGGCGACACGCCTCGGTCACATCCACTTGCCTAACCGCCCGGATATCGTTGATCCTTGCCGACGGACGTATCCGGCCGACGATCGATAACCGGCCCATCCGGCCACCGGCAGTATGGGACACCGACCGCCGAACCTGTGTGAACACGGTATGAAATGGCTCCGGGCCGCACCGTCCGAGGCCACTGGCATTCTGGAGAATTGGACATCTCGGGCAGCGCCCGAGGCCTGGACGAGGGGGAGGAAACACCGGTGGTTGACGCAATAACGGATAACATTCCGGCCAGTATGTCGCCGGAATCGGCCATTCTCGCCGGCCGACTCTGTCGCCGGCCGGCCTCCCCCACCGCGTGTTTCACGACACTGCCCGCAGACCGGTAACAGCCTGCGCCCCACGCAGGTACCCGCGTCCGGAGGGTCCACCGACCCTCTCCGGCCGCGGCTCCCCACCTGACGGGCCGCCGCACAACGGCGCCCGCGGACCGACGACCGGATGAACGGACCATGCAGCCCAACTCCCCTTGGCGGATACCCGATTTCCGCACCCTGTTCACCGCATCCGCCCTCAGCCAGCTCGGCGCGAACATCAGCTACGTCGCCGTCCCGCTCGTCGCCGTCACGGCGCTGGACGCCAGCCCCGGTCAGGTCGGCGCGCTCGCCACCCTGAGCACGATCGCGTTCCTGGTCATCGGCCTGCCGGCCGGCGCCTGGGTGGACCGGCTGAGCCACCGCCGGGTGCTGATCGTCGCCGACCTGGTCCGGGCGCTGCTCCAGCTGACCGTGCCGGTGGCATATTGGCTTGATTCCCTCACTCTCGCTCAGTTGTACGTGGTCGTCCTGCTGAACGGCTGTGCCACGGTCTTCTTCGACGTGGGTTCGCAGAGCGTGCTGCCTCAACTGGTCGGGCGGGACAGCCTCGTCCGGGCCAACGCCGACATCAACACCCTGATCGCCGCCGGGAACGTGGGCGGTCGCGGCGCGGGCGGCGGCCTCGTCTCGCTGGTCGCGGCACCCGCGGCGGTGCTCTTCAGCGCCGGCACCCATCTGGCGTCGGGCCTGACCCTGCTCTTCCTGCGGCGGACCCCGGCGCCGGCCGCGCCACCGGCCGGCCGGAGCACCCGGTTGCGGGCCCAGATCGGGGAGGGGGTACGGCACGTCCTGGGCAACAGGGAGCTGCGGGCCCTCGCGCTCACCGCAGCCCTCGGCAACCTGGGCTCGTCCGTGATCAACACCATGCTGCCGATCTACTTCGTGCGTGAACTGGGCCTTTCCGGTGGCGCGTTGGGCCTGTTCTGGGCGGCCGGCGGGGCCGGTCTGCTGCTCGGTGCCCGATGTGCCCGGCCGGTCGCGGCCCGCCTCGGCTTCGGCCGCACCCTGGGCATCGCCGGGCTCTGTCTGGCGCCCTCGGGGCTCCTGGTGCCGCTGGTCGACCGGGGGTTCTGGCTGTTCGTCGCGGGAGCGGGCTGGTTCCTCGCCATGTTCAAGGTGGGCATGGACAACGTGCTCGGCGTCAGCCTGCGCCAGCGGATGACCGCCGACTCGCTGCTCGGCCGTATGAACGCCACCTTCCGTTTCCTGCTCACCGGGGCGCTCGCCATCGGCGCCGCGATCTCCGGCGTGCTGGGCGAGTTGATCGGCGTGCACGCCACGCTGTGGGTGGGCGGGGCGTTCGTGGCGACGGCCTTCATCCCGGTGTTCCTCTCCCCGGTGCGCACCCGGCGCGAGCTGCCTGAGCAGCAACAGACGATCAGCGCGGAGAAAGCACCCGCGGCGGAGTCCTGACCGAGTCCGAACGGACCGGTTCAAGACCGCCGGCATCAAGTGATTGACCGGAAACAGTGGATCCACGAACGACGGACCCACGAAGGCACAGATGGACGGGAACAAAACCGCGGATCCACGGGCCACCGGGTCAAGAGCCGCTTCAGCACGCCTTTCGGAATGCTCAATACCGGTTCTCCGGAAGCGATTTCACGTGGATTTCACAGTTCCCCCGACGCAATGATGAACGCGTTCAGTCGACGATTGAAAAAGGTTGACCTTACCGGCGAGTGCCTGTCAGGATCATCGGCGCACCGAACCGATCTCAGGCACTCACAAACTCCCTGACCTCAAGGAGTGCGATGGCAGCCATCGACAGTGGCTTCCGAACCGAAGGCATTGCGGATTACCTGGATCCTCGCGAAACCATGCGCGCTCTGCCCCGGTTCACCCAGTACCCACTGACCCTCTTTACCGGGAAACCCCTCGCAGGGCAGAAAGCCCTGTCCTGGTGGACACCCGGATTTCATCTCGCGACGGCCGCGCTCTCCATGGCACTCGGCGTCGCGATCAGCTCCACGGCGCTGATCCTCGGCGGCTTCTGGCTGCTTCTCCTGCTGCCGGGCTGGGCCGTGACCCTGCACGGCATGCGCAACCTGCGCATGATGATCTACCACCAGTGCTCGCACCGGAACATGTACCGCAAGCGGCGCCTGGACACGGTGATCGGCCGGGCCACCTCGAGCCTGCTGATCATCCAGAACTTCGCCCGCTACAGCCGCGAGCACGTCAGCGATCACCACGCCGCCCACCACATGACGCTCCGCGACCCCACTGTCCAGGCGTTCCTGGTCAGCCTGAGCCTGCGTCCTGGGATGACCCGTCGGCAGATGTGGCGCCGGGTCCTGGGCAAGCTGTTCTCGCCGTGGTTCCACCTCAACTTCACGGTGGCGCGCGCCCGTTCGTTCTGGCACGACTCCGCCCCGGCGGAGAAGGCGATCAGTCTCACGCTGTACGGCGGCGCGGTGGCGGGCACCGTGGCGACGGGCACCTGGCAGGCGCTGCTGATCGTCTGGTTCGTGCCGTTGCTCCCGCTGTTCCAGGTGAGCAACACCCTGCGGCTGTGCGTGAAGCACACCTTTCCCGAGCCGCATCTCGAAGTGCGGCGTGGCAAGGAGTACTTCGGGAGTCTCACCAACGCGATATTCATCGGCGAGCCGGCACCTTCCCCTGATCTGCCGTTCCTGAGACGCACGGCGGCGTGGTTCGGCTGGACCGCCCGTATGGTGTTCGTGCACGCACCGTCGCGTTATCTGGTGCTCACCGGGGACACCGTGGTGCACGACTTCCACCACCGTTATCCGTCCACGCCGAAATGGGCGAACTACATCTTCGAGCGGCAGGCGGACGCCGACCGGGGAAGCCCGGGATGGGGTCCGTACAAGCAGGCGTGGGGGCTGGTCCCCGCGATCAACCTCGTCTTCGACTCCCTTTCCGTGGCCGACTCCGAGGAATTCGACATCAAGCGTCTGCGCGAGGTCAGCAAGCGGGAATTGTTCGCGGCTTTCGACGATTAGTCACTGCGCCATCCGCCCATAGTCCACCGGGGGTTATCCATGCGGCACGAATTCGCACCACAGGCAGAAGAGACGCGCACCGTCATCCTCGGCGTCGCCGCCAGCGACAGCCACGTCGTGGCCAATCACCTCATCGCCCACGCCCTGCGCGCCCAGGGATTCCACGTCGTTAACCTCGGCACCTGCACCCCGGTCGCCGAGTTCGCCGAAGCGCGTACCGAGCACCCCGAGGCCGAGGCCGTGATCATCGGCAGCCTCAACGGGCACGCGTACGAGGATCTCCAGGAACTGCCCGCGGCCCGCGCCCAGGGCCTGCTGGACTGCCCCGTCATCCTCGGCGGCAACCTCTCCGTGGGCAGCCACAAGGAGAGCGCCGACATCGAGCGACTGCGGCAGCTCGGGGTCGATGTCATCCTGTCCGACCCCGAGCTGCTGCCGGCCACCCTGGACGAGCTGCGCGAACGCGCCCTGGCCAGCCCCGCCGTCGCCTCATGACCGACCCCGTCACTCCGCCCGAACCGCCCGACCTGCCCACACTGGACGAATCCCTCACCTATATGCGGGAGTTGGGCAAGCCGACCGCCGCCGAGGTGCTGCACGCCGCACGCGCCGAGGGGCGCATCGCGCTGCAGCCACGCTGCGGGGTCGGCTCGCACGCGCAGATGACGACGCTGTTGCAGGACCTGGAGCGGCATGCCGCTCCGGACATCCTCACGCTCACCATCGACTCCCACACCCGGCTCAAGCGGTTCGACAACGCCAGGGCGGCGCTGCTGCGCAACCCGGCTGACCTCAACGGCTACCCCCTGGTCACCCACGGGTGGCTCAGGGGGCGCCAGTTGAACGAGGCCGTGCGGGCGCCGCTGGAGGTCCGGCACGGCTCGCCCGACGCGCGGCTGCTGTTCCGTACGTCGGTGGCGTCGGGCATCACCTCGTTCGAAGGGGGCGGGATCTCCTACAACCTGCCCTACTCCAAGGCCGTTCCGCTGAGCGAGTCGCTGGCCGCCTGGCAGGAGGTCGACGCGCTGTGCGGGGACCTCGCGCGGCGCGGACTCGTCGTGGACCGGGAGCTGTTCGGCACCCTGACCGCCGTGCTCGTGCCGCCGTCGATCTCCCTCGCCATCAGCGTCCTGGAGGCGGTGGCGGCGGCTCGCGAGGGCGTGAAGTGCATCTCGGTGGCGTATCCGCAGGGCGGCCACTTCGAGCAGGACGTGGCCGCACTGCGGGCGGTCCCGGCGCTCGCGGCCCGCTATCTGCCCGAGGACGTCGAAGTCCACGCCGTACTGCACGAGTTCATGGGCGTCTTCCCCCGCGAGCGCTCGCATGCCGAGGACCTCATCCTGTACGGCGCCCTGGTCGCCCGGCTCGGCGGCGCCACCAAGCTGATCACCAAGACGTACCTGGAGGCGTACGGGATCCCCGACACCCGCGCCAACATCGACGGGCTGCTGCTCGCCTCCCGCGCCAACTCCCCGCTGCTGGACTTCATCCAGCTCGACGAGGAACGAATAGGGCGCGAAAGGGAGTTGATCCTGCGCGAGGTGGCCGAGATCGTGGAACCCGTACTCGCGTCCGGCGACCTCTACAAGTCCGTCGCCACCGCCTTCGAGGAGGGACGGCTCGACATCCCGTTCAGCGCCAGCCGCTACGCCCGCTCGGAGGTCATTCCGCGCCGAGCGGCCGACGGTGCCATACGCTATTTCGCCAGTGGATCACTGCCGTTCTCGGCCCGCACCCGCAGGCTCAACGAACAGGGCCTCGAAGCGGCGGACGGCAGCCGGCTCGGCGACATGGTGAAGGGCCTGACCTCGGACATCAACCACTTCCTGAACGTCTTCGGTGAGAGCCCGGCCGTCCCGTCCTGAGCACCCCAGCACGTCACAGCACCCCCGCACAATCCAGGAGTTGGCAGAGAACATGCAGTCCATCCGCGTGACCAAGCCCGGCGACGCCTCCGAACTCCGCGCGGAGGAGGTCGAGTCACCCGTACCCGGCAACGGCCAGGTCCTGGTCCGCAACACGGCCGCGGGCGTCAACTTCATCGACGTCTACTACCGCAACGGCACCTATCCCGCCGAGGCCCCCTTCACCCCGGGCCAGGAGGGCGCGGGAGTGGTCGAGTCCGTCGGCGCCGGCGTGACGGCGTTCGCCCCGGGCGCCCGTGTCGCGTACGCCACCCAACTGGGCGCGTACGCCGAGTACACCGTGGTCCCCGAGGCCAAGCTGATCCCCGTACCCGACGATGTCGACCTGGCCGACGCCGCCGCCGTCACCCTCCAGGGGATGGCCGCGTACTACCTGACCCACCAGACGCACGCCGTCGCCGAGGGCGAGACCGTGGTGGTGCTGGCCGCGGCGGGCGGCCTCGGCCGGCTGCTCGTCCAACTGGCCGCGGCCCGCGGGGCGACGGTCGTGGCCGTCACCTCCAGCCCCGAGAAGGAGCGGATCGCCCGCGAGGCGGGTGCCCGGCACACCGTCGGCTACGAGAAGTTCGACGAGGCGGTCCGCGAACTGACCGACGGGAAGGGCGCCCAGGTCGTCTACGACTCGGTGGGCGCCGCCACCTACCTCACCAGCCTGCGCAGCGTCGCCCGCCGGGGCACGCTCGCGATCTGCGGCCTCTCCAGCGGCGCGGTGCCCCCGCTGGACATCGAACTGCTGCGCGGCGGCGGCTCGTTGTTCCTGACCCGGCCCACCATGAAGGACCACGTGTACGACGCCGAGACACTGCGCGCCGCCGGGGCCGCCGTCTTCGGCTACGTCGCCGACGGTGTCCTCAAGCCGCACATCCACGCGTCCCTCCCGCTGGGCGAGGCCGCCGAGGCGCACCGCCTGCTGGAGAGCCGTGCCACCACCGGCAAGCTGCTGCTGACGCCCTGACCCCGTCCCCGACCTTCTCAACCCACCACCACAGGAGCACAGATGGCCGAGCCGACCAGCAGCCCCCAACTCCTCTTCGTCGGCGGAGCGGGGGACGCCACTCTCGCCGTGGACGTCGTGACGGACGCCCTCACCCAGGCACGCGCGCGCGGCCTGCGCGTCCACGTCACCAACCAGGAAGCCACCATCGCCGCCACCCCCACCATCTCGGCGCAGGCCGACGCGGTGTCCGCGGTGGACTTCGCGGAGCGCGGCGCCAGCGCGGCCTGGGCCCGGGAGCGGGTCGCGGCCGGGGACCGGTTCGACATCGTCTTCGGCGTACGGGAGATGGCGCAGGAGGCGGTCGCCGAGGTGGCGGACGCGCTCGGCGTCGCGGGCAACCCGCCGCAGGCGGTGCACCGGATCCGCACCAAGGACGAGGCCCGCGCGGCTCTGGCCGCGGCCGGTTTCCGCCAGCCCCTCTTCCGGGTCTGCGCGGACCAGCGGGAGGCGGCCGACTTCCTCACGCACTCCACCGGCCCCTGGGTGGTCAAGCCGCGCGACGCCATGGGCAGCGAGGGCGTGACCCGCGTCGACGGCGCGGACGAGCTGCCGGCCGCGCTCGACTTCCTGCCGGACAAGGCCGCCTTCATCGTCGAGGAGTTCATCGAGGGCCCCGAGTACAGCGCCGAGGGCGTCTTCCTCGACGGGGTTCCGCACATCCTCGCCCTCACCTCGAAGGAACTGCTGCCGCCGCCGAACTTCTTCGAGATCGAGTACGTCATCCCGGCGATCGTGCCGGACGCGCAGCGCGAGGAGATCGAACAGCAGGTCTCCGCCGCGCTCACCACCCTGGACTTGCGCTACGGCCAGTTCCACGTCGAGCTGTGGTGGACCACCGGCGGTGTCGTCCTCGGCGAGGTCCACATCCGCAACGCCGGCGGCTGGATCCACCGCATGCTCCCCCATGTCATCCCCGGCCTGGAGTGGTTCGGCCTGGTCTTCGACGACGTCCTGGGCCGCCCCGTCGACCGGGACGCCCTCAAGCCGATGCGCGGCTCGGCGATCCGCTTCCTCACCCCGCCCCCGGGACGCCTCACCGCGATCGAGGGCTGGGACGAGGTGATCGCCCACCCGTCCGTGATCCACTCCGAACTGACCGTGTCGGTGGGCGACGTCATCGAGCCGCACCGCTCGGTCGGCAACCGCGTGGCGCTGATCGCGGTCGGCGCGGACACCGCCGAGGAGGCGCAGGCACTGGCCCGGAAGCTGGACGCGTCGGTCCGGTTCGTGACGGAGCCCGTGCCGGCGTCGTGACGGAGCCCGTGCCGGCGTCGTGACGGAGACCTCGTCGCACTGACCGGAGCGGGAGTCCCGGGACAGGGATAATGTCCGGGACGTCGCCGGCAGGCGGCGAGGCCAGGTCGAGTCACAGAAGGTACAGAGAATTGGGTTCCCATCCCCCGATACCCGCCCGTGTGGTGCTGCTCTGTGGCCCCTCCGGCTCCGGGAAGTCCCTTCTCGCGGCCGACTCCGGCCTCCCCGTGCTCCGCCTCGACGACTTCTACAAGGAAGGCACGGATCCGACGCTGCCCCTGGTGGAGGACAGCGCGGACATCGACTGGGACCACCCGCTGTCCTGGGACGCGAGCGCCGCGGTCACCGCGATCGAGGAGCTGTGCCGCACGGGCCGTACGACCGTCCCCGTGTACGACATCTCGCTGAGCGCCCGTACGGGCAGGGAGGCGCTGCGCATCGAGCGGACTCCGCTGTTCATCGCGGAGGGCATCTTCGCCGCCGAGATCGTCGGGCGCTGCCGGGAGCTGGGGCTGCTGGCCGACGCGCTGTGCCTGTCCCGCGGCCCCGTGACGACGTTCCGCCGGCGCTTCCTGCGGGATCTGCGGGAGGGCCGCAAGTCGGTCCTCTTCCTGATGCGCCGCGGCTGGCGGCTGATGCGCGCCGAGCGCTCCATCGTGGCCCGCCAGACCGCCCTGGGCGCGCACCCCTGCGACAAGGACGAGGCCCTGGGCCGGCTGACCGCGGCGGCGGCCGGCCGGTGCGCGGCCGCGCGCGAGGCCGCGGCGTAACGGCGCGGACGGACCGACCCGCACGACGAGGGCGCCGGTTCCCGGCCAACGAAAAGAGGTCCAGGCGGACCCCCCGTCCGCCTGGACCTTTCCCGTTTCCCCCGTTGTGCTCAGGGCCCCCCGGCCCTGTCGTGCTCAGGGCCCCCCGACCCTGTCGTGCTCAGGGCCCCCCGACCCTGTCGTGCCCGGGGTCCCCCGACCCCGTACCGCTCCGAGGCCCCCCGGCCTCGGTGGGGTCCCCCGACCCCGTTCGGTTCCCCCCGGAACCGCTCCCCCCGCGGTTTCCCCCCAGACCTTCAGGCGACCAACTCCCCGAAGGACTCCTCCTCGTCACGTCCGAAGCTGAGGACCTCGTCCTCACGCATCCGGCGCAACGACCGCCAGATGCTGGACTTCACCGTGCCGACACTGATGTCGAGGATCTCCGCGATCTCCGGGTCCGTGCGGCCCTCGTAGTAGCGCAGGACCAGCATGGTGCGCTGGAGTTCGGGCAGCCGGGCGAGCGCCTGCCACAGCACGGCGCGCAGTTCGGTGCCGCGCATCGCGTCCGTGTCACCGGCGGTCTCCGGCAGTTCCTCGGTCGGGTACTCGTTCAGCTTGCGGCGGCGCCACGCGCTGATGTGCAGATTGGTCATGGTGCGGCGGAGGTAGCCCCCGACCGCGGCCTTGTCACTGATCCGGTCCCAGGCGCGGTACGTCGAGAACAGCGCGCTCTGCAGCAGGTCCTCGGCCTCGAAGCGGTCACCGGTCAGGTGGTAGGCGGTTGCGTACAGGGAGGCGCGGCGCTCCTTGACGTAGGCGGTGAACTCCGCCTCCGACACCGAGTGCCGCTCCCCTGTGGCCTCCCCGTACGCGGCTCCCCCGTGAGCCTGTCCCCCCGCGTCAACCACCGTCATGTACGACCCGGTGTGCTGACGCCCGGTGCCGCGAGCGCACCCCCGCCCGCTCACGGCACCGGACTTCTCCGTGTTCCGGGAGACGGTGACGTCGTGAAGACGCGTGACAACTGCGCTAGTGCTGGTGCTGTGCAGCGTGTTCATCTCGCGCCCCCCGTCGTGGAGTCCCGGTTCTTCGGTTCGTCCGTCGTGCTGTCCTGCTCGTGTCGAAAAGCTTGCCCGGGCCACTTCATGACGGTGTCCGCCGACTGTCACAGACCTGTCACAGGGGCCGTTCGCAGGCGCGGCACGGCGGGGGGAAAGACCGGTCACAGAGAAGAGCGGTAGCGCTACGCGGACGACCGATCCGAGGACTCCTCGCGCGCGGGAGACGGGCGGCTGCACCGGATCCCCCCGAACGAAGTTCGGGGGAGGTCGATACACCGCCGTTCGATGGGCCAGAATGACGTTCGTGCCTTCCCTGTTGCTGATCGAAGACGACGACGCCATTCGCACGGCCCTGGAGCTGTCGCTGACGCGCCAGGGGCACCGTGTCGCCACCGCTGCCACCGGCGAGGACGGTCTGAAGCTGCTGCGTGAGCAGCGGCCGGACCTGATCGTGCTGGACGTGATGCTGCCGGGCATCGACGGATTCGAGGTGTGCCGGCGCATCCGGCGCACCGATCAGCTGCCGATCATCCTGCTGACCGCGCGCAGCGACGACATCGACGTCGTGGTGGGTCTTGAGTCCGGTGCCGACGACTATGTCGTCAAGCCCGTGCAGGGCCGGGTGCTCGACGCCCGGATCCGTGCCGTGCTGCGCCGCGGCGAGCGTGAGGCGAACGACTCGGCGTCCTTCGGGTCCCTGGTCATCGACCGCGCCGCCATGACGGTCACCAAGAACGGCGAGGACCTGCAACTGACGCCCACCGAGCTGCGGTTGCTCCTTGAGCTGAGCCGCAGGCCCGGACAGGCCCTGTCGCGCCAGCAGTTGCTGCGGCTGGTCTGGGAGCACGACTACCTGGGCGACTCACGTCTGGTCGACGCGTGCGTGCAGCGGCTGCGCGCCAAGGTCGAGGACGTGCCCTCCTCACCCACGCTCATCCGTACCGTCCGGGGAGTCGGCTACCGGCTGGACAATCCTCAGTGACCAAACCGCAGGACAAGCTCCGCGGCTGGGCCGCGGCGCGCAGGGCGATCCTGTCCGGGCTGCGCTTCACCAGTCTGCGGCTGCGCCTGGTGGTGGTGTTCGGACTCGTCGCGCTCACGGCGGCCGTGTCGGCGTCGGGCATCGCGTACTGGCTCAACCGCGAGGCGGTGCTGACCCGTACGCAGGACGCGGTGCTGCGTGACTTCCAGCAGGAGATGAACAACCGCGCGAGCATGCTCCCGGTGAACCCGGCGCAGGCCGAACTCCAGCGCACGGCCGGGCAGATGTCGGCCAGCAGCCAGCGCTTCAGCGTGCTCCTGGTCGCCGAGGACGCCGACGGCAGGCGGATCACCGGCAACTCCGCGCTGGACACCTTCACGCTGGAGGACGTGCCCAAGTCCCTCCAGAAGGCGGTGAACAAGGAGCAGCGGATCTCCTCGAACAACAAGTCGGCCTACCACCTGTACTGGCAGCGTGTCACCGACGACGACAAGCCGTATCTGGTGGGCGGCGCCAGGGTGATCGGCGGCACCACGACCGGTTACATGCTCAAGTCCCTGGAACCGGAGGCGAAGGACCTCAACTCCCTCGCCTGGTCCCTGGGTATCGCGACCGGTCTGGCGCTGATCGGCTCGGCGCTGCTGGCGCAGGCCGCCGCGACCACGGTCCTCAAGCCGGTCCACCGCCTCGGCATCGCGGCCCGCAGGCTCGGCGAGGGCAAGCTCGACACCCGGCTGCGGGTCTCCGGCACGGACGAACTCGCCGATCTTTCCCGGACGTTCAACCACACCGCGCAGGCGCTGGAGAAGCGGGTCGCGGACATGAGCGCCCGCGACGAGGCCTCGCGCCGCTTCGTGGCGGACATGTCCCACGAACTCCGTACGCCGCTCACCGCGATCACCGCCGTCACCGAGATCCTGGAAGAGGAACTGGACGCGGAGACCGGCAGCGTCGACCCGATGATCGAACCGGCCGTACGGCTCGTGGTCAGCGAGACCCGCCGGCTCAACGACCTGGTCGAGAACCTCATGGAGGTCACCCGCTTCGACGCGGGCACCGCCCGGCTCGTGCTGGACGAACTGGACATCGCCGACCTGATCACCTCGTGCATCGACGCGCGCGCCTGGCTGGACGCGGTGGAACTGGACGCCGAGCGCGGGGTGATGGTGCGCCTGGACCCGCGCCGCCTGGACGTGATCCTGGCGAACCTGATCGGCAACGCGCTCAAGCACGGCGGCTCGCCGGTCCGGGTCTCGGTGCGCGAGGAGGCCGACGCCCTGGTGATCGAGGTCCAGGACCACGGTCCCGGCATCCCCGAGGACGTACTGCCGCACGTCTTCGACCGTTTCTACAAGGCGAGCGCGTCCCGCCCCCGGTCGGAGGGCAGCGGTCTCGGGCTGTCCATCGCCCTGGAGAACGCGCACATCCACGGCGGCGAGATCACCGCGGCGAACTCGCCCAAGGGCGGTGCCGTCTTCACGCTCCGCCTCCCGCGGGACGCGTCCGAGGTGCTCGCCGACGACCCCGGCGACCGCGGCGGGGACGAGAACGCGAACGGGAACGGCACGGAGGCGACCGCCGGATGACGACCGTACGACGACGGTCCGTCCGTCCGTGGGCGGCCCTCGGCCTGCTGGCCGCGCTGCTCGCGGGCTGCGGCATCCGCCCCACCCAGGTGCCCACGGACTTCGGCCCGGCGCCCTCCCGGGTCCCGTGCGCCCTGTCGGGCGAGATCTCCACCCAGACCTCGGGCGGCGTCCCGGTCCAGGTCTTCCTGCTCTGTTCCGCGCAACTGGTCACGGTCGACCGGTCCGTGGGCATCCCGGCCGGTACGGCGGAGGCGGCACGGCGCGTCCTGGTGGCCCAGGGGCTGCTGGACGAGCTAGCCGAGACGCCCTCGGCGGCCGAGCGGCAGGCAGGTTACGCCACGGACGTACGCGGCGGCATGACGGTGAGCGGTCCCGAGCCCAGGGATCCCGAGGACACCCTGCGGCTGAGCACGCCGCCGGACGACCTCACCCGGTTCGCCCTCGCCCAGATCGTGTGCACCTTCGCCGAGTCGGCGGCGGCCCAGGACGACGGCTCGGTCATCCTCGGCGGCCCGGAGACCAGCCAGCTCAAGCGCTATGAGTGCACCGGCGAGGTGCGTTCCGCTCCGGGCACCCAGTCGCCGCCCTCGACAAGCGTGGAGCGCTGAGTTCCGGGGAGTCGGCGTCCGCCGCGAACGCGGGTGTGGCGTATGCCTCAGCCCCAACCTCCCCATCGGGGCGGAACCGATCGCGCCGCACCCCGCGTCTTGGGGAACGTGCAGCGTGAAGGTTCAGGCGGCGGCAGTGCCGCGATCCGCGTCCGGGTGGCAGGAGGTCTCCTCCTCGTCGCGCACCTCGTGCTCGTCGCCTGGATCACCCTGCGCCCCCTGGACGTGCCCTGGGTGAGCGCCGCCAACCTGCGGCCCTTCGCCGGCATCAGGGCGGATCTGGCGCTGAGCCCGCGGGAGGCGGCCTGCCGGATCGGCGAGGGCCTGGCGCTGCTGGCCCCGCTGGGGCTCCTGCTCCCGATGGCCGGCGGGAAGCTCGCCGTCTCACCGCTCGGCTCGCTCGTGCGGACGGTCGCCGCGGGCGCGCTGCTCTCGCTGGGCATCGAGCTCCTGCAGACCGGGGTGCCCGGTCAGGTGGTGGACGTCGACTCCCTGCTGCTCAACACGGCCGGTGTCGCGCTGGCCCACCTCGCGGTCGTACCCGCCGTCCGGTCCGGACTACGCCGCCGGGCGGAGAGGCGACGACGGGCCGTGCTCCAGCGGGAGGACACCGCTCAGGGGCGGACCCCGACGATTCCCAGGGTCGGGATCGCACCGTAGGGCGACGCTCCGGCCGCCCCGCTTCCGTAGCTTTGTAGGCACAGAGTCACTCAGGCAAAGAGTCACTCAGCCACAGGGCCACGGAGTCCCGCCGCCACGGCGGACAGGTCGCCTGGCCCACGGTTCGCGAAGGAGCCCCGATGAGCGCCATTGCCCGCCCGACCAACGGCCGCATGATCGGCGGAGTGTGCGCAGCGCTGGCACAGCGCTTCGGCACCTCCGCGACCACGATGCGCGTGATCTTCGTCGTGTCGTGTCTGCTTCCCGGCCCGCAGTTCCTGCTCTACATCGCGCTGTGGTTCCTGTTCCCCTCGGAGGACAAGGCCCGCGCCACGTCCTGGTAGCCACACGACCGCGTGGACGGATGACCGCGTAGTCGCACCACCGCACGGCGAAACGCCGGTGGGGCGCACCCCTGATCGGGTGCGCCCCACCGGCGTTCGTCCGTGCGACCGCCTCAGCCGAGCGGCACGCCGTTCACCGGCAGGCCGTGGGTGGGCAGGCCCTGCAGCGGCAGGCCGCCGAGCAGCCCCGCCACCGGCGCGGTCGGACCGTCGGCGAGGACGCGGGCGGCGGCCGGTCCCGCGGCGGCCACACCCGCGCCGAGCGCGCTCTGTCCCTGGGTGAGCGCCTCGCCCGCGCCGGGGAGCGCCTTGGCCACGTTCTCCGCGGGCAGCGTCGCGGTGACGGTGTCCAGGGGGGACGAGAGGTCCGGAGCGGCCGGCGCGGCATTCGCGGCACCCGCGCCCGCGGCGGCGAAAGCGGCACCGAGAGCGGCGACACCGAGGGTCTTGGCAGCAGACTGCTTCATCTTGAACGCGTCCTTGGATACGTGAGACAGGGATGTGAGCGGTCCCAGACCGTAAACACGCAAAGCGGCCTTCCGCAAACATCGGGAAAAGGCCGAGTCATGGAGAACAAGTGAAGAACCGGCCGCTTCCCGCCCCGCCCCTTCAGCCCTCGTCCTCCACAGAACCGCTGGTGGAAGCGGTCTGCTGGAACAGCCAGGCGGACTTCAGTTCGGCGTACCCGGGCTTGATCACGTCATTGATCATGGCCAGTCGTTCATCGAAAGGAATGAATGCTGACTTCATAGCATTGACAGAGAACCACTGCATGTCGTCGAGCGAATAACCGAACGCGTCGACAAGGTGCTCGAATTCCAGACTCATGCTGGTACCGGACATCAGTCGGTTGTCCGTATTAACCGTCGCGCGGAAATGCAGCCGCCGCAGCAGCCCGATCGGGTGGGCGGCGTAGGAGTCGGCGGCGCCGGTCTGCAGGTTGGAGCTGGGGCACAGCTCCAGGGGGATGCGCTTGTCCCGTACGTAGGAGGCGAGCCGTCCGAGCTGGACGGAGCCGTCCTCCTGGACCTTGATGTCGTCGATGATCCGCACCCCGTGCCCGAGCCGGTCGGCGCCGCACCACTGGAGCGCCTGCCAGATCGAGGGAAGCCCGAAGGCCTCTCCGGCGTGGATGGTGAAGTGGTTGTTCTCGCGCTTGAGGTACTCGAACGCGTCGAGGTGCCGGGTGGGCGGGAAGCCGGCCTCTGCACCCGCGATGTCGAAACCGACGACACCCAGGTCCCGGTAGCGGTTGGCGAGTTCGGCGATCTCCAGGGAGCGGGCGGCGTGCCGCATGGCGGTGAGCAGCGCGCCGACGCGGATACGGTGGCCGTTCTCGCGGGCCCGCCGCTCGCCCTCCCGGAAGCCCTCGTTGACCGCCTCGACGACTTCTTCGAGGCTGAGCCCGGCCTCCAGGTGCTGTTCGGGCGCATAACGCACCTCGGCGTATACGACGCCGTCCTCGGCCAGGTCCTCGGCGCACTCGGCGGCGACCCGGACGAGCGCCTCGCGGGTCTGCATGACGGCGCAGGTGTGGGCGAAGGTCTCCAGATACCGCTCCAGGGAACCGGAGTCGGCGGCCTCGCGGAACCAGACCCCGAGCTTGTCGGGGTCGGTCTCGGGGAGACCGGAATAGCCCATGTCACGGGCGAGTTCGACGATCGTCCCGGGGCGCAGGCCCCCGTCGAGGTGATCGTGCAGCAGGACCTTGGGCGCCCGGCGGATCTGCTCCGAGCTCGGGGTGTTCCGGATCTGGCTCGTCATTTCCGCACTCTAGCCCCTACGCGCGTAGATCTCTCGCCGGGCAGAACCGTCGATACGTAACGGTGACCCTGCGGACGGGTCGCGTACACCGCCGCTTCTGAGACTGTTCTGTCATGGCACACCAAGCGACGCCGGTTCGCAGGGCCCGGCTGGGGAGGGCACTCGGCTCCGAGCCGACGGCGGTCAGCGGGGTCGTCCTGCTGCTCCCCGGTGGCGAGGAGATCTCCGCCCGCAGACCGTCCTCGATGTGGGCGACCGCCTCCGTCCACGCGCTGGGGCGCCGCCTGACCCGCGCCGGACGCACGGAGGGCCTGGTCACACATGTCGTGCACTACCGGGTCCGGGGCTGGAACGGCAGCGAGGCGGAGCTGGCGGCCGACGCGTCCTGGGCCGCCGACGAGGTCGTACGCCGGTACGGAGACGTCCCCGTGTGCCTGGTCGGCATCGACATGGGCGGCCGTGCGGCGCTGCGCGCGGGCGGTCACTCCGCCGTCAACTCCGTGCTCGCGCTGGCTCCCTGGCTGCCCGAGGAGGATGTGGCGGCGCCACCCGAACCGGTGAAACAGCTCGCCGGGCGGCGGGTGCTGATCGTGCACGGCACGAACGACGAGCGCACCGACCCGGAGTTGTCGTTCCGCCTCGCGGCGCGCGCGAAGAAGACCAACCGTGACATCTGCCGCTTCGAGGTCCACTCCGACGGGCACGCGCTGCAACAGCACCGCGGTGAAGTCCTCTCCCTCGCCGAGGACTTCGTCCTCGGCTCGCTGTTCGGCCGCTCCTTCTCCCGCCCGGTCGAGGACGCGTTCGCCGCGCCGCCGCCGCTGGGTCTGCGGATGCCCCTGGCGGCGGGCTTCGGACGGTCCCTGCGCCGATAGGGGGTGCCGTGCCGGGCGTCGCGGATCCGGGCTGATCCGAACGACACCCCCTGGCCGTCCAGGGCGGCTCAGTCGGGCAGCAGATGTCCTCGCCGCGACAGCAGGAACTTCTTGAACGCGGCGACCGGCGGGGTGTCCGGGTGGCCGTCGAGCCAGGCGACGCCGATCTCGCGGACCGCGCGCGGTGCGGTGACCGTCAGCTCGACAACTCCCGGGCGGGCGAAGGCCGGTGGCGGCAGCAGGGCCACCCCGAGGCCGGCGGCGACGAGTCCGCGCAGGGTCTCCGCCTCCTCGCCCTCGAAGGCGACCCGCGGTTTGAAGCCCGCCTCCCGGCAGACGGCGTCGGTGATACGGCGCAGACCGTAACCGGGTTCGAGGGTCACGAAGGTCTCGTCGGCGGCCTCGGCGAGCCGGATGCGCTTGCGGGCGGCGAGGCGGTGGTCGGCGGGGACGACGAGCCGGAGCTTCTGCTCGTCGAGGCGGCGGCCCACCAGGTCGGGCGCGTCCGGCACGGGCGAGGTGAGACAGAGGTCGAGCTCTCCGGAGCGCAGCCGCTCCAGCATCGCCTCGCCGTACGTCTGGACGAGGCTGAAGCGGACCCGGGGGTGGTCGGCGCGGAAGGCGCGGATGAGCTCGGGGACGGTCTCCGAGCCCATCGTGTGCAGGAAGCCGAAGGCGACCTTCCCGGTGGCCGGGTCGGCGTCCGCGCGCACCTCGTCGGCGGCGCGTTCGATCTCGGCGAGGGCCCGTTCGACCGAACCGAGGAACGTACGGCCCGCCGGGGTGAGCGAGACCGTCCGTCCCCTTCTCGCGAACAGGTCGACGCCCAGGTCCTTTTCGAGCCGCACCATGGCCCGCGACAGGGTCGACTGCGGCACCCCCATCTCCTGCGCGGCGCGCGTGACGTGCTCGGTGCGGGCCACTCCGGCGAAGTACGCGAGCCGCGGGGCCAGCAGGCTCGCCATGTCCGCGCTGTCTTCTGTGTCACCGGACGGTGACAGGTGCGCTTCTGACCTCTGCTCATGCATCACGGGAACGATTATGGCGTTTTCGTGCATTGGACGGATGAGTGGCGGGACTTTAACTTCGAAGCATGCCTTCCGCCAGTACCGGGGCGTCCACGACCGTGGACGCCGCCCCGTTCGCCCCCGCCGCCTCCTCCCCCGCCGCACCCGCTCCCACCGCTCCCGACTCCCGGCTGGCGCCGGGCGGCCCCGGCTACCGCCGGATGAGCTTCGCCCTCTTCCTCGCCGGCGTCGCGACCTTCGCGCTCCTCTACTCCACGCAGGCCCTGCTCCCCCTCATCTCGGACGAGTTCACGGTGAGCGCGAGCCAGGCGAGCTGGACGGTCTCGGCCGCGACCGGCGCGCTCGCGCTGTTCGTGCTGCCGATGAGCGCGCTGTCGGAGCGGTTCGGGCGGCGTACGTTGATGACGGCGTCGCTGGTGGTGGCCGTGGCGGTCGGACTCCTGGTCCCCTTCGCCCCGTCGATCGGCACGCTGATCGCGCTGCGGGCCGTGCAGGGCGCGGCCCTCGCGGGGCTTCCGGCGTCGGCGACGGCGTATCTGGCCGAGGAGGTCAGGCCGAAGGCGCTGATCACCGCGATCGGCCTGTTCGTCGCGGGCAACAGCGTCGGCGGCATGAGCGGCCGGGTCATCACCGGCTGGATCGCGCAGGAGTGGGGCTGGCGGGTCGCCGTCGGCGTGATCGGCCTGCTCGCGGTGGCGTGCGCGGTCGCGTTCCGTCTGCTGCTGCCCGCTCCGCGGCACTTCACGGCCGGGTCGCTGCGACCGCGCGTACTGGCCCGCACGGTCCGCGGCCACCTCTCGAACCCGCTGCTGCGCAGGCTGTACGCGATCGGCGCGCTGTTCATGATGGTCTTCGGCGGCGTCTACACCGTGATCGGCTACCGCCTCACCGAGGCGCCCTTCTCGCTCCCCCAGGGCATCATCGGCTCGATCTTCCTGGTGTACCTGGTCGGTACGGTGTCGGCGTCCACGGCGGGGAAGCTGGTCGCCCGCCTCGGCCGCCGGGGTGCCCTCTACCTGGCGGGCGGTACCACGACCGCCGGTCTCCTGCTCTCCCTCGCCGACGTCCTGCCGCTCATCCTGCTCGGTCTGGTGCTGATCACCGCGGGCTTCTTCGCGGGGCACGCGGTGGCGTCGTCCTCGGTGAGCCACACGGCGACGACGGGACGCGCCCAGGCCTCCGCCCTCTACCAGTCCGCCTACTACGTCGGCTCCAGCGCGGGCAGCACCCTCGGCGCGGTGGCGTTCCACTCCGGCGGCTGGGCCGGCACGGTCTCCCTCGGCCTCCTCGCGGTCCTCGGCGTCGTCGCGATCACGCTGCTCGGCTCCCACGCGGCCAGGCGCGCGCCGGCACTGGCGCGCTAGAGATTTTTTAGCCCGTCCGGCGTTTGAGGACGAGCGCGAAGCGCGACAGGGGGGTCTGGGGGCGCAGCCCCCAGGAACGGGACGGGCAGGGGCGGAGGGGGCGAAAGAAGCTGCCCGCGCCCCCACCTGACCTGCACCTTTCCCCACTCCCCAGGCCATTGTCAGTGGCCTGCGGTAGCTTCCGAGGTACGTCGCGAAGGCGCGGCAGAAACGGCCACAGGGGTGGGTTGGCTATGAGCGACGGCACAGCGACGACGACGGACCTAGACGTCCGCCTGGAGAAACACCGGACCGAGCTGACCGGGTACTGCTACCGAATGCTCGGCTCCTCCTTCGAGGCGGAGGACGCGGTGCAGGACACGATGGTCCGCGCCTGGCGCAGCTACGACAAGTTCGAGGGCCGCTCCTCGATGCGTTCCTGGCTGTACCGGATCGCGACGAACGTCTGCCTGGACATGCTGAACGCGGGCAACAAGAGGGCACGCCCCATGGACCTGACAGCACCGTCACCACTGGCCCAGGCCGCGCTCAACCCCCGCCCGGACCACACCTGGCTGGAGCCGATGCCCACCTCCCGCGTCCTGCCGGAGATCACCGACCCGGCCGAGGCCGCGGTGGCCAAGGAGTCGGTGCGGCTCGCCTTCATGGCCGCCCTGCAACAACTGCCGCCCAAGCAGCGCGCGGTGCTGATCCTGCGCGAGGTCCTCGCCTGGAAGGCCGCCGAGGTCGCCGAGCTGCTCGGCACGACGGTCGCGTCCGTCAACAGCGCGCTCCAGCGGGCCCGCGCGACCCTCGCGGAGAGCGAGGGGGCCGGTGCGGACGCCGCCACCTCCGACCCGCTCGACGAGGAGCAGCAGAAGCTCCTGGAGCGCTATGTCGCCGCCTTCGAGGGGTACGACATGACGGCGCTGACGGCGCTGCTCCACGAGGACGCGATCATGACGATGCCGCCGTTCGACCTGTGGCTGGTCGGCACGCGGGACATCACCGGCTTCATGACGACACTGGGCGCCGGCTGCGCGAACTCCCGCCTGGTGCCGGTGGAGGTCAACGGCCTCCCCGGCTTCGCCCACTACAAGCCGGATCCGGAGAAGGGCGGCTTCTCGCCCTGGGCCGTGCAGGTGCTGGAGATCTCAAAGGGCCGGATCACCGGGTTCCACTGCTTCCTGGACACTCCCCGCTGGTTCCCGCTCTTCGGGCTGCCCCTCCATCTCGAAGCGGAGGCCGACCAGGTCGAGTAGGGCGCGCAGGCCCGGGTCCGGATTCACCAGCCGGATCCGGCCCCCCGCCCGCCGCGCGGCGAGTTGCAGCCTGGCCAGCACGTCAACGGCCCCCAGGCCCGGCGGCCCGAGCCCCGCGACATCACACACCACGACCCCGCCCCCGGACGCCTCCAGCCGCACTCGGACACCGTCACACAGCCCCGGCACCTCATCACGCGTGACGGGCCCGGGCAGCACGAGTACGGCGGGTGTAGTGGCATCCACGGTGAGTAGACCGGCGCGGGCCGCGAAACTCATCGGCAGGGGCGCGCCCTGCCGCTACTCAACGGGGAACTCAGCCGTGTCGATGACCAGGTCGAAGGGCGCGGGGAGCTTGATGGCCTCGCCGAACTTGGCCGTACTGAGCGGACGGTAGACGTCACCCTCAGGTTCTCCGTAGAGCGTCGCGGTGGGGCCGTCGGGCGCCCAGCGGTCGACGAGAAGGTAAAGGGGGATGCCCGCGGCGGCGTAGGCGGCCGGTTTGCTGATGCGGTCGTGCCGGGCGTTGGACCTGGAGGTCACCTCGACGACGAGCTCTGCCAGGGCTGCCGGGATATGACTGTCCGCCTCCGTGTGCTCCCGCACCGGAGCCACCACGATGTCCGGAATGAGCATGCCCAGACGTGACGGCACAGCGATGGCCAGTGTCTGGAAGACTCCCCAGTCGTCAGGGATCACGGAGTAGAGGCGACGCTGGATTCGTTCCGCGATCAAGTTGTGGCGGTACGCCGGAGCGGGTGACACGGTGATGATCCCCTCAACGATCTCCACCTTGCTGCCCTCAGGCCATTCCATCTCCTCCCAGAACCGGACGAGGTCGTCCCAGCTCTGCTCGGGGTCCTGGCTGACGGTGAGTGCGCCCATGGCGGTCTCCTATCGGTCATCACCGATCCCAGCATGCCGAACGGGACCGGCGTAGGTCCACCGGTCCCGTTCTCCCGTACGAGGAAGTGCAGCTCAGGCGATACGCCCCAGCACCACAGGCGCCGCCTTGTAGTCCGTGCCCGGGGCCGCGATGTCGTAGGAGCCCGCCACGGAGCTGAGGGCGTACTCGAAGCGTTCCGGGGTGTCCGTGTGGAGGGTCAGGAGGGGCTGTCCCTCGGTGACGGTGTCGCCCGGCTTGGCGTGGAGTTCGACGCCCGCTCCGGCCTGGACCGGGTCCTCCTTGCGGGCGCGGCCGGCGCCCAGCCGCCAGGCGGCGACACCGACGTCGTAGGCGTCGAGGCGGGTGAGGACACCGGAGGACGGGGCTGTCACCACGTGCTGCTCGCGTGCGACGGGCAGCGCGGCGTCGGGGTCACCGCCCTGCGCGGAGATCATGCGGCGCCAGACGTCCATCGCGGAGCCGTCGGCGAGCGCCTTCGCGGGGTCGGCGTCCTTCACGCCCGCCGCGTCGAGCATCTCGCGGGCCAGGGCGACGGTGAGGTCGACGACGTCCGAGGGGCCGCCGCCCGCGAGGACCTCGACCGACTCGCGGACCTCAAGGGCGTTGCCCGCGGTCAGGCCGAGCGGTGTCGACATGTCCGTGAGCAGCGCGACCGTCCTCACCCCGTGGTCCGTGCCGAGGCCGACCATCGTGGAGGCGAGCTCACGGGCGTCCTCGATCGTCTTCATGAAGGCGCCGGTGCCGACCTTCACGTCCAGGACCAGCGAGCCCGTCCCCTCGGCGATCTTCTTCGACATGATCGAGGAGGCGATCAGCGGGATGGCCTCGACCGTGCCGGTGACATCGCGGAGCGCGTACAGCTTCTTGTCGGCGGGGGCCAGACCGTCGCCCGCGGCGCAGATCACCGCGCCCACGCCGTCCAGTACGGAGAGCATCTCCTCGTTCGACAGCAGTGCGCGCCAGCCGGGGATCGACTCCAGCTTGTCCAGGGTTCCGCCGGTGTGGCCGAGACCGCGCCCGGACAGCTGCGGGACCGCCGCGCCGCAGGCCGCCACCAGGGGCGCCAGCGGGAGCGTGATCTTGTCGCCGACGCCGCCGGTGGAGTGCTTGTCGGCGGTGGGGCGGGACAGCGCCGAGAAGTCCATCCGCTCGCCGGAGGCGATCATCGCGGCGGTCCAGCGGGCGATCTCGCGGCGGTCCATGCCGTTGAGCAGGATCGCCATGTTGAGGGCGGCCATCTGGTAGTCGGCGACCTCGCCGCGGGTGTACGCGTCGATGACCCAGTCGATCTGCTCGTCGCTGAGTTCCCCGCGGTCCCGCTTGGTGCGGATGACGGAGACGGCGTCCATCGACAGCACAGTCATGGTTTTCCTTCCGAAAGGTGAACGGCCCCTCACGTGACCGGCCGATCAGTGGATCGGCCGACCGGGAGGGGCCGCACGGAGTTACTGGGTGAGATGCTCGGGACCGAAGGCCTGCGGCAGCATCTCGGAGAGCGGCAGGAGCCCGGCCGGGGTCTCCAGGACCAGTTCGGGCCCGCCGAACTCGAAGAGCAGCTGACGGCAGCGCCCGCACGGCACGAGGATCTCGCCCCGCCCGTCGACGCAGGTGAAGTGCGTCAGCCGCCCGCCGCCGGTGCTGTGCAGCTCGGAGACGAGACCGCACTCGGCGCAGAGCCCGAGCCCGTACGAGGCGTTCTCCACGTTGCAGCCGGAGATGATCCGGCCGTCGTCCACCAGGGCGGCGACGCCGACCGGGTACCCCGAGTACGGCGCGTACGCCCGGGACATGGCCGCGCGGGCCACCTCCCGCAGGGCGTCCCAGTCGACGGCGGCCGTCACTTGCCCTGTCCCTTCCGGTAGGGAAGTCCGTCCGCCTTCGGCATCCGCAGGCGCTGCGCGGACAGCGCGAGGACGAGCAGGGTGATGACGTAGGGCGTCGCGGAGACCACCTGGTTGGGAACCTCGTTGGTGAGCGCGTACCAGAGGAACACCAGCACGCCGATGACCAGGGTGATCACGGCGGGCACGTACTTCTTCCTGATGACCAGCCAGACCGCGCCGATGACCAGCAGGATCGCGGCGAGCAGCAGCAGCGCGTGGACGTTCTCCGAGCCGCCGCGCAGGTTGAGGCTGTCGGTGTAGCCGAACAGGCCCGCGCCGATGGCGAGTCCGCCCGGCATCCAGTTGCCGAAGATCATCGCGGCGAGACCGATGTAGCCGCGCCCGCTGGTCTGGCCCTCCAGGTAGAAGGGGTTGGCCACGATGGAGAGGAAGACGCCGCCGAGGCCGGCCAGGCCACCGGAGATGATCACGGCGAGGTACTTGTACTTGTAGACGTTGACACCGAGCGACTCGGCGGCGACCGGGTTCTCGCCGCAGGACCGCAGGCGCAGGCCGAAGGGCGTACGCCACAGGATCCACCAGGTGGCGGGGATCAGGGCGATGGCGATCAGGGTCAGCCAGGAGACGTTGGTGACCAGTCCGCCGAGCAGGCCCGCGATGTCCGAGACGAAGAACCAGCCCTTGGAGTTGAGGGTGGTGAGCCAGTCGGACAGCCCTGGCACCGTGAAGTTGCCGAGCGAGTCGACCGGCGGGGACTGCTTGGCCGAGCCGCCCTGGACGCCCTCGAAGGCGAGCGGGGCGAGGTAGCGGGTGGCACCGAGGGCCAGGATGTTGATGGCCACACCGGAGACGATGTGGTTGACGTTGAAGGTGATGGTGACGATGGCGTGCAGCAGACCGCCGATGCAGCCGCCGATGATGCCGACGAGTACGCCGGTCCACGGGCCCCACTGGTAGCCGGCCCATGCACCGAACCAGGTGCCGAGGATCATCATGCCTTCGAGGCCGATGTTGACGACGCCCGCGCGCTCGGCCCACAGACCGCCGAGCCCGGCGAGACCGATGGGGACGGCCAGTTCGAGAGCGGTGGACATCTGGCTGACGTTGGTGATGCCGTCGGCACCGGTGATGATGCGGACGAGGGAGGTCAGCGCCAGGCCGCCCGCGATGACCAGCAGGAGGACGGGGAGCGACAGCCTGCGGCCGGTTGGGGCCTCGGTCTTCAGCGAGGGCTGGTTGACGTCGGTCGCGGTGGTCATCGGCCCGCCACCTCCTTCTGGGTGTTGTTGTCGGAGGAGGCGCCGAGGACGTGGCCCGCGGCCAGTTCCGCGCCGACGCGACGCTGCTGGCGGCGCAGACCCCACTCGCGCACGGCCTCGTAGCTGACGACGACCGAGAGCACGATCAGGCCCTGCATGATGACCGCGATCTCCTTGTCGTAGCCGTTGTAGTCGAGCTCGGGCGACGCCTTGTCGAGCCAGGCCCACAGCAGGGCCGCGAAGGCGATGCCGGTGGGGCTGTTGCGGCCGAGGAGGGCGATGCCGATGCCCAGGAAGCCGATGCCGGTCGGGAAGTTCAGGCTGTAGGTGTGCGAGTCGCCGAGCAGGATCGGCAGTCCCGCGAGACCGGCCAGACCGCCGGAGACGAGCATGGCGGTGAGCACCATGCGCTTGGGGTTCACACCGCTGGCCGCGGCGGCGGTCTCCGAGGCGCCGGAGGCACGCAGGTCGAAGCCGAAGCGGGTCCGGTTGAGGACGATCCAGTAGCCAATGCCGAGCAGCGCGGCGAGGACGACGAGGCCGTAGATCTCGCCGGCGTCACCCATGTCGAACCCGGGCACCCAGCCGGACTTGTCCATCTCGCCGGTGGTGTTGTTGTTGCCGACCTTCACGCCGAAGACGCTGGGCAGCCAGAGGTAGGCGATGACGGAGGTCGCGATGGCGTTCAGCATGATCGTCGCGACGACCTCGCTGACCCCCCGGGTGACCTTGAGGACACCCGCGATGCCGGACCAGAAGGCGCCCGTGCAGACCGCCGTCAGGATGAGCAGCGGGACCTGGAGGACCGCGGGCAGCGCGACGTGGGCGCCGACGACCGCGGCCATCATGGCGGCGAGCTGGTACTGCCCGTCCACACCGATGTTGAACAGGTTCATCCGGAAGCCGATGGCCACCGCGAGGGCCGCGATGTAGTACATCGAGGCCTGGTTGATGATCAGGACCTGGATGTCGGCGAAGCCGGCCTGCTCGAACATGAGCGTGTACGGCTCGATCGGGTTCTTCCCCGAGGCGATCAGCACGACCGAGGTCAGCGCCACGGCCACGACGAGCGCGATGACCGGTCCGGCCACCGCGAGGAGCAGGCGCTCCTTGTCGAACTTCTTCATCAGCGGGCCTCGTCTTCCGGGGCGTCCGGGGCGTCGGTCGCGTCGGGGGTGTCTGCCGTGGTCTCGGCCTGTCCGGCTTGCTCTTCGAGCTCCACCTGCTCGGCGAGCTCCTCGTTCTCCAGGTGTCCGGTGGCGGCGCCGGTCATCGCCGTGCCGAGCTCCTCCGGGGTGATGGTGGCCGGGTTGGCGTCCGCGACCAGCTTGCCGTTGTAGATCACCCGGAGGGTGTCGGACAGACCGATCAGCTCGTCCAGGTCGGCGGAGATGAGCAGTACGGCGAGCCCCTCACGGCGGGCCTCGCGGATCTGGTCCCAGATCTGGGCCTGCGCGCCCACGTCCACACCGCGGGTGGGGTGGGCGGCGATCAGGAAGCGCGGCTTGGCGCTCATCTCGCGGCCGACGATCAGCTTCTGCTGGTTGCCGCCGGAGAGCGAGGCGGCCGTGACGTCGATGCCGGGGGTGCGGACGTCGTACTCCTCGACGATCCGGCGGGTGTCGGCCTGGGCGCCCTTGATGTCGAGCCAGATACCCCGGCTACCGCGAGTGTTGGGCTTCTCGGTGACGTGGCCGAGGATGCGGTTCTCCCAGAGGGGGGCCTCCAGGAGCAGCCCGTGGCGGTGCCGGTCCTCGGGGATGTAGCCGATGCCCTGCTCGCGGCGCCTGCGGGTGGCCCAGGAGGTGATCTCCTCGGCGGCCAGCGTGATGGTGCCGGAGTCGGCGGCCCTGAGGCCGATCAGCGCGTCGATCAGCTCGGTCTGGCCGTTGCCCTCCACCCCTGCGAGGCCGAGGACCTCGCCCGCGTGGATGGTGAAGGTGATGTCGTCGAGGAGTGCCTTGCCGCCGGGGGCGACCAGGCGCAGGTCGGTGACGGTGATGACCGGGCGGTCGGTGACCGTGGACTCGGCGGTCTCCGGGGTGGGCAGTTCGCTGCCGACCATCAGCTCGGCGAGCTGGCGCGGGGTGGTCTCGGCGGGGACGGCGGTGCCGACCGTCGTACCCCGGCGGATGACCGTGATCTCGTCGGCCACGGAGAGGACCTCGCCCAGCTTGTGCGAGATGAAGATGACCGACAGGCCCTCCGCCTTGAGCTCGCGCAGGTTGGCGAAGAGCCCTTCGACCTCCTGCGGGACGAGGACGGCGGTGGGCTCGTCGAGGATGAGGATCCGGGCGCCGCGGTAGAGGACCTTGAGGATCTCCACGCGTTGCCGGTCGGCGACACCGAGCTCCTCGACCAGAACGTCGGGGCGGACCCCGAGGCCGTAACGCGTCGAGAGTTCGAGGATCTTGCGCCGGGCCCTGCCGCCGATGCCGTACAGCTTCTCGCTGCCCAGGACGACGTTCTCCAGGACGGTGAGGTTGTCGGCGAGCATGAAGTGCTGGTGGACCATGCCGATGCCGCGGGCGATGGCGTCGGCGGGCGAGGAGAAGGTGACCTGCTCGCCTTCGACCGCGATGGTGCCCTCGTCCGGCTTCTGCATGCCGTAGAGGATCTTCATCAGCGTCGACTTGCCGGCGCCGTTCTCACCGACGAGGGCGTGGACCGTGCCCTTGCGGACGCTGAGGTGGATGTCGTGGTTGGCCACGACTCCCGGGAATCGCTTGGTGATCCCGGCGAGTTCGACTGCGGTCACCGATCCGTTGACCGCGTCGGCCGGAGGGCTGCTGGACGCGTTGATGGCGCACTCTCCTGGGGGAAAGGGGGTCGTCTACGCGCGTAGCGCCCCTACGGCAACTTGAGGGGCGACGGGCCGCGAGAACGGGATACGGAGAGCCAGACTCCCCGTATCCCGTTGAGCGGACGTATCCCCGCGGTTACCAAGCGGCTCCGGGGAAGAGCGGCGGCCCCGAAGGGCCTTCCTGAACTTCCCCGGAGCCGCTCGGCTGCTCCTGAGGTCCTGCTTCGTCGAGGTCCTGCTTCGTCAGCTGGTCTTGACCTTGATCTCGCCGCTGATGATCTTCTCCTTGGCTGCCTCTACGGCGTCCTGGATCGCCGTGTCGTCCTTGAACGCCGGGTTGGAGTCGGCGAGGCCGACCTCGCCGGACTTCAAGTCGCCCCGAACGATACCGGTCTCCGGCTTACCGTCCTCGACCGACTTCGCGAGGTTGTAGACCGCCTTGGCGACATCCTTGGTCGCGGAGGTCAGGATGGAGGCCTTGTACTTGCTGAGGGCTTCCTGCTTGTACTGGTCGGAGTCGACACCGATCGCCCACACCTTGGCTGCGGAGGCGGCCTCGATGACACCCTGGCCGGAGAGACCGGCCGCCGCGTAGACGACGTCGGCCTTCTTCTCGATCTGGCCTTCGGCGGCCGTCTTGCCCTTGTCGGGGCTGGAGAAGCCGCCCTCCTCGGCGGTCTGCGTCAGGTACTGCGACAGGACGGTCACCTTGGAGTTGGTGTCCTTGACGCCCTGCTCGAAGCCCGCGCCGAACTTGTGGATCAGCGGTACGTCCACGCCGCCCACGAAGCCGACGGTGTTGGTCTTGGTGGCCTTGGCGGCGGCGACCCCCGCGAGGTAGGAGGCCTCCTGCTCGGAGAAGACCAGGTCCGCGACGTTCGCCGTCTCGACCGTGGAGTCGTCGACGATGCCGAAGGTGGTGTCCGGGTACTTCGCCGCGGCCTCCTTGATGGCCGGCGCGTAGGCGTAGCCGATGCCGACGACGGGGTTGTAGCCCTGCTTGGCCAGCGAGACCAGGCGCTGCGTCTTGTCGGCGTCCGTCTCACCGTCCGTGGGCTCCACGTCGGCGGTCTTGTAGCCGAACTCCTTCTTCGCCTCCTCCAGGCCCGCGTATGCGGCGTCGTTGAAGGACTGGTCGCCCTTGCCGCCGACGTCGTACGCGATGGCGAGACCGAGGTCGCCCTTCGACTCCGAGGAGCCCGACGAGGTCGAGGTACCGCCACAGGCGGAGATGGCGAGGGCGAGAGACGCGGTCGCGGCGCCTGCGATGGCGATGCGGGGAACCCGGCGCATGAGTTGTGCTCCTGTCGTACAAGCGCCTGACGGAACGACTTCGGCGCTGGCTTCGCCGCAGATTAACGCGCGTAGACCAACTAGAAAACCCCTTCTGTCCACCTTGTTATCCGGCTGTGCCCGACGGCACCCGTTCGCCGGGCACAGGCTTGCCTACCGCAAAGGGGCGGTGGCGGTGGGTGACCTGCGGCGCGGACACGAAGGCGGGCGGGCACCTTTCGGCACCCGCCCGCCTTGTGTGACTTTGTTCGCGTTCGCCCGTGCGGGCGGCCCGCTACTCGGTCTTGACCTTGATCGAGCCGTCGATGATGCCCGCCTTGGCCTTGGCCACCGCGTCGGTGAGGCCGGCGATCTCCGCCATCTTCGGGTTGCTGTCGGCGAGGCCGACGCCGTCCACCTTCAGGTCGAAGGTCTGGGTGCCGGTCAGCGGCTTGCCGTCCTCGACGGACTTGGCGAGCGCGTACACGGCGCCGCCGACGTCCTTGAGCGCGGAGGTCAGGATGTAGTCCTTGTAGCTGGCGAGGGCGGCCTGGTTGTACTGGTCGGAGTCAACGCCGATCGCCCACTTCTTCTCCTTGGCGGCGGCCTCGATCACACCCTGGCCGGAGAGTCCCGCGGCCTGGTAGACCACGTCCGCGTTCTTCTCCAGCTGGCCCTCGGCGGCGGCCTTGCCCTTGTCGGGGCTGGAGAAGCCGCCCTCCTCGGCGGTCTGCGTCAGGTACTGCGAGAGGACCTTGACCTTGGGGTTGGTGTCCTGGACGCCCTGCTTGTAGCCGGCCTCGAACTTGTGGATGAGCGGGATGTCCACGCCGCCGACGAAGCCGACGGTGTTGGTCTTGGTGGCCTTGGCGGCGGCGACACCCGCGAGGTAGGAGGCCTCCTGCTCGGCGAAGACCAGGGAGGCGACGTTGGCGCCCTCGACGACGGAGTCGACGATGCCGAAGGTCGTGTCCGGGTACTTCGAGGCGACGGCCGTCAGCGCGGGGCCGTAGGCGAAGCCGATGCCGATGACCGGGTTGTAGCCCTGCTTGGCCAGCGAGGCGAGCCGCTGCTCCTTGTCGGCGTCGGTCTCGCCGTCGGTGGGCTCGATGTCGGCCGTCTCGTACTTGAACTCGGCCTTCGCCTTCTCCAGGCCCGCGTACGCGGCGTCGTTGAAGGACTGGTCGCCCTTGCCGCCGATGTCGTAGGCGATGGCGAGACCCTTGCCACCGCCGCTCGAGCTGCTGCTGTCGCCGCTGTCCGCCTCGTCACTGGTACCGCCGCAGGCCGTGGCCGCGAGTGCGAGCGACGCGACCCCCACCGCGACACGGGTCAGTCTGGATATCCGACGCATCTGAAGGTTCCCCATTCTCCAAAGCCCCGCAGTGGGTGCTGAGTTCGGCGCACATTAACGCGCGTAGACAGTTCAGGGAACGGGGTTTCGCCTGGCCGTTATCCATTCGTGCCGATGGCCGGTTACGTCCCTGTGAACTATGGGGTCGAAGGGTGCACTTGGGGACAGAGCACCTGCTGCGCTGGTGACGATCCGTGTGCGGGTCGCGCGATACGTGTGACCGGGCGAGCGGTCCCCGCCGGGCGTTCACCACGCTACGACGGCGGGGTGGGCGGCGCTACCGGAGCGGCGCCGCGGACACCGGCCGGGAGGGCGCGACGCCGGGGAGAAACCGGGCGTCGCGCCCTCCCCCGCCGTCACGCTCCGAGGTCGAGGACGGGGATCCCGTCGAGCAGCGCCGCCGCGGTGAAGAGCTCCACGCCCACCGTGATCGCCGACTCGTCGGCGTCGAAGTCGCCCTGGTGCAGATCGCGGGGGGCGCGCTCGCCGGGCGTGCGCACCCCGAGCCGGGCCATCGCGCCGGGCACCCGCTCCAGGTACCAGGAGAAGTCCTCGCCGCCCAGGCTCTGCTCGGTGTCCTCGATGGAGTGCGCGCCCCGCCGGGCGGTCATGGCGTCACGGAGCAGGTCGGTGACGGCCGGGTCGTTGACGACCGGCGGAACGCCGCGGATGTAGTTGATCTCCGACTTCGCCCGGTACAGGTTGGCGATCTCGTCGATCGCCGCGTGCACCAGGTCGGGCGCGGCCCGCCAGGTGGCGAGGTCCAGGCAGCGCACGGTCCCGGAGAGCTCGGCGTGGTTCGGGATCACGTTGCAGGCGTGCCCGGACTCGATGCGCCCCCAGGTCACCGCGAGGCCGCTGCGGGCGTCGGTGCGGCGTGCGACCAGGGTCGGGACGTCGGTGGCGACCCTGGCGGCGGCGGTGACCAGGTCGGTGGTGAGGTGCGGGCGCGCGGTGTGGCCGCCCGCGCCGTCGAGTGCGACTTCGAGCCGGTCGCACGCGGAGGTGATGGCCCCGTGCCGCAGTCCGATGCGCCCCGCGTCGACCTTCGGATCGCAGTGCACGCCGATGATCCTTCCCACGCCTTCCAGGACGCCCGACTCGATCGCGTCGGGGGCGCCGCCGGGCAGCACCTCCTCCGCGGGCTGGAAGATCAGCCGCACCGGACGCGGCAGCCGCCCCTGGCGGTGCAGTTCGGCGAGTACGAGGCCGGCGCCCAGCACGACACAGGTGTGCACGTCGTGTCCGCAGGCGTGCGCGCGGTCGGGCACGGTCGAGCGGTAGGCGCAGTCGGCCTTCGTGTCCGGGATGGGCAGCGCGTCGATGTCGGCCCGCAGGGCAAGCATGGGACGTACGTCGTCCGGGTCGCCGATGTCACACATGAGCCCGGTGCCGGTGTCGAGCACGCGCGGCTTCAGGCCCGCCAGTTCCAGGCGGGCCTTGAGGGCCGCGGTGGTGCGGAACTCCTGGTTGCCGAGCTCGGGGTGCATGTGCAAGTCGCGGCGGAACGCGACGAGTTCGGCACGCAGCACCTCGGGCAGCGCGCCGGGGAGCACGGCTTCCCCGGGCAGATCGGCCTCGGACTCTCGGGACGTCACTTGGTTCACCCTCTGAAGGGTAGGGCGATCGGGCGGCCAACTGACCCACGATCAACAAAAGTTCAACCCGTTAGGGGAAGAAAATCTGGCCGCACGGCGCATGGCTGTCATGGGGAGTGGGTAAACTCACCCGGCTTTCCGGACGAGAGGATCTTGAACCGATCCGCCGGGGATCACCCACGCACTCCCAGGCGGAACGCCCGAGACGCACGGGCCCATTCCCGTACTCCTTCCCCACGGTCTCACAGCACACCTGCGCTCCTTGGAACCGTTACGGCGGCCGCGCGGGGCGGACACGGAACGTGACCGTTCTCCTCCGGCGGGGACGAGGTGGAGGGAATGAGAAAGCGCCGGGTCACCCGTAGGTGACCCGGTGTCCGGCGAGGCGGGTTCGGCTAGGCCGAGGTCACCGCCGACAGGCGGTGTACGTCGCGCGCCGTGCCCGTGACCCCCGACAGGAACCCCTGAGCGCGCGGCGAGGCACTCTCGGTGAGCCAGGCCGGGTCGATGTCGCAGACCGCGACGCGGACGTCGGTGCCGGCCAGGGCGAGCGGGAGGGTGTGCACGACGGTGGAGGGGAAGCTGACGATCGTACGGCCGATGGGGCCCCGGCGGGCGATCAGTTCGAGGGGGAGGTCCGGGCGGACTATCTCAAGCCCCGTCTCGACCGCCAGCAGGTGCAGCTTCTCCGTGCTCTCGCGGCGGTGCGCGAAGTAACGGGTGGCGCCGTGGGTCTTGGCGAGGTTGCGGACCGCTTCGAGGTAGTGGTCGGGGTCGACCACGCCGGTCTCCACCAGGGACGTACCGACCAGGTCCGCGCCCTTGGTGATGCGGGGCGGGCCGAAGCGGGCCCGGGTCCAGGAGAAGTCGTTGGAAGTGAGGCGGACGCCCTCGGGGGCCGAGTCGATCGGCATCGAGGAGAACACCTCGACCGAGCGGGACCCGGACGGGGTGAGGCGGCGGCGCGCCGAGGAGGAGACCGGCGCGAAGAGCAGATCACGCGGGCCGGGACGGCCACCGCGCCGGTGCCAGCGCACCAGGCGCTCGCCGCGGGCCAGTTGGGCGACGAACTCCATCGTCGCCGTGCCGTCGTCCACGACGACCAGGTCGCGCGCCCGGGTGATGCTCAGCAGAAGCTGGACATACCGGGAGAAGGGGTCGCCCATGACTATGCGGTGGGCCCTGCGCAGCAGCGGGGCGAGACCGCCGATCGTCTGGAAGGGCGCCGCGGTACCGCCGCGTGCCTCCTCCCAGCGGACCTCGTACCCCTCGTCCCTGGCCAGGTCCGCCATGCGGCGCAACTGGCCCCGGGTCATCGGGTCGTTGGGCGAGAGGACGACGAGGGTGAGCCCCGCGCCGGGCGGACCGGCGGCCCCCCCGGCCGGCGCCCCGCCGGGCGCCGGAGCACTGCTCTGCCCGGACTGGAGGGCATGGGCGTGCGCCCACTCCAGCACGTTCAGGAGCTGTACCGGACTCTCGACGAAAGCGAGAGTGTGGGGGCCGGCGGAACCGGCGCGGGGGCTCATCGACGTACGACCGTCCCGTCTTAAGGGGCTCAGACCGAGACCGGCTCACCGGCGGCGTCGGCGATCTCCGCCTCCGCGACGACGCCCGTGACGCGGCGCAGCTTCTTCATCGGACCGAGCTCCGACTCGTAGACCTTCTTCACGCCGTCACCGAGGGAGGCCTCGATCGTGCGGATGTCCCGGACGAGGCGGACGAGGCCCTGCGGCTCGACGGAGGCCGCCTGGTCGGAGCCCCACATCGCGCGGTCCAGGGTGATGTGGCGCTCGACGAAGGTAGCACCCAGGGCGACCGCCGCGAGGGTGGTCTGCAGGCCCGTCTCGTGACCGGAGTAGCCGATCGGCACGTTCGGGTACTCGGCCTGGAGGGTGTTGATGACGCGGAGGTTGAGCTCCTCGGCCTGCGCCGGGTACGTCGAGGTGGCGTGGCACATCAGGATGTTGTCCGAGCCGAGGACCTCGACCGCGTGACGGATCTGCTTCGGGGTGGACATGCCGGTCGAGAGGATGACCGTACGGCCGGTGGCGCGCAGCGCGCGCAGCAGCTCGTCGTCCGTGAGCGAGGCCGAGGCGACCTTGTGGGCGGGCACGTCGAACTTCTCCAGGAAGGCGACGGCCTCGGTGTCCCACGGGGAGGCGAACCAGTCGATGTTCTTGCTCTTGGCGTACTCGTCGATCTGGCGGTAGTCGTCCTCGCCGAACTCGACGCGGTGGCGGTAGTCGATGTAGGTCATGCGACCCCAGGGGGTGTCGCGCTCGATGTCCCACTGGTCGCGCGGGGTGCAGATCTCCGGGGTGCGCTTCTGGAACTTGACGGCGTCACAACCGGCCTCGGCGGCGGCGTCGATGAGCTTGAACGCGTTCTCCAGCTCGCCGTTGTGGTTGATGCCGATCTCGCCGACGACGTAGACCGGGTGGCCGGGGCCGGCGGTCTTCGAACCGAAGTTGCGCAGACGGGAGTTGCTCATGGGGGGACTTTCCTTACTTGTCGAGGGAGTCGAGAGAGGGGCCGAGGATCCAGCTGGCGATCTCTCGGATCGCGCCGTCGCCGCCGGGAACGGTGGTGACCGCGCGTGCGGCGCCGCGCACGACGTCGTGGGCGCTCGCGACCGCCACGGGCCAGCCCACCAGGGCGAAGCACGGGAGGTCGTTGACGTCGTTGCCGACGTAGAGCACGCGCTCGGGCGCGATGCCCTGTTCCTCGCACCACTGCTTCAGTGCGAGATCTTTCCGGTCGATGCCGTGGAGGACCGGAATCTGTAGTTTCCGGGCCCGTGCGGCGACGACCGGGTTCTGTTCCGTGGACAGGATCAGCATCGACAGGCCGCTCCTGCGGAGGGCCGCGATGCCGAGGCCGTCGCCGCGGTGCACGGAGACGACCTCCCGTCCGTCGGAGTCGATCAGCACCCGGTCGTCGGTCTGGGTGCCGTCGAAGTCGAGGACGACCGCGTCGATGTCGGAGGCGGTCGGGAGCGCGCCGGGGCGGTTGGCGTCGAACAGCGGCGCCAGCGCCCTCGCGCGCGCGAGGTCGTGCG
The DNA here is from genome assembly GCF_044751025.1 of Streptomyces sp. NPDC088747. Classification (NCBI taxonomy): domain Bacteria; kingdom Bacillati; phylum Actinomycetota; class Actinomycetes; order Kitasatosporales; family Streptomycetaceae; genus Streptomyces; species Streptomyces sp. NPDC088747. The sequence continues at coordinate 615,121 of NZ_JBIVKZ010000003.1, forward strand.
GGTCGTCGATCTCCAGCACCCGGGCGGGGTCGGTGCGGACGAGCTCGGTACGGCCGAAGAAGCGGTGCTGGTGCGTGCGGAACCCCGCGGCGTCCATCGCGTACGCCGCGCCGGTCTCCAGGAGGTCCTGGGGGCGGTCCTGGCGGCGCGGACGGAAGGCCTTGTCGTGGTTGACGCCGTAGCCGCCGCCGGTGGCCGTGGCGAGCGCGGTGCCGGTCTCCGTGGCCTGGCCGCCGACGGACACCGCCGCGGCGGAGCCGGTCTCGACGGCCGTGGCCTCGTCGTCGGCGTCGCGCCAGATGAAGCCGTGGAAGGCGGCCACGGTCACCGCGGTGTCCGCGCCGTTCTCCACGACGGCGGCCGAGACGCCGTCGATGTCCTCGCGGATGATGAACGGGCTGGTGGCCTGGACGAGCAGGACCACGTCGACCGCCGAGCCGTGCAGCGCCTCGTGGGCGTCCATGGCGTGCAGGACGGCGGCCTCGGAGGTCGCGGTGTCACCGGCGATGGCGGCGGGGCGCAGGACCACTTCGGCGCCGGCCTGGCGGGCGGCGGCGGCGATCGCCTGGTCGTCCGTGGAGACCACGACGTCGGTGACGAGGCGCGCCGCGCGGCACTCGCGCACGGCGCGGGCCACCAGCGGCACACCTCCGACCGGGAGGAGGTTCTTCGCGGGGACGCCCTTGGAGCCGCCGCGCGCGGGAATCACCGCGAGCACACGGCGCACTGGCGCCGCCTGGCCCGCTTGACCGGCTTCCGAGTTGGACATTCGCTGTTCTCCTTGACGAGGGACGCGTGGTGTGTGGGCGCTCACAACTCGCCCATCCGCCGGATCACCGGCGCCACACGCTGGACACCGTGGCGGTAGGCCCCGCGGGCGGCTCGGCGGACTATCTGCCGCACCGGGCTTGGTTCCCGGTCCGCCGCCGGGGCGCCGGGCAGCGGGGTGCCGTCCGGACCGAGGTGGTGTCGAGCGAGAATACCGGGCAGATAGCCCGGCGCCGTGACGGGCGTGTAGTACGGGGCGAGCGGCGGGAGCTCCGGCGCCTCCAGCAGCTCGCTGATGCGGAACCGCGCCACGTCGAACGCCGTCTCGTACGACCCGTCGGCGGCCACACCCTGCCGGGACACCCACGCGGCGTTCGGCGAGGGCTGGTGGCCGTCGTCGAGCTGGTCCCAGGATGCCAGGCATCCCGAGCCCACGAAGTGGTGGTTGCCGAGCGACTCGCGCACCCCGAGGTCGCTGAGGACGACGGTGGGGATACGGCGGTGCAGGGATTCCAGGGCGGCCGTGGAGCTGATGGTGATGAGCAGGTCGGTGGAGTCGAGCACTTCGCCCATATGACCGTAGACCAGGCGAAAGTTGGCAGGCGGATCGAGCTTCTGGACCAGCTTCTGGTACGGCAGTTCCTCGATGTGCGTGGTGTGCTCGCCCGGCTTGGAGCGCAGCTTGAGCAGCACCTCGCGCTCCGGGTGCAGCTTCGCGTGCTGGATCAGCCGGTTGAGCAGGTACGTACGGTCCCTGCGACTGTCCGGCACGGAGGGCTGGGCGGCGAAGACGACCGTGTACGGGTCGTTACCCTTCTGGTATGGAGCCCCGCCGAGGAAGGGCAGTGCGACCTCCGTGACCGAGGAGGCGTCGGCGCCTACTCCCTCGTACACAGCTCGGAAACGGTCCGCGTCCTGGCGGGAGTTGGCGAGGACCAGGTCCGCGCCGTGCCGCAGCAGCAGCCCGTCGGCGAGCTTCTCGTATACGACGCCGACGTAGCCGGTGACGACCACGGGCCGCTCGGCGCGGCCGTCCCAGATCCGCCGCAGGCCGTGCAGCATCGCCTGGACGGCGCCGCCGACCAGGGCGAGGACGACGACGTCGTACGACTCCTGCTCCATGGTCCGCAGGAATTCTACGGCCGTGACCTCCCGGATGGAATCGGCGCTGACCCCCACTTCCGCCAGCTGGCGCGGAGTGGGCGTGGCCCGTCCGCGCAGCAGGAACCCGCTCAGGGCAGGACCGACTTGCGCGTCGGCGCGCGGTCCGGCTTCCATTGACGGGCCCGGAGCAATGCGGTCCGCGGTCAGCGCACCCCACTTCCAGCGGGTGTCGGAGTCCGCGAGTACCGCGATCCGTAGAGACTTCGTTGTACTCGTTGCACTAGGTGGCACACCTACGACGCTAGGAACCATTTCTTAGGTATAACCCAACCTCAACTCAACAAAGAGTTAACAGAACACTTCCGAGAGCCCAACTGGCCCGCCGATGACCAGGAAGTACCTGGAATGCACCGTTCCGACACATTGAGTTCACCCACAGTATCCGCACCGGAAAGTTCCGCCTCCGGACAGCCTCGTAGGCTTCCCGGCGTGCCCAAGCTCTCCGTCATCGTGCCGTTCTACAACGTCCAGCAGTACGCCCCCGACACCCTGCGAAGCCTGCGCCTGAACGCTCGGGAAGACTTCGAGTTCGTGCTGGTGGACGACCATTCGAAGGATGAGACCCCTGCGATCCTGGAGCGGGCGGCCGAGGAACTCTCCGACGTCGCCCAAGTCCGTTATGTCCGGCATGAGAAGAACGGCGGACTCGCCACCGCGCGCAACACCGGCCTCGACGCGTCGACCGGCGAGTACCTGACCTTCCTGGACGGCGACGACTGGATCGCGCCGGGTTACCTCGGTGAACTCGTCTCGGCCATCGAGGGGTTGGGCTGCGACTTCATCCGCACCGACCACGTGCAGACCACCAATCGCGGTCGTACGGTGCACCGGGCCCCGCACGGGCGGCGCAACGAGGTGATGAACCCGCGCGAGGCGATCCTGCCCGTCGACCGGACGACCTCGGTGGACTACGCGTACGCCTGGGCCGGTGCCTACCACCGCCGGCTGCTCGACAAAGGTGTGCTGCATTTCACGCACGGACTGCGTACGGCCGAGGACCGGCCGTGGATCTGGAAGCTGCACCGCGAGGCCGAATCGTTCGCGGTGGTCGGCCTGCTGGGCGTCTTCTACCGGCGTGGAGTCGCCTCCTCACTCACTCAAATCGGTGACGTCCGTCAGCTCGACTTCATCCGCGCCTTCGACCAGGTCGTCGAGGAGACCGCCGCGGACCGCGACGCCGAGCGGCTGCTGCCCAAGGCCGTCCGCACCTACTGCGCGATCATCGCCCACCACCTCGCGGAGATCGACAAGTTCGAGCCGGCCGTCGCCAAGCAGCTGCGGTCGATGAGCGCGGCGGCCATAAAGCGGATGCCCCAGGACGCGCTCGGCGACGTGCTCGACACCATGGACCTGAGCCGTTCCTCGAAACTGCGGCGGCTGCGGCGCCGGATCACCACTGCTAAGGCGGCCGCCTGATGTCCCGTACGACCCAGATCTTCTGCGCCTCGACGCTGTACGGCGCCGCCACCCTGGCGGCGGCGATCGAGTCCGACCAGTTCACCGAGGCGGACCGCAGACTCCTGCTGGTGTTCAACAACTCCGCGACCCCGGAGACCACGCCCGCCGTCGACCAGATGCCGGGCTTCGCTTCGCTGAGTGACCACTTCGACGGCGTGCTGTCCTGGAACGAGGCGATTCGACCGTTCCATCCCGGCGCGTGGTCGCCGCGGCCCGACGACATTCCGTTGTTCGAACGTTATCTGCGGCTGCTCTGGGACCTGGGTGACGACCGGGTGGAGCTGGTCCTGGAGTCGATCCAGGTCAGCCCCGCCTTCACGGTGGCGCAGCTGTTCACCGGCGCCCCCATCGACGTCTACGCCGACGGCCTGATGAGCTACGGTCCCACCCGCAACAAGCTCGACCCGCTGGTCGGCACGCGGGTGCGCCGGCTGCTGCACCTGGACCTGGTGCCCGGCCTCACCCCGCTGCTGCTGACCGAGTTCGACGTGCCCGCGGAGATCGTGCCGTCGGACGCGTTCCTTAAGGTGCTGAGCGGACTCGGCGGCGCCGTACCCGAGCTGCCCGCCCTGCCCGACAACTCGGCGCTGCTGCTCGGCCAGTACCTGTCCGCGCTGAACATCCTCTCCCCCGACGAGGAGGAGGACCTGCACGTGCGGATGATGCGCGGGGCTGTCGACCGCGGACACCGCGCGATCGTCTTCAAGCCGCACCCCACCGCGCCGGCCCGCTACAGCCGCGCCCTGGAGACCGAGGCCGGCAAGCTCGGCGTCGACCTCACCGTCCTGGACACCCCCGTCCTCGCCGAGGTGCTGTTCGAGAAGACCCGGCCCGCGCTCGTGGTCGGCTGCTTCTCCACCGCGCTGTTCACGGCCTCGGTGCTGTACGACCTGCCGGTCGCCCGGATCGGTACCGAACCGATACTGGATCGACTCACGCCCTACCAGAACAGCAACCGCGTGCCGGTCGCGCTGGCCGACGCGCTGCTGCCGGACCTGGAGGGCAAGAAGGGGAACGACACCCTCCCCGACGACCAGCTCACCGGTCTGGTCATCGCCCTCGGCTTCACCATGCAGCCGCAGATCCACCCGAAGCTGCGCCCGGCCGCCGAGAGCTTCCTGTCCCAGCACTTCGGCCCGCGCACCCAGCGCTACTTCAAGCGCCGCCGGCTCACCTCGCTCGGGCTCCCCGGCGGCATCCCGGAGCGGCTGGCCTTCGTGCCCCGCAACTCCACGGCCCGCCGCGTCGTCCGGCAGGCGCGCGCGCTGCGCAAGGCGGTACGCCGCTGAGCGGGGGCACCCCGGAACGGTGCGCCGAGGGCGGGTGGATCCGTTGGGATCCACCCGCCCTCGGCGTGCCGCCCGCTTGTCTGAACGTCGGCTACTCCCACGCCAACTGCCGGTAACGGCAAGGGGAATGCTGGTGCGTGGAAGGAGTTGCTCCGCCGATTTGCTGGTCCGGGTGTGCTCGTGTTCCTAGGATCACGAACACCTCCCCCCAGTACGTCCAGGCATCCCCGACGACTCCGTTAGGCCCCGATGACGAACCTCGGCCGGCTCTACCCGCTCCTCAACGACGTGCGGCTGCCGGACAACCTTCCTTACACCCAGGTGAGCAAATGGGAGCTGCGGTTCCTCTATCTGCTCGGACGCGAACACCTGACGGGCAAGGACCGGGTGATCGAACTCGGCTCCGGCGGCGGGGGCTCCACCTACGCCCTGGCCCACGGCCTCAGCGAGAGCGCCGTCTTCGACGAGAACACCGGACGGCTGCACGCGTACGACTTCTTCCGCGTCGGCAAGGGCACCTACGCCACAGAGAAGTTCTTCACCTCCGGCGCCGCGCCCGAGGGTGACAACTCCTTCCTGGACGACTTCCGCGGCCGGCTCGAACCGTTCCTGCCCTTCATGGAGATCCACGCGGGCGACCTCTGGCACACCTCCGACCCGGAGGACCACAGCCCCATCGAGTTCCTGCACATCGACATAGCCAAGACGGCGGAGGTGTTCCGCTGTGTCGCCGAGCGCTTCCTGACCCGGCTGAGACCGGGCTCGGTGGTGCTGCACCAGGACTTCGCGGGCCCCCGGCTGCCGTGGCTGCACTACAGCACCGGCGCCCTGCTGCCGTACATCGAGATCGCCGGGCCGCCGATCCGCTCCACGCTCGCCTTCGAGGTGACCAGGCCCATTCCCGAGCACGTACTGACGGCCATCACCGAGGACAGCTTCACCTTCGACGAGAAGCTGGCACTGATCTCGGCCGTCCAGGACCGCGTCGACCGCGACCGCACCGGCGGCATCCCCTTCAAGTCCGTACTGGAACTGGCCAAGGCCTACGTCGCCCACTACGACGGCCGCCACAAACAGGCCTGGTCCATCGCCGAGCCCCTCACCTCGGACGAATACCTCAGCCGCCACCGCGCCGACCATTTCGAGCAGCTCAGGAGGGCGTACGAGGCCCATCGCCGGGCGTCGCCCCGTCGCTCGGCGGTGACCCGGATCAAGCGGCTGGTACGCAGGGCGTTGAGACGGTGAAGGCGGCCGGGAGGACAACTCCCCGCCGGTGGCGGTCATACTCGCCGCCATGGCACTGACACGTCGGACACTCGAACTGGGGGGCTTCGGCGGGTTCGTACCCTTCTCCGCCCTCCCGGCCACCGATATCCCTTCGGACGGCGGGATCTACACCGTGCTCCGGGCCTCCGGGACGGCTCCGGTCTTCCTGGCGACGAGCACGGCCGGGTGGCGCGGGCAGCGTGATCCGGCGGTGAGCGTAGCGGCGCTGGAGGCGAAGTGGGTGGACGGTGCCGAGATCGTTTACATCGGCAAGGCCGACGCGGGTACGGTCGGCCGCCACGGGCTGCGGGGGCGGCTCGCGCAGTACGCGCGTCACGGCCTCGGCGGTACCGGTCATCACGGCGGGCGGTACATCTGGCAACTGACGGACCACGCCGCCCTGTTGGTCGCGTGGAGGACCAGTGCGCACCCCCGCGACGACGAAAGGTCACTGATCGCCGAGTTCGAGGCGACACACGGGATGCTGCCGTACGCCAACCTCAGGCACTGACAGTGGTTCAGCACCGACAGACGGTGCTGCAGAACGGCCGACCGCCGGCCACCACTGAGGTGACCGGCGGTCGCGCTGTCTACATGGCCGACGGGCGTCAGCCGCCCAGGATGATGCGCAGGTCCGCGGCGTTGGCCTCGGTGACCTTCCAGAGTTCCTGCTGGCGGCCGTGGACGTCCGCGACGGTCGCGGCGTGGTCGGCGAGCAGGCCCTGGGAGCGCTCGACGAGCTTGGCGCCGAGGTGCCGGTCGTGCACGGACACGCCCCACTCGGGCCGCTCGATGTCGGCCAGGAAGTACGCCATCTTCGGGTGCGAGATCAGGCTGATGATGGGCGTACCGCAGCCGAACGGGATCATGCCGGCGTGCCCGCGCATGCCGATGACCAGCTTGGTGCGGGCGTACAGGTCGCGGATCTCGTCGTTCTCGAAGTTGTACATCGGGATGACGGGCATCGAGATGCCGTGCTCGCGGCGCAGGTCGAAGGCGATCTTCTCGTCGTCCAGCGAGTGCGCGGCGCACTGCACCTCGGCGAGCTTGCCGAGGCCGCGCACCGCCTCGGCCATCTGCGCCAGGAAGTACGCGTAGTCGTGGCCGAAGCGCAGACCGGCGCGGTCGTAGGCCGCGTTGATCAGGATGGTGTCCTCGCGCTTGGCCGGGTCCTGCCAGCCGTCGACGAGCTGGCGGGTGACCGTGGTGGGACAGGGCTGGAAGCGCACCTTGTCGTGCAGGTGCTCGGGCAGCATGGCCCGCACCTTCGCGATGGAGCCGTGGTTGCGCAGGCCGAAGAAGGAGGAGCGCTCGACGAGCTGACGCAGCGAGGAGCGGAACCGTCCGGCGCGGTAGGACTGTCCGTCGAAGGCGTTGAAGCCCACGGCGAAGACCGCGATCGGCACGTCGATGCGGTTGAGGAGGTCGTCCGGGACGTTCCACTGCCAGGCGCTGTTGCCGTTGGGCATGGTGTCCGGGATGAACAGACCGCCACCGCCGATGACCAGGCCGCGGCGGGCGTTGACCCGCTTGAGGGCGGCCTCGTCGAACAGCCGGTGCGCGTGCACCGAGTGCCAGCGGCGGGAGGTGGTGTCGGACCCGAAGGCGAGCCGGACACTCTCCGGCAGCAGCTTGTCGCCCGCGTTGCCCTGGCGGTCCATGTAGAAGGCGACGTGCGCGAGTTGGTCCTCGGCGGGGCCGGCGTCCTGGGTGGGCACGCTGGTCGCGCGGGTGACCCACATGCGGCTGGCGCGGTGGGTGGGGTCGACGCTGATGCCGGCCGTGGCGTACTTCAGCGCCTCGGCGTTGTCACCGTGCACCCACGCCATCTGGGCGAGGCGGGAGAACGCGGTGGCGGCCCGGTTGGGAGCGGCGGTGGCGAGCAGCAGCTCCGCCTTGGCCTCGTCGTAGCGGGAGACGCTCATCAGGGCGTGGCCGAGCGTCTCGTGCGACCAGGCCTGGTCGAGCGGGACCCGCACGCTTTCGAGCACGTCGACGGCGTTCTGGTAGTCACCGGCGGCGATGTGGGCCGCGGCGACCTTGCGGGCGAGCTCCGGGTCGCCGGTGCGGGCGACGTGCGGGGTGCCGAAGTGGACCAGCAGGTCGTGGTGGAGACCGCCCGGCCGTTCCAGGTAGGCGCCGTGGAACTCGGAGTCGGTGAGCTCGAACTCGCGCCAGCGCGCCTCCGCCTGGCTGTACCCGGACTCGCCGCCCTGCCAGGGCTTGTGGCGCCCGGTGAAGTGCAGGATCGAGACGTCCTCGGGCACCGGCAGGTCGCCGGAGAGCCGCCGCTTGACGTAGTTGTAGCGGGCGTCGAGGTGGACGAACTCGCCGTCCAGCACGGCGTTCAGGATGCCCTGGTCGTGCTTGTCGAGCTCGTAGTCGCCGCTGCGGCCGGTGGCGTCGATCTTCGCGCAGAACTCGTCGCTCAGGTACTCGCGCTGGATGACCAGCAGTCCGGAGTTGAGCTTGTGCTGCCCGTAGAAGAACTGCGGCACGGCCGCCAGGCCCTCGCGCAGCTTCAGCAGTTCGCTCAGGTCACCGAGGACGACCATGTCGGTGTCGAGCGTGATGATCGTGTCGTACTCGCGCAGCCGGAAGATGTCGAGGATGAAGTACGCCTTGCGGACCAGGTAGTTGTCCTGGTCGCCCTTCGCGTACGACTCGTAGTGCTCGGCGTTGACGCGGCGCAGCACGATGCGCGGGTGCAGGTCGCGGATCTTGGCGATCGAGCCGGGGCGCAGGTCGTCGTAGAGGACGACGAAGTCCTCGCAGACGCTCGGGTTCGACAGGGCGAGGCTGCGCAGCAGGACGAGGAAGCCCGGCAGGTAGTTCTCGTCGACGAAGCTCGCGAAGGCTATGCGTCGCTTGCCGGTGAGGTCGGCCGCCGAAGCGCCGGCGGCCGGGACCGCGGCGGTGGCGGTTCCGGTCAGGGAGGTCGTGGTCATCGCAGGGATATCCTCATGTCGGTCACGCTCTGAGCCCGCTGCATGACCCATTCCTTCTCGCTGGTGTACTCGTGCACGGATGTGATGGCGAGCTTCATGGCTTCCGGGACGCGGTAGGCGCCGCTCTCGTAGAAGTCGAAGCCGATCAGGTCGAGGGTCGGGCTGACGTCCAGGAAGTCCAGCAGCCACAGCATGTTGAACCCGGTGGTCGGGATGCCGGACCAGCGGTCGGCGCCGATCTGCCCGATGTTCCGCAGCGGCCAGCGCAGCGTCTCGTCGCCGAGGTACTGCTGCGCGCCGGGCACCAGGCGGTTGCGCAGCGAGTACTTCCAGTCGCCGGAGATGCCGCCGAAGACGAGCCGGGTGGTGACCGGCTTGTCCCAGTTGAAGCCGTGCTTGTGGATCGTGGTGTGGATGTCGGTACGGCTGCCGGTGTTCTTCGCGTCGATCTTGTACGAGTTGAAGCGCACCACCAGGTCGTACGCGTCGATCTCGGCGCCCATCGAACTCGCGCCGACCCGGCCGGAGTTGGCGATCAGGCAGATGGACTTGCCGGCGATCTGGTTGCGGAACTCACCCAGCGTGAGCCACTGCACGCCGCCGATGGTGGGGTCGGCGACCGGACCGCGGGCGCGGATGCGGCGCTGCTCGGCGTAGAGCGCGAGCACCTCGGTGAGCGCGGGGAGTGCGGCGCGGTCTCCGTGCGAGACGCCGGTGCGCAGGTTCAGGTACTGGCTGAGCAGGTCCTGCCGGTCGCTGACCGGGGCCTCGTCGGCGGCCAGCGAGAGGAGCGCGCCGACCAGCAGCGGCTCGGCACCTTCCCAGTCGCCGGCGGCGTGCCGGGCCAGACCCTCGGCCCACACCTCGGTGACCGGGCCGCCGGTGAAGTCCTGGGCGCGCGGGACCTGGCGCTTGAGGAGTTCGAGGAGTTCCCGCTCGCGGTCGGCCGCGGCCCGCATGCCGCCGATCCGGGCGGCGACGCCGAACCCGTCGTCGGTGGTGAGCGCGAGGTAGCGCTCGTAGGCCTCCAGCGCTTCGGCCTCTTCACCGAGCGCCTCGAGGAGCCGGGCGCGCAGCCGCCAGCCGGCGCGCGAGTTCTTGCGCTCGGCGAGGACGGTGTCGCTGATCACCAGAGCGAGGTTCAGCTCGTCGTCGTAACCGCACTCCAGCGCCTTGTTCGCGACTGCGAGGAGGGCGTCGAGCAGGGCGTTGTCGATCCCCGTGGAGGGGGTCGCCGCGCCCTTGACGGCACGCTTGAGCAGGGCGGTGGCGCCGCCGCCCGCCGGAGCCGGCGCGGGGGCGCTGGTGGCGGACATACCCCACGCCACCAGCAGCTTCCTCAGCTGCTCCGAGAGCTCGATACGGCGGCGATCGATGCTGCCGACGAGTTTCCCGCTGTGCGCCGCGCAGGCGCGCAGGCACTCGTCAAGCTCCCCCCCGCGCGCACGTGCCCGTCTGTTCTGGACCCTCGTCATGGCACTCCTGATTTTTTGCCAAGCAAATGCTGTGTTCACTGCTGCTTACCGGCCGATGGCACGATCTTGCACACGTTTGCATGTCCGGGGGGTGAGATGAGAAAAATTAGGAAGCTAAAACGACTTCCAGGTGAACTCATCGGAACTCCCAGGAAAATGGTTAGCCTGTCAACCATGCCTTGTCTGTGATTCGGACTAACGTGCTGTGACAACTCCACCCACAGGACCACCCGCGAGGGGATTTTCGTGACCAGCATGACCGTCCGGCCGGTGACCGACGTACCCAGGCCGCCGGAACGGGCGAAGCCCCGGGAGACCCGGTTGCGTGCCCTGGACGGACTGCGACTGGTCGCAGCCCTCATGGTAGCGGCGTACCACTACGGCGGTCGGGGGGGTGAGGTCACCAAGGCCTGGGGCAGCTCCGCGGAGCGGCAGTTCCCGACCCTCCACGAGTACTTCGCCTACGGCTGCCTGGGCGTCCAGGTCTTCTTCGTGATCAGCGGGTTCGTGATCTGCATGAGCGGCTGGGGCCGGCCGCTGAAGTCCTTCTTCGCCTCCCGGGCCTCGCGGCTGCTGCCCGCCTACTGGGCGGCGGTCATCCTGGTCACGGCGGTCTTCGCGCTGCCCGTGGTCGCCTACCACGCGGTGTCGCCGAGTGACGCACTCGTCAACATGACCATGCTCCAGCAACCGCTGGGCGTGAACCGGGTGCTGGGAGTCTGCTGGACACTTTGGGCGGAAATCCGGTTCTACGCACTGTTCGCCTTGTTCGTCGTGCTGCCGGGGGCGAACAGGCAGCGGGTGATCATGTTCTGCGTCGGCTGGACGCTCGCGTTCGTGATCGCGCAGGGTGCGCAGATGCCGCTGCTGGACATCGTGCTGATGCCCGAGTACGCCCCGTTCTTCATCGGCGGTGTGGGCCTCTACCTCGTCCACCGCGACCGGCACGACGTCTACGCCTGGGGCATCGTGGTCGTCAGCTTCCTGATCGGGCAGCACTACGCGGTGCGCGAGCTGTGGAACGCGACGGACCCGAACGCCTTCGCCCACCGCACCACGTTCGGCATCGTCCTCGTCGTCGCCTTCGGCTTCATCGCGGTCGCGGCGATCGCGCTCGGCTGGCTGAACTGGGCGAACTGGCGCTGGCTGACGGTCGCGGGCGCCCTGACGTACCCCTTCTACCTGGTGCACGAGCACCTGGGCTGGGTGGCCATAAAGGCCTACCACCAGACCCTGGACATCCCCTCGTACGGCGCCTTCCTGCTCACCGTCGCGACCATGCTGCTGCTGGCCTGGCTGATGAACCGGTTCGTGGAGAAGCCGCTGACGCCCCGTCTGCGCAACGCGCTGGCCAAGTCGCGTCCCTGACGCGCCGTCGTGCCGTCGTGCCGTCGTGCCGTCGTGCCGTCGTGCCGTCGTGCCGTCGTGCCGTCGTGCCGTCGTGCCGTCGTGCCGTCGTGCCGTCGTGCCGCGTCGGGATCCCCGTGCGGCACGCCTTGACCCGATGTTCACCTTGTCGCAAGTTCCGGCCCCTCGCCGCGGGCAGACACGAGCGGAGTCCATGTCTGCCCCATAGGGTTCTCACAGGTGCCCGGGACCGCCGCACAAGGGAGTGCTTCCTTCCTCATGACCGCCACACAAGGCACGACGCGCCCGCCCAACCGGCTCGACGACGTACCCGGCTGGTTCCCCGTCCTCGACCAGGTCCTCTTCGAGTGGTGCCTGAACCGGCAGGAGGCGGCGGGGATGCGGGGCGACCTGCTGGAGGTCGGGGTCTACATGGGCAAGAGCGCGATCTTCCTGGGTCGCCATGTCCAGGAGGGCGAGCGGTACACGGTCTGCGACCTCTTCGAGGGGGACGCCCCGGACAACGCGAACCGGGCCGAGTCGACGAAGTCGTACGCCGCGCTCACCCGGCAGGCCTTCGAGGGGAACTACCTCTCCTTCCACGACGAACTGCCCCGCGTGCTCCAGGGCCCCAGCTCGCTGGTGCCGGGCGAGGTGGAACCCGGCTCCTGCCGGTTCGTCCACATCGACGCCTCGCATCTGTACGAGCACGTGTACGGGGACATCGAGGCGGCCCGGGACGCGCTGCTGCCCGGCGGCATCGTCGTCCTTGACGACTTCCGCTCCGAGCACACGCCCGGCGTCGCGGTGGCCGCGTGGGAGGCCATGCTCAGCAGGGGTCTGCACCCGGTCTGCCTGAGCTCCCAGAAGCTGTACGGGACCTGGGACGATCCCGAGCCCGTCCAGGAGGAGCTGCTGGCGATGGCCCGCGGGCGGACCGACTGCCACCTCAGCCTTCAGCAGGCGGCCGGACACCGCCTCATCCGCCTCAAGTCCAAGGGCATGCGGGCCCCGGACTTCCCGCCCTCCCGGCACTACGCGGACAGCCCCGAGGCCGCCGCCGAGGCCCTGGCCGAAGCGCGAGCCGCGACGGCCGCCGCCGGCCACACCCACCAAACCTCCCAGGCCCGCCGCACCCTCGCCCGCACCGTCGCCCTCGACCTGCTGCCGCCGATCATCACGCGCACCATCCGCCGAACCCTCGCCACCAGGCGCGCGACGAGAACCTGACCACCCCGACGCCGACTCGCCGCGTCCGGCGTCCGGCGTCCGGCGTCCGGCGTCCGGCGTCCGGCGTCCGGCGTCCGGCGTCCGGCGTCCGGCGTCCGGCGTCCGGCGTCCGGCGAGAGGCTACGGGGACCGGCGTCCGGCGTCCGGCGTCCGGCGTCCGGCGAGAGGCTACGGGGACCGGCGGGCGCCGACGAGAAGGTGAGCGGGCCGGCCCCTCGACGAGGAGTTGGACCGGGCGGTCCGGCGAGAAAGCCGGGGGGCGTGGCGTCAACGACCGGATCCGCCGCAGTCCGCGCCGACGCTGACGGGAAGCCCAGCGGGCCCTGGCGCCCGGTGAGCAGCTGACCCCACCCGGGCACCCGGCGAGAAGGACGAAGACCGGCGTCCCACGAGAAACCGCGCGGTCGGCTCCGTCAGCCGGATTCGCCGCGGGCCGCGTCGCCCGCTCGGCGGGAAGCCGAACGGGCCCAGACGCCCGTTGAGGAACTGACCCCACCCAGGCACCTGGCAAGGACCACGAAGGCCTGCGTCCCGCAAGAACCCGCGCGGCCGGCGTCAGCGGCCCGGTTCGCCGCAGGCCGCGCCGGACGCTCAGCGGAAAGCCGAGCGAACCCAGGCACCCGGCAAGAGGCACGGAGGCCGGCATCCGGCGAGGACCTGCGCGGTCGGCGTCGGCAGCCGGATTCGTCGGTAGCGGCACCGGACCGCTCGGCGAGGAGCCGAGCCGACCGAACCCGAGCCGAGCCCACCGCGTACAGCCGCCACCCCCTCCCCCCGGCCCGTCAGCGCACCCCGTACCGCGTCTCGATCCCCCCGATCAGCAGGTCGAGCCCCGCCTCGAAGCCCTCGGTGTAGTTCTGGAAGACCTCGGCGCCCGCGGCTGCCGCGAGGGGGAAGTCCGCCATGCGGGCGGCGCGTTCCTCGAGGTCGTAGCCCTCGCGGCGCTCCCCCGGCCGCGGCGAGACGCCCTGTTCCTCGGTGACGAAGCCGATGGTGAAGTGGAAGGCCGTGGTCGAGGCGCGGACGGCCTGGGAGAGAGTGAAGCCCGCGTCCACCAGGGCGCGCAGGTTCGCCTCCAGGTCGACGGCGTGCTCGAGACCGGTGAAGCGGGAGCCGCTGAACACCTTGGCGCCGTCGCGGTAGCCGAGCAGCGCCGCGCGCAGCCCCCGCTGGCTCACGAGGATCCGCTCCTGCCAGCCGGCGCCCGCAGGGAACCGCACGCCCGCGACCATCCGGCGGTACATCTCCGTCGCCATCTCGTCGAGCAGCGCCTGTTTGTTCTTGAAGTGCCAGTACAGCGCCGGCGCCTGGACGTCCAGCTCCCTGGCGATCGCCCGGAGCGTGAGCCCGTCGAGGCCGACCTCGTCGAGGAGCTTCAGGGCGGTCTCGACGACCTGCTTCTTGTCCAGCTTGGGGGATCTACGACTAGCCACGCTTGACAGTTTAACGCCGTTAAGGGCATGCTCCCGGCACGGAACTTAACAGCGTTAAGGAGCTGACCGTGACCACGTACGACACCGATGTACTCGTCGTCGGCGCCGGCCCCACCGGCCTCGCGCTCGCCCTCGACCTCGCCCGGCGCGGGGCACGCTCCCTCGTCGTGGAGCGCGCCGACGGGCTCTTCCCCGGCTCGCGCGGCAAGGGTCTCCAGCCCCGCACCCAGGAGGTCTTCGACGACCTCGGCGTGCTCGACGCCGTCCGCGCGGCCGGCGGCCGCTACCCCGTGGGGATGATCTGGCAGGACGGGGAGCGCAAGGGCGAGCACCACATGTTCGACGCGGCGGAGGCGACGGAGGCCGAGCCGTACCAGGAGCCGTTGATGCTGCCGCAGTGGCGCACCCAGCGGATCCTCTTCGACCGGCTGACGGAACTCGGCGGCACGATGGAGTTCGGCCGCGAGCTGGTCGCCGTCGCCCAGGACGCGGACGGCGTGACGGCCTCCTTCGCGGCGGGCGCCCCGGTCCGCGCCCGCTACGCCGTCGCCGCCGACGGAGGCCGCAGCACCGTGCGGCGCGCGCTCGGCATCGGCATGACCGGCGAGCCCGGCACGGCCATGGACCCGACCCCGATGCTGGTCGCCGACGTACGCATCACCGGCCTGGACCGCGACAACTGGCACGTCTTCCCGCCGGTCGGGGCGGAGGGCTTCATGGCGATCTGCCCGCTCGCGGGGACGGACGACTTCCAGGTGACGGCCCAGTTCTCCGAGGGCACGGACGTCGAACTCTCCCTCGACGGCATCCGCAAGGTCGTCGCCACCCGCTCGCACCTCTCCCCCGAGGACGTGACCGAGGTCCGCTGGGCCTCGGACTTCCGGCCGCGGGCGGCGATGGCCGACCGGTTCCGCGAGGGCCGCGTCCTGCTGGCGGGCGACGCCGCGCACGTCCACTCGCCCGCGGGCGGACAGGGCCTCAACACCAGCGTCCAGGACGCCTACAACCTGGGTTGGAAGCTCGGCGCGGTGCTGAGCGGCGCGGCGGACCCGTCCCTCCTCGACTCCTACGAGGAGGAGCGGCTGCCCAACGCCGCGCAGATGCTCGGACTGAGCACCCAGGTGCACCGCGGCGAGGTCAGGCGCGGCGCGGCCACCCGGCAACTCGGCCTCGGCTACCGCGGCTGCTCGCTCGCGGTGGAGACCCGGCAAGGCCTGCCCGAGGACGCGCTGCGCGCCGGTGACCGCGCACCGGATGGCGTCCGTGGCGGCGTACGCCTCTTCGACGCGTTCCGCGGACCCCACTGGACCCTGCTCGCGGTCGGCACGGACACCGGACTGCCGGACCTCGCCGGAGCCCCCACGGTCCGGATCCCGGCGTACGAGGCGTACGGCACGGGGGTGTTCCTCGTACGGCCCGACGGTTACGTGGGCTGGGCGGGCGAGACCGCGCGGGGGCTCGCGGAGTACGCGAGCCTGGTCGGCCTGGCCTGACCACGCGCCGAGTCAGCCCGCACGGCCCGTCGTCCTCACGCGCCGGCCAGCGTCAGTTTCACGGCGAACCCGAGGAAGAGGGCGCCGGCCGCGGTGGTCGCTCCCGCGGAGAGCCGCCTGCGGCTGCGGAAGGCCGCCGCCAGCCTCGTACCGCTGAAGATCAGCGCGGATAGGTAGAGGAAGCTCGCCAGTTGGGCGAAGGCGCCGAGGACGACGAAGGACAGCGCGGGATAGGCGTATCCCGGGTCGACGAACTGCACGAAGAAGGCGACGAAGAACAGGATCGCCTTCGGGTTGAACAGGCTGATGACCAGGGCCCGCCGGAACGGCCGCTCCTCGGCGGTCTGTTCGCCGGGCGCCTCCACGACCGTCCGCTCCCGCCGGGTCCGCCACATGCTCCACGCGGCCCGCAGCATCCCGATCGCCAGCCAGGTCAGATACCCGGCACCGGCGTACTTCACGATCCCGAACAGCAGCGCGTTCCCCTGCAACAGGGAGGCGACTCCCGCCGCGGAGAGGGTCATCAGCACGGTGTCACCGCACCAGACGCCCGCCGCGGCCGTGTATCCGGTGCGTATGCCCCGGCGCGCGGCGACGGAGAGGACGTACAGGGAGTTCGGCCCGGGGAGCAGGACGATCAGGATCAGGCCCACGAGGTAGGTGGGGAGGTCTGTGACACCAAGCATGGGGTGGAGTGTCGCACGAAGGTACGACACCGTGCCCTTGGGTATCGAGGCCCGGCATCCTCGGGTATCGAAGCCCGGCATCCTCGGGTATCGAGCCCCGGCGCGCTCGGACATCAAGGCCCGGCGACCTCGGCCATCGGGAGCCGGTCACCGCGTTGACCCGCCGTGGGATACACCCCCCCGCGTGAAGGGGTACTCACCCGGCGCACCCGGCTTCTCAGCGGAGTTCGCGCGCCCCCTGCCGTGTCTCCCTCCGAAGCCGCCCATTGCCTGTTTGATGGGCTTCGCCCTCCACCGAGCGGTGTAGTTCGCCACCGGGCACGCGCGGGGAGCATCTCAGGTGACACACGACGGCTGGACGGGGGTCCGATGCAGACGACAGCACCAAGGACGGGACACGTGAGGCGATCGCTGGCCGCGCTGGTGGCGATGGCCGCGGTCGGCGGCTGTACGGCCCAGGCCGTGGACGCGGACGGTGATCCGGCGCCCCTCGTACGGATCGACGGCACGATGGGCTCCACGCCCAAGGCGCGGCCCACGGCGAAGCCCACCCAGGACGACCCCAAGCCGAGCCGCACCCCGTCGCAGACCCCAGCCGTGGCGGCCCCGGTCCTGTGGTCCAAGGGCGACGAGGGCGTCGAGGTGCGCGAGGTGCAGGCCCGGCTGCGGCAGGTCGAGTGGCTCTTCGACGGGCCGACGGGGACGTACGACGACCTCACCGCCGGCGCCGTGAAGGGCTTCCAGGGCAAACGGGGCCTGCCGTCCACCGGCAAGGTGGACACGGTCACCTGGCAGCGGCTGCGGAAGATGACCAAGGAGCCGGGCAAGTGGGAGCTGTACGCGTTCGGCGGCCAGCCCGCCGCCGCGCCCGACCCGCGCTGCATGACGGGCCGCGTGCTGTGCGTCAGCAAGACGAGCCGCACGCTGCGCTGGATGATCGACGGCCGGACGGTGTCGACGATGGAGGTGCGGTTCGGCTCGGAGTACACACCGACCCGCGAGGGCGTGTTCAGCGTCTACTTCAAGTCGCGCCACCACGTGTCGACGCTCTACGACTCGCCCATGCCGTACGCCATGTTCTTCAGCGGCGGCCAGGCGGTGCACTTCTCCACGGACTTCGCGGGCCGCGGCTACTTCGGCGCCTCGCACGGCTGTGTCAACGTCCGGGACGAGGGGAAGATCGCGGCACTGTTCGCGGAGGTCCGC
Source organism: Streptomyces sp. NPDC088747 (assembly GCF_044751025.1). NCBI lineage: Bacteria > Bacillati > Actinomycetota > Actinomycetes > Kitasatosporales > Streptomycetaceae > Streptomyces > Streptomyces sp. NPDC088747. Next base: position 632,884 of record NZ_JBIVKZ010000003.1, read on the forward strand.
GACGGCGACAAGGTCGTCGTGTACTGGTGACTTCCGCGTAGGGGTGACGCGTAGGGGTGACGCGTAGGGGTGACGCGTACTGGTGACTCGTGCCGACCGGAGAGGTGAGGCGGCGCGGGCGGGACCGGGGGAACGTGTCCCGCCCGCGCCGAGGTGCACCGGGCCATGAGTACGGGGGGAACCCCGGCTCGGTGCGAGGGCCGATGACCAGTCGGCTCATTCACTACTGCGTCGGCTCGGCTGAAAATGTCACACCCGGGGCTGCGGGGAATCCCGCGGGCGAGCCGGATGGATGGAGAACAGCAGCTCAGGCGGTGTTCTCGCGGTTCTGGTCCGAGGCCGTCGCACCGGCGGCCCACGGGAGGCCGCCCGGGGTCGATGCCTTCGGCGACGGGGTGAGGCGTTCACCGTCGTCGCCGAGGGCATCGTTGTCGCGGTCGCTCCGGTCGCTCCGGTCGCCGCGTCCGGCTCCGCGGTCCTCGTCACGGCCGTCGCCGCCACCACGACCGTCGCCGCCACGACCGTCATCGTCGCGACCGTCTCCGCCCCGCCCGTCGGCGTCGTCGCCCGGGAGCAGCGAAGGTATGTGGTCGCCGTCGGCGTCACCACCTCCGGCTCCCGGTTGCGGGTCCTCGTCCCGCCCCGAGCTGGTCTCCCCGCGCAGGTCGCCGGAACCCTTGGTGTCCCCGCCCTTGGGGTCGTTCCCGGCGTCGCCGAAGCCGTCGCCGGTGCCCCTGCGGTCCAGGACTCCGTCGCAGTACGTCCTCAGCCGGTCCTGGCCCGGACCTCCCGCGGCGGTCTCCAGGACGTGTCTGCGGCCGGCGTCCAACTGCTTGCCTGCGAGGACGTCTCGGCAGGACGAGCGCGTCCGGCTCCACCACTGTCCGCTGCGGCCCTCGTCGCCCGCGGCGTCAGAGCCCTGCTGCCCGTCCGTGGCGCTGCCGCCCGCCTCGTCCCTCGCGGAGCCGCCGCCGGTCGGGCCGCTGGTGGGCTCCTCGGGTGCCTCGGCGCGGGGAGCGGCACCGCCGGCGGCGTCCGGCGACGGAGAGCCGAGCGGCCGCTCCGGGGTCGCCGCCGCCGTGACCGAGGCGGCGGGACCCGGCTTGTCGTCACCGAAGGGCGTCGGCAGGATTCCGGTTCCGGCGACGACGGCGACCCCGCCGATCATCCCGACGGCCAGCGCCGCGGCGAGCCCGAGGCGCGTGGGGCGGTTCCAGCGGACCCGGCGGGCGCCGGGGCCCGGAGGTCCCAGCCGTACGAGACCGGCGTCGGAGGAATAAGCCGTGCTGGTGCGGGCGACGGAGCGGGGGCGGGCGCGCGGGCCCGGCGTCGACAGATCGCCGTCCGCGTCCGCGCGCACCTTGCGGAACGCGGCCAACGCGGCGGCCTCGCCCGGGAGTTCCTCGCCGCTGGGCACGGGTCCGCCGGCCAGCGCGGCGAGTGCTCCGGTGAGCCGCTCGACCTGGTTCCGGTTGCCCTCGTCGACGGCTTCCAGGGGTTCGCCGCGCAGCAGACGCTCGGCGGCGTCACGGTCCAGCCACCGGCCGGGGGGCCGTGGGTTTTCCCCCGGGAAGACACAGCGCTCGTCGGCCATCACATGTCCTTCTGCGTCCGCGAACGCGTATGCGTCACACCGGCGGACGTCACCGCGCGGGTACGCGGCTCTCTTTGTGGGGGTACGACGCCGAGTGCGCCGGCGGATTCCGGATCGTCGCCGAGCAGCTCCGCGAGCCGTTTCAGACCGCGGTGCGCTGCGGTGCGCACCGCGCCGGGACGTTTGCCGAGGGTCTCCGCGGCGGTCTTGGCGTCGAGGCCGACGACGACGCGCAGCACGACGGCCTCGGCCTGGTCCTGCGGGAGCTGGGCGATGAGCAGGAGGGTCCTGTCGGTGGCCAGGGCCTCGATGGCCTCGCCCGCGGTGTCGGACTCGCCGGGCTTGCCGGTCAGTTCCGTCTCGTCGCCGCCGATCGCGGGGCGGCGCCCGCGCATCCGTATGTGGTCGAGGGCGCGGTTGCGGGCGATACGGGCGGCCCAGCCGCGGAAGCGGTCGGCGTCCCCGCTGAACCGCTCCAGGTCACGGGCGATCTGCAGCCAGGCCTCGGACGTGACGTCCTCCGCGTCCGGATCGCCGACCAGCGTCCGTACGTATCCGAGCAGCCGTGGGTGCACAGCGCGGTACACGGTCCGGAACGCGGTCTCGTCCCCGTCCTGTGCCCCAAGCACCGCGGCGGTCAGCTCCGCGTCGTCCCCCAGCACCGCACTCCCTGATGGTCGCGATCCCTGGACCGCTGATGGTTGCGGTAGTCCCTCGCCCCCCGCGGCCCGGCGCGAAAAGAACGTTACGGCGTGAAACCGTTCCCCGTCCATGTTCGTACAACCCGCAACTACGTCGGGACCCGTGAGGTGTGACAGAAAACGCTGTCGTGGCGCAGTAGAGAGTACGGGCCGCCGCGCGGCCCGTGCCGCGCGACGGCCGGGGCCTCTCCTGTGGGGGGTGGCGGCTCCGGCCGTTGCCATCGGCCTTCTCCGGACACGGGTTTCTCCGGAACCGGCTTTCTCCGAATCCGGCCTTCTTCGGACCCAGGTTTCTCCGCACCCGGCCTTCTTCGGACCCGGGTCAGGGAGTCACCCCGCGGCCTCCCGGCACAGCAACCGCAGCGAACCGTCGCCCAGGTAGCAACGGCGGGCCTCGTCGATCGGATCCCACAACCGCCCGTCGGGTGTACGGATCCAGTGATCGCCGCCCGTCACCCACCACTCCGCGCCCGTGCGCCGCACGACGACCTCGCCGGCGTACGCCCCGAAGCCGCGCAGCACCGTCTCGACGGCGGCGTAGGGCGCTCCCTCCCGCCGTATCTCCTCGATCAGCCGGTCGACCCGCCACAGGCTCTGCACGGAGTAGTCCAGGCGCAGCCGGGCGCCCTCACGCATCGTCGCGACCGCGTCCGCCGCCCAGCGGATGGGCTTCGCCGCGGCTTGGGGCCGGGTTGCTCGAATTGCGTTCACACTCGGAAGAGCGTCCTCCGGACGGAATTCGTCACCCCGTTCCGCGCACTTCCCCGGACCCGCGCGAGATCGCCCCACCGAGCCCGCGGAACCGGCACAGAACTCTCGCGGGCGACGGGTTTGGGCTCCTACGCCCTTCCCCTTTGGGCTCCTACGCCCTTCCCCGCGCCCTTCGCGAGACCACGGCCCGCATCACCCGTCGCCCTTCCGTGGACTGTCCGAGGACCAGCCGCAACCCGCCCGCGCCGCGCTCGGCGAGGAGCTCCAGGATGGCGGTCTGGCGCCGCAGTTCGGCGGCGACGAGCGGTGACATGCCGTCCGTACGGCCCTCTCGCCTGGCGGCCACGGAGGACGTGCCGTCGGCGGCGATGTCCAGGAGCTGGTGGATGCGCAGGGCCGCCACGGAACAGGTGTCGGCCCAGGCCCGCAGGGTGTCGACGGAGGGCTCGACCGGAATGGTGGCGAGCATCCGGCGGGCTAGGAGGGCGGCCCGGCCGTCGGGCGAGACCTCGGATCCGGGACCCGCGTCGGCCCAGGCACCGGGGTCGAGCCCGAAGTCGGCCCCGGAGGCGAACCCGGAGCCGAGGTCGAACTCCCCCGCACCCGCCGACTCCCCCGGGTCCTCCGACTCCCCCAGATCCGCACGGGCCTTGACGACCCGCTCCCCCCACGCCTCACCGTCCACCAGACTCGTCCACAGGGGTCGCAGGACCTCGTCGTCGTCACCGCCCAGCAGAGGAACGCACCGATCCAAACAAGCCAGCCCGCTCGCCGCCAGCCCACGCTCATCGGCCTGAGCGATCAGTTCAACCAGGCTCATCGCGCCTCCCTCGAACTCCTCGAACTCCGCGAACACCACATTAGAGCGCCCGTTTCTCACGGAGGCCGCACTCTCCCCTACTGCGTGCGACAGACCAGGAGTGTCACAGGAGGTCAGAGGGGTACGACCCCGAGCCGGTCCAGGAAGCGGAACAATAAGTTTTCGGCCAACGGGTCGGGGTCCGCGGTCAGTACGTGGAGCAGCGGTCCGGCGACCACCGCGTGACCGGCCTCCGCTGCCCAGGCGACGGCACGTGCGGCGGCGTCGGCCGGTTCGAGGAAGTAGTCGTCGACGCTGAGCCCTTCCTGGCCGTCCCCGAGGTACCGGACCATCGCGGCCCGCGCCAGGCACGTGGTCCACGCGCCGCTCTCCGGCCCGGCCGCCTCGACGACCACACAGTCGCTGTCCATGACGTACCCGAAGAGCGCGGGCGCCCCGGTCTCCCGGGCGAGCGTGTTCATGCTCCCGACGTCCCCGTCGCCGCTCGGGTACTCCCACACCTGCCAGCCGTCGGGCGCCTGGGTCAGCGGAACCAGGCCCGGCGCCCCGCTCAGCGCGTCCAGTTCCGCGAGCGGCCGCTCGCTCCGGCCCACGACGTAGTACCCCCAGTAGCCCATTCCGGTCCCCCCGGTGTCTCGGTTCGGCTCGCGCCGAATACACCACAGGGGTACGGGAGTTCGCTACCTGATCGGGCAATCCGCCCCGCGCTCAGACGTTGACGGGTAGAGGGGCCCGGCCCTGGTGCGCCTTCTCGTTCTGCATCCGGGTCAGCCGCAGCACGACGAGGATCGCGAGTACGCCGGCCGCGATGTCGGCGACGTCGGCGAGCAGGACCTGGTCCATGGCGGCCAGGATCTCGTCGGGCGTCCCGGCGCGGCTGTACCTGGAGAACGCGAAGCGGTCGGTGATCAGCGCGAAGATCCACAGTGTCCACCAGGCATTGACGAGCCCGTGCGAACCGCGGGCGGTGAGCGGGCGGCTCGCGTCCCAGATGTCCAGCATGATCCGGCGCGGGAACCACAGGCTCACGACCGGCACGAACCAGCTCCACACCGCCCAGGCGCGCTTCTTGCTGTGCCCGAAGGGGTTGAACACCTCCGCGTTGACCCGCGTCCGCTGGAACCAGACCAGGTAGACGACGACGGCCGCGAGGAAGGAGACCGTCTGCGCGTATCCCGCCGCGAGGTAGACCGAGTCGGCGTCCTCGGCCTCCCGCTGCAGGGAGTCGCTGTAGTCGCCGTCCGCTATGGAGGCCGTCACGTCACGCATCCTGAGGTCCGCCCAGACGGCGAACAGGTCGGTGGCGATGGCCAGACCGATCAGCAGGGCGACGGCCGTACCGAGGCCGACCGGCGAACGCAGCCAGGCGGGGCCGTGCGGTGACGTCACCGGAACCGGGGGCGGCCCCTGGGGCGCGGCGGCGCACAGGGAACACAGCCCTTCGGGTGTGGCCGCGGCGAACTGCTGACAGCGCTGACAGATCATGGAGGCCTTCGATCGGAGACACGGATGCGGTACGGATGCGGGGCGGTACGGAGGCGGGGCACGGGCGCCGGACGATGATCCGCGAACCGGGGACCCGGGACCGCGGACGACGGACGCGATCGTCGTTCGTCGTTCGTCGTTCGCCGAACGCCGGACGACAGCCACGATCGACGCCAGTCGCCAGTCGCCACGCCCATCGCCAATCACCGTCGCCAGTCGCCCGGACACGAGAAGCCGGGCGCCGCCCCTCCCCAGGGGTGCGCCCGGCATACGAACAAGCACGCGAAAGATACGGTCCGGACCGCTCGCGCGTCCAGCGTTTCTCAGCCCAGCCGGTCCGCCAGCTTCTTGAAGTCCGCCCAGGAGAGCGCCGGTTTACCGGGATCCCAGAGCTTCTGGACCGTGGCGCGCAACGGCATCCTGATCCCCGCGGCCACCTGCGCCTGGGTCTGCGACTGCGAGAGATCGCACCAGACCGCGAAGCTCCCGCCGAGGATCTGCCCGTCGTACTTGGCGGGGACCGCCGTCGTACCGCGCACCACCAGCGGGGTCCACTGCTCGTAGATGCGCTGCCCGGTCGGATAGACGAAGGTCTGCGGCTGGCCCAGGACGTAGTAGAGGTACTCGTCGTTGTAGTTGACCAGCTCGCGCCCGGCGCTGAGGTACTCGACCGGCTTGCGCGCGCCGATCTCCTTGCCCGTCCAGTACGCCACCTGAAGGTCGTCGTCCGCCTGCGCCTTGCCGCCGGGGAAGAACCCGTCGTTCCAGGCCCGCAGCGTCCGGTCGTGCCCGCGCATCACCTCGGCACGGTCGTTGAGCCAGCCGGTCGCGAGGTCGGCGATGCCGGCGCCGGAGCCGTAGGTGTTCACGGCGGCGGTGGCCAGCTGCGGGTAGGAGGCCGCCGGGTTGGCGACCGTCAGCGCCCGGTACTCGTCGCCGCCGAGGTGCCAGTAGGCGCCGGGGAAGAGGTCGGCGTACTCGTTCAGCAGTTCGTCGACCAGGTCCGCGGACGCCTGCTTGGAGATGTCGATCGAGCCCTGCGACACGACGCCCTGCGCGTTGCGCAGCTGGAGGTCGGGGTACGCGGCGAGCACGGCGCCCAGGTGGCCCGGCGAGTCGATCTCCGGGACGACGGTGATGTGCCGGCTCGCGGCCAGCTCCAGGATCTCGCGGACCTGCGCCTTGCTGAGGTGCTCCTTCGACACGATCTCCGGATGCGTGTCGGACTCGATGCGGAAGCCCTGGTCGTCGGAGAAGTGCAGGCCGAGCTGGTTGAACTTCAGGTCGCCCAGCTCCCGGACCCGGTCCTTGATCCAGTCCGCGGTGAAGTGCTTGCGCGCGATGTCCAGCATCAGCCCGCGCTGCGGCTTCGCGGGCCGGTCGCGTACGACGCCCTCGGGCGCCGTGCCACCGCCGTGCACCTCCTGCTTGAGCGTGCGCGTGCCGTAGAAGACGCCCGCGTCGGCGGGAGCGGTGATCGTCACCCGGCCGCCCTTGACCGTCAGCGTGTACGACTCCGCGCCCGCGGTCCCGTCGTCGAGACCCAACTCGACGTCACCCGAGCGGGGTTCCGTCTCCCCCGCGTACGACAGCTTCAGCTCGCCCGCGAGCAGCCGCCCCTCGTCGGCGAGGTCGCCGTCGGCGACGACCACACGGCCGCCGGTGGCGGGGCGCCAGCCGGGACCCCTGGCGGGGGTGTGCTCCCGTACGGCGGGGATGGTGCGGGGGGTCTTGGACAGCGGGTACGTCCGGGCCGGTGAGGGAGAGGCGCCGGTGGCCGTGCGCGCGGTGCCGGACGCGGACGCCGACGTACCGCCGGACGGCACCCGCGCTCCCGTCGGTTCGCCGCTGTCCCCGGAGGGCCAGAACGCGACGGCGAGGGCGGCGGCCCCGGCCACGACGACTCCGCCGGCGACCACCGCCGACCGTGTCCTGCGCGCGGGCGCGCGCCGCCTGCCGCCGCTCACCGCACCACGCCCTCTGTCCGCGTCCCGGACCGCCGGCCGGAGCCCGCACCTTCGCCCGTTCCCGCCGGGTCCCACATCACGATCCGCATCACGCCGCTCACTTCGTCACCGAGGTCGCATGGCCGGTCAGTACCGAGCCGGCTCATACAGTCATACGGAGCCAGGTCGTACATCCCTTCAGTGAACCTAGGCCCCCATCCCCACCCCAACCGTCCATCACACGTTCCGAAACACTCCCGTCCGGGTGAAATTCGGGCATCCGACGGACAGCCCCTGACACTCCTCGATAGCGTGAGCATCACAACTCTCACTTGTTCCCCTGCCGAATCACACGTGACCTCCCGTCGGTCGTCACGCGGAAACACCGCCGAGGACCCACGCTGCCGCCGCACCGTCCCCCACGCCTTCCCGAGCAGAAGAGCGCGGCGCCGTCCCCGGCCCGCCTGGAGGGGTTCAACTCCGCGCCCGCCGACATCGCCGAGCGCGCCCTCCTCTCCTGCTGCCGCAGCCTGCGCTGGACCCGCCGCATCGCCGAGCACCGCCCCTATCCCGACCTGGACGCGCTGCTCGCCGCGGCCGACGAGGCGGCGTACGACCTGACGGCCTTCGACCTCGCCGAGGCACTGGCCGGCGAGTCGCTCACCCTGCTCCCGGACGGCGCGTACTCCGCCGCCCACACCGCGCTGAGCGCCGCGCACGCCGCGTACGAGAGCCGGTTCGGGCACGTCTTCGTGATCTGCCTCGACGACTTCGCCCCGGAGGAGTCGCTCGACCAGGTCCTCACCGGTATCCGCTCCCGCCTCCTCAACGACCCCGAGGAGGAGCGCGTCCTGGTGGCCGAGGAACTCCGACGCCTCGCCAGGGGCCGGCTCGCCCGCCTCGCGCACACGTTCGAGACGCGGGAGGGGCGGGGCGAGGAGGGCCGAGACGGGGCGAGCCGCCCGGCGGGCGAGGGGACGAGCAGCGGCGAAGAGTCCGCAATCGTCGAAATGCGTGGATTCCGGGCATCCCGATAGCCCGTACGGTGCTTGTTTGATTGCCTGTTTGATCACACCGGCGGGCCCGCTGTAAACGTTCCGACAAGTCGTCGCTACCATGGCCGGGGCCGGTGGACCGTACCCGGCCGGGCCCGTCCGACACCGCTGTACTTAATTAGTAGAAGATGGCGGCGCGGCCCCAATCCCCGCTCCCGGAGGGTTTTTCCGTGCCGGCTGGAACGCTGTACCGCGGCCGGGAAGGAATGTGGTCCTGGGTGGCTCATCGAGTCACCGGCGTCCTCATCTTCTTCTTCCTGTTCGTACACGTGCTGGACACCGCTCTCGTTCGTGTATCCCCCGAGGACTACGACAAGGTCGTAGCCACGTACAAGACGCCGCTCGTCGCGCTGCTGGAGTACGGCCTCGTCGCCGCCATCCTCTTCCACGCGCTCAACGGCCTTCGGGTCATCGCCGTCGACTTCTGGTCGAAGGGCCCGCGCTACCAGAAGCAGATGCTCTGGTCCGTCGTCGGTATCTGGGTCGTGCTGATGGCCGGGGCCCTCTACCCCGTCCTCGGACACGCATTCCGCGAAGTCTTCGGGAGCTGACACAGATGTCCACCACCGAAACCGCCGCATCCGGCATCGGCCCCGTCGAAGGCGCGGACGAGTTCTCGGCGTACAGCGTCGACAACCCCGCGCCGCTCATCGAGGCGCCGCGCCAGCGGACCAAGAAGACCCCGAAGTCCACCCGTGGCAACTTCGAGATGTACGGCTGGCTCTTCATGCGCCTGTCCGGCATCGTCCTGGTCGTCCTGGTCCTCGGCCACCTGCTCATCCAGCTCGTCCTCGACGGCGGCGTCTCCAAGATCGGCTTCGCCTTCGTGGCCGGCCGCTGGGCGTCCCCGTGGTGGCAGACCTGGGACCTCGCGATGCTGTGGCTCGCGATGCTGCACGGCTCCAACGGCCTGCGTACGGTCATCAACGACTACGCGGAGCGCGCCAACACGCGCCTGTGGCTGAAGGGCCTGCTCTACACCGCCACGGTGTTCACGATTCTGCTGGGCACGCTGGTGATCTTCACCTTCGACCCGAACATCCGCTAGGCACGGGGCTGAGGCAACCAACCATGAAGATCCACAAGTACGACACCGTCATCGTCGGCGCCGGCGGCGCCGGCATGCGCGCCGCCATCGAGGCGACGAAGCGCAGCCGCACCGCCGTGCTGACGAAGCTCTACCCCACCCGCTCCCACACGGGCGCCGCGCAGGGCGGCATGGCCGCCGCGCTCGCCAACGTGGAGGAGGACAACTGGGAGTGGCACACCTTCGACACCGTCAAGGGCGGTGACTACCTGGTCGACCAGGACGCCGCCGAGATCCTGGCGAAGGAGGCCATCGACTCGGTCCTCGACCTGGAGAAGATGGGCCTGCCCTTCAACCGGACGCCCGACGGGACGATCGACCAGCGCCGCTTCGGCGGTCACTCCCGCAACCACGGCGAGGCCCCGGTCCGCCGGTCCTGCTACGCCGCGGACCGCACCGGCCACATGATCCTCCAGACGCTGTACCAGAACTGCGTCAAGGAGGGCGTGGAGTTCTTCAACGAGTTCTACGTCCTCGACCAGCTGATCGTCGAGATCGACGGGGTCAAGCGCTCGGCGGGCGTCGTCGCCTACGAGCTCGCGACCGGCGAAATCCACGTCTTCCAGGCGAAGTCCGTGATCTACGCGTCCGGCGGCACCGGCAAGTTCTTCAAGGTGACGTCGAACGCGCACACGCTGACCGGTGACGGCCAGGCCGCGGTCTACCGTCGCGGGCTGCCGCTGGAGGACATGGAGTTCTTCCAGTTCCACCCGACCGGCATCTGGCGCATGGGCATCCTGCTGACGGAGGGCGCCCGTGGTGAGGGCGGCATCCTCCGCAACAAGGACGGCGAGCGCTTCATGGAGAAGTACGCGCCGGTCATGAAGGACCTCGCGTCCCGTGACGTAGTCTCGCGCTCCATCTACACGGAGATCCGGGAGGGCCGCGGCTGCGGTCCCGCGGGCGACCACGTCTATCTGGACCTGACGCACCTCCCCCCGGAGCAGCTCGACGCCAAGCTCCCGGACATCACCGAGTTCGCGCGCACCTACCTCGGCATCGAGCCGTACACGGACCCGATCCCGATCCAGCCCACCGCGCACTACGCGATGGGCGGCATCCCGACGAACGTCCAGGGCGAGGTACTGCGCGACAACACCACGGTGGTTCCCGGCCTGTACGCGGCCGGCGAGGTCGCGTGTGTGTCGGTCCACGGCGCCAACCGCCTCGGCACCAACTCGCTCCTGGACATCAACGTGTTCGGTAAGCGCGCGGGCATCGCCGCGGCGGAGTACTCGGCGAAGGCCGACTACGTCGAGCTGCCCGAGAACCCGGCCTCCCTGGTCGTCTCGCAGGTCGAGCGCCTGCGCGACTCCACCGGCACCGAGCGGGTCGCGGTCCTGCGCAACGAGCTCCAGGAGTGCATGGACGCCAACGTGATGGTGTTCCGCACCGAGCAGACGATCAAGACGGCGGTCGAGAAGATCGCGGAGCTGCGCGAGCGCTACCTGAACGTCTCGATCCAGGACAAGGGCCGCCGCTTCAACACGGACCTCCTGGAGGCCATCGAGCTGGGCAACCTGCTCGACCTGGCCGAGGTGATGGCGGTCTCCGCCCTGGCGCGCAAGGAGTCCCGCGGCGGTCACTACCGCGAGGACTACCCCAACCGCGACGACGTCAACTTCATGCGCCACACCATGGCGTACCGCGAGGTCGGCGACGACGGCACCGAGTCGATCCGTCTCGACTACAAGCCGGTCGTCCAGACCCGCTACCAGCCGATGGAGCGTAAGTACTGATGGCTACTCCCACCCTGGACAAGGCGGACAGCGCCGGCGCGCCGGAGGCCGGCTTCGCCGACACCCCGTACATCACCGCCACGTTCCGCATCCGCCGCTTCAACTCCGAGGTCTCGGCCGAGGCGGTCTGGGAAGACTTCCAGCTGGAGATCGACCCGAAGGAGCGTGTCCTCGACGCCCTCCACAAGATCAAGTGGGACCAGGACGGAACGCTCACGTTCCGCCGCTCCTGCGCGCACGGCATCTGCGGCTCGGACGCCATGCGGATCAACGGCAAGAACCGCCTTGCCTGCAAGACGCTGATCAAGGACATCAACCCCGAGAAGCCGATCACTGTCGAGCCCATCAAGGGTCTGACGGTCCTCAAGGACCTGATCGTCGACATGGATCCGTTCTTCCAGGCGTACCGCGACGTGATGCCCTTCCTCATCACGAAGGACACCAACGAGCCGACCCGCGAGCGGCTCCAGTCGGCGGAGGACCGCGAGCGCTTCGACGACACGACGAAGTGCATCCTCTGCGCCGCCTGCACGTCCTCGTGCCCGGTGTTCTGGAACGACGGCCAGTACTTCGGCCCGGCCGCCATCGTCAACGCCCACCGCTTCATCTTCGACTCGCGTGACGAGGCGGGCGAGCAGCGCCTGGAGATCCTCAACGACAAGGACGGCGTGTGGCGCTGCCGCACCACGTTCAACTGCACGGACGCCTGCCCTCGCGGCATCGAGGTCACGAAGGCGATCCAGGAAGTGAAGCGGGCGCTGATCACTCGGCGGTTCTGATCTCCCCCGTACCTCCGTACGTCGCCGAGGGCCCCCTCCTCCTGGAGAAGGGGGCCCTCGCGCATCCCCCGACCACGATCGGGTGATACCGCTCGCTCGGGACTTGCGAGGACTGCCCGGCCGACGATGATGCTCTCGACAACAGCCCACCTGGAAGGGCACGTGATGTCCGCAGCACCCGCCGAACAGCCGTGCGGCGACCGGCCGCTGATCGCGGAGGCGCATCACATCATCGATCGCCTTCCGGGCCGCCGGGTCGAGATCATCGACGGCCAGATCCTCGTGACGCCATCCCCCGACGTCGCTCACGCGAGGGCGCTGAAGAAGGTGACTCGCCCCTTCGAGGCCGCTGGTCTCGACGAGGATGAGACCGAGGTGCACCAAGCCATCGGCGTCTGGTTGCCGGATGGCCTTGAGGACTACGCGATCCCAGATCTCTGCATCGTCGAATCCGACATCGAAGAGCACCTCGTCGAGAACAACTCCTACGACCCCGTGGTCTTCCGCCTCGTCCTGGAGGTCACCTCCAGCAACTGGAAAGCCGATCTCCGCACCAAGGTCACCGCTTACGCCCAGGCAAAGATCCCGGTCTACGTGATCGTCGACCGCAAACACCAACGCCTTCACGTTCTGACCGACCCCACCGGGGATGAGTACGAGACCCACCGCATCCATGCGCCCGGCGAACTCGTCACCCTTCCCGACTCCATCGGCGCCAAGATCACGCTCGACGTGGCGGAGATCCTCAAGGCCGGGCAGCCCAAGGGCGATTGAGCGTCCCAGGAAGAAGAACGTCGTCCGGGCGGCGGCTTGGACCCCCGGGGGCCAGACGCACGGAGCCCTGCCTCTCATCGTGGAGACAGGGCTCTCGTCGTACGTTCGGCCGATGTCAGCCGCGCAGGACGCGACCCTGCTTGTCCGTGCGGTCGTTGCTCGTGAAGAACAGGATCGCGTCGATCAGGGCCCATACGCCGAGGCCACCGCAGGTGAAGAGCTGGGCGATGGCAACGCCGGTGGAACCGACGTAGAAACGGCCGATACCGAAGCCACCCAGGAAGAGCTGGAGGAGGCCCGCGGTGATCTTGGACTTGTCCGACAGCGGGCGGCCCTGGTGGTCGACGCCGTACGGGGCGTCAGGGGTGGGGACAGACATGAGAGTTGCTCCTGGAATGACCGATGAGAGACCGAAGCGGAGTGCTCCGGGAATCCAGGAGGGAACCCATGGCAAGAAGCGCGAACTTCGATGACGTACGACGTGCTACGCCATCCCCCCTGTGACGTCGGAAGCATAGAGAGACCGGAGGGGAGCGTGGGGGTTAGAACGTCAGATCGACGTCGATTGTTCCAGATCCGTGATCAAATTCTGACCAAATTACCGGCGTGGCACCGTGAACCCGGGGGTCGGACCGGTCGGGGTTCGGGGCCCGGGGCTCGTGACCCGGGGCTCGCGTCTCGCGTCTCTCGCCTCCAACGCGGCGGCCCCCAGGGCGTCATACGACGTTACGGACCACGGTCCACGCCACGGCCACCACCAGTACCAGCAGTTGACCCCGGGAGCTCAGCGTCGGCCGCCAGCGACGGCCCCGCACCCCTTCCAGGAACCAGCGCCCCAACAGCGCCAGCGCGAACGGGGAGGCCAGCAGGAGCATCCGGTTGTCGTGCCAGGCCGCCGCGAACTGGCCGTGCATCAGGTCGTACACCATGCGGGTGCCGCCGCAGGCCGGGCAGAGCAGCCCGGTGACGTAGCGGAAGGGGCACTGGGGCAGCAGGTGCCCCGGCTCGTGCGGGTCGGTGCCGTAGAGGTAGCCGGCGCCCGCGACCCCGGCGACGAACACCGCGAGGGGCGCGGTCGCCGGGTGCCGCAGGAGGGTCCCTGTGCCGGGCCCCGTCTCAGCCACGCAGGACCCGCCCCTGGGAGTCGGTGGTGGTGTTGCCGGTCAGCAGCAGGATCCCGTCGACCAGCGCCCAGATGCCGAGGCCGCCGCAGGTGAAGAGCTGGGCGATCCCGATGCCGACGCTGCCTATGTAGAAGCGCCCGATGCCGAGGCTTCCGAGCGTGAGCTGGAGGATTCCCGCGACGATCTTCGACTTGTCGGAGTACGGGCGGCCGTATGGGTCGTACCCGTACGGGGCGTTGGGGTCGCCGGTGTACATGCCGGGCGGCACGGTGCCCGCCGGGTAGCCCTGCTGCGGGTAACCCTGCTGCGGGTAGCCGTACTGACCGGGCTGCTGGTACGCGCCCGCCTGCTGGTAGTCCCCCGGCGGGGGGTAGTCCCCGGGCGGCGGATAGGCGCCGGCCGGTCCGCCCCCGTACGGGCCGGGACCCCCGGGCGGCGGCGGCACGGACCCGGGGCTCGGGTAGCCGTAGCCGGGCGGCGGCTGGTCCGAGGGCTGGTGGGGCGGCTGGTGAGGTGGCTGCGGCTGGTCGGTCAAGGTGTTCGCTCCTGCTCTCCACGCGAGGTCCGCTGGACGGGCCTGTAGGCCGAATGGGCGAACAGGACTGTCGGTCATATTGCAGGAGCGGGGGGCGGGGAGTGAAGTCGACTCCCCGATTACGCGAGTGGGACGGGCGGACGGCCCACCATCCTGACCCACCGCTTCGGCCTACCCCCCGACCGGGTCGGGCTCCACGATCACCGTCGACCTGGACGGCCAGGTCCGGGTGATCCGGCGCACGACCGACGTCCTGGTCCGTAACGTGAAGGCGGACAAGCCCCACGGGGCTCCCTATGTTGTCTAGGCCCGCCGTCAAGCATCACCCGGGGACCGGAACGTCAGGCATCAGCTGGGATCCGACAGCCCTGGCCAGCGTCCCGGAACAGTGGGTCAGTGGTCCCCGCCCGCCGCTGCCCGCCTCCAGGGCCTCGACGCGGCCACGGAGGGCGGCGATCTGCTGAGCAACCTCGGTCTGCGCATGGCCTGAGTCGGCAACGGGTCCCCTCCCCCGGCCGCACCCCTTCTCCCGCTGCAGCCGCGACGACGAAACCGTCTAGCAGCGCAAGGACAGCCGCTGGGAAGCCGCCGGATGCGTCCTCGACCCCGGCAACACCCGCAAGCGCATCCGCGTCTACGGCACCACCCGCAAAGACGCCCTGGCCAAGCTCACCGAGAAGATCGCCGCCAGCAACCGCGGCCTCCCCGCGCCCTCCGCGCAGGGCAGCCTGGCCGCGTACCTGACGTATTGGCTCGACGCTGTCGCTGTCCACCAACTCCGCGAGAACACCCACACCCGCTACACCGCCTGCGTCAACCGGTACCTCGCCCCCGGCCTGGGCAAGAAGAAGCTCGCCAAGCTCACCGCCAAGGACGTCCGCACCTGGCTCAACCAGCTCCGCACCACATGCCAGTGCTGCACACGCGGCCTCGACGCGGGCCGTGACGAGCCCCGTTGCTGTGCCATCGGATCGTGCTGCTCCAAGCGGCTCTCCCCGCTGACGCTGACGTACATCCACTCCGTACTCAAGTCCGCCCTGGAGCACGCCGTCCGCGAGGAGGAGATCCCACGCAACGTCGCCCGCAACGTCCGCACCGGCACACCCCGTCCCCGACGCTTCGAACCCCTCACCTCCGACGAGGCCCGCCAGTTCCTCGCCGCCACGAACGAACACCGGCTGCACGCCCTGTTCAAACTGGCCCTCCACACCGGGCTCCGCAAGGGCGAACTCCTCGGTCTCCGCTGGGAAGACCTCAACCGCGACCGGGGCACCGCTGCCATCCGCCGAACATTGCAGCGCACCAGCACAGGCGGCCTCACCGCTTTGCCCACAAAGACTCGGGCCTCCGAGCGCCGCATCGCCCTCCCCGCCCGCTGCCTCCAGTCACTGAAGCGCCACCACGAAGAGCAGCAGCGCGACCGTGACACGGCAGGCGCCGAGTGGCAGCACAGCGGGTACGTATTCACCACGCCGCAGGGAAGAGCGATCGACCCGACCAACCTCACCCGCGCCTTCACCACGCTCCTCCGCCGCGCCGGCCTCCGCCGCATCCGCTTCCACGACCTCCGACACTCCACCGCCACCCTGCTCCTGGAACAGGGCGTCGAACTCGTCGTCATCAAGGAACTCCTCGGCCACGCCCACATCGGCGTCACCGCCACCGTCTACGCCCACGTCCGACTCCGCCTCCAGCGCGACACCATCGACACCCTCAGCACCGCCCTTGACGGCCCTGCCGACGACGAGTCGACCCGCGACGACGGCGACGACCCGCCGCTGTGCGGAGCCACCGTCCACTGACGTTGCCGTCAACTACTGCCGTCACCCACCGCAGAAGCCCCGCCAGGACGCACCTGACGGGGCTTCAAGTTTGCTATTGCTATCTAGCGCATGGGTTGCGAAATCGGGCCATGAGGCTCCACCTCGCACGGCGGTGTCGCGCGGCGGGGATGCACCCATCTCCGCCGGTGCCCGCACTCACCGTTGCCGATACAGATCCTCCGAGTACCTCAGGAACGCCTCTAGCCTTTCGGCCATTCCGGAAATTCCTCCCTTACCCCCAGGAGGGGGAGGCATATATTTCACGAAGCCCTCCATCTCCTCAGGATACTCAAAGTCCGAATACAACTCCTCGATAACGTTGAACAATTGCTGCTCGCTCAGGCCATTTTGATGGAGCCAGGCCAGCGATAGATAGATCCACACGGCGGACAGCTCGCGGGAGTCACCCAAGTCCTCAGACGATAGGTCCGGAAGATCCCCGGACCGGATCTCCTCCGAGAGTGCGAGCGCCCACCTTTCCTCTACGTCAAGCAGCGGGCGGCCGACCTGCATTTTGCGCATGTAGATCTGCACGATGGCGGAATCATCCAACCACCCCCAACGCTTCCCGTAAGCGACTTCCCTGGTCGTCAGATCCACTCGATCCACAACAAAGCTACCGGGGATCTTGAACTTAGCCATCGCGTTCATGGTTTGTTTGGGATTCCGTTCATCGATCCTCCGTTTACAAATCTTTGATGAGTGATCAGGTTTCCGCTCCCGCCGCGCTCAACTAGCCACTCAAAGCGTCCAGCCTTTCCGTTCATCTCTCCCGGCATCTGCACCAACAAGCGCTCCACTCCATCTCCACCAACAAGTCGAGTGGTTACACCCTTAGTTGCGATATCACCGACAACGAAATCTGCCGCCCTGTGCCCAGCATCCTGCTTGAGCCCGGACCCATACCCCTTGGCATTCTGGATGATTTCCTGAGCTTCTGCGGAGCCGACCCCGCACCACGGTCCGCTGTTGTGAACGAGTACCGGCGTGTGTCCAGCCAGCACATAGTACGTGTGCAGTTCGTCGACCGTGAGGTTGTACGTAACCGCCCGCTTTATGAAGGGGCGGTTGCCGGTGACAACAACCGTGTCGCCTTCGTCCGTGCGCAGGGTCATGCCTGGCTTGAGTTGGCCGGCCGGCACCCAGTCGCGTTCCGAGGGAGACCAGAAAGGATGTTCGTGTGTCGCCGTGAGCTGCTCTATGCCGTCTTCCGTGGCGATGGAGAGCTCGTTGAAGTACTTGTCGCCCGCAGTCCTGATGAGACGTGTGACCTTTCGGGTCCCGGTCTCACCTGTTTCGGGATCGGTGGCGATCACCTCGTCTCCGACCTTGACGTCCTCGATGTCCTTGGTCTCTCCGTGCGCCATCAGGACATCGGTGCCGGCGAGGAAGCACTTACACCCCTTTATCAGCTTCGCCAGCCATTCCTCGGCGGCTTCCACACCCTTCTTGACCACGGAGTCGGGGACCAGCTTCAAAGCTTTGGCGAAGGGAAGATCAGTGCCTGCGATGACACAGCTGGCTACTCCATCACCCGACAGGCATTTCTGCCAATCCGTGGGGTCAGGCAGAAAGAGCGTGGCAAGGGCCTTGAAAACCATCTTCTGAGGGCCCAATTTGTACTCTTTGAGCACTGTCTTCGTACCGAGAGTCGGCCGGCGATTGCCCGTTCTGATGACACTGTGCAGGTCACCTTCTACGTCGTAGACGTAATGAGCGTTTTCGTAGTTGTAGGACCAGCCACCGTCCGCGCTGGGGCTCAACCAGTCCCGGTAGGTATCGCCGTCACCGGTAGAGCAGCCTCTTTCGCAGTCGCTGATCGGCCTGAGGCCATCGGGATCACTGGTGCTGATCGGGCTGTTCTTCGCGTAGCTGTACCCGTTTATCTGAAGCGGATCCGCGATATCGATAATCGGATCCGCCGACAGGAACCGCCCCGTGCTCTGGTCGTACTCGCGTGCTCCGATGTGCGTCAGCCCGGTGGCCGCGTCGTCAATGCCGACGCCCAGATAGCTGCGCTTGTTGGGCCATACGGTCGGCTTGGTGCCACGGACCTCGCCGTACGGCTTGAAGGCGCGGCGGGTGACCGGTTGACCGGTCGACTGCTCCACGGACGTGTTCGCCGTGCCGAGGTGGTCGGCGAGCAGGACGCTGAGCTTGTGGCCTGTTGTCGAGCCGTTGCTCGTCGTGCGGACCACCGTGGGAGCACCGGGCTGGCTGTAGGCGCGGGACGCTTGAGTGATCGCACCCGAGGAGTCCGTCGTCACCTCGGTCTCGCCCAGGTAGAGCGTCGAGCCCGACGGGGAGTTCTCGACGATGCGGTTGCCTGCGGCGTCGTAGACGTACGTCGTCTTCTGGCCGTCGTCCGTGATCGTCTCGAGCTTGTTCTCGGAGGTCCAGGTCAGGTTCTGCGTGGTCGCAGCGAGGTCGCGGGTCTCGGTGTTGCCCACCGCGTCGTACGTGTAGCTGCTGCCCTTGCCGGTGGGGGTGGAGCTGATCCAGTTCACGGTGTGCGGCTGGGTGGGGCCGTAGTTGTACGTGAAGCCGGTGTTCTTCGTCGCGTCCGCCGGATCGTGCTCCGTCATAGCGGCGCGGTTGCCGAGCCAGTCGAAGGTGAACGACTGGCGGTAGGCCGTGGCACCGGTGGCGACCGTGGCCGCGTCCGGGGCGGTTGCGGCCAGGGTGGATGTCAGAGACGCGTCCGGGCTCAGGACGTCGGTCGAGGCATCCGGAGCGTCCGCCACCGGACCGGACGAGGCCGCGTAGTCGGTGCGAGGGCCCCAGGTGGCTCCGCCCGAGGACTTGCAGCCGGTGCCCTTTCCGTCAGGTGTGACCTTCGACGTCCAAGCGTTCACCAGCTCGCCCATCACGTCGTACGTGAAGCACTGGTTGTCCCATGTCTGGCCTGACGTCTCGCCCAACTGCCGCGCGTTGGAGGTGATCAGACCGGAGACGTCGTACGAGTAGTAGCTGTCCGTGATGCGGTGCGGGTCGGCGGTTTCGCGGTCGGTGACCGTCCGCTGGAGGCGGCCGGTGTGCGGGTCGACGAAGTTCGTCGTCCACACCCGACTGGGCTGCGCGCCGGAGACCGTCCTCAGGGGTTCGCCGTACGGGGAGTAGGTCGCGTCGGACGTGTACCAGGACTGGCCGGAGGTCGACTCGGTGAGGCCGTCGCTGTTGTAGCGGGTGACGACCTTCTCCCGCGCCAGCCCGCCCACGGCGGGCAGAGTGACCGACAGGGTCTTCCCGGTCGGGGTGTAGGTGTACGCGTAGGCGTACGTGCCGGCCAGCCCCGTGGTCGACGTGTTGGACGGGATCACCGTCTCGGTTCCGGTGGGCTGGTAATCGGTGTCGTAACCCGTGACACGGCTGATGTAGTCGCCGCCCGAGGTGTGGCGGGTCGAGGCAACCGGCTGACCGATCGCTCCGGGCAGGCTGTCATAGGTGAACGACTTGACCGGGGCGGCGGTGGCGGAGCCCTCACGGACGAACGTGACCCGGTTGAGTTCGTCGTAATCCGTGTACGTCGTCCGCGACTTCGCGTCCGTCACCTTGTTCGGCCGGTCGGCTGTGTCGTACCAGGTGTTCGTCCTGCCGACGTCCGGGTCGGTCGTGGACGTCACTCGACCGCGGGCGTCGTACTCGTACGCCCAGACGTTGCCCGCCGGATCCATGACCTTGGATCGGTTGCCGCGGGCGTCGTACTCGTAGGTGGTGACGCGTCCGTCGGCAGTAGTCGCCGCGTCCTTGTAGTGGCGGATCGAGGTGACGCGGCCCAGAGCGTCGGTGAAGGTCCGGGTCCGCGGGACGGTCGAACCCGCCGGGTCCACGTACGTGCTGGTGTCGTTGTAGTACGTGTACGTCGCGTGCGCGTAGTCGCCGTCGTAGTAGGTCGACCGACGGACCGGACGCTCCAGTCCGTCGTAGCGCGTCTTTTCCGAACTGGGGATCAGGAATGTGGACTTGGGCGCGAAGAGTTCCGCGGCCGGCTCGCCCTTGGCGAGGTAGGCACTGGTCTGCTGGTCGACCAGACCGTGGTCGTCGTACGTCGTGTCGGTGATGATCCGGCCCGGGCCGTGAGCCTCGGACTGGGTTTGGACCTGACGCATCAGACCGTCGTAGATCGTCACTTGGCGGCTGTAGGCGCCGTCGTCCTTCAGCGTGCTGGTGGTGACCGCGGCGGGACGGGTCGTCTGGGACGTGGCGATCGCCGGCTGGTACTCGACCTTCACATCAGGCGACTGATTGCCGGAGGACCGTGAGGCGGACCAGCCCTTCACGAGCCGCCCCAAGGCGTCGTACTCGGTGCGCGTGACGCGGCTGTTGGCGTCGGTGACCGTCAGTGGCAGGCTCCGGCCCGGGTCGAAGGTCGTGGTGACCGCGTGTTCCTTGGCGTTGAGCGTGGTCACCTCGGTGACGGGCCCACCCGCGTCCGCGGGGGTGTACCTCGTCTCCGCCTTCTGCCCGCCCGGCTTCACGACGGTGCGGACGCGTCCGAGCGGGTCGTACGTGGTCTTCGTGACGGCCGAGTACGAGGTTCCGGCTCCGTCCACCCCGGCCATGGAGGTGGCCAGACCCTTCGTCGGAGTCCCGCCGTAAGTCAGACCGTCGTAGCTGTACTGCGTAGCGCTGACGAGCCTGGTCGCCGGATCCGCCGCGTCGTAGCCGGCGCACGAAGTGGCCGTGGTCCGCTGCTCCTTGACCTTCCCGATCAGCCATGCCGCCGTGTTGTGGACGTAGGACGTCTTGGTGCAGGTCTGGTTGGAGAGGGTCTCGGTGGTCCCGTTCGGCTTGACCACGGCCGTCTCCACCTGGATCGGCAGGCCGTACGTGTCATCGACCGAAGTCAGCGTCCGGACTGCCTGCCAGTCCGTGGCGGTCGGCTGCGCGTTGTTCCCGACCGTCTGTCTCGCGTCCGTGCGCCTGATACCGCTGCGGTGGGCCAGCAGCGGATCCATGTCCACGCCGGTCTCTGCCTCCCGCGTACGGGACGCGGTCTCCTTCGACCACGGGAAGTTCAGCGTCTGCTTCTGCACCCGCTTGTCGGAGTTCAGGTACGTGATGCTCTCCGCCGTGACACCCGCGTACTGCCGTGCGTCGTCCGCGAGGAGCGTGTACGTGCCCGTGGAGTCCTTGACCTCACCGCCGACGCCCTGGAAGTACCTCGTCATCCCGTACGACTGGGATTGCGGATCCCCCATCCCGGAGCTCGAATTGCTTCCCTTGATGACCACGACCTGGCGGTATCCGCGCCAGTCGCTGTACGTCCGCAGGGCCGGGCGGGTGAACTCGTCGTCGTTCCTGGACCAGGCCGGAGCCGAATAGGCGTACTTGGTGAAGACCGACTTTCCGCGAGACGTGACCTTGTCCCTCTCCGTCACGGAGTGGACCACGTATTTGTTGAACCAGGATTTCGCGGGTGTCTTCTCGTCACCGTCCGGCGACCAGCGGACCGGGTAGCAGGTCCCGTTGTTCCTGCCCTTGTCCTCCGCCGGTTCGGCGGCGCAGCCACCCTTGTACTCCACCTCGATGTCGCCGCCGGATTCTGTGGCGACCGTGCCGATACGGGGTCGGGTGAAACCGGGGCGCTGGTCGTTGGTGCCGCTCGAAACCAGATTCGGGAGCTGACGATCCTTCAGGCGGCCGTGCAGAGGGGATGCCGCGTTCCCGCCGACCGTGTACTGGCCGAAGCTGACGCCGTTCTCCGACTGGAGGGTGCCGGTGGTGTCGCCCGGGGCGAAGCCGCGGCGGGTGATCGAGTTCAGCCAGAGCCCGGGGGACGTGTCGTACCAGTCCTCCGGGAAGGACTGGTGGAGGGAATAGGTGTCCACCTTGCCGAGGCCGGTCTGGCCCGCTCGGGCCGCCTTCGTCGTCACCGTGTCCAGCCGCATCTGCGTCCAGAAGGAGGGGAAGCCGGGACACATCTTCGACGTGGACTTGCAGTTGAGGTTGCCAGGGGTGTCCCACCAGGGCCGGTACGCGCCCGGGTCATCGGTCTTGGCGAAGTTGTCCGCGGCGCAGACGGCCTCCGACTTGAGGCAGCGCTGCTTGGTACCGAACTCGACCGTCGCGGAAGGCTTCGTGAGATCCGCACGCATGCCGTACTCGATCTTCGTCGGGTACGCGTAACGGTCGTACTGCTCGGGTGCTTTGAACTTCTTCTTCACCGCGTAGTAGTTCGTCTCCTGCGTCCAGTTGACGACCAGGGTGTTGCCGTGCACGTCGACGACCTTGTCGAGGCCCCAGCGCCAGGCCTGCTTCTTACCCGCGTCACAACGGGAGTTGGCGAAGGCCGTGGCATGGCACGGCTCCTCGGGGTGGTTGCCGAAGACGGGAACGGTAGAGACGGAGTTGGTGTTCGCGTGGCCTCCGCCGACCTGGTTGAGGCCGTAGTAGTACTGCGTCCCGTCCGTGGTGGTGACGATCCAGTACTCGCCGTTGTTGTCCCCGTTGGTGCCGCCGGTCCGCCGCTCGACGCGGGTGCCGTCGTCCTGTTGCGGGCGGTAGATCTCGGTGTCGGTCTCCGGGTCGCTGCCGGCGGGCGCGTCCCGGACCAGCTCCGTGGTCTTCCCCAGCAGGGACATCACCGCGTTGTACGACACCCAGCACAGGTCGGACGTCTTGTCCTTCGTGGCCGTGTTGTTGGGGGTGCCGGAGTTCAGCGTCTTTCGGTCGTCCTGGCAGGAGCGGTAGCGGCGCTCGATGTGACCGGGGTCGTAGTCCCAGCCCTCACCGATCCAGGACGCCTGGGGAGAGGAGACCGCCGTACGGCCGTCCACCGTCTGAGAGCTGTAGTTGAGGGAGATGCCGGGTGCCGGTCCCGCGGGAGAGGCCGGAATCGCCAGTGGGTACGACCAGGTGAACGCGCCCGAGGAGCCCCCTGCTTCCCACTTGCCACTGGAGGCCAGGGGCGTCGCCTTGAACGAACCTCCTCCACCACCACCGGAGTCGACGGCACCGAGGACCGCGGTGTCACCGGTGGCGGCGACCGGCGTCACCGAACTTCCAAAGGACGCCTGGGCGATGGACGGGCCGCCGGAGTCCGTCGCTGTGGCCGATGCCGGGGTGACGGTTCCGTCGGCCGCCGTGTCGACAGTGGCCGTGATGGACTGGGTCTTCGTATCGTTCGCCGTCTCCAGTTCCTCGTACGTCTGGCACGCTTCGTCGTCCGGCGTGGTCAGGTAGCACTCGGGGAACTGGACGAAACGCAGACGGGAGGCCCAGTCGGCGCCGTAGAGGTTCTTGAACTGGGCATAGTCGAGCTTGACCGAGATCGGGACGGATCCGCTCGCGGGGGCCTTGACGGCCACGACTGCGCCGTCGACGCCCTGCGACACCGGCGCCGTGCGGCCGAAGACCTCGACCTGCCAGGTCCCCGTGGGCGCGGACTGTGCGGGGGCCTGCCCCAGGCTTACGGGCAGGCCGACGACCGGCTTCAGTGCGGCTTGTCGAGCGGTCGTACCTGTGCCTGTCACGGCCGCGGTCGACTCGAAACTGACTGACCCGGTGTCGGCGGGCAGCGCCGTCGCCGTGCCGGCCGGAGCCTGTTGCTGGTCCGCCGGGACCTTGGCCTTGAGGGTCTCCAGGTCCGGTCGGAAGACCTCCCCCGACACCACTTCGTCCTGCTCGAGTGTTTCCAGGTCGAGCGTCTCACGGCCCGTCTCGGCGGCCGCGGGATCAGGTGGCAACGCCAGGGACTGGCTGGGCAGGAGGGCCACCAGCAGGGCTGCCCCGACGGCGGGCACGATGGCCGTGCGCAGTCGGCGCAGACGGTGCCGACGGACATGCGAGTTTCGACCGAACACGGCGAAGTCCCCCCGGACCACTTGAGGCGGGACCAGGTTCGGACCACGCGTGATTGCGTTTCAGATCACGGAGATTGTGTGGGGCTCCTGTGAAGTTCCGCTAGACAACCTGTGTGGATGTGATCATCAACACGGTACGTAACGACCTGTAGCGGTCAGTAGCCTCGCCGATGCGCCAACCCGACGTAATTGGATCTTCCACTGCTCTGCGGCGTGCCAAGCTTTCTGCAGATTTCCCACGCGAAATGCCTTTATGGTCCGGGTATTTGGAGATGTTTGACGGCGATTCGCGCCCAGGACCACGCCGCCGCGAGCCACTCGGGAGTCGTGAACCCAACCATCAGTACGCCGTTCACGGCCGATCGACTCACTCCCTCCTCCGCTCGCAACGCGTGACGACAGCTCGCTCATAGGTCATCATCGGCGGGCCCGGTCGCGCCCAGCCACGCGCCGGTTCCAAGGGGAGAAGGGGAACTCGCCCGATGACGCGCAACACGCGCAACTGGCGCCGCATGCCCGGCCGTCGTACCACCGCAGCGATACTCGCCGCCGCGGTCGCCGCGACGGGCATCACCTACGCCGGCCTGCGGCTGGGCGACTCCGCCCCGCGAAACGAAGTGAACCGAGCGCACAACGCGGGTGCGGTCACCGAAGGCGTGGCGCTGAATCAGGCTGCCAAGACGGGTAAGCCCGTCGAGGTCACCGCGCTGCGCACGGCACGCTCCACCACCTGGGCCCAGCCCGACGGCCTTATGGCCAAGAGGCTGTACTCCTCGTCCATCCGCGCCAAGGTCGGCGGCGAGTGGAAGCCCGTCGACTACGACCTGCGCCGCACCAAAAACGGTTGGGAACCCACGGCGACCAACACGCGGATGGTGTTCTCGGCAGGGTCTGACAGCAGCGACTCGAAGGGACAGGGGGATCAGCGTGCTTCGCGTTCTTCGGTGAAGCGCGTATCCCTGGCAAAGGGAGTCTCAGTCGCGGCGGATGCCACCCCAACCCCTCTGGTGACTCTGCATGTTGGCGACCACGACATCCAGCTCACCTGGCCCGGGCCGGTTCCCGCACCGATCATCGACGGTTCCCGGGCCCTGTATCCGGAGATCTTCCCGGGCGCCGACCTGGTCCTCACCGCGGACGACGACGGCTTCGCCCAGTTGCTCGTCCTGAAGAACCGCCAGGCAGCGGCCGATCCGCAGGTCCAGCAACTCGCGTACGGGATCAGCTCCGCGGACCTCACCTTCCGCCTCGATCCGGTCTCCGGCATCGTCACCGCCGAGAACGCCTACGCGGAAGAGGTCGCGATGTCGCCGACCCCGCTGATGTGGGACAGCAGCGGCACTCCGGCGGTCACCGACGGCGGCGTGGGCGCCACCGCCCAGCCGACCGAGTCGGAGGCTCCCGACCCGACGGACTCGGCCAGCACCACGCCGAGCGACAGCGAAAGTCCGAGCGCTACCGAGGAAGAGGAAGTCGAGTCGGACGAGCAGGCCGATCCGAGCCCGGAAGAGCTGCCCTCGGCCTCCGACGGACCCGAACCCACCGTGTCGGAGTCCCCGCTGCCGTCCGCCCCACCCGAGCCGACCCCCGCCCCGTCACAGACCGGTTCGGCGGCCACGCTCAGCCTTCCTTCCCTCGACGGGCCCTCCCCCGACTCCCACGGCAATGTGGTCGAGGCCGACCTGTCGGGCGGGAACTGGACCCTCACACCGGACCAGGACTTCCTCGCCGATGCGGCCACCACCTACCCGGTCTTCATCGACCCCTCGGTCAAGAAGCACACCCAGAACTGGACCACCGCCTACAGCCGCCACCCCAACGCCACCTTCTACAACGGCAAGGGCTTCAACAAGGGCGGTACGCACGAGGCCCGCGTCGGCTTCGAGTCCGACACCTGGGGCACCTCGCGCTCGTACTTCAACATCGCCTTCGACAAGGACCTCAAGGGCACGAAGATCACCAGTGCGAAGCTGCGCGTGCTGGAGACGTACGCCTGGTCATGCAGTGCCCGCTCGATGAGTGTGCACCTCACCCGGGAGATCAACTCCCACACCAACTGGAAGAACGCGCCCGGTCTGCACGACGGCAACAAGTTCGCGACCAAGAGCTTCGCGCACGGCTACAAGTCCGGATGCAGGGACGCCTACGAGACCTTCGACGTGAGGCAGGCCGCTCAGAAGCGGGCGGACGAGGGTGAGGACTCGATCACGTTCGGCATGCGTGCCCGTGACGAGCACTCGCAGTACGCGTGGAAGAAGTTCCAGGCCAACGGGGACAACGCGCCCGTCCTGGAGCTCGTGTACAACCGCAAGCCGACCATCGACCCCACGTCGCTCGACCTCGGCCCCGAAGGCAAGTGCACCACGACCAAGCCGTACGTCCGCATGGCATCGTCCGACCTGACGTTCACCGCGCGGGCGTCCGACAAGGACAAGAACCTCGACTATCTCGACTTCGACCTGTGGCCCACCACCAAGTGGAACACGGTAGGGGATCTGCTCGGCGGCACCGGAAAGGTCTCCGCCGGCATCGACAAGGGCACCGCCCTCGGCACCACCAATGGTTTCCCCACCAGCAGACTCACCAACGGCACCACCTACTCCTGGCGGGTGCGCGCCTTCGACGACGCGAACTCCAGCTCCAGCTACTACCCCGCCAGATCAGCGTGCCACTTCGTCCTGGACACCTCCGCCCCCCGGCCGCCAAAAGTCAGCTCCACCGATTTCCCGAACGCCGACGGCAGCGAGAACGGCTTCGGCAGTGGTTCCGAGGACGCCAAGTGGAGTGTCAAGAAGTTCGGGACGCCCGGCGCCTTCACGGTGCGCGCCCTCAACACCGACGTCGTGCGCTACGAGTACGGCTTCAACTCGCCTTCGTACACGGGCAGCGTGAACCGCGTGAACGGCTCGTCCACCCTCATCAGTTCCACCCTCTCCAACGCCAAGCCGCCCTCGGCCGGCCCCAACGTGCTGTTCGTCAGGACGGTCGACAGCGCGGGCAACGTCTCGGAGCCGACCACGTACTTCTTCTACGTGACGCCCCGGGACCAGGCCGACGCACCAGGCGACTTCACCGGCGACAAGCTTCCCGACCTGATGGCCGTCACCATGGACGGCAACCTGGTCCTCTACCCGTCCCAGGCTGTCAGCGACGACCTCACCAAGGGCACCGGCGACCTGGACTACGGAATGCCGGGCGCCTACCGGGCCAACCCGGCCAAGGACCCCAACGGCGATGACCTGCAGCCATACGTGGCCGCCCCCGCCGGTCACTTCAGAGGCTCACTGATCACCCACAACGGCGACATCACCGGCGGCGACGGCCTCCAGGACCTCGTCGTCCGTGTCGGGGGCAAGCTGTGGGTGTACCCCGGGGACGGCTATGGCGCGGTGAACGTCGACAAGCGGTTGGAGATCCTGCTGCCCGAGGGAGCGCCCAGCCCGGCGGCCATCACCCAGATCGTCAGCGCCGGGGACGCCACCGGTGACGGCCGGACCGACTTCTTCGCCACTGT
Source organism: Streptomyces sp. NPDC088747 (assembly GCF_044751025.1). NCBI lineage: Bacteria > Bacillati > Actinomycetota > Actinomycetes > Kitasatosporales > Streptomycetaceae > Streptomyces > Streptomyces sp. NPDC088747. The sequence continues at coordinate 660,376 of NZ_JBIVKZ010000003.1, forward strand.
CAGCACCGGGACCAGTGAGGAACTGTGGGCCCTCACCGGCTACCACGGCGCGACCATCGACCAGGCGACCCGCCTGATCACCTCCGCCGCCTGGCTGGACCGTGACCTCGTCACCGTCCAGGACGTCAGTGGCGACGGCGTCACCGACCTCGTCTACCGCACCGACATCTCTGGCAGGCTGATACTCCGCAAGGGCGTCGCCGCGAGCGGCGGTGGCGTCGACCTGAACTCGCTCGCGCTGTCCGGAAGTTCCTCGGGCGGCGCGGACACCGAGTACGGCGCGACGGGCTGGTCCAGCGGCAGCATGCCGCATCTGATGGGCACGCCCGACATCAACGGTGACTCGATCCCCGACATGTGGGCCATTCGGTCCGACGGCTCCGTGGGGTTCTACCCAGGCGGCAGGACCAGCGTGGTTTCGGGACCCGGAACGCAGGTCGTCGGGGCGTCTGCCGCCTGGCTGGCCCGTATCGCCATCGGGTGAGGGAACGCGGAGGGAGGGGGGACTTCGCGACACCGGCGAGCTCTCCCGCCTCCGTTCATCCCCGCCGCTGGTTGATCGACGTCAGGTCGATCTCCACCTCGAAGGGGACGGTGAGTTCGAGGCGGTCGTGGAAGATGCCGGTGAGGGCGTAGGACCTGGTGGCGGGGTCGAGTTCGTAGACGTAGACGACGGGGAGGCCCTTGGCGTCGTCTTCCTCGACTCGCCAGAAGTGTCGGAAGCCGGCCGCGGCGTATTTGCGGGGCTTCACCTCGCGATCGCGCATGCGAGACTCGGCGGAGACGACTTCCACCGCCAGGACGATGTCCTCCGGGCGATACCAGGTCTGGTGCGGGCCGGTATTCGCTTCCACCGGGAAGACCAGAACGTCGGGCTCCGGACGGTTCCTGGCGTCCAATTTGATGGTCATCTCCCGCATGACATCAAGGTGGTCCGGTGCCTGCTTCAGGAGGCTGTTCTCCAGGAGGCGCAGGCAGCGCCCGTGGAAGACGGTCTGCGGACTCATGAAGACGAGACTCCCGTCGATCAACTCCGTGTGCGGCGGGAGGCCCGGAATCCGGTCGAGGTCGTCCGCGGTCCAGCCCTCGGGAGGCGGGATGGGCCAGCGGTACGGCGGCTCGTCGTCGAGCCCGTTCCCGGATGCGGCGCTCATGGTTGCTCCCATGCGACGGAGTCTCGCCTGTCGATTCAGCGTACCCAGGGGGAATGTCACCCGCCTCCCCCCAACGGGTGACCCCCACGGTCAGCCCCCGGGCCTCCCGAAGCGCGTCCACCTAATCTGACGACATGTCAGATGATGAGTCGTACGAGCTGCTCGGGTTCGACAACGTGCTGCTGCCCGTCGGGAACCTCGACGAGGCCGTGAGCTTCTACGAGCGGGCCGGGTTCCCCGTGTCGTTCCGGCTGGACGAGGCCGGGATCGCCCTGCTGAAGGTGGGGAAGGAGACGCCGGGGCTGTTGCTGCGGCTGGACGAGGAGCTGAGCCGGCGGGCGCCGGTGTGGGCGTCGCCGCGGGTGTGGCTGGAGGTGCGGGACGCCCGGGGGGTGGCGGAGGAGCTGACCGCCTCCGGCGTGCCGACCCTCGACCCGCCCTTCAAGGGCGCCACCGGGTGGACCGTCGAGTTCGCCGACCCCTGGGGGAACGTCATCGGCCTCACGGACTACAGCAAGCGGCCCGAGCTCAGCCGGCCGGCCTGAACGGACGCGACGCCGCCACCCCCCATCATTCAACCCCCACCCCCCAACGCTCACTTGAACATGTTCAAAAACAGAGCTACATTCTTTCTCGACAGCGTTTTGAACGCGTTCAAGAAAGCATGGAGGGGTGGGGACATGGACCTCACGGTGGTCTCGTACGTCATCTATCTGCTGGTCAGCATCGCGCTGACGGTGTGGGTGGCGCGCACGCTGAGCCGTAACGGGCGGATCTTCCTGGCCGACGTACTGCACGGGAACGAGAAGCTCGCCGAAGCCGTCAACCATCTGCTGGTCGTCGGCTTCTACCTGGTCAACCTGGGTTTCGTCGCGCTCTACCTGAACGGGGACGACGAGATCACGGACGCCCGCGGGATCTTCGAGGCCCTGTCGACCAAGCTCGGCGTGGTGCTGCTGGTGCTCGGGGTCATGCACCTCGGCAACGTGTACGTGCTCAACAGGATCCGGCGCCGGGGGCTCATGGAGCGGGAGCAGCTGCCGCCCGTCACGCCGACGGACTGGATCGCTCCGTCGGCCGGGGCGTGAGCACAGTGACCCGGCCGGACCCGGCGGCCACGGCGGGCCGGGACGCACGCGGCGTCCCGGTCCTCGGGCTCACCGTCCTGTACGACGCCCACTGTTCGCTCTGTTCCTTCCTGCGCGACTGGCTGGGCAGGCAGCCCCAGCTCGTGCCGCTGCGGTTCGTCGCGGCCGGGTCCGACGAGGCCCGGGGGCGGTATCCGGAGCTGGACCACTCGGTCACCCTTGAGGAGATCACCGTCGTGGGGGACGCCGGGCAGGTCTACCGGGGACCCGCCGCCTGGGTGGTCTGCCTCTGGGCGCTGCGCGAGCACCGGCCCCTCGCCCACCGGCTGAGCACCCCTTCGGGCGCGCGTCTGGCGAAGGGCGCGATGCTCGCCGCCGCGAAATGGCGTACGAGGCAGAAGGCCGGAGCCGGGAGCGCCTCCGGAGCCGGTGGCGCCTACTACAACGGTGACGGATGGGTGTACGACCCCCGGTCCGGCTGGACCTATCACCCTCCCGGCTGCGACAGCGGCACCTGCTCCACTCGTTAGGCTCTCCACCGTGCCAGCACCGACAGACAGCCCCGGCCCCGGCGAGGTTCCGCCGCCCGCGAAGAGCCCCGCGAAAAGTCCCCCGAAGAGCCCCGCCAAGAGCGAGCAGACCCGCGCTCTGATCCTGGAGACGGCGATGCGGCTGTTCCAGGAACGCGGCTACGACAAGACGACCATGCGGGCCATCGCCCAGGAGGCCGGGGTCTCCGTGGGTAACGCGTACTACTACTTCGCCGGCAAGGAACACCTGATCCAGGGCTTCTACGACCGGATCGCCACCGAGCACCAGGCGGCGGCCCGCGAGGTCCTGGACCGTGAGACCGATCTGGAGGCCCGGCTCGGCGGCGTGCTGAAGGCATGGCTGGACATCGCCACGCCGTACCACGAGTTCGCGGTCCAGTTCTTCAAGAACGCCGCCGACCCGGACAGCCCGCTCAGCCCCTTCTCCCCCGAGTCGGCACACGCGCGCGCCGAGGCCATCAGCGTCCACCGGGAGGTGCTGGCCGGGGCGAAGACGAAGGTGCCGCAGGAACTCCGCGACATCCTCCCGGAGTTGATGTGGCTGTCCCAGATGGGGCTGGTCCTGTACTGGGTCTTCGACCGGACCGAGGGGCGCGAGCGCAGCTACCGGCTGGCCGAACGCGGCGCCCGTCTCACCTCGCGCGGCGTCTCCCTGGCCCGCTTCCGTATCCTGCGGCCACTCGTCCACGAGGTGCACGAACTGTTCACGGACTTCCTGCCGGGCATGACGAAGGCGCTTCCCGACCCGGCGAAAAAGCACTGAGGGGCGCGCTCCTCCGGGAGCACACCCCTCCATGCCTTGTCGGACGTTCCCGCCTCAGTTGACGGCGTCGACCTCCTCGTCGGTCAACTCCACGTCGTGCACGAGCGGTTCCTCGGTCACGACCACGTGCCGGGCGCGGGAGGCGTACGAGGGGGCCGTCGCCGCCAGCAGATACGTGCCCGGGGCCGGGGCCGAGACGATGTACGAGCCGTCGGCCAGGGAGTTCACGCGGTCGAGCTGACGGCCGCCCTTGGAGAGCAGGATGACGACCGCGCCGTCGAGCGGCGCGCCCTCGCCGTCACGGACGAAGCCGTGCACCACCGTGGCGCCGGTCGAGGCCGCGACAGGGGCGGGCTCGGCGTCCTCCTTCGGCTCGACCGCCAGGTGCGGCAGCCGCTTCTCCAGACCGGCGGGCAGCCACCAGTTGGAGTTGCCGAGCAGGTGCATCGCGGCCGGCACCAGGGCCGTACGCAGGATGAAGGCGTCGAGCGCGACCGCCGCCGCCAGGCCGACGCCCGCCATCGCGGCGCCGGTGTCGCCGCTCAGCACGAAGGCCAGGAAGACGCAGACCATGATCAGGGCGGCGGAGTTGATGACCCGGCTGGTCTCCGCGAGGCCGACGCGGACCGCTCGCGCGTTGTCCCGCGTGTGCACCCACTCCTCGTGCATCCGGCTCACCAGGAACACCTGGTAGTCCATCGAGAGGCCGAAGAGGAGCGAGAGCATGATGACGGGCAGGAAGGAGTTGATCGGGCCTTCCTTGCCCAGACCCAGCAGGTCCAGGCCCCAGCCGTACTGGAAGACCGCGACGAGTACGCCGAAGGACGCGGCTGCCGCGATCAGGTTCATCACCGCCGCGGTCAGCGGGACGACGATCGAGCGGAAGGCGACCATGAGGAGCAGGAAGCCGAGGCCGATGATCGCCAGGATGAAGTAGGGCAGCCGGTCCGCGGTCACGGAACTGAAGTCCTTGGACACGGCTGTCACGCCGCCGACGTGCGCGTTGACGCCCGCCTCCGGGATGACCCGGTCGCGCAGGGTGTCGATGAGTTCGTCGGTCTCGACGGACTGCGGTGAGGTGGTCGGCACGACCTGGATCACCGTGACGCCCTGGCCGGGCGGCAGGGCGACGACCTGGGCGACTCCCTCGGTGTCGCGGATGCCGGTGACCAGACCGTCGGTGTCGGGGTTCTCCGTGACCACCTGGAGGGGGCCGTTGAAGCCGGGGCCGAAGCCCTCGGCCAGCAGGTCGTACGCCTGCCGGGTGGTCGTCGTGGCGTCGTCGTTGCCCTGGTCGGTCGTGCCGAGCCGGAGCGACAGCAGCGGCAGCGCGAGGACCGCCATGACGACGACGGCCAGCGCGGCGACCTTGCGCGGGTTCCGCTCGACGGTCGCGGACCAGCGCACGGCCAGGCCGCTCGTACGGTCCGGCTGCGGTCCCTCGGCGGCGAGCCTGCGCCGCTGGCGGCGGCTGAGCACCCGCATGCCGAGCAGGCCGAGCAGCGCGGGCAGCAGGGTGACCGCCGCGAGGACGCTCAGCACGACGGTGAGGGCGGTGCCGATGACGACACCGTCCAGGAAGCGCAGGTTCATCACGAGCATGCCGGCGAGCGCGATCACGACCGTGCCGCCCGCGAACAGCACTGCTCTGCCAGAGGTGTTGAGGGCGGTGACCGCCGCGTCCTCCGGCTTCTCGCCGCGCATCAGGCCGCGCCGGTGCCGGGTGACGATGAACAGCGCGTAGTCGATCCCGACGCCGAGGCCGATCAACGTCGCCAGCAGCGAGGCGAGTTCGGGCACGTTGGTGACATGGCTCAGGAGCTGGGTGGAGAACATGCCGGTGCCCACACCGAAGACGGCGACGGCGAGCGGCAGCAGCATCGCGAGGAACGAGCCGAAGGCCAGGTACAGGACGATCGCGGCCGCCCCGACGCCCACGAGTTCGGCCAGACCGGTCGGCGGTTCCTGGACGCGCTGGATCGCCTGACCGCCCAACTCCACGGACAGTCCGTCGCGTTCGGCGTCCTGAGCGGTGTCGACGACGTCCTCGACGAGCTCCTTGGGTACGGCGTTCGCCTGCTCGGCGAAGGTGACCTGCGCGTACGCGATCCGGCCGTCCTTGCTGATCTGCGCGGCGCCCCCGTCCGCGTACGGGTCGGTGACCGCGCCGACGCCCTTCATCTTGCCGATCTCGACGAGCGCGGGCTCGATCCGGGACCGTACGGACTCGTCCCGCACCGATCCGCCGTCGACCTTCCACACCACCGTGTCGGTGTCACCGGCCCGCTCGGGAAACGCCTTCTCCATCAGGTCGTACGCACGCTTGGAGTCCGTGTTGGGAAGGGAGAAGGTGTCCGCGTAGTTCGTCCCCGCGGACGAACCCGCGAAGCCGAGTCCGAACAGCGCCCCCACCCACAGCAACAGGACCACCAGCCGGTGCCGATAGCACCACCGCGCCAATGTCGCCACGCTCAACGCTCCTTTGTCGGGTCCCCCGGGTCCTGAGCCCTCAGGATGTCGACAACCCCTGGTGCAGGGCAGCGCTCACGCATGACTCTCAAGGAACTCCAATGAGCGGAACGGGCCCGCTGTCGGCGGCGCCGCGGATACTGGGGGCATGACCGCTCACGTGGGAGCCACGGTCCTCGTCGTCGAGGACGAGCCGAGCATCGCCGACGTCCTCACCATCGCCCTGCGCTACCACCGCTTCGAGGTGATGGCGGCGACCACCGTCCGCCAGGCGCTCACCCTCGCCGAGCGCACCCGCCCCGACGCGGCACTGCTCGACGTGATGCTGCCGGACGGCGACGGCCGGGCCCTGGGCCGCGAACTGCGGGAACGCCAGCCGGACCTGGCGGTCGTGTTCCTCACCGCACGGGACGCGCCGGCCGAGATCGTGGGCGCGCTCGGCTTCGGCGACGACTACATCACCAAGCCGTTCAACATCGATGAGGTGGTCGCCCGGATCACGGCCGTACTGCGCCGCACCCGCCCGGCCGACGTCCTGCCCGAGCGGCCGCCCCTGCGCTACGGCGACCTGGAACTGGACGAGACGACGTACCGCGTGCACCGCGGCGACCACACGGTGGAGCTCACCCCCACCGAGTACGCCCTGTTGCGCTTCCTCGTCCGCAACGGCGGCCGGATCGTCCCCAAGGAGCAACTGCTGCGGCACGTATGGCAGTACGAGCACTCCGCCGAGTCGACGGTCGTGGAGACGTACATCAGCTATCTGCGGCGCAAGCTCGAACCGCTGGGACCGCCCGTGATCCAGACCCGGCGGGGCGTCGGATACGGGCTCGCATGAGCATCTGGGGCGCGCTGATCCCGTCCGTGCGCAACACCCGGTCCCGCTGCCGGCACGCGATGCACTCGCTGCGCGGCGGCCTGACGCTGGCGAACGTGGCCCTGCTGGCCCTCGGCATCATCGTGGCGACCGCGGTGAGCCTGATGGGCATGCGGCACTACCTGCTCGACCAGATCGACGCGAACCTCACCAAGACGCGTGACGGCCTGGGCAGTTCGGAGCTCACCATGCGGCAGATCGACTCGCTGAGCGCGCTGGCCTTCATACGCGACCGGCTCGAACCGGAGTCGGACACCGACTCCTCGCCGACGTCGAACTCGATCTTCACGGCCGTCGACGAGGACGGGAGCGCCGTCTCCATCGGCGGCCTCAGGCTGACCGGTTCACAACTCGCGCTGGCCTCCGCCGTGGACGATCCGCGCACCCTCGCCACCGACCCCGAACCGCACGACGTCACCGTGAAGGACGCCGAGTACCGGGTGACGGGGACCCGGCTGTCCGACGGCACCTACATCCTGCTCGCCAACTCCACCGACGGGCTGCACAACGGCATCGCGAAGGCCCTCAAGCTCGATGTGGCCATGGGCGCCCTGCTGTTGGCCCTGCTGGGATGCCTGACGATGTTCAGCGTGCGCCGCCGGATGCGCCCGCTGGAGGACATGGTGGAGACCTCCTCCGCGATCGCCGAGGGGGACCTCACCCGCCGGGTGCCCTCCAACCGGCATCCGACGCAGGAGGTCGAACAGCTGCGGATCGCCCTCAACTCCATGCTCCACCAGGTCGAGGCGGCCCACCGGACACGCGAGAACAGCGCGGCCCAGCTGCGCCGCTTCGTCGCGGACGCCTCGCACGAGCTGCGCACCCCGCTGTCGGCGATCCGCGGCTATCTCCAGTTGATCGAGAAGGGCATGCTGCCCGACCTGGCCGAGCGCAGACGGGCCTGGGACCGGATGCACGCGGAGGCCGACCGCATGGGCCGCCTGGTGGACGAACTGCTCACCCTCGCCAGGCTCGACCAGCGCCCCGAACTCCGCTTCAAGAACGTCGACCTGAGCCGTCTGGTGCGGGACGCGGCGGAGGACCTGCGCGCCCAGCAGCCCGGCCGCCCGGTGACCGTGGGCGCCGAGGGCACCCTTCTCGTGCACGCCGACGAGTCCGGCCTGCGCCAGGTGCTGGGCAACCTGGTGGGCAACGTACGCACCCACACCCCCGCGGAGGTACCGGTGCGGCTGGGTCTGGAGCGCGCGGACGGCGTCGTACGGCTGTGTGTCGCGGACGAGGGCCCCGGCCTGACGCAGGACGACGCGGCCCGCATCTTCGACCGCTTCTTCCGGGCGGGCGGCGGCGCGGGCAGCGGACTCGGCATGGCGATAGTGCAGGGCGTGGTGACCGCGCACGGGGGCGAGGTGGTGGTGCGGACGTCGCCGGGCAAGGGCCTGGCGGTGACGGTGTCGCTGCCCACGCGGGGACGGGCTTGAGCCTTCGCCCGGCCGTTGACGAGGCTGTGCGAGTCGGCCTTGACGAGAAACGGTGATCCGCTTGACCGGAAGCGGACCCGGGTGATTGAACAGGGGCCGCCGCGCCGCCGTACACAGATACGGGCGTATCGGCCCGACTTGCTCGGGCTGATACGCAGCACCAGCACCCGCAGCACCAGCACAGCGCTTCGCAGGGAAGGACCGCAGGGTTGTCGTTCAACACGAGCTCTCGCCAGCCGCCGATAACGAGCGAGACGACGGATGAGACGCAGGCGCCTCAGGAGGACGGGCTGACGCGGGAAGGCGCCGCCGAGCCGACGCCGGGGACCCCTTCCGAGGCCGCGCCCGAACCCACGCCGGAGCCCTCGGCGGAAGCCGCCGCCGAAGACCCGCCGAAAGCCCCAGCCGAAGCCGCCGCCGAACACCCGCCGGAAGCCCTCGCCGAAGACCCGCCGAAAGCCCCTACCGAACACACACCCGAACCCGCTGCCGAACCCACAACCTCGGCAACCCCCGAACCCCCCACCGAACCCACAACCTCGGCAACCCCCGAACCCCCCACCGAACCCACAACTTCGGCCACCCTCGAACCCCCCACCGAGGCGGGCTCGGGGCGCGGCGGGCGGGGAAACTGGCGGGTCTGGGGCGGTTGGCGTGAGAGGTACCCCGTTGCCGGGAAGGTGGCGACGTGGACCACCACAGGTCTCGCCACCGCGCTCGTGCTGTTCACCCTGCTCATGTCGAACAACGCCGCCGGCGTGATACCGCTCGCCTTCGTGCGTATCCCGGTGGAGGCGATCTTCGGTGCCGCGATTCTGATCGCCCTTCCGCGCAGGCCGCGCGTCGTGGTGGCGGTGCTCGCGGGACTGGCCCTCGGCGTGCAAATGATCCTGAACCTCCTCGACATGGGCTTCAAGGAATACCTCGGGCGCGAATTCAACCCGATCCTCGACTGGTCCCTGTTCGGCGACGCGCATACGTATCTCCAGGACACGATCGGCGAGAACGGCACGCTCGCAGCCGTCGTCGCGATCGTGGTCCTCGTCCTCGTCGTGCTCGTCGTCATGACGCTGGCGGTCGTCCGGCTGGGCAACATCATGGCCCGGCACGCCGCCACCGCGACCCGCACGACGCTGGTCTTCGGCACCGTCTGGGTCGCCTGCGCCACGCTCGGCGTGCAGTTCACCGACGACCTGCCGGTCGCCGCCGACCGTTCGGCCAACCTCGTCCGTATCCGGGTGCAGGCGGTGCAGTCGACCCTTCGGGACGAGGCGGAGTTCGCCAAGGTGGCCAAGAAGGACGCCTTCGCCAACACCCCGCCGGACCAGCTGCTGACCGGCCTGCGCGGCAAGGACATGATGATCACCTTCATCGAGAGCTACGGCCGCAGCGCGATCGAGGACCCGATCATCGCGCCAGGGGTGAACGCGACCCTCACAGCCGAGAACGAGAAGCTGCGCGAGGCGGGATTCGCGGCGGAGAGCGGCTGGCTCACCTCGGCGACGTACGGCGGAAGCAGCTGGCTGGGCCACTCCACCTTCCTGTCAGGTCTGTGGATCAACAACCAGCAGCGCTACCGCACCGTCACCAACGGCGACCACATGACCCTCACCAGCGCCTTCCAGAAGACGGGTGCCTGGCGCACGGTCGGCATCATGCCGGGCGTCCAGAAGACCTGGCCGGAAGGGAAGTTCTTCGGCCTCGACCACATCTACGACTCCCACCACCTCGGTTACGAGGGGCCCAAGTTCAGCTGGTCGCCCATGCCCGACCAGTTCGCCCTGGCCGCGTTCGAACGCCTGGAGCACGGCAAGAAGCACGACAAGCCCCTGATGTCGGAGATCATCCTGACCTCCAGCCACCAGCCCTGGGGGCCCATCCCCAAAACGGTCCCCCAGGACCAGCTCGGCGACGGCTCGATCTTCGACGCCATCGAGAAGGAGGGCACGGACCCGTCTGAACTGCTCACCAACTCCACCAGGTCGAAGGAGGAGTACGGCAAGTCCATCCAGTACTCGGTGACCAGCCTCATCGACTACCTGGTGCAGTACGGCAACGACAACACCGTGCTCGTCTTCCTCGGCGACCACCAGCCCATCGCCCGGGTCAGCGGCGACAACGCCAGCCGTGACGTGCCGGTTTCGATCGTCGCCAAGGATCCGAAGGTCCTCGACAAGATCGCCCACTGGGGCTGGACGGACGGCCTGCAGCCCAATCAGCAGACCCCCGTCTGGAAGATGAGCGACTTCCGCGACCGTTTCCTGACCGCGTACGGTTCAACGCCGTCCCCTTGATGACCGGTTGCGCCCCAGCCGACCGATGACCAAATTCGCCCCACGACCGTCACGCGCGGCGCTGGATGACGAATTCAAGGAATTACAGGAAGGTCGAAGGTCGAACCCAAATGGATGTCAACAGCGATGCCCTGGAATCCCTCAAGGCCGACCCGGCCGCTTCCCCCATCCTCCGGTCGCTCGATTTCTACTACGGAAACGCCGACCAGGATGCGGCGATGGACGCTTTCTACGCGCGGTTCGTGCGGCCCGGCGACCTCGTTTTCGACATCGGCGCCCACGTCGGTGACCGCATCGGCAGTTTCCGTCGGCTTGGGGCACGCGTAACGGCCGTGGAGCCCCAACCGCTGTGCATCCGCGCCATCCGGGAAATCTACGCCGGTGACGAGGACGTGGTGGCAGTCGAAGCCGTGTGCGGTGCGCACGAAGGAGCGGCGAGGTTCTACGTCAACTCAGCGAATCCCACCGTATCCACAGCATCGGCGGAATTCATCAAGGCCGCCGACGGGGCAAGTGGCTGGCAGGACCAGGTCTGGGACGCGGAGATGGACGTGCCGGTCATCACGCTCGACAATCTCATCAGAACTCACGGTACGCCCGCGTTCGCCAAGATCGACGTAGAAGGTTTCGAGGCTTCAGTACTGGCCGGCCTCAGTCAGGCGCTGCCCGCACTGTCATTCGAGTTTACGACGATCGAACGTGCGGTGGCGCTGCGCTGCCTCGACCGCGTGACGGAACTGGGCTTCGAGCTCTTCAACGTCTCCATGGGCGAGAGCATGAACCTGAATTTCGATGAGTGGGTTTCGTCGAAGACAATGTCCGCTCACATCATGGCTCTCCCCCATGAGGCGAATGCGGGCGATATCTACTGCCTGAGCCCGCGTTGGACGCCGACACCGGCGGAGCAGCGGCGGAGCGCATCACACGGGGCCGACGATCAGGCTCCGCTGTAGCTCAGTTCCCTCAGTCGTTTGTGCGCCGACTGGCTCCACAGATACCCGATATCAAGGGCGAACGACCAGACCAGTGTGCCAATCGAGAGCGCGACGAACGCCTGGGCCATTGGCGTAGGAAGAAGACCCGCACTGGCGACAACCAATACGGCTCCCTGTGACGCGGCTACAACTTTTCGCGACATTCGGGGGAGCAGCGGGCCACTCAACCACGGCATCACCCACGATGCCAGTACGAAGGCGTAGCGGAAAAGCCCGATCGTCACGGACCACCAACCGAGAGACGTCGCGAGATAGACGCTCAGGACAATCGCCAGGACGGAGTCCGCTTCCATGTCGAACCGTGCGCCGAATCGCGACACGGTTCCGGTGCGGCGAGCGACCTGACCGTCGCCGGCATCGAGAATCAAGGAGACCGCGGCCAATCCGATGAGTACTGGCTGATGCGCTTCTCCGCCAACAGAGTTGATGACAAGAGCGGCTACACCGCCGGTCAGAATCAATCGGGCGAAGGTGACGCTGTCAGCAGGTCCCCATCGGTGAACGTCAGCTTGCTGCAGAGCGCGCGAGAGCAGGACCCACGTAACCGCGGTAAATCCCAGCCCCGTGACCCAACCGGCCACACCGAGCCCCACTGTCGCCCCCAGCAAAACCAGAACGGTCACTTGGGCCACGACGCCCAGAGTTGGGGGGTAGATCCGTAGAGCTACTTCTCGCTGTACGAGATCCGTCACCATTCCTCCTTGAGCCCACCTGCCAAAGCGGCCCGGTGTCGGCGCCGCTCCCTGAGCAATACGTCCGCCGACGTGAGGCAGTTCAGCCCACGCACAGGTATTTGCTCGGCCCAAGTCCCACAAGCCCCCGCCGCCGACAGACAGCGGCTCAATCAACCCACAACACCCCTGTGACCTCAGCGACATCGAAACTCCGAATGCCGGAATTCCGGGGCGCCAACACGGCCGACGGAGCTCAGTCCGCCCCGCCCGCCCTCACGCCTGCAACGAAGCGAGCTCCACCACCGTGATGTCGGACGGCGCGCCGACCCGCGTGGGCGGCCCCCACGCCCCCGCCCCCCGGCTGACGTACAACTGCGTGTCCCCGTACCGCTCCAGTCCGGCGAGGGTCGGATTCGCCAGCTCCGCGACGAAGTTGCCCGGCCAGAGCTGACCACCGTGAGTGTGACCGGAGAGCTGGAGATCGACGCCGTGCTCGACGGCGTCGTGGATCTGCACCGGCTGGTGGGCCAGCAGAACGCTGGCCCGTGAGGTGTCCCGGTCGCCCAGCGCCTTGGCGAAGTCGGGTCCCTGACCCTCGCTCTCGCCCGCCACGTCGTTCACCCCGGCGAGGTCGAACGCGGCCAGCTCCACGCGCGCGTTCTCCAACGGCCGCAGCCCGAGCCGCCGCACCTCCTCGACCCACTGCTCGGCGCCGGAGAAGTACTCGTGGTTCCCCGTGACGAAGAAGGCCCCCTGCCGCGCCCTGAGCTGCGAGAGCGGCGCCGCGGCGGGCCCGAGGTCCTTCACACTCCCGTCGACCAGGTCTCCCACAACAGCGATGAGATCGGGCTGAGTCGAGTTGATGGTGTCGACCACCCGCTGCGCGAACCCCCGCCCCAGAACCGGCCCCAGGTGAATATCACTGACGACAGCGATCCGAAACCCGTGCGCCGCTCGCGGCAGCTTCGCCAACGGCACGGTCACCCGCTTGACGGAGGGCCCACGCAGGACGTCGTAGGTCCCGTACCCCACGGTCCCCGCAGCGGCCACAGCAGCGGCACCCCCCACGACCCGCGAGACGAAGAGCCGACGAGATGGCCCAGCAGCGGCTGGCGCCCCGGCCCCCGCCCCGGCCCCGGCCCCGGCACCCGCCGCCGAACCGGCCGCAGGGGACGTACCGGAACGTCCGCCCGCAGCGGCTGGCGCGTCAACACCGTCCGCTTCTTGGCCGACCGATTCCGCGCCAGACCGAGGACGGATGCTCCGGTGCGGCCCCGACCCCACGACAACCGCGAGCGGCACGGCCACGGGCGAGTCAGCCACCCGCCGCCCCCGCCACGACAGGCCCCGCCCCCGCCGCGCCAGAACCCGCCCCAGCACCGGCCGCAGAACCTCCCCCACCAGTAGGGCGAGCCCGAGATACATGAACACGGCCATCCACAGGAACCCCGGCCAGGCCAGCGTCTGCTGAAGCCAGAACGGCGCCCCACCCCGCTCGGCCCCCAGCGCCGCGACCATCAGCACGGGCCCGGCGACGAAGACCCCGGTACCCACCCGCCGCGCGACCCCCGCCCCCACGGTCGTGTCGCGCACCAGCCGGCGCCACTCGTACCAGTGCAGTGCCCCGATCGCGGCCAGCACGGCCAGCAGAACGAGCACGAAAACAACGACCACGGCTCTGTACCCCCGTTACGACGACGTCGAGTGCGACGACGCCTGAGCGGCCGACGCGTCACGCAGCGCGCGAAGCCCGCGGAACCCGATGCCCCCGACAACCGTCCCCAAGACAAAGGAGACGACGGCGAGCGTCAGGTGCACCCAGAAGTACGCCGTCGGATCGCCCGCGTCGTCGAACGCGAGCCCGCTGCCGTCCTTGACCAGGTTCTTGATGAAAGTGATCCAGATGCCCCAGCTCCACACCCCGAAGGCGAGCAGGAACCAGGAGACGGGGCGGGTGAGCTTCATGGGTTCAGTATCGCCGTCGCCGGCCGGGCCGCGGCGCCGGGGTGGGGAGGGCGATGGGACTTCCCGACCGGAGCCATGTACTTTCTCGACCGTGCCCGCCACCAACTCGCCCATGTCCGCCGCCGACAGGACCGCTCCGCGGTCGTTGCTGGTCGCTTCCGCCACCCTGCTGTCCCTGCTGACCCTCTCGCTCACCGCACCCACCCCCGCGTTCGCACTCGCGGACGCGACCCCGTCCCCGAGCCCGTCGAAATCGGCCACTCCCCCGGCGAAGATGTCGACGGTGGGCGGCGAACAGCTGGGCAGGGCCGGAACCCAGGTGAACCTCGGCACCGGCGCCCCCGTACTGCCGAAGAACATCAGCGCCCGCTCCTGGATCGTCTCCGACGCCGAGTCCGGCGAGGTCCTGGCCGCCCACAACGCGCACTGGCGGCTGCCCCCGGCGAGCACCCTGAAGATGCTGTTCGCCGACACCCTCCTTCCGATGTTCCCGAAGACGACCGAGCACAAGGTCGTGCCCTCGGACCTCGCGGGCATCGGCTCGGGCTCCAGCATGGTGGGGATAAAGGAGGACGAGACGTACTCGGTCCACGACCTGTGGCTCGGCGTCTTCCTTCGCTCCGGCAACGACGCCGTGCACGTCCTGTCCGCCATGAACAAGGGCGTCGACAAGACCGTCGAGGACATGCAGGCGCACGCGGAGGAGCTCCAGGCACTCGACACGCACGTGGTGAGTCCGGACGGCTACGACGCGCGGGGCCAGGTGTCGTCGGCGTACGACCTGACCCTGTTCGCCCGTTCCGGCCTGCAGAAGAAGGACTTCCGCGAGTACGCCTCGACGGTGTCGGCGAAGTTCCCGGGCGCGACGACGAAGAACAGCAAGGGCAAGACGTCCCGCGGGACCTTCGAGATCCAGAACACCAACCGGCTGCTCACCGGCGACAGCGACATCTCGCAGTACCAGGGCATCGCGGGTGTGAAGAACGGCAACACCACGAACGCGGGAGCCACCTTCACCGGTGTCGCCGAGCGCGACGGCAGGGTGCTGCTCGTCACGGTCATGAAGCCGGAGAAGAAGGACCACAACGAGGTCTACAAGGAGGCGGCCGCTCTCCTCGACTGGGGCTTCAAGGCGGCGGGCAAGGTCGAGCCGGTGGGCGAGCTGGTGGCGCCCCGGGGCGCCGAGTCGAGCGCACAGCCCGGCGCGAACGCGTCGACTCCCGCTCCGGGCGACGCGTCCACGAAGCCGGTGGCCGCGTCCGCCGACACCGACACCGGTTCGAGCGGCGTGGGCATCGCGCTCGCGGTCACGGGCGGCCTCCTCGTGCTGATCGCGGCAGGTGGCTTCCTCGTCAACCGCCGCTGGCCGCTGCCTGACCTGATGCGCCGGCGTCGCTGACCCCGGCGGGTTCCTCGGCCTCCTCCGCCTCGTCCACCCCCTCCGCCGCCGCCTCCTCGTCGGCCTCCTTGCTCGGCGTCGCCGTCCAGGCGGCGCAGAACAACAGCAGCTTCGAGGTCAAGTTGATCCACAGCAGCAGCGCGATGGGCACTCCGAAGGCGCCGTACATGCTCTTCGACGCGACACCGCTGATGTAGCTGCTGAGCAGCAGCTTGAGCAGTTCGAAGCCGACGGCGCCGATCAGCGCGCCGACCACGAGCCGCCGCCGCGAGGGCTGCACACCCGGCAGCAGTGTCAGGACGTACAGCAGGAGCAGGAAGTCGGCGAGCACGGCGACGCCGAACGCGATGACCTGGAGCAGCAGGCCGCCCCAGCCGTTCTCGTCGATACCGAGCTGACGGGCTGTCCAGCCGACCATCGTGGAGGCGACGGTGGAGGCGGCGATGGTGACGAGCACGGCGCCGCCGAGCCCGATGAGCACGCCCGCGTCCTTGAGTTTGCCCAGGACCGGGTTCACCTCCGGGTCGGGCAGTTCCCACACCGCGCGCAGACACTCCCGCATCTGGCCGACCCAGCCGATGCCGGTGAACAGCAGGAGGGCACCGGCGATGACTCCGATCGTGCCCGCGTTCTGGACCAGCGAGTTGATGTCGAGCTGGTCGGAGATGCCCGGCACCTGCTCGGCGAGCTTGTCCTGGAGGTCCTGCTGCTGCTCGGTGCTGAGGGTGGCCGCGCCGATCGCGGCGGCCACGGTGAGCAGCGGGAAGAGCGCGATGAAGCTGATGAAGGTCATCGCCGCGGCGAGCCGCGTCCACTTCACCCGGTCGAGCCGCTCGTACGACCGCCACGCGTGCGTGGCCATCAGGCGGGCGACCATCGGTCCCACGCCGGGAAGCTTTTTCAGCCAGTCCATGATCCGACTCTGCCCTCACCTCGGAAAACCAATGTGTGAGTACCCCGGACTCTCCTGGGGACCGTCCACGAATCGCACTCTCCTAGGGAGCGAACCCAGAACAATGTCAATCCATGACGAAATCTCACTAATCAGCCATTAATCACCCGTTCCAGTGAGGAGCCAAGAGGGCCGGAGAGATGAAGGAGTTATGCACCCTTTTCGGGACATTCGGCACTACGGTCACGATCACGCCCGCCCACACCGGCCTGGTCACCGGCCCGTGATCCACGTCGGACCGGACCCGCCGCCCCCACCCCCAGGAGTTGTCATGAAGGACGCTTTCGGGCTCCCCCAGTCCCTGCTGATCCTCGGCGGTACCTCCGAGATCGCCCTCGCCACCGCGCGAAGGCTGATCACCCGGCGCACCCGCACGGTGTGGCTCGCGGGACGGCCCTCGCCCGCCCTGGAGCAGGCCGCCGAACATTTGCGCGGACTGGGCGCGGACGCCCGTACCGTCGCCTTCGACGCGCTCGATCCCGAGTCCCATGAGCCCCTGTTCGGCAAGGTCTTCGCCGAGGGCGACATCGACATGGTGCTGCTGGCGTTCGGCGTACTCGGCGACCAGGCACGGGACGAGCAGGAGCCGCTGGCGGCGGTACGGGTCGCGCAGACCAACTACACGGGCGCGGTCTCGGCCGGACTGGTGTGCGCGCGGGCGCTCCAGGCCCAGGGACACGGCTCCCTGGTGGTGCTCTCCTCCGTCGCGGGCGAGCGTGCCCGCCGTTCCGACTTCATCTACGGGTCGAGCAAGGCGGGCCTGGACGTCTTCGCGCAGGGGCTGGGCGACGCGTTGTACGGCACCGGCGTACACGTCATGGTCGTACGCCCGGGGTTCGTCGCGACGAGGGCGACGGCCGGTCTGCCGCGGACAGGGCCGGCGACGACTCCGGAAGGGGTCGCGACAGCCGTGGAGAGGGGCCTGCGGCGGCGTTCGGAGACGGTGTGGGTACCTGGCGCCCTGCGGTACGCGATGTCGGCGCTACGGCACACACCGCGGCCCCTGTTCCGACTGCTGGCGGTCTGATACCGGGCCTCCGGGGCGGGAGCCGGACGGATCGCCGGTCCGAGACCGGGCCTCCGGGGCGGGACCCCGACGGATCGCCGGTCCGGAGACCGGGCCTCCGACGGATCGGCTGCCCGGTCAGTGCGCGGGCAGGGTGGTGTCGCGCTCCGCGGGCGCCCCGGCCTGCGGAGGCACCACAGCTCCGCCGAAGACGAACTCCCGCAACTGCCGCCAGACACCGTCCGCGCCCTGCTCGTAGAGCGCGAATCCGGTGCACGGCCAGGCCGCCCCGTACTCGGCGAGCTCTTCGAAGGCGCGGTCCATCGCCTCGTCGTCGATTCCGTGCGCCACGGTGACATGCGGGTGGTAGGGGAACTGCAGTTCGCGCGCCACCGGCCCGGAGACGTCCCTGACCTGCTTCTGGAGCCAGGCGCAGGACTCGGCGCCCTCGACGACCCGCACATACACGACGGGCGACAGCGGGCGGAAGGTACCGGTCCCGGAGAGCCGCATCAGGAAGGGGCGCCCGGCGCCGGCGATCTCCAGGAGGTGCGCCTCGATGGCGGGCAGCGCCGAGTCGGCGACCTCCGTCGGCGGGAGCAGGGTGACGTGCGTGGGGATGCCGGAAGCCGCGAGGTCACCGAAGCTCGTGCGCCGCTCCTGGAGCAGGCTGCCATGAGGCTCCGGGACCGCGATCGACACACCGATCGTTACGGTCCCCACGTCGTCTCCTGTCGTCGTATCGGTTCTTCTCGGTCCTCGCGGGCAGGGGTGACCGCTCGGTCGGTACGGCTATCGACTGTACGGCGGTATCGCGCGATCCCGGCTGTCGTGCGGGTGTTGCCCTCGTCTCGTACCGTCTTTTCGGACTCGCCGGCGTCCTGACGGACGCGCTGTCGTCCCGACCGCCGTACCGGCCGCGGAACTCGCGGCCGTGGCGGGTGGTGTCAGTGCTTGGCAGGCAGGAAGCCGACCCTGTCGTACGCCTGGGAGAGCGACTCCGCGGCGACGGTACGCGCCTTCTCGGCGCCCTTGGCCAGGATCGAGTCGAGCGTCTCCGGGTCGTCCAGATACTGCTGGGTGCGCTCCCGGAACGGCGTCACGAAGTCGACCATGACCTCGGCGAGGTCCGTCTTCAGCGCACCGTAACCCTTGCCGACGTACTTCTCCTCCAGTTCGGCGATACCGGTTCCCGTGAGGGTCGAGTAGATGGTCAGGAGGTTGCTGACGCCGGGCTTCTGCTGCGCGTCGTACCTGATCACGGTGTCCGTGTCGGTGACCGCGCTCTTGACCTTCTTGGCCGTCGCCCTCGGCTCGTCGAGCAGGTTGATGAGGCCCTTCGGGGTGGACGCCGACTTGCTCATCTTGATCGACGGGTCCTGGAGATCGAAGATCTTCGCCGTCTCCTTGAGGATGTACGGCTTCGGCACGGTGAACGTCTCGCCGAAGCGGCCGTTGAAGCGCTCGGCGAGGTCCCGGGTGAGCTCGATGTGCTGCCGCTGGTCCTCACCGACCGGGACCTCGTTCGCCTGGTACAGCAGGATGTCCGCGACCTGGAGGATCGGGTACGTGAAGAGGCCCACGGAGGCACGGTCGGCGCCCTGCTTCGCGGACTTGTCCTTGAACTGGGTCATGCGGCTCGCCTCACCGAAACCGGTCAGGCAGTTCATGATCCAGGCGAGCTGGGCGTGTTCGGGGACATGGCTCTGGACGAAGAGCGTGCAACGGTCCGCGTCGAGTCCCGCGGCGAGCAGCTGCGCGGCGGCCAGCCTGGTGTTGGCGCGCAGGTCCACGGGGTCCTGCGGGAGGGTGATCGCGTGCAGGTCGACGACCATGTAGAAGGCGTCGTGGGACTCCTGGAGGGCCACCCACTGGCGGACCGCGCCGAGGTAGTTGCCGAGGTGGAACGAGCCTGCGGTGGGCTGGATTCCGGAGAGCACGCGGGGACGATCAGAGGCCATGTCACCCATTCTCTCAGGTGTCTCTCATTGCTCGGGAACAGGTGGGAACCGATTGGGCCCGAGCGGTGTAACAACAATGTGAGGACGCGGGAGGGGGGCCGCATCGTCGTCGACGAGGCCGTGGTGATCGCCCGGGTGCGCGCCGGTGAGCCGGAGGCGTACGCGGAGCTGGTGCGCGCGCACACGGGCATCGCGATCAGGGCGGCCAAGGCGTTGGGGGCGGGTGCGGACGCGGAGGACGTGGTGCAGCAGGCCTTCATCAAGGCGTACTGCTCACTGGGGCGCTTTCGGGACGGCGCGGCGTTCAAGCCGTGGCTGCTGTCGATCGTCGCCAATGAGACGAGGAACACAGTGCGGACGGCGGTGCGCCAGCGGACGCTGGCCGGCCGCGAGGCCGCGCTCGTGGAGGCGGAGCCGCTGATACCGGCATCGGCGGACCCGGCGGGGGCGGCGCTGGAGACGGAGCGCCGCGCGGCACTGCTGGCCGCCCTGGACCAGTTGTCCGAGGACCATCGGCTCGTCGTCACCTACCGCTATCTGCTGGAGATGGACGAGCCGGAGACCGCCCAGGCCCTGGGCTGGCCCCGCGGCACGGTGAAGTCACGCCTCAACCGCGCCCTGCGCAAGCTGGGGCGACTGCTGCCGGACTTCGAGCCCGGGGCCCGCGAGGGAGGTGACGAGCATGAGTGAGCCGTACGAGCCCGGGGGCGCGGGGCCGCCCTCCGGTGACCGGGGCGGCCGTGAGCGCGGGGGTGAGGGTGTCTCGCGGCTGCCCGAGGAGTTGCGGGCGCTGGGGCGTTCGCTGGACGGGCCGGGGACGGCCGGTAGCGAGTCGATGGTCGAGAGGGTGCTGGAGCGGATACTCGCCGAGCGGCTGCCGGTCCCGGCCGCGGAGCCTCGAAGGCGCGGCGAGCGGCTCCGTGGGGTGCGCCGCTGGGCGCGGACGCGCCGGCGTGCCCTGACGGCGGCTCTGTGCGGGCTGCTCACGGTCCTCGTGCTCACCCCGCCGGTGCGTGCCGCGGTGGTGGACTGGTTCGGCTTCGGCGGGGTCGAGGTGCGGTACGACCCGTCGGCGGTGCCGTCGCCCGGAGCCGTGGTGCCCGGTTGCGCGGGCACGTCGCTGACGCTCGACGAGGCCGCTCGCCGGGCGGGCTTCGCACCGCTCGTGCCCGCCGCGCTGGGCACGCCGGGAGCGGTGATGGTCACGCGGGAGCCGAAGGGGCGGTTCCTGGTCACGCTGTGCTGGCGCGAGCGGGGGCGCACGATCCGGCTGGACGAGTTCGCGGCGCGGCTGGACCCGATGTTCACCAAGACGGCCCGGGAGCAGCCGGAATGGGTGCCGCTGGGCGCGAGCACCGACTTCACGGACCAGGCCCTGTGGTTCCCCAGGGCTCATCTCCTGGACCTCTGGCTGGTGGACGCGGACGGCGACCGCTTCACCCGCTCCCGGCGGACCGCCGGACCGACGCTGCTCTGGGTCCACGGCGGTGATGTGACCCTCCGGCTGGAGGGCGTGGCGTCCAGGTCGCGGGCGGTGGAGATCGCCAAGTCCCTCGACGGGGCCGTCGAGGGCTCCGTCGAGGGCTCCGTCGACGCGGGCAGGAACTAGTTCGGGAACTGGCCTGGAAACCGGTCCCGGCGGAGTGGGAACCCCGACGCGTCGAGCGGTGTACCAGAAGTGACACGCGGTGCCCGGCCGGGCACCGCACGTGGATCGACTGGCTGGTTGGGGGTTCGGATGCGCAGGATTCGTGAACTGGTCGCGGCGCTGGGGGCGTTGGTGCTGGGGGCGGTGGCGCCGGCCGTCGCTGTGGTGCTGCTGAGTGCGTCGGCCGCGACGGCGGGCGGCCCGACGAGTGTGCTGGTGGTCTCGCCGGAGAGCGAGGAGTCCGCGGCCTTGTACTACTCGGACGAGGAGTACGGCGAGCTGCAACGCCTGCTCGGCGAGGCGACCAGCGGTTCGACTGAGGAGCCGCCAGGCCTGGGCGTGGGCAGCGGCCGTCAGATCAATGTCACGTGGCTGGTCCATGACGTGGCGCCGTGGCGGGTCGACCGCGTGTATCCGGACACGGAAAAGGGCGGGGAGGTCTGGATACACACGGCCAACGACGTGCCGCGGTCCACGAACGGTTACTGGCACAAGGCCGGGCAACCGGACAAGGTGCGGGCGCTGTTCAAGACGCTCGGGGTGCTCGGCGAGTCCTCGGGTGCGGGCGCCGGGGCCATCTACCCGGCGCCCTGGCAGACGGCGAACGCGGCGGCTCCCGCGCCCACGGCCACCGACGGCTCCGTCACGACGGCCGCCGCCGGGACACCTGGCGACGGCACCGACTGGTGGTGGGCCATACCGGGAGCCGCGGCCGGCGCCGCACTGGCGCTGGTGCTCAGGCCGCTGGCCCCCGTGGCGCTCCGCCGACTGTCACCGGCCGGACGGCGGGCGGAGCGGGAGGCGGGCCCGCGACAGGAGCTGATCGACTCGTGAGTCCGGGTCCGCCGCGAGTCCGCCGCGACGCGGGCCGGGATCAGCCGAGGTCGATCTCCGGGTAGAGCGGGAAGCCGGTGAGCAGGTCGGTGGCGCGGCGGGAGATCTCGTCGGAGATCTTCGGGTCCAGGACGTGCTGGGCCTTGGACGGGCTGCCCTTGGCGGTGGTGCCGGGCTCGGCGGAGGTCAGGACCCGGTCGATCAGCCCCGCGATCTCGTCCATCTCCACCGCGCCCAGACCACGAGTGGTCAGCGCGGGGGTGCCGATCCGGATGCCGGAGGTGTACCAGGCGCCGTTCGGGTCGGCGGGGATGGCGTTGCGGTTGGTGACGATGCCCGAGTCGAGCAGAGCGGTCTCGGCCTGCCGGCCGGTGAGTCCGTAGGAGGAGGCGACGTCGATCAGGTTGAGGTGGTTGTCGGTGCCGCCGGTGACGAGGGTAGCGCCGCGGCGCATCAGGCCCTCGGCGAGGGCACGGGCGTTGTCGACGACGGCCTGGGCGTAGTCGCGGAACTCGGGGCGGCGGGCCTCGGCGAGCGCGACGGCCTTGGCGGCCATGACATGCGGAAGGGGGCCGCCGAGGACCATCGGGCAGCCGCGGTCGACCTGCTCGGCGAGGGGCTCGTCGCACAGCACCATGCCGCCGCGCGGTCCGCGCAGCGACTTGTGGGTGGTGGTGGTGACGATCTGGGCGTGCGGGACGGGGTCGAAGTCTCCGGTGAGGACCTTGCCTGCGACGAGGCCGGCGAAGTGGGCCATGTCGACCATCAGCGTCGCGCCGACCTCGTCCGCGATCTCCCGCATGACGCGGAAGTTCACCAGGCGGGGGTAGGCGGAGTAACCGCCGACGATGATCAGGGGCTTGAACTCACGGGCGGAGACGCGCAGGGCCTCGTAGTCGATGAGGCCGGTGCCCGGGTCGGTGCCGTAGGAGCGCTGGTCGAACATCTTGCCGGAGATGTTCGGGCGGAAGCCGTGGGTGAGGTGACCGCCGGCGTCCAGTGACATGCCGAGCATGCGCTGGTTGCCGAGGTCGCGGCGGAGCTGGGCCCAGTCGGCCTCGGTGAGGTCGTTGACGTTGCGGACGCCGGCCTTGGCGAGCGCCGGGGCCTCGACACGCTGGGCGAGGACGGCCCAGAAGGCGACGAGGTTGGCGTCGATGCCGGAGTGCGGCTGGGCGTAGGCGTGCTCGGCGCCGAAGAGTTCGCGGGCGTGCTCGGCGGCCAGTGCCTCGACGGTGTCGACGTTGCGGCAGCCGGCGTAGAAGCGGCGGCCGACGGTGCCCTCGGCGTACTTGTCGCTGAACCAGTTGCCCATGGCCAGGAGGGTGGCCGGGGAGGCGTAGTTCTCGGAAGCGATCAGCTTGAGCATGTCGCGCTGGTCGGCGACTTCCTGGCCGATGGCGTCGGCGACGCGGGGCTCCACGGCCCGGATCACGTCGAGGGCGCTGCGAAACGCGGTGGACTCGCTGGAAAGGGGCTGCTGCGACATGTCGGCCTCCGGACGGCGTGGCGTACAGAACTCACGATTCACGGTTCGGCCCAGGCGCACGGCACTAAGTCTGCGAGCCGCTCCCCGATGGTCGGTCCCATCCCAGCGCGCCAGTCACGGCTCGCCGGTCACCCTACCGGGCGCGCCGGATCCCGGGGTTCCCCGGTCCACCATGCGAGCGACGATAGGAGGGGGCGAGAACCCGTCAGGAAACGGAGGACCCCGTGAGTACTTCGGAGACCACGCGGGCGTACATCGCCTCGGCGGACGCGCACAGTGCGCACAACTACCACCCCCTGCCGGTCGTCGTGGCGACGGCGGACGGGGCGTGGATGACGGATGTCGAGGGGCGCCGCTATCTCGACATGCTGGCCGGATACTCGGCGCTGAACTTCGGGCACGGCAACCGGCGGCTGATCGACGCGGCGAGAGCGCAGCTGGAGCGGGTGACGCTGACGTCGCGGGCGTTCCACCACGACCGGTTCGCCGAGTTCTGCGCGCGGTTGGCGGAGCTGTGCGGCATGGAGACGGTGCTGCCGATGAACACGGGCGCGGAGGCGGTGGAGACGGCCGTGAAGACCGCCCGGAAGTGGG
This sequence comes from Streptomyces sp. NPDC088747, assembly GCF_044751025.1. Taxonomy (NCBI): domain Bacteria; kingdom Bacillati; phylum Actinomycetota; class Actinomycetes; order Kitasatosporales; family Streptomycetaceae; genus Streptomyces; species Streptomyces sp. NPDC088747. The sequence continues at coordinate 684,528 of NZ_JBIVKZ010000003.1, forward strand.
GGTACCGCGTCAAGGGCGTGCCGGACGGCAGGGCGAGGATCGTGGTGGCGGGCGACAACTTCCACGGGCGTACGACGACCATCGTCAGTTTCTCCACGGACGCGGAGGCGCGGGCGGATTTCGGGCCGTACACCCCGGGCTTCGACGTCGTGCCGTACGGGGACCTGGCGGCGTTGCGGGAGGCGGTGACCGAGGAGACGGTCGCCGTGCTGCTGGAGCCGGTCCAGGGGGAGGCGGGGGTGGTGGTGCCGCCGGAGGGCTACCTCCGGGGGGTGCGCGAGGTGACGCGGGAGCGGAACGTCCTGTTCATCGCGGACGAGATCCAGTCGGGGCTGGGGCGGACGGGCCGGACCTTCGCCTGTGAGCACGAGGGGGTCGTGCCCGACGTGTACGTGCTGGGCAAGGCGCTCGGGGGCGGGGTGGTGCCGGTGTCGGCGGTGGTGTCCTCTGCCGAGGTGCTCGGGGTGTTCCGGCCCGGCGAGCACGGGTCGACGTTCGGGGGGAATCCGCTGGCCTGTGCGGTGGCACTGGAGGTGATCGCGATGCTGCGGTCGGGCGAGTACCAGCGGCGGGCCGCCGAGCTGGGCGACCATCTGCATCGCGAGCTGGGGCTGTTGACGGGCTCGGGCCAGGTGACGGCGGTGCGCGGGCGCGGGCTGTGGGCGGGGGTCGACATCGCTCCCGGGTACGGCACGGGCCGGGAGATCTCCGAGAAGCTGATGGACCGGGGCGTCCTGGTCAAGGACACCCACGGGACCACCATCCGGATCGCCCCGCCGCTGGCCATCAGCAAGGAGGACCTGGACTGGGGGCTCGCCCAGCTGCGGGCGGTACTGGGGGCGGCGTAGGGCCCGTGCGTGCCCGTGCCCTACGTGGACATAGACCCCCGGGATTCCTTTGACTAAAGTCAAAGAACTATGGAGCCAGTGCCAGTGCCAGTGCCAGTGCCAGTGCCAGTGCCAGTGCCAGCGGACGACGTTGGCGCGCTGCGGCGTTTCAACCGCTACTTCACCCGGCGCATCGGAGTGCTCGACGATCACTACCTCGGGCAGGACCGGCCGCTCGGTGAGGCGCGGCTGCTGTTCGAGATCGGGAACGGAGCCTCGCTGAGAGAGCTGAGGGGCCGACTCGGCCTGGACGCCGGGTACTTGAGCCGGATGGTGCGGGCCCTGGAGGCGCAGGGGCTAGTGCGGGTGAGCGTCCACGCGGGCGACACCAGGCTGCGGCTCGCGGAGCTCACACCGGCAGGACGGACCGAGGTGGAGGAGCAGAACCGGCGGGCCGACCAGCTCGCCGAGGGGCTGCTCGGCGGTCTCGACGAACGGCAGCGCGGCGACCTCACCGCCGCCGTCGCCGTCGCCGAACGCCTGCTGCGACTGGCCGGGATCACCGTCGAGGTCGTCGACGGCGCCTCGCGCGACGCCCGCGACTGCCTGGCCGGGTACGCGGCCGACATCGACGAACGGTTCCCGGAAGGCTTCGACCCCGGCGCCCTCGTACGGCCTGACGAGGTGTCGGGGGACTCGGGTGCCTTCCTGGTCGCGTACGAGGAAGGGCAGCCGGTGGGGTGCGGGGCGCTGCGCGGGCTCGAACCCGGCGTGGGCGAGATCCGGCACGTCTGGGTACGCCCCGCGGCCCGCCGCCTGGGCCTCGCGCGCCGCATCCTGACCGGCCTCGAACGCGAGGCCCTCACCCGCGGCTACGACGTCGTACGCCTCGACACACACGCCGTGCTCACGGAGGCCCAGACCATGTACCGGGCATGCGGCTACCGGGAGATCCCGCGCTACGACGACAATGTGTACGCGGCTCACTGGTTCGAGAAGCGGTTGAACCCTCGCGGTACCTGAGCGGTGGGGTCAGCCCGGCTCCCGGACCCCGGCTCATGGGCCCTGTCGGCGACGCCCCGGCCCTCACTGCGGGCTGCGGGCCAGCCAGAGCTGCAGTTCGCGGTGGCGGCACTGGTAGGCGCTGCCCGACAGGCGGAGCAGGCCCACCTGATGGGCGTACTCCAGGAACGGAAGCAACCGCAGCGGCAGCAGCCGGTGGGAGCCCGCGCACAGGGTGAACGCCAGATACCGGCGCGGCGAAGCCCCGAAGATGACCCAGAAAGCGGGGGCCGCGACGCCCGCGATCAGGCAGGAGAGCGGTACGAGCAGCGGAAGCGCGTCGGCCACCGGCGAGGTGGCCATGCGAGGCCCGTGCCAGGCCGCGATCAGCGGGATTGTGGCCAGCAACAGCGACGGGACCGCGCACGACAGACCTGCCCCGGCGCCCGCGCGCAGGGCCTGCCGCGGACTGGTCACGACGGCGGCCCTCGTCTCGATCTGATGGGCGAGGGCGACGACGACCGCCGCCAGACAGCCGGCGGTCAGCCCGGCCATGACGCTCGCGAGGGTGTCCCCGGTGGCCCCCACGACGACGCCACCGGTGACCACGGCCGCCGTGAGTCCGCCGAGAGCCGTCCGCCAGTTGGCGCGTCGCTGACGGTCCGGTGGCAGCCACTGATCGAACGGAAGGGGATCGTCCGCGGGCGACATGGCGACACGCACCGTCAGGGTGGCGCAAAGGCCCGTCACCACGGCGACGACGAGCGGGTAGGGCGTGAGCCACGCGAGTGGGATTCCCGCTGCGGCGACCAGCCCGCTCAGCACGCCGTCCCACTTGCGTACCCGCGCGCGGCCCGCCAGACGCCAGAGCAGGTGCCAGTGGATGTCGGCCCCCGGACGACCGGCGTTGCCCTCCTGCAGATCGCGGGCGATGCGGGCCAGCCACTCGCGGATCTCCCCCGCCGTGTATCCCCGTGCCGGCGGATGCAGTTCGCGTGTCGCCGGAATCAACCGGCCCAGCAGATGCTCGTCGATGTCGTGGGCCGTGGCCAGCGTCATCAACTCCGCGGGGTCACCGCTGAGCCGGTAGCTCGTGGCCACCAGCGTCAGACGCCACGGTGTGGACAGGCTCCGGGCCAGCACACCCCCGGGTTCGCCGCGCAGATGCGCGAGCAGCGACTGCCAGCGCGGCCCCGCTCCCGAGCGTTCGGTCAGGTAGACCAGGGCATCCGCCGCCGGAACCGGTTCGATCCGGATGCGTGCCGCGTCCCGGAGGTGCTCCTCACCGGCGAAGGCGTCGTAGTGCGCTGTCCGGCAGGTGAGAACGAGTGGCCCCGCCCATCTGCCCTCGCCATACGCGTGCAGGGCGTGCAAGGCCGCCCGGGCGCGCGGAGCCGCGGGGTCGGGACACTGGTGGCCGGCGCCGTCGACGAGGTCCGGGTCCATCTCGTCGAGCCCGTCCAGCACGGGGAGGATCAGCCGGTGTGCCACCAGGCGTTCCGCCTGCCGCCGGGGCACTCCGTGGTTCTGCCTGAGATGGGAGACGAGGAGCTGCTCCAGCGAGGTGCCCGGAGCCCACGCCGACAACGAGACACGAACGGGGACCGGGTCCGACTCCTCCCGTCCCTCGATGAGCCCGAGGAGCAGTTCCAGGGCCAGCACGGTCTTGCCCGCCCCGGGTGCGCCGGTGACGACCAGCCGGCGCGGCCGCATGGCCTGGTAGTACGCGGTGATACCCGGAAGGCGGCCGTGCGGGGCGGGTACCGAGGCGCCGGGGACGTATTGGTCGACGAGGGAGTAGTGGAGGTCGATGCGCTGGCGGTCGCCGCCCACCAGGAGCCGCCACTGCCTGCCTTCGACCTGTTCCACCCGCTCCGCCAGCGCCGCGGAGTCGATGCGGACCTGCGGACCGTCGTCGACGGACCAGGCGGTGGCCAGTCTCTGCAGAGTGGGGAAGAACGAAACCAGCAGCCCGAGCGCGGTCGCCACCAGCCCCGCCTCGTCGACACGGCCTTGCTGCACCGCCCAGCCGACCCCCAGAAGCAGGAGAATGCAGCCCGCCCCTACGTAGGCGCTCCCGTTCCGTCGTACGCGCCACCCGTTGACCCTCGACACACCCTCATGATTCCAGCGAGGGGACCTAACTGTCCTGCGAAGGCAGGCACTTGAGGCGCCGGCGCGATGGGCGATTTCCCCCGGAACGCCCCGTGGGGCACCGCGGTGAGCGGTGCCCCACGGGGGGAGGGATTAACGGGTCGGCTCAGATGAGGCCGAGGGTGCGGACCGCTTCGCGCTCCTCGGCCAGTTCCTGGACCGAGGCGTCGATGCGGGCGCGGGAGAACTCGTTGATGTCCAGGCCCTGGACGATCTCGTAGGAGCCGTCCTTCGTGGTGACGGGGAAGGAGGAGATGAGGCCCTCCGGGACGCCGTACGAACCGTCGGACGGGATGCCCATGGAGGTCCAGTTACCGTCCTCGGTGCCGTTCACCCACGTGTGGACGTGGTCGATGGCGGCGTTGGCGGCGGAGGCGGCCGAGGACGCGCCGCGGGCCTCGATAATGGCCGCGCCGCGCTTGGCGACGGTCGGGATGAACTCCTCGGCCAGCCACTTCTCGTCGTTCACGGTCTCGGCGGCGTTCTTGCCGGCGATCGTGGCCTGGAAGATGTCGGGGTACTGGGTGGCCGAGTGGTTGCCCCAGATGGTCAGGCGCTTGATGTCGGCGACCGTCGAGCCCGTCTTCTTCGCGAGCTGGGTGAGCGCGCGGTTGTGGTCCAGGCGGGTCATCGCGGTGAAGCGCTCGGCCGGTACGTCCGGGGCGGCGGCCTGCGCGATGAGCGCGTTGGTGTTGGCCGGGTTGCCCACGACGAGGATCTTGACGTCGTCGGCTGCGTTGTCGTTGATGGCCTTGCCCTGCGGCTTGAAGATGCCGCCGTTGGCCTCCAGGAGGTCACCGCGCTCCATGCCCTTGGTGCGGGGGCGGGCGCCGACGAGGAGACCGACGTTGGCACCGGCGAAGGCGACGTTCGGGTCGTCCGTGATGTCGATGCCCTGGAGAAGCGGGAAGGCGCAGTCGTCGAGCTCCATGGCGGTGCCCTCGGCGGCCTTCAGCGCCGGCGTGATCTCCAGGAGGCGCAGCTTGACCGGCACGTCCGCGCCGAGCAACTGGCCGGAGGCGATGCGGAAGAGCAGGGCGTAACCGATCTGGCCGGCCGCGCCGGTGACGGTGACGTTCACGGGAGTGCGGGTCATGGCGTTCTCCGTATGACAGCAGGCGGTGGGGCGTCCCTGCCCCGGGGTGCAGGAGCTCCCCTGCGTCCGCCGCGCCGATCGGTCAGGGGTACCGGTGAGAGGCCTCTCGGCGTCGGTACCGATGATCGATCTCTTGGCGTCAAGAGAGATCCGCCGTCAGGCTATCGCGCATCCGCAGGCCCGAGTGTCCGGGTCCGTGTGGCCCAGCCCACAGAACCCTGTGGGGGTGCGGTCGCCGGGCCCGGGAGAGTGGGCTCGGCGACCGCCGATGGGGTACCGGGGGTTCCGGATCCCGTGGGGGTACCGAGCGTCTGCCCCGGATGTCGGCGGGCATTCCGGATGGGCGGAGGTTTTTTCGTTCCCTCCGCTCCGGCCCTTCCCGCTCCTGGGGGTCCTACTCCGTGCAGCCCTTCTCGCTCCTGCGGGTCCTACTCCGTGCAGCCCTTCTCGCCCGAAGCCAGCGTCGCGCACGCCTTCGCGTCGCCCGCGTCCTTCACGGCCACCATCGGGGTGTACGCGTCGGTGTCCGCCTCGACCGACCCGGTCTGCTTGGCCTCGGTGCCGGAGGACACCTCGACCGTGTCGCCCACGACGGCCTGGGTGACGCGGGCCCACGCGGCGGAGCAGGTCTCGCTGTAGCGGACCTCGACGAGGGTCGTGCCGACGGTGACGCTGGTGGCGGTCGTCGCCAGTTCGCCGCCGCAGCCCATGTTCTCCGGGTCCTCGCCGGTGCAGTCGGTGCCGCTGCACTTCACGCCGGCCGGCAGGTCGGGGTCGGGAACGGCCGCGGAGGAGGTGGGCGTCTTGGGCGTGCTCTCGTCCTTCGTGCCCCCCTGGCTGGTGAGGAAGACGGCCGCGGCGATCACGACGAGCGCGCCGACGACCCCCGCGAGGAACATCGTGAGGCGCCGCTTGCGCCGCGCCCTGTCGGGCGAACCCCCGCTCCCGGCGGAGGGCCGGGCGTCCTGCGGCGGGCCCCCGCCGGGACCGGCGGATCCCACAGGTCTGGACGGACCGTTGGGACTCGCGGGCCCGAACTGCCCGCCGCCGGACGGCGGTGAGGCGACGACCCCCCAGCCGCCGCCCCGCCCGGCACCGCCGGACGAGCCACCCGCGTACGAACCACTCCCGGACGAACCGGTCCCGGACGAGCCGCCCCCGTAGGAGGAGGCCCCGCGCGAGGAGCGTCCGCCGGTCGAGTCCTCGACGTCGGCGGCCGACGGCTGCGGCGGCACCGACGGCGCCACTCCGGCGGGTCCGGCGATCCCGGGCGTCGCGGTGGCGCTGCCGCCCCTGCGGGCCTGCTTGCCGTTGCTCCCGTTCGCCGGGGGCGCGCCGAACTCCCCGAGCGCGGCGCGCGCCTGGGAGATCCGGATCGCTTCCATGGTCATGTCGTGGCGCATCTCCGAGCGGCTCCAGGCGCGCTCGGCCAGCTCCCACATGGTGGTCAGATGCGTGGGATTGGTCCCGGTCACCTCGGCCAGGGCGATGATCGCGCCCTTGGGCGCGAGAAGACGGCCGTTGAGATACCGCTCCCAGGACGTCTTGCTGTAACCCGTGCGGTCGGCGACGGCCGCGACGTTCAGGCCGCTCCGGTCGACGAGCCGGCGCAACTGGCTGGCGAACTCCCTGACCTGCGGATCGAGCTCATCCGGCAAGGCCTTCCAACGAGGCATTGCTTCTCCCCCCTACTTCTTTCCCCCCGTACGAGACTGGTCTGTGCCCCCGTACGTGACTCACTGTTCACCCGCGCGCGGCACCTCTCCGTCGAGTCCCGTTCTGGTTACCCACAGGGATGCGTCCGGTCAGGATCTCAGTTCCCGGGACAGGGGCGCACGGGAGCATTCGGGCGGAGGCATGCACCGTCGCACGCCTGCTGGGCCGCGGTCCAGTCTCGCATCGGCATTGTCGTACGACCGGTCGAACTCCCGGCTTACGCACGAGACGGGACGGATTCGCTCGCGTGGCGCGGACACCGTAGCGGAATGGTCACTTCCGTGCCACAGCGGGCCCACAGGTGTTGAACGGGCCGCCCCCGTGCACAAGGGTTGCTCCCGGGCGGCACACCCGCCCGGTCGCGGCCCGTCCTGGACTCGGGGGAGAGGACGGGCCGCGGCCGTGCCCGGCGTCACGGAGAACGCGGGGCTCCCCTCAGCGCACCGTGAAGTGCAGGGTGTCGTCCAGGAACGGGATCTCCAGCCACGGATCGGGCTGCGCCATCAGCGCCAGCAGCACGATGGCCACGCCGAGCACGCCGTACGTGACCAGGTCCGTGAAGCGGGAGCGGACGGCGAGCATGCCCACGTCGGGCAGGGTCCAGCGCAGCACCGCGCCGCCCAGCAGCGCGACACCGATGAGGATCGTGCCGTAGCGGAACACGTCGAAGGCCGTCAGCAGCAGGCCGAGCCCCACGAGCCCGAGCACGGCGAGGATCGGCCACTGGCGGGCGGGCGCCGGGGCGTCGCCGGGAGCCGCCCGGCCGCCGCCCTCGGGCCGCGCGGTGTCCCGGGTGAACAGCGGGAAGCGGCGTGTGGCACGCCGGGGATTCCCCTCGGCGTCGGGCGCGCTCACCGCGTCGACCGCGACCGGTTCGGTGAAGTCCCTCTCGCTTCCGCCGGCGCCTTCCCCTTCACCCTCACTGTCGGCTTCGCTCGGCGAGTCCGGCCCACCATGCTCAGCGGCCTCGCTCCCGGCGTCGTCGGCGCCCTCACGGGTCGCCTCCCGTACGGCGGGCCCCGCGCCGTTGACCGACGCACCCCCTGCGACCGGATCGGCGCCGTTGCCCGGCACACCCCGTACGGCCGGATCGGCACCGCCGCCCCGCCCGTTCCGCGCCGCCGTCGGCTCCGCCGTACGTTCGTCGGCCACACGGTCGTCCGCCGTACGTCCGTCGCCCGTCCCGCCGGTCAAACCGTCCGTCGTCTTTCCGGAGCTGCCCTCAGTCGACACTGCGTTCCGCCGCTTCCACCACGTTGACGAGCAGCTGGGCCCGGGTCATCGGGCCGACGCCGCCGGGGTTCGGGGAGATCCAGGCGGCGACCTCGGCGACGCCCGGGTGGACGTCGCCGACGATCTTGCCGTCGGAGCCGCGGGAGACGCCGACGTCGAGGACGGCCGCGCCGGGCTTCACGTCCTCGGGCCTGACGAGGTGCGCGGAGCCCGCGGCGGCGACGATGATGTCCGCGCGCCTGAGGTGGGAGGCGAGGTCACGGGTGCCGGTGTGGCACTGGGTGACCGTGGCGTTCTCGCTGCGCCGGGTGAGCAGCAGCGGCATCGGGCGCCCGATGGTCACGCCACGGCCGACGACCACGACCTCGGCGCCCTTGATCTCGACGCCGTACTGGCGCAGCAGGGTGAGAACGCCGTTGGGGGTGCAGGGCAGCGGGGCCGGCTCGTTCAGGACGAGGCGGCCGAGGTTCATCGGGTGGAGCCCGTCCGCGTCCTTGTCCGGGTCCATCAGCTCCAGGATGCGGTTCTCGTCGATGCCCTTGGGAAGCGGCAGCTGGACGATGTAACCCGTGCAGGCGGGGTCCTCGTTCAGCTCGCGCACCACCGCCTCGATCTCCTCCTGCGTGGCGGTGGCGGGCAGTTGGCGCTGGATGGAGGCGATGCCGACCTGCGCGCAGTCGCGGTGCTTGCCGGCGACGTACTTCTGGCTTCCGGGATCGTCGCCGACCAGGACGGTCCCCAGGCCGGGCGTGACGCCCTTCTCCTTCAGGGCCGCCACGCGGACGGTCAGGTCGGACTTGATCGCGGCTGCGGTGGCCTTGCCATCGAGAATCTGGGCGGTCATGTGCCCCATCCTCCCGGATGACCGCGGCATCGTTCCAATCGGGCGGAGCCGGGAGGGGCCGGGAAGATCACGAAGATTGCAGCTGCACAACATATGTGCTCATCGGCTGGACAAGAACTGGCCTGTCACAGAACGATATGCGGTGCACCATCGCGGTCCGTGTTGGGGGGCATACCGCTCATATCATGACGTTCCTCCGCGCATCCGCGCCGTCCCCGCCCCTTGCCTGGAGGAAAACCGCCATGAGTTTCGGCTCACCCAACCCGTACGGACAGCCGCAGGACCCGAAGCAGGGGCAGCCCGGCTACGGCTACCCCCAGCAGGGCCAGCCGCAGGGCCAGCCCGGTTACGGCGCCCCGCAGACTCCCCCCGGCGTTCCGCCGCAGCAGGGTTACGGCTACCCCCAGCAGGATCAGCAGCCCGGCTACGGCTACCCGCAGCAGCCCGGCCAGGCCGGTTACGGCTACCCGCAGCAGCCGGGCTACGGCGCCCAGCCGCCCTACGCGAACTGGGGCCAGCGCTTCCTCGGCACCCTGGTCGACATGCTCGTGTTCGCGGTCCCCTACATCCTGGTGATCGTCGGCAAGGACACCCCGGCGCTGGTGGCGATCGGCTTCATCGCCATCATCGGCATCGCGATATGGCAGCTGATACAGGAAGGCCGCACCGGCCAGACCCTCGGCAAGAAGGCGCTCGGCATCCGCCTGGTGCGCGAGATCGACGGCCGGCCGATGGGCGTCGGCATGGCGTTCGTCCGCCGCCTCGCCCACTTCCTCGACAGCTTCGCGTGCTACCTGGGCTGGCTGTGGCCGGCGTGGGACGCGAAGAAGCAGACGTTCGCCGACAAGGTGTGCTCCTCGATCGTGATCCGCACCTCCTGACACCCGCGACCGGCGAGCGGCGGAGCCCGGCAACACGGGGGCACCGCTGAACAGTTCGCGCCAATCGCTCCAAGGGCCGTGTCTCCCTGTGCACAAGGGGAGACACGGCCCTGGTGTGTCGCCCTAACCTGACTGCGGCAGTTGCCAGGCCTGGGGAGCGCATCTTGTACAGCATCATCGTGGTACCTCCGCCGACCACGGAGGACGAGCCCCGCACCGACCGGAGCACGGACCAGTTCCGGCTCGCACCCGGCGAACGGCTGAGCTTCGGGCGTTCAGCGCACGACAACGTTCTCGCGATCCCGCACGACGGCGTCTCCCGCCGGGCGGGGGAGATCACCGCGCAGGGCGCCTTCTGGACACTCAGCAACCTCTCCGCGCACCAGACGTACGTCGTCGAGAACCCGGAGGGCGCCGGCGAGCACATCAAGGTCGGCCCGGGGCGGCTGGACGCCCCGGTCCCCTTCGAGTTCTCCCGGATCGTGCTGCCCGCGGCGGGCGACCTGCTGCCCATCGAGGTGTGGGCGCCGCGCCACGACTACCTGCGCGCCTCCGGCGGCCTCGACGGCGCGACCACCGCGCCCGCCTTCTCCGTGGACCGCACCAAGCGCTACTTCGCGGTCCTCGCCGCCCTGTGCGAACCCCGGTTACGCGGCGAACCGCACGCCCCGATCCCCACGGTCGACCAGGTGGTCGACCGGCTGCGCCCCCACTGGCCCTCCGCGAGCCGCGCCAACGTCCAGTGGAACATCGACTACCTGGCCGTCAAGCTCCGCCTCAAACCCGGCCCCGACACCGCGGACTCCGGCCCCCGCCTCAACGGCAAGAAGGAGTCCCTGGTCTCCCTGGCGCTCCGCTTCGACCTCGTGCGCGAGAGCGACCTCTCCGTCCTGACGGCGCCCGCGACCCGGGGTGTGTCATGAGCGATCCGTACGCGGTTTCGGTCCCCAAGGGCTACCGCGTGGGGAGTTGGGAGATACGCGCGCCGATCGCGACGGGCGCGTTCGGGAGCGTGTACGAGGCACGCCGGGCCGACTCGCGGGCCGAACTCCCCGGCACGGCCGCCCTCAAGTTCCTGCCCACCGGCACCCACACGCCCCGCCAGCTCACCCACCTGCGCGAACTGGCCGAGCGTGAGCTGGAGTTGCTCAGCCGTCTGCGTTCCGCGCCCCGTCTGGTGCGCCTCTACGAGACCCTGACGGTGGACGACCCGGCCCGCCCCGGACTCGACGGCGCCACCGTCCTCGTACTGGAGAAGGCGGAGGGCTCACTGGCCGCGCTGCTGTCTCGGGCGCCGCGTCCCCCGGCGGGGTCCGCCCTGCTGGGCCAGATCTGCGAAGGGCTGGTCCAGTTGCACCAGGCGGGCTGGGTGCACGGGGATCTGAAACCGGCCAACGTGCTGCTGATGAAGGACGGTTCGGCCCGCCTCGCCGACTTCAACATGGCCGCCGAGATGGAGGGCACCCACGCGTACACGCCCGCGTTCTCGACACCCGACTACACCCCGCCCGAGCTGCTGTGGGCGGAGATCGGCGAACGCGGGCGCCGGATAAGGCCGTCGGCGGACATCTGGGCCTTCGGCGTCCTCGCCCACCTCGTGCTCACCGGCTCCTACCCGCTGCCCGGCGGCACCTCCCTGGCTCGCCGGGACGCCGCGGTCGCCTACGCGCGCGGCACCGAGGAACTGCGCATGTCTCCTCAACTCCCGGACACCTGGCGGGAGATCCTGCGGGACTGCCTGGCCCGTACGCACCAGGAGCGGGTCACCGGAGAGGCTCTGCTGCGGCGCGTGGAAGCGGTGGCCGGCACGGGCGGACGGGCATCGCGGCTGCCCGGGATGCCCCGGGTGTTCGTCCGCCGCGGGCGCCGGTCGGCGCTGGTGCTCGGCGGGTCGGCAGCCGCGGCCACCGTGGCCGTCGCGGCGCTCGGATACGGCATCAGCACCTGGGCCGGCGACGACGGTCCGGCCGGAAAGGGGGCCGACCGGAGCGCGAACGTCACCGCCACCGCGTACGGCGCCGCCGACCTCCGCACCGACCGGGGCATCCCGCCCGCCTACCGCCTGCTGATCGTCGAGACGGCGCACGACTGCTCGCAGGGCGGCGTCACGCCCCCGCTCCTCGCCGCCATGCTCAAGGTGGAGAGCGACTTCGACCCGGACCTGTCCGACCCTGACAAGGACGAGTACGGCATCGCGCGCTGGACACCGAGCGTGCTGCGCTGGTGGATGAACGACGACGGCACGCCCGAGGAGGAGGTTCCCCAGCCGCCCTTCCCGCCCGCCGAGTCCATTCCGGCGATGGGCCGCTATCTGTGCTGGATCGCGCCGCGCCTCGAATCCGGCCTGCCGGGCGACCGCCGGGTGCTGATCGCCGCCGCCTACCGCACCTCGTACAAGAAAGTGAACGACGCGGGCGGGGTTCCCCCGAAGTACCGCCCTTACGCCGACCGCGTCGCTCACTACCTCAAGGAGTACACCCCACCAGGGAAGAAGTGACCCTCAGAGTTCCGAGGTACCGCGCCGTCGCCGCGCGCCGCATGGTGTGGGTGCCGCACCGAGAGCGGAGGCGGCGACGGGGACCCACGGGGACGGGGGTACGGGGGATGTCCGGGAAGCACGCGTTCGTCTCACTGTGCGCGGTCGTGGGGGGGGGGGGGGGGGGGGCGGCGGGGGGGGGGGGGGGGGGGGGGGGGGGGGGGGGGCGGGGGGGGGGGGGGGGGGGGGCCCGCCGGGGGGGGCGCCCGGGGGGGGGGGGGGGGGGGGGGGGGCCCCCCCCCCCCCGGAACGGGACGGGAAGGGGCGGAGGGGGCGAAAAACCCACCCCTACTCCACCCGC